>CAXTOT010000030.1:0-49169 GCA_964245915.1 uncultured Lichenihabitans sp. | reverse complement strand
CTAGCGTGCCGGCATTGAGCGCCGTCCCGCCCGAATAGGTGTTAGCGCCGGTCAGTGCGAGCGCCCCGGCGCCGGCTTTTGTCAGTTGGCCCGGGCCGGAGATCGTCCCCGCATAGGTCAGGCCAAACCCTTGTGTATCGATCGCGCCGTTGCTGGCGAGGACTGCCGCGTTGCCGAGCGTCAGGCCGCTGGTTGCGGCCTGCAACGTGCCGCCCCCGAAGGTCAGCCCGCCAGTGCCGAGAGCGCTGTTGTTGCCAACCGCTAGCGTGCCGGCATTGAGCGCCGTCCCGCCCGAATAGGTGTTAGCGCCGGTCAGGCTGAACGTGTTGCCGCCGATGATGGTGAGCGATCCCGGCCCCGACACGACGCCGGAAAAGCCGCCGCTGGCCGGCGAGGTGTCGACCGTGCCGTTGGCGGCGCTGATCGTCACGGGGGCAGTAATGATATTGCCGGGAAAGGATCCTCCGACCAACCTCAGGGTGCCACCTTGAAAGACCACGGAGCCGGCCTGCGCGGCGGTGGAACCGAGGCTGAAGATGTTGGGCGCGATATCGCCGTGAGTGGTGTCGATGCCGGAAGCCGCCGGCTGCAGGATCACGAAGCCGTTGCCGAACGCGGTCGCACATGAGCCGTTGCTTGAATTGCACGGGCCGAAGTAGGCCGCGGTCTCGATCGTGGGAGTCTGAAACGGGTTGTCGGCGCTCAAGTAGAATGAAATCAGATATCGCTGGCCCGCAGTCGCGTTGATGGTCTGGTAGATACCATCGAAGCTTTGCACCGAACCATCGTCCCAGACGTAGGATCCCCTATGAGGCGTCCGGCTATCCACCGTGCCGGCGGCGCCCGGCGGCGTGCCGGTCTGGTAGACGACACCCCAGCCGTTCGGCACGACCAGCCCCGGAGCGGCCGTGTTGGGCGTCGTCCCCCCTTCGAAGCCAGGGTTGGTCAGAAGGTTGGTGTTGGATCCGACTGCGGTGACAGAAGCATCGTCGAAGCGGAAATAGGCAGGAACCTCGCGAAACGCAAACAGGGTATAGTATGAACCTGACGACTGTGCGGTAACGATGGTCGAATATTGCGTATAAGTGTTAACCGTCGAGGGAGTGCCCGTCCCAAGATCGATCACGGCGCCCGAGGGCGCCACCTGGGCCGCGCCCGGTCGCACCAGCGCCGCGGTCAGCAGCATGGCGACAGGCACAAGCGAGAGGGATGATCTAAAGATCACTTTCAAAACCCGGTTACTCGGTAAGCATCAGTTGCCATCGGCGACGAAATAAAAGGCGCCGTTGCTGTCTTGTTTGCCGTCTTATTCCTGCTTCATGTAGCACATCAGGCCACCGCTGGCCGGCTGTGCGAGTTCGGCCGTCGTCGTCGCAGTGCAAAGACCGCCGTCGCATCCGGCGGCGCTCGCAAATGAGAAGGGGGTGCTCTTGAGGCTTGCGCGCCGTGAGGTCACGACCGCCGTTGCGCCCGGCTTGTCGAGTTCGACACAGTGGAACGCTTTCAGTTGTGCCTTGCTCAGCTTGCGCGGATCGCCGTCGAACTCCTTGCGCGGACAAACATCGATCGCGCCCTCGACGAGCGTGACCGTGCTTTCGCCGCCTTCCACGCGGACGTCGAACACCGTGCCGCGTACGCCGATGGTCGCCGTGCTGGTCTTGAGCTGGTAGGCGCCCTTTTCCGAACCGCCGGTCGTGAAGCGGAAGGCCCCGGCGGTGAAATTGACGGCCGCCTTCAGGTAACTCGTGTCGCCCTTGTAGACGAAGCGATCGAGCTTCACGGTCGATGTCGCGCCAAGTGCGAGATTTGTCTCGTCCGAGAAGACGAATTTGGCCGCGCTATCGCCGCCTGTCCGCACGCTTTCGTTGGCGAAAACATCGTCGCCGACCTGGATGGCCGACGGCGAGGTTGCAACCTGCTCGACGACGTTGCGGGTCACGGCGGTCTTGCCGATCCGTTCGGCCGCCATGGCGGCGGATATCTCAATCGAACCCTGGGCGATCAACAAGACGCAAGCCGCCGCAATCCGGTCGAGCCCCGTGAGGCGGGCCCATGAAGTTCGCTGCCCACCACTATTCATGGCCGTCACCAAATCTTCGCGGCGCGACGCGCGCCCAACAATTAAATCTTGTAAATGTCGCTTCTTTGTGCCGCCGAATTGGTCGACGTTCCAGCGCATTTGCCTGCGTTGCGCCAATTTAATCTCGAAACGGCGAGCATGTGATCATTATACAACAGGCGAGGCTCGCCGGTTGAAGTACAGACGGTATGCTCGGCACTTGGCCGGGCCGCGATGCCTAACCCGCCCCGGGGCTGACCACGCGAGGCCGCCCGACTTGAGGAAGCACCGAACTTTCGCGCTGCTTTTCGCGCTAGTCTATGGGTTGACCTTCATCTTGTTTTGGGGGCAACCGCCCTGGCTCGACGCTCTGCGCAATTACGCGTTCGACGTCTACCAGCGCTTCGACACGCCCCCGTACGAGGTGACGAGCCCGGTGCGGATCGTTTCCATCGACGAACGCAGCCTGAAAAGCCTCGGCCAGTGGCCCTGGCCACGCTCGCGTCTCGCCGACATGGTCGACAAGCTCCAGGGGCTCGGGGCGGCCGCGGTCGCGTTCGACGTGATCTTCGCCGAGGCCGACCGGGTCAGCCTGGAAAGCGTGCTCGATGAACTGCCCGACGGTGCCCTGGCCACCGAGCTTCGCCGGAGTCTCGCAAACACGCCGTCGAACGACGCGCGTTTTGCGGGGTCGATCGCGGCCGCTCCGGTCGTGCTCGGCGTGACGGCTTCGATGGACAAGGCACAAGCCTCGACCTGGCCCACCAAAGCCGGCATCGTAACTGCCGGCGATCCCTCCGAGGACTTCCTGCCGCGGTTCGCATCCATGGTCCTGCCGATCCCGGTGCTGCGGGATGCCGCGCGCGGGCTGGGAGCCACCAATTGGTTGCCCGACCGCGACCAGATCGTCCGTCGCGTCCCGCTGCTGGTCCGCTACAACGACTCTGTCGTGCCTTCGCTCGCCTTGGAGGCGCTTCGCATCGCTCAAGGCGCATCGAGCTACGTGCTGCGCGGCTCGAACGCCAGCGGCACCTCTGCCTTTGGGAGGCGGACGGGACTTAACGCCGTCAAGGTCGGCGATGTGGAGGTCGCGACCGGGGCCGACGGCAGCATTCGGCCGCGCTACACGCACAGCTCCAACGAGCGGTACATTTCGGCCGCCGATCTCTTGGCCGGCACCGTGTCGGCCGAGCAGATCAGCGGACGGGTGATCCTGGTCGGCACGCCGGCTCTCGGCCTCGGCGACGTGCGCTCCACCCCATTAGATCCAGTTGTGCCGGGGGTCGAGATCCAGGCCGAGGTCGTCGAGCAGCTGCTTTCCGGCCAACTCCTGTCCCGGCCCGATTGGGCGTTGGGCCTGGAAATGCTGACGACGCTGCTGTTTTTGACGCTGCTCGCCACGACGCTGACCCGGTTGGCGCCGGCCCTTGCGGCGCTCCTTACGCTCGCCGCCATGACGGCGATCGCGGTCGGCTCCTGGTCGGCCTTCAGCCGCTACAGCCTGCTGATCGACCCGACATTCCCCTGTGTCGTGATTGGGGCCGCGTATTTGTTCGGAGCCTCGCTCCTTTGGGAGCAGGGTCTGCAGGCGGAGCGGCAGGTACGACGGGCCTTCGGCAAATACGTGTCGCCCGTCGTGGTGGCACGCATCGCTGCAAATCCCCGGATGCTCGACCTCAGCGGTGAGACCCGCGACTTGACGATCCTGTTTTCCGACGTTCGCAGCTTCTCGACGATCTCAGAGGGGCTGACCGCGCGCCAGGTAGCCCATTTCCTGAACCTTTACCTCACGCCCATGACCGACGCGATCCTGCTACACGACGGAACGATCGACAAATACATCGGCGACGCCATCGTGGCGTTCTGGAACGCGCCGCTGGACGTGCCCGACCACACGCGCCGTGCCGTCGAGGCCGCGCTGGCGATGCGCGTCGCGCTGGAACGCTTCAACGCCGCGCAGGACGAGCTCGGCCAAGACCTGGAGGGGGTCGTGCGCGGCGTGCGTATTGGCATCGGCCTCAATTTCGGGGCGTGCAGCGTCGGCAACATGGGATCGGTCCTGCGCTTCGATTACTCGGCGCTCGGCGACCCGATGAACGTCGCGGCGCGCCTCGAAGCCCTGACCAAAGTCTACGGGGTGGACCTCTTGGCAACCGACAGCGTGGTCGATCGTACGCCAGGCTTCGCTTGGCTCGAGGTCGACGCCGTCAAGGTCAAAGGACGTTCCGCGACCACCCGATTGTTCGCATTGTTCGGCGACGAGGACCATGCGGTTTCGGACCCCTTCAGGGGCCACGCCGCCCAGCACGACGACATGCTGATGGCCGGGCGGGCCGGGCAGTTCCGCGATGCCGAACGTGCCGCGCGCGCCCTTTCAGAACGCGCCGAGCCGAAATGGTCGGCACTCTACGTGGCTTTTGCCTCCCATTACGCCGAGCGGTGGACGGGCCTGGAGCAAGTCACCGAATTGCCTGAGACCAACCTTGCGCCACCGTCCGGGTGACGGCCCAGTCGGGGCCGCATTGACGCCCGAAGCGGGGTTGACTGCTTTGGGCGAGCTGCCGACGGCTATGTAAAGGCGCCAAATGCCTGGGCCGTGTTCCATGCGCAAATTGTTGGAGTGCCGCACATCTGCGACGCTCGGAGAAGGTCAATTTTCGTTAAACTGCTCGATGAAGACGCGACGACGCGCGGGGCTTGCCCTTCTCCTGAAATGGTTCCTTTTGGATTAGCTTTGTCCAACGTGCGATCCGCAATCGCTTTTCGGAGCCGCATTCGAGAACGGCTAACAAACGGGTCTGCTCGTCCACGTTGCTTACCCTGAGCAGCCGGACGGTATCGGCCAAATTTCGCCCGTGAAATGGTGCAGAGTGAGCCCGTGGTCCGGTAAGCCGTCGTTCCGTTGTCGGCCACGTGACACCATAGAATTCGCGCGACTTATTGCCTAAGAACAGTCGAGTGCGACGGTACAGGGCGGCGACCCGACCAGACCAGGGCTGCCGATATGCCAGTAGCTCCCGCCTGAGGGCCGTTTCGTTCACTACTGACCAGGCGGGGCGGAAACTGCGGTCACCCGCAGCCTCCCTTGCGGAAGTCGAATAGTGGGATGCCGAGCCTCCTGGCCTTGTCGGCCAGGTTCTCGGAGATCCCCGAGCCGGGGAACACCACGACACCGATCGGCAGCGTCTCCAGGAGGATGTCGTTACGCTTGAACGGCGCCGCCTTGGTGTGGCGGGTCCAGTCGGGTCTGAAGGCGATCTGCGCCACCCCTTGCGATGGTCGGCCCACTTGGATGCGATCAGTTCGGCGCCCTTCGGGCCGCCCCCGTGCAGCAGGACCATTGCGGGGTGCTTGGCGTGGACCCGGTCGAGCGCCGCCCAGATACGCTGGTGATCGTTGCAGTCCATCCCGCCCGTGAAGGCGATGCGCTGGCCCGCGGGCATCAGAACCTGGGTCTCGGCCCAGCGTCTGGACATGAGAAAATCGCGGCTGTCAATCAGCGTGGCCGTGAGCGTCCGCCGGGTGACCTGCGATCCAGAGCGGGGCCGCCATGCGCTGCCGGTGTGCCGCCCGTAGGCTTCGGCGGCGTGGTCGCGGAAGGTTTCAAGGCTGTCCCTCCGGTCGATCAGCACCTGTCCCTGGCCGAGGAGGCGTTCGAGCTCGACCGACTTGATCTCCGAGCCGTCCTGCTCGCGCTGGCTGCGCTTCTGGGCTTCCTCGTTGTCGTCGAGGAGG
The DNA here is from genome assembly GCA_964245915.1 of uncultured Lichenihabitans sp. GTDB lineage: Bacteria > Pseudomonadota > Alphaproteobacteria > Rhizobiales > Beijerinckiaceae > Lichenihabitans. The sequence continues at coordinate 43,375 of CAXTOT010000030.1, read as the reverse complement.
CGTTGAATCCGGTCGGCTGCGCGGTGGAATACGTTGGCGACGCCCCAGAGGAGATCGGCCATGTCGGGTTCGGAGCGCGTGTCCGTCAACGTGGCTCCGATGACCTCGAAAATCTCGTCCACTGCCATCTCAATGCGGCTGTCCTCGGGCGCGGGTCGCGGGTCCGGCTCGTCGGGAGACGGCTGATAACCGTGCAGCTCGAGCCGACTGACGATTTGGGCGGTCGGGGACGAAGCGTGCGGGGGCTCGAAGCTAGAAGGGTCGCGGTCGGTCGCCATCGGGGTGATCCTCTGCCGGTCGGCCGCGCCCATCGCGGCCTTCGTGGCGATCACCTGACCGGGGCGGGACGGGCCTGCACCGCCGCGCGCATCCGGGGTCCCCACGAAGCAAGCTTCGTGGGGTGGACTTGCGGCGGCCGAAGCGCAGCGGAGGACGGCGGAGGACGGCTTTCTTGCCTCGCGAGGAGGTGCGCAGCGCCGGGGAAGAAAGTCGACCGCAGCCGTTGCGTGCCCGGCCGGGCTCCGGTCCGATCGCCCCCTAGAAGGCCATGGGCGCCGCGCTCTTCGGCGGATCGCTCACTGGCGAATACCACCTCGCTTCGACCTTGCGTTGCCCTAAGCTCAAACGGCCTAGGCGAGGGTCAGCTTGCCCGCCACGAAGCGTGCTACGTCCTCCAGAGCGAGCTGGACCCGCAGGCTCGTCGAAAGTTCGATCGCGCCGAGCTTGACCAGGTCCTCGTTGAAATCACCCAGCGTCGGTGTCAGCCGCAGCGCTTCGATCCCGGCGGTCTCCGCTCGGGTGCGGAGGTCGTCCGGCGCGTGCCGTCCTGCGGCCGCCGAAGGTCAGGCCTGCCTACGTGCTGCGTCCCCTCCCGGGCAGGCAGTCGGCAGCGATCGTCAGCCGCATGCTCGAGTACGATCAACGCGGTGCCATGATCGCCGAATTCGACGAGGTGGTAGCCGAGCTAGTACCGGAGGCCTCGGCCGGCCGCTACGAGGAAGCGCTTGCTAACCGCGGCGCATTCCTTGGCTTCGAGGCGGACCGCCCTGAGAAAATCCATGGCGTCGGTCCTGATGTTCTCTGGCGAACTGACAGCACATTCGATTTCGTTATCGAAGCGAAGAGCGAAAAGGACCAGGACAATCCGCTTTACAAGAAGGACCATGCCCAGCTCCTTGAGGCCGAGCATTGGTTTAAGAACGCCTATCCTGGGCGCGGGGCGCTGCGGGTCTCGGCGCTGCCGGAAGCTGTTGCCGATCCGAAAGCGACGCCGGCCGGCAGTTTCGCCCTGCGTCTCGATGAGATCACGAATTGGTGGGGGCTCTGCTCGAACTGGTGTCCAGTCCCGGAAAATCGGATGCGTTACGGGAGCGCTGCGAAGCAGCACTCGTGAAGGCACGCCTGAAACCGGACGGGATCAAGGCCAACTTCCTCAAGCCGTTCGAGACAAAGGCCAAGGGCCTAACCACGTATAGGCGCAACTATCATTGCGCCTATACGCCATTCCTGCGCCTAGCCTTGATTCTTGCGCCTACGTCCGTCATTCTTGCGCCTAGATTCTACGCGCAGGAAAGGCCGCCTTGACGAACCAGATCCCAGAGATAGCACTGGCAGCGATCGAAGATGCCGTGCGGCGCAACCCTAACGGCGCGTCGGCGCCGGAGATTCTGCTCGCCTTAGCAACTCCCGTCCCGCCGCGCACTCTCCAATATCGCCTCAAACACCTTGTCACCCGAAATCGCCTCATCATGGATGGCGAAGGGCGTTGGGCGAGATACCGGGTGCCCGATGCGCCCAAGGTCGCGGCCGTGCGGGAAGATGCCGACGAACCCGTCATTCCGCTCTCTGAAGCAGGGACAGCGATCCGCGATTACGTCCGTCAAGCGCCGGAGGCCCGCAAGCCGGTCGGCTACGACCGAAAATTTCTCGACCGCTATCGGCCGAACGCTTCCTTCTACCTGACCGAACAGGACCGCACGCATCTGGCGGCCGTTGGCCGCCCGCAGATCGCCGAACAGCCCGCGGGCACCTACGCCAAGCAGATCCTCAGCAGGCTGTTGATCGATCTCGCCTGGAATTCGAGCCGTCTCGAAGGCAACACTTACTCGCTCCTCGACACCAAACGCCTCATCGAGCTGGGCGAAGAGGCCGTTGGCCGCGCGCATCTTGAGGCGCAGATGATCCTGAACCACAAGGACGCGATCGAGTTCCTGGTCGGCGCCGCCGACGAGATCGGCTTCAACCGCTACACCGTCCTCAATCTCCACGCGCTTCTCGCCAACAATCTGCTCGCCGATCCCACAGCGGCCGGCAGGTTACGTTATATCGCCGTCGGCATCGAACGCTCCGCCTTCCATCCGCTGGAAGTGCCGCAGCTCATTGAGGAGAGCTTCGATCAGATCCTGGCAACCGCTGCCGCGATCGCCGATCCCTTCGAGCAAGCATTCTTCGTGATGGTGCAGCTTCCTTACCTTCAGCCCTTCGACGACGTGAACAAACGGGTGTCGCGCCTTGCCGCGAATATCCCCCTCATCAAGGGTAATTTGTCGCCGCTGTCGTTCGCCGATGTGCCCCGGCAGACCTATAAGGAAGCCGTGCTCGGCGTCTATGAGCTGAACAAAATTGACCTTCTCAAGGACGTCTTCATCTGGGCCTATGAGCGTTCGGCCGCTCGCTACGCCGCCGTTCGCCAATCCCTTGGCGAACCCGATCCCTTCCGGCTTCGCTATCGAGATCAATTTCGAGCGCTGATCGCCGGCCTCATCCGGGAGCGGGTCAATCGCAAGGACGCCGCTGCGCGAATAGCCGGCTGGTCAAGGAAAGAAATCGACCCAGACGACCGCCAACGATTCATCGAGATCGTCGAAGCCGAACTTGCGGGTCTGCACGAAGGCAATTTCGCCCGCTATCGGGTCCGCCCTTCGGAGTTCGCGGCCTGGCGGCAAGTCTGGGACGCGCGATGACCGTCAAGCCCTATCCTACCGTTGCCGCCGATGACTTCGCTCGCCGGTTTTCTATGCGAACGGGCGGTCTCATGTGGCTCCTCGGTGCGGGTGCTTCCGCCGCCGCGGGCATTCCGACCGCCCGGGATATGATCTGGGAGTTCAAGCAGCAGCTTTTCGTAAGCCAGCGTCGCGTCTCGCCGAAGGCCGCCGCCGATCTCTCCAATCCGGCCGTTCGACGGTCTCTTCAGCGGCAAGCTCGCGGACACCGATAATTCCACAGATTCCAAGCGATAGTGTTTGGCGCCCGCGTAATCGATGCTTGGCAAGCCACAGGATTTGCGCGCGCCGACGAATGGTGGGAATGGTGCCGGAAAGACCATGACATCGGGTCGCAATCAACTGGCGGCTCTGGAGGAACCGGAAGCGACCATCAAGTCCGCCAAGCCGCGTCAGCACTTCGCGTCGTATCGCAACCGGTTTTCATCCACGGCTTCGAGGTGCGCGAGCGCCCATTGCGCTAGCTGCCGGACGGGCTCCGACAGGGAAAGCTCGAGAGCGGTCAGGGCGTACTCCACTTGCGGCGGCGTCGTGCCGCGGACCCTGCGCTCTACCATCCCATCACGCTCGAGCATCTTGAGCGTCCGCGTCAGCATCTGCTGCGAAATACCTTCAACCTGGCGTTTGAGGTCTTTGAACCGCCGAGGCTGGTCACGAAGCGAGACCACCACCTGCATCGTCCATTTGTCCCCGACGCGGCTGCGGATTTCACTGACCCGTCGGCAATCGACGTGGGCGTCGGGCAGCGAGGACACATCCATCTGACTTAGTCCTGAAATTATGCGTTCTTGCGCGGTATTTGTAGTCACATATAGTGTTGGTCGATAATATAGACTAGCAAGTGGAATCTGTCATGATCCTCTACTACGTACCCCGCGCCTGCAGCCAAGCCTGTCATATCGCCCTTTATCGAGGTGGGAATGTCCTACCAGCTCAACAAGGTGGGGCGGGATTGGCAGACCCAGGATGGACAGGACTTCATCGCCATCAACGCCAAGCGATACGTTCCGGCGCTGGATCTGGGTGATGGAACGATCCTGACCGAGAACCTCGCCATCCTTGCCTATATCGCGACCGCTCGGGCAAGCTTCTCGCCAAAAACGGCCTTGATCGCTGGCGCGCCCTGGAGGCGATGGCCTTCATGACGAGCGAGATCCACGGCAACTTCAAACCTTTCTTCCGACCTGAAACATCGCAGGTGGAGAAGGACACGGCCGGACAGGCGCTGGTGAGGCGCTTCGGAACGATCGATCGACAGCTTGGCGATGCGTCGTTCCTGGTCGGCGAGCAGATGACCATCGCCGACACCTACCTGTTCGTCATGCTGACGTGGGCGGCGGCCAAGAGGATCACGGTGTCGGAGCGGTTAGGCGACTACCGTGCGCGGATGAAGAGCCAGCCTTCGGTCGCCAAAGCGCTGGCCGACGAAGGGCTTGCATCATGACCGCGTCGCCCTCGGAGCGGTCTCTCATTCCCTAACGGAAGCCGCTCCATTCTCGGCCTTGCAGGCCACGCGTCGCTTTTACCCGGCCCCGCAAAGGCGGGTGCAGCCGGGATCCGCGCGCCAGAAATTCAAAATCCGAGGGTCGTGATGGTCGTCTCAATAGGAGGATAGTATGCTTCGAATTCAATATCATAAATACGGCGGACCGGGGGTTATGCACTTGGAGTCGTTTCAACTCCCGGTCCCAGGCAAGCGCGAAATTCTGGTCCGTGTAAAGGCAGCCTCGATCAATCCTCTGGATTGGAAGCTGCGGCAAGGCTTCATGAAAATCATGATGGGCGGGCACTTCCCCCGGGCCATGGGCCTCGACTTTTCTGGCGTCATCGAAACGATCGGCCCCGGCGTGGCCGACTTTGCTCCGGGCGACGAGGTGATGGGTACGGCGCCGATGAATGTGTCTGGCGCTTTCGCTGAAGCATTGATCACCACCTCAAACCTGGTGATCAAAAAGCCGCCGCGCTGTCCTTCCCCGCCGCCGCCGCCCTGCCGAGCGTCGGAGTCACCGCCTGGCGAGCCCTTGTCGATGCCGGTAAACTGAAGGCCGACCAAGCCGTATTCATAAATGGTGCCGCCGGCGGCGTCGGACAGGCGGCTATCTGCATCGCCAAGGCGTTTGGAGCCACCGTTACGGTGCGCGTAGGCCCCTCATGGCTCGCGGAGGCCGCAAAACTGGGCCTCGCGCGCGTGGTGAATTATAACGAATCGCTGCCTGGAAACCTGAAGGGCGCCTTCGATATCGTATTCGACTGTCATGGTAGCCTGACCGCCCAAGATGAGAAATTCTTGATGAATAGCTCCGGCGTCACGGTAGATATCGATCCGACCGTGGGAAACCTGATCAGGTCGATCATTTCTTCGAAGCACAAGATGATCAGGGGTTTGCCGAGCCCGGTGATCCTGCAGAAAATCGCCGATTTGGCTGTCACCGGACAGTTTCCTGTCCCCATCAGCCGCACGGCTCCCCTGTCCGAGGCCATCGCCCTTATCAGCGACCTGGAAACCGGCAAGCGAGTTCCTGGCAAGGCGGTAATCGTGATGGGATGAGACGCAAGGTCTTTTAGAACAGGCGCATCGAGGACAAAGCCTGCAGGGCGACCCGGGCGCCGACTTTACGGGTGAGCCATGAGAATCGCCATTGTGAAGGCAGGTTCCAGGCGCGTCCGGCTTGGCCGGACCGGGCCTCGGTGGCGATAACGATCCCATCGCGCGAGGGTCCGCCGATCGCGGCCCCGAACGAGCGGGCCAGGCCCGCCAGACGCTTCTCCCATAGCGGGTGTCCGTCGTCAGATGATTTGAGACTGTTTTCGGCTGTCACGAACGGAGGCTCTGGCTCATCTGGGTTTGATGTTATGCGGCCTGCAGGTGATGCTGCAAGCGTCTCTGTTGGATCGTCAGGCGCTTGATCCTTTCGCGTTCGGTGAGGATGGCCTGCCCGCGGCCGAAGTGGACATCTGCAGGCGTCAGCTTGCCGAGGCTCTCAGGGAGCCCCCGTGCGCAGAGCTACCAGCGCGCGTCGTCCCTCCCCATAGCATCTCTGAAGGGCAGAGCCGCGAAACCGGCGATCAGGAAAGACGGAAAGGCACGAAGCCGGAGACACGCTTTTCCGCATCTCCGGCTTTCCGGGAGTCAGGCTGCCCGGTCGAGCAGCTTCTTCGCGCGCGCCTCCAGATCGAGCCGGGCGTCCTGGTGGGTCTTGTCGCGCAACCGCGGTGATGCCCTGCACGAAGTCGAAGAGGCTCTCAGGTTTGCGCCCTTCCTCGGCCAATACGGTCTCGATGATCTTCGCCTTCTCGGCCTTCGAGAAGCCGCGCTTGCGCAGAAACTCACTGCGGTCATCGTCGGCGCGGGCCACGATCTTCTCCCGCGCCGCCTTGATGCCGTTGACGAAGGGCATTGGCGAGGAGTTGGCGAAGCGGGTCAATGCCGGGGCAGCCTCATGCGCGAAACGTGAGGCGGCGCGATCTCCGGCTTTGTCAGGGCGACCTGACGATCCTTCGGGACCCGTGCTCGCGTCATCTGCTCGGGGTCACCCGCCAAGTCTCGGGCAGAAAGAGCCGTAGCCCCACCGTCACCGGAACTTCGCGCGAGGCCAGGGTCACCGAGACCAGCGACTGGCGATTGTACGTCTTGCCCAGCGCCGAGGCGAATTGCGGCGCGACCCCGACCGAGTGCTGCCCCTTCTTCGGCAGCGCTGTGTCATCAATGACGAGAAAGCCCGCTCGATCACCCACCAGGCGATCGGCCTACTTTCAGAAGGGCCGCCTCGAGCGGAGCGTTGTCCCACACCCCTGCCGCGACGAAATGATAAAGCTGATCGTAGCCGACCTCATCAGCGCGCGCGGCCATCGGCTGAACGCTCTTGCGGTCACCTGGCCCGATCAAACCGGCAATGTAGAGCGGACGCATCCTACGCCACGTCGGATGCGAAAGCCCCGCCAGAAAGGGCTCAAGCCACCACTCCAGATCGTCTCGCCACTATATCCTGAGGACATCGCCGCCACCCGCGCCAGCCGATCATGGAACGCGAATCCGTGACGATTCCACCCGGTTCCAATCAACCTGCCAAAGTACTGCTAGTACGTTCGACATCATAGGCCCTCAAAGGATTTGCCCCTCTGTCGCTCCGAATCGCGGGTCGACAAAGTTAATTAATTCTACTTTCAATAGGAACTAGTCGTGCTCCCTCATTGTCATTTCTTGAGTCTCATACGAACGTCGTTCATACTGTGAACCCTCTGCGAGGAGTGACTTCATGGGCATTGATCTTACCGGACTTCGAGCCTTAGTTTTTGGAGTGCAATCGAGACGGCTGGACTTGACCGACGTGATCATGCTCGGCCGCCAGGAGGTTCATTTCTACAAAAAAGAATTTGACTACATTATTTCACGCTCCAGCATCGATCTGGCATTCGATGAGACATTCTCGCAGGGCCAGTTCGCTGAGATGCTCCTAAGTAGGCTTGGGGCCGATAGCGTATCATCCATCGACGCCTCGGATTATGAAGGTTCATCATACATTTTGGATTTTAATAACGGTTTACCTTCTGAGTTAAAAAGTGAATTCAGCTGCTTTCTGGACATAGGGTCAATTGAGCATATTTTTGACATGAAGCAGTACCTTCTGAATGTTAACTATATTTTGAAAGTCGGTGGCACAGTTCTAATTATATCAAATGCGAATGGATTTTCAGGCCACGGTCTCTACCAGTTCTCTCCAGAATTCTTCTATTCCGCGTTTCGCCCAGAGAACGGCTTTGTGGAAACCAGTGTGATGATGGTTGATTTCCACAATCCTTCGCGCTGGTTTTTGGTCAGCAATCCAGCGGAATTGGGAGAGCGAAATAGGATACCGACTCGGGGAGCGTATTACGTGGTTTGTTTTTCCAAGAAAATATCGTTTAAGGAAACTGTAAACGTGTATCAGAGTGACTATGTCGGAAGTTCGTGGAAAGTAGGGCAGCACAGGCACATCACATCTTTTAGGAACTCTAAGGTTAGAAGCCTAGTGGATCCCCTCAGATTTATCTATCTTAGGTCATTATACCAAAGACTGATCGGTGTAGACGGAGTTGCAAAAAAACACATGAGGCAATTTGACCCGGAAAATATCCTTTCTCTCCACACCGTGTCATACCCGGCCGCCTCGAAGTAGTTCGTGCACTTGTGTGGGGTGAAGCCCGGAGTAGCATCGGCAATGGCGTCCGACAGGTCTGAATTGTGTGGGCAGCCGTTCACTTGAGTTTGAAAGCCTAGGAGAACGATGAGCTGCACGCCGAGGCGAACGCGGAGTGTCCGTCGTCAGATGATTTGAGACTGTTTTCGGCTGTCACGAACGGAGGCTCTGGCTCATCTGGGTTTGATGTTATGCGGCCTGCAGGTGATGCTGCAAGCGTCTCTGTTGGATCGTCTGGTGCTTGATCCTTTCGCGTTCGGTGAGGATGGCCTGCCCGCGGCCGAGGTAGACGTCGGCGGGCGTGAGATTATCGATGCTCTCGTGATAGCGGGCATGGTTGTAATGCTCGACGAAGGCCGCGACCTACCGCTCGAGGTCGTCGGGCAGATAGTAATTCTCGAGCAGGATGCGGTTCTTCAGGGTTTGGTGCCAGCGCTCGATCTTGCCCTGTGTCTGGGGATGGTAGGGCGCGCCGCGGACGTGCTTCATGCCCTTGCGGTCGAGCCAGGTGGCGAGTTCGGCCGAGATGTATGAGGCGCCGTTGTCGCTCAAGAGCCTCGGCCGATGCGCGACCGTGATCTGGTCGAGCCCCGATGCCGCCAAAGCCAGGTCGAGGGTAGCGGTGACGTCGTCCGCCCGCATCGTGGCGCAGAGCTTCCAGGCGACGATGAAGCGGGAGAAGTCGTCGAGCACGGTCGAGAGATAAGACCAGCCCCAGCCAGTGATCTTCATATCGGTGAAGTCGGTCTGCCAGAGCTGGTTGGGCGCCGTCGTCTTGTCCTTGAACTCGGCCGCGGCCTTGATCACGATATAGGCCGGGCTGGTGATGAGATCATGCGCCTTCAGCAGCCGATACACCGACGCTTCCGAGACGAAGTATCTATTCTCGTCGGTGAAGCGCAGCGCCAGCTCGCGTGGGCTCAGCTCCGTTTCACGCAGCGCCAGGTCAATGATCTCGGCCCGGACCGGGTCGGGGATCCGGTTCCAGACGCGGTCCGGCTTTGCACGATGATCGGCAAGCGCCTCGACCCCGCCGGAGAGATAGCGATCATACCAGCAATAGAAGGTCGCCCGGGGGATGCCGAGTTTGCCCAGTGTGCGCCTTACCGGCAGATGCGAGGTTTCGACCAGGCGGATGATCTCGGCCTTCTCGGATGCGGGATACCTCATGTGTCGTCGTCCCCATCCGCGAGCATGCTTTTTTTAAGCAGACGGTTTTCCAGGGTCAGATCGGCCACTGCCTCCTTCAGCGCCTGCCCCTCACGGCGCAGTTCCTTCACCTCGTCCGATGTTGCCGCGCGTGCCGTATCGCCGGCCAGCCGGCGCTTGCCGGCGTCGAGGAACTCCTTCGACCAGCCGTAATACATCGACGAGGCGATCCCCTCGCGCCGGCACAGCTCGGCGATGCTCTCCTCGCCACGCACGCCTTCCAGCACGATACGGATCTTCTCTTCGGCGGAAAACTGCCGCCGCGTCGCTCGGCGGATGTCCTTCACGACCTGCTCTGCCGGCGCTTTCTCCGGCCCGGATTTCTGTCTCATCTGCGCTCCATAATGGCTGCGATGATCCAGAAATCCTCCCTTCCCGAAAACCCCTAAATGGTCTCAAGAGCGCGCTGATGGCGGACACGGACCGAGTCCGCCACGCTCTTCCCTTGGGAAACCAGCACGCCGACCTGACGCAGCTTGCTCACGATCCTCGGGCTTCTGTCGTCTCGCCATGATCCATCCTCCAGGCTCGAAAGCCATACATCGCGCTGGACCACTTCAAGGGGGGAGGATCAACGGCACCAGCCGTTTTCGCATCCAGAGCGACGACGGGCATTGTTTCGTGCTCGATGTGGTGCAGGACGGAAATGGGCGGTCGGTCGTGATCGGCGACGCTAGCTGGAGGTACGGGCAACAGCCTGCGGACAGCATACATTTGCTGGAGCACGCGGTTATTTGGCGCACGCGTGTGCGCAAGATTCGGGCTGATTTGAAGCTGGCGTTGGTTGATGTGCTACGGTGGGGGAGTTGACAGCTTGACGAGCGAGGGGTCGAGCACTGACTAAGTTCGTGACATTACGCCCGGCGGCGTGGGTGCATGTGACCTGGCCGATGGTCAGCCCGGGCTCTATCTGTATCGAACAATGCGGCTTGCAAGAGTTGGGCGACGCTCCGTCCTTAAGGAACAAACGATGCCTCTCGTGACCACGGGCGAACCCGGCATCTCCGAGCATTTGGACGTGGCGTTCGTGATGCTCAAGGACGATCACCGCGTCAGCTGCCATGCCAGCGCTGAAGCAATTGAGACTCTTGCGCATTCTGCATCGATCGGCCCTGCCGAGCGCCTCCGTATCTTTGATCAGAACCGCGCCACCTTTGAGATCATCGCGAGCAGGCTGTGGAATGCCGGCTTTCAGCCCAGGGTAAAGGCTGGCGACCTTCCGCGCTGATGGTGCGAGGCGGGACTGCGGCACCTGTTTCCCGGGAACCAAGCGGCCCAACGAGGACTGCGAAATGACCAAAAACATTCGGTTGCGCTCATGGGTGCGGCCATGCTGTCAACCACGCTGTTTGCCGGGAGCTTATCGGCACGACCTATCCACCACGGAACGAAAGTCCAGAAAACTCACCGCATCCCCGCCGGCTCGAGCTCGATCCGCAAGGACTGCGTCGGGTTTCGCGTCGCGTGATCTGGTTGGAGCAGATTGAGCCAAGACCTGATACGCTCACCACTCTCCTTGGCCCGTGCTGCGGCATGGATCACCTTCGAACTGATGAGCTGTTGCTGACCACGGAGGTGATCGCCAAGCAGCTTATTGCGCGTGATGTAGCCTGCGTTCACGCCGGGCAGTGTGTGATTCATCAACATGTGCATGTCGACGTCATTGACCCCGACGGCTTGGCCAACCGTACGATAGGTCTGCCGAAGATCGTTGCCCCACTTCGACAGATCCGCCCGATCTTCCTTGTGTTCGATCAAATGCCCCGTCGCGCTATCTGCTGGAAACAGCCAGATCCTGGCCTGCTCCGGATACATTTCCCGCCCGGCACGCATGGCTCGTACCAGACAGCGGATCATTTCTCGCGACAAAGGGATATCAAAAGCGCGGTCCGCCCCTCCTTTTGGCTTGGGGATGTGAAGAATGCGCCGACGCAGATCCAGTTGGGTAAGCCGGGCGCGTTTGATGGGATCGGGTCGGCTGCCGCTCAACAGTAGAAAAAGGTGAAACTCGCGCCGAACCGGGTTTGCGATCGCTGCGAGTTCGTGCAGCCAGGGCAAAAGGTCGACAACGCCCATCGCGGTGTCGCGGCGCTGTTCGGCATTCCAATCGACAGCGAGGACCGGGTTCTCCGAAGGCAGCGAGCGAGCGGTTTTGCGGGCGTGATTATAGATCGCTCTGAGACTGCGCATGCAGCCGTTGGCGATGTAAGGGCCATTGGCCTCTGTCAGCTGATCATGGCGGAGCTTGACGCAGGACGGGTCGTTGCCGATCGTCGAGAGCGGTTCGTCGAGCCAGCTAGCCATTAACCGTTCGATGTGATCGGCATAGTTCCTGATGGTACCTTCGCTGCGACCCTTCCGTCGCATGTGGCTGTCCCGGTAGCTTGCCCACGCTTCGCGGAGCGTGGGGTCACCGGGGTTCGTGGCTGAAACTGCCATTCTCGCGTCGGCCGGCTTAGGTCGAGGATCAATGCCGTCCGCTATCGTGCCAAGGAGGATCTTGGCCTTGGCTCTCGCCTCTCGGGTCGGCAACCTCCCTGCTTCACCAACCTTGACCGTGACAGACTGCCGACGGTCACCCTGCCAGAGATCGGCTTGGACCATGAACGACTTGGTTCTGGTTCCGATCTTGACGAAGAACCCGGGCAAATCGGCATCGCGCACGATGGTCTGCCCTTTTGCCACGAAGGGCAGTGCAGCGATGGAGCGATCGGAGAAGGATAGGCGGGGAGTGGACATTTAGCACGGTGTTAGAACGGTGGTCTGCCAGAAACTATGTATCGGTCTCGGTACGACAGACTACGCCAAAGCGCGAAAAGTGCAAATGAAATCAAAGATAAGAAAAATGTCGTAGTGCCGTGGCGAACGAAGGCGTGCATTCGTGCCAATGCTCAAAACACACTACGAATCTGAGGGTCGGACGTTCGAATCGTTCCGGGCGCGCCACTTCGGTACGACAAAGCCCGACCTTCATGTCGTGCCGAATTCCAAGCATTCGCCTTCCTGGTCCCCAGTCCGACCGAACTGACGAAGATCGCGGCCGAAATCGGCACCAACGGGCCGGGCTTCGACCGCAACATCTTCGAAAGCGGCTTCAATGCTGAGGTGCTCGCATTCTTCCGCAAGCATCTGGCGGAATGCAAACAGCCGTAGGTAACTCTGATACCAACCTGGCGCTGATGCAAACCGGCGCGGCCGTCATTCCGGTCGGCCCATCGGGCCGGGCCGGAATCCATAACTGCATCCCGGTCTGGATCCCGGGCTCGGCTGCGCCGCCCCGGGATGACGACGCCTCGTATGAGTCCTCGATGGAGCATTGGGTATGAGACAAAACTTGCGAGGACCTTGCGCCGTCGAGGCGGGTGGGCCGAGCTCGTCACGCCTCCATAGAAATCGAATTCGTCGACGCGGTTGCGGCGGCCGAGGCGACTGGCGAAGGCGCTATCAGCCCCGTCGTTGCGCTTCGGCCGACCCGTAGTCCATGTTGCGCAGATCCTCGATGAGGCCGGGCCCGTTGGGCTTCCAGCCGAGCCGCTCGCGGGTCAATGCGCTCGAAGCCGGCAGGTCCATGCCGGCGAAGGCGCCGAGCCAGCCGAAATGCTCAGCCGCCTCATCGGTCGAGAGCGATTTCACCGGCACACCAAGCCCGGCCCCGATCGCCTCGGCGATCTCGCGGACCGATACGCCTTCCTCGTCAACGGCGTGCCAGCGCGCGCCCGGCTCGTGCTTGTCCAGGGCCAGTCGGTAGAGGCGGGCGACATCGGCCACATGCGCGCCCGGCCAGCGATTGGCGCCGTCGCCGATGTATGCCGACAGGCTCTTCGCCCGCGCGATCTCGATTGCCGGCGAAATCAACCCCTGCTTCTTCGTGTCGTGCGCCTGCGGCAGCCGCACCACGGCGACGGACACGCCCCGCTTGGCCGCTTCCTCGCCCGTCAGCTCGGACAACCGGCGCGGATTGGGGTTGGCTCGGTCGAAGACGTGCTCGACCGCCAGCTCTCCGGGCCCAGGACTGCCCATGCCGGTGCCCGAGGTGATGATCAGCGGCCGATCCGAGCCCGCGAGCGCGCCCGCCATCGCCTCGATCGCCCGACGATCCTTCTCGCAGTTCTCGACGAAGCGCGAGAAGTCGTGGTCGAAGGCGGTGTGGATCACGGCGTCCGCCTCCGCGGCGCCGCTCGCCAGGCTGGCCGGGTCCTCGAGCGTGCCGCGATGCGCCTTCGCGCCGGCCTGCTCGAGCCAGCGCGCGCCGGCGTCGGAGCGGGTCAGTCCGAGCACCTGGTGCCCCGCCTCGATCAGTTCGGGCACGATCCGCGAGCCGATGAATCCGGTCGCGCCGGTGAGAAAAACGCGCATGTAAGGTCTCCGATGTTGTCCAAAACGACATATCGGCCTACTTTCGGTCCTGTTGAAGCAGTGATCTTATCCTGGTATAATCCGCAACACGGTCGCCATGGTCGACACCGCCAATAGGCTCGGCACGTATCTACGCAACCGTCGCACCCGCCTCGATCCCGCGGCGATGGGATTTCCGCTCGGCCGTCGACGCACGCCCGGGTTGCGGCGCGAGGAAGTGGCTCAGCGCGCCAACATCAGCCCGACCTGGTACACTTGGCTGGAACAGGGGCGCGGCGGGGCGCCTTCCGCCGACGTCCTCGACCGCATCGCCACAGGGCTGATGCTGACAGAGCCCGAGCGCGAGCACTTGTTCATACTCGGTCTTGGGCGGCCACCCGAAGTCCGCTACAAACCCGTCGACAGCGTGACCCCGCGCCTCCAGCGCGTACTCGATGCGCTTGAGGTGAGTCCAGCGATCATCAAGACCGCCACCTGGGACGTCGTCGCGTGGAACCGCGCCGCGGCGGCCCTGCTAACCGACTATGCGACGCTGCCGCGCGAGCAACGCAACATCATGCGGCTGATGTTCACCGAGCCCGGCGCGCGTGCCCTGCAGGAGGACTGGCAGAAGGTTGCGCGTTTTGTGGTGGGGGCGTTTCGGGCCGATGCGGCGCGCGCGGGCGCTACCACGGAAATCACCAAGCTCGTCGAGGACTTGTCCCGGACGAGCCCCGAGTTCGATGCCTTGTGGCGCGAAAACGACGTGGTGGCGCAAGGCGAGGGGCTGAAGCGGCTCCGTCACACCGAGCTTGGCCCCATCGAGTTGGAATTCTCTGCCTTCGCCGTGGACGGCAGGCCGGAGCTGGGCATGATCGTCTATAACCCCGCGACCGACGAAGTCGCGGACCGGATCCGCCGTTATCTCGAGCAGCATCCGCGCCCTTGAGACCAAGTGCCGATCAGTGAAAATCTCGTCGCCCGCCCGAGCGGTTCCCCGAAACCCCGCGGCGGGCCAACGTCGTCCTCCTTCCCATCGTGGCAAGAAGCGCGGCGACGAAACAATCCAAAGGGTGCGGTCACCGACCACCTGAATTGTTTCGCTGCACGCGCAATGACGGCCCTCTGATAGATCAATCATCGTCACCTGCGGCGCGATGCCGGCTCAGAGCAGCCCGTTTGCCTTGAGGATCTCGGGCGCGTTGTCCTTGGTGATGGTCATGGTCGGAAGCACGATCGTCTTCTCGATCTTCTCGCCGTTCAGGAGTTTTATGGCCTGTCGCAAGCCTTCCGCGCCGGGCGTCGGGTAGAGGAAGGTCGCGGCGAGCTCGCCCTTGTTGACCCATTCGACGCCTTCGTTCGGCAGGCCATCGACCCCGAGGAACAGGATCTTCTTTTCTCGTCCCGCATCCTTGGCCGCAAGATAGGCGCCATAGGCCATGGGATCGTTGTGGCCGTAGACCAGCGTGATGTCCTCGTTATTGCGCAGCGCGGTCGACATGATGTCGTAGGCGGCGGATTGTTTCCAATCGCCCGATTGCTTGTCGAGCAGATATTTGATGCCGCTTTCCTTGTCGGTCTTTTCGTGAAAGCCGTTGGAACGGTCGTGGCTCGCCTGCGTGCCGAGGCCGCCCCAGATCTCGACGACGTTGCCCTTGGCTTTGCCGGGGCCGCCGAGCAGCTTGACCGCATGGTCGCCCGCCGCGCGCCCGATCACCACGTTGTCGCCGCCGACGAATTGCGCGATGTCCTTGGTGTCGACGTTGCGATCGAGCACGATGACCGGAATCTTGGCGTCGATCGCCTTCTGCACGACGGGGGTCAGTCCGGCCGATTCCTTGGGCGAGATCAGCAACGCCTGAACTTCCTGGCGGATCAGATTCTCGACGTCCGCCACCTGTTTCTCGGTCTTGTCCTCACCGTCCGTCACGATCAGGGTGATGTCGGGGTGCTTGGCGGCTTCCGCCTTGATGTCCTTGTTGAATTGCACGCGCCAGGGTTCCAGCGTGGTCACCTGGCTGAACCCGATGGTCCATTTGGTTGCGGCGCGAGCCGGGGTCCAGCCGGCCGGCAGGTAAAGGGTGGCGGAGGTGCCCGCGACGCTCATCGCGAGCTTGAGAAATTGGCGGCGTTCCATGAGATCTCCCCTAGACGGTTGATTTTTGCTTTTCGGACGGCAGGTCGGATTGCCCTGCCGATCCGCTGCGGGCGAACACGGCTTTCACAAAGGAAAACCGCTGTCCGATCTCAGCGAGATTGCGTTCCTGCACCAGCACGGTGACGATGATGATCGCCCCCTTCAGCACCAGCTGCAGGTTGGAATTGATGTTGTGCAATTGCAGGATGTTGGACAGCAGGCCGAAGATGAAGACGCCCACCAGCGTCCCGGCGAGGCCGCCACGGCCGCCCATCAGGCTGGTGCCGCCGATCACGACCGCCGCGATGGCGTCGAGTTCGAGCCCGGCGCCCGCATCGGGTTTGCCCTGGCGGTATTGGGCGACGTAGAGCACGCCCGCCAGGCAGGCGAGCAGACCCGAAAAAGCATAGGTCGCGATCTTGACGCGGCCGACCGCGATGCCGGACAGCCGCGTCGCCTCCTCGTTGCCCCCGATGGCATAGACATAGCGTCCGAAGGTGGTGAACCGCAGCAGCGCCCCGAACACGATCAGGGCCGCGATGAAGAACAAGCCCGGCGCCGGGATGATGCCCCAAAGCATGGAGCGCAATGCATCGAAATCGGCCGTCGCGTTCGAACCCGGATAGACGGGCAGGACGGCACTGTCCTGTCCGGCCGTCAATCGGGCAATGCCGAGCGTCGAGACCATCATGGCCAGCGTGACGATGAAGGGCTGCAGGCGACCCACCACGATGATGACCCCCGTGAGCGTCCCGACCGCGAGCCCGACGGCCGGCACCGCAAACAGAATACCCGGCACGCTGAATTTCGGGCCGACCTGAAGCGCCGCGCCGGCGAAGGCGATACCAGCCGCCACCGCACCCGCCGCGAACGGCAACGCGCGCGCTAAGCCGCGGCTCGGCGCCAAGTCGACGCGCTGCCCGACCGGAACATGGGCGGGGCGCCGCATGGCCCTTGCGACAAAATGGACCATGCCCGCCACCGCCGCAAAGGCCACCAGGGCCTGCAAGGGTGCGCTGATCAAGGCCGCCGCCGTCCAGCCCGATTGGGTCAGCAGCATGCCCGTGAGAACCGAGCCGAACGCCATGACCGAGCCGACCGACAGATCGATGCCGCCCGTGATGATCACCATGGTCATGCCCACGGCCACGAGGCCCGTGATCGACACCTGGCGCAGCACGTCGGTCAGGTTGCCGTAGGACAGGAAGATATTGGTGCCGCGCGACGTGATGGGCGAGAACAGGGCGCCCACCGCGAAGATGACGATGAGGCCCCAATAGAGCTTGGTGCGGGACAAGCTGCGCCAGAGGGTCATGCGGGCGGCCTCGCGGGCGCGAAGGCAAACCGTGCCGCCGGCGAGGCCAAATGCATGATGCGCTCCTCGCTGGCCTCGGCGCGGTCGATCAGGCCGACCGCGCGTCCCTCGCACATGACGAGGATGCGGTCGGCAAGAGCGAGCACCTCCGGCATATCGGAACTGACGAACACGATCGCGAGCCCCTTCCCGGCAAGCGCCAGGATGAGATCGTAGATCTCCTGCTTGGCCCCGACGTCGATGCCGCGCGTCGGCTCGTCGAGCAGCAGGATGCGCGGGCCGGTGGCCAGCCACTTGCCGATCACGACCTTCTGCTGGTTGCCGCCGGACAGGGATTTGACGACCTGGCCGAGGCCCGTGCAGCGCACGCGCAGGCCCTTGACGGCGTCCCGCGCCGTCCGATCTTCCGCGGCGAACTGGCGGAGGCCGAAGCGGGACAGGGTCCGCAGCGACGGCAGCGCCACATTGTCGGCGATCGGCAGATCGATCAAAAGCCCCCTGTCCTTGCGGTCCTCGGGCACCAGGGCCAATCCGAGCGCTTTGGCATCCCTTGGATCGCGGATCCGCACTGGGCGGCCGTCGACGGAAATCAGGCCACCGCTGACCCGGTTGCTCGCGGCACCAAAAATGGTCTCGAGAATTTCGGTCCGGCCGGACCCGAGAAGGCCCGCGATCCCGAACACCTCCCCGGCCCGCACGTCGAAGGAGACGTCCGCGAGGACAGGCTTGCGGCCCTTGCGGGACACGACATCGGCCCAAAGGCCACGAACCGACAGCATGACCGGACGGCTGTTGCCGACCTCCACCCGTGGCACCGACGTGATGGCGCGCCCGACCATCGCGGTGATGATCTCGTCCCGTGAAATGGCGCTGATCGGGGCCGTCAGGACGTGCCGCCCGTCGCGCAGCACCATGACGCGATCGCCAATGGCCATGACCTCGTCCATCCGATGCGAGATATAGACGATCGCGACCCCGGCCGCGGTCAGTTGCCCGACGACCTTGAACAGCACGTCGCATTCTGCCGCCGACAAGGCGGAGGTCGGCTCATCCATGATCAGCACGCGGGCATCGAGTGAGAGCGCCTTGGCGATCTCGACTGTCTGCTGTTCGCCGATCCTGAGGCTGCCGGCCTTTGCCTCGGCATCGATCCGCACCCCCAGGCGGGAAAGCAGAGCATCGGCCGCCTTTTTCATGGCGCGCCCATCGATGACGAAGCCGGCCCGTTTCGGTTCGCGGCCGAGGAAAATGTTGGCCGCAACCGAGAGCTCCTGAACGAGGTTGAGCTCCTGGTGAATGATCGCGATGCCGGCCCGCTCCGCATCGAGGGTGCCGCGCAAGTGGTGCGCGACCCCGTCGATCTGCAGAACGCCCTCGCTTGGTTCCTGAACCCCGGCGACGATCTTCATCAGCGTGGACTTTCCCGCGCCGTTCTCGCCCATGAGGGCCAGCACCTCGCCGGCATAAAGTTCGAGGCTGACATCCTCGAGCACGGTGACGGGACCGAAGCGCTTGCCGATCCCCCGCGCGGCGAGCACAGGCGCGCCGGGCATTGCGCACGCCCCGGCCCGAGCATCACTCGCCACCCGCTGGATGGATGTCGCGTTCACCGGCCTCCTCCCGCGCCGGCTTATCGGGCCGGCGGCGTTGTTCTAATGAAACTAGCGTGCTAGTTTTGTCAGCTGGCGTCAAGGCGGTGGATCGCGAACGGTGGGGCGGGGTTGGCGGTGGTGACACGACGATCGTCCAAGGCCGACCAAATCTACGGCGAACTGAAGCAGAGCATCATCGAGGGGCAGAGCCTGCCCGGAGCTCCGATCGACAAGGATGAGCTCTGCGCCCGTTTCCAGGCCTCGCGCTCGCCCGTGACCATGGCCATCAACCGGCTCGCCTATGAGCGCCTGGTGCTCGTCGAACCGCAACGGGGTTCCTTCGTGGCGCCGATCGCGCTCGACGAGATCCTCCAGCTGATGGCCTTGCGCCGGGCGCTGGAGACGGAAAGCGTGGCGGAAGCGGCGCGCCGGGGGACGCCAGCGCTGTGGACCGCGCTCGACCGCAACCTCGCCTACCAGAAGACCGCGATGGAGGTCGCGGATTTCCGGCGCTTCTATCAGCTCGATGTCGAGTTCCACCACGCCATCGTGTCGGCGAGCGGCTGGGCCAAGTTCAACGACGTGCTCGCCGAGGCCCATTCGCATCTCGACCGCGTTCGGCGGGTGCTGATGCCGCTGCCGGGGCACCTGCATGCCACCTGGGCGGAACATCGCGCCATCCTCGAAGCGCTGAAGCGTGCGGCGCCGGAGGCGGCGGCACACGAAATGCGGTGTCATATCGCTCGCGTGGCGCAACAGTTCGAGGATTTCGCCCCGGGTCATCCCGAATTGTTCGGTGACTCCGGCGCATTCCGCAGCCTTCGGGCCGTGCGCAAGGACGAGCGGCTCTCCGCGTGACCGCGATGGAAGGCACGCGGATCGCGTCCGATAACCGACATTCAACAAAGCATCCTCGGAAGTAACGGTTATGCAGTCATTCGCCTTCAAAGCTATGGGATGATCTTGAGCTCGGACCAGGTGTTTAGCGAGGCGGAGCTCCGAACGGCCCTGGATGCCGGCTGTTTCGAGCTCCACTACCAGCCCCAATTCGCGAGCCGGACCGCGGAGATCGTCGGGGTCGAGGGGCTGGCGCGCCTGCGCGGCCCTAAGGGCGACCTGATCCCTCCGAAAGCCTTCATCGCGGCCCTGGAGGGGATGGACCTGATCCATGATCTCGGCACGTGCCTGTTTGCCCGTGGGTGTGCCGATGCCTTGCTCTGGCCCGGGCTGACCGTCGCAGTCAACGTCTCGCCGGCCCAGTTCCGCGACCCCAATCTGGCCAAGCGCCTGATCGAGATCGCACGCAAAGCGGGGGTGGACCCGCGCGCGATGGAGATCGAGATTACCGAGGGCCTGTTTTTCGAGGATCCCGATAGAGCCGAGCGGGCCTTGCTGACCCTCAGCGAATTCGGGTTCGGCATAGCGCTCGACGATTTCGGCACCGGCTATTCAAGCTTGTCCTACCTGCTTCGCTTTCCCGTCAGCAAGATCAAGATCGATCGCTCCTTTGTCACCGAGGTCCCGGGCAGCATGCGGTCGGCCACCATCGTGCATGCGCTCGTGGCGCTGGGTCGGGCGCTCGGGCTCAAGGTGGTGGCCGAAGGGGTCGAAACGGAAGAGCAACGGATGTTCCTGCGCACAGCGGGCTGTCACCTGCTTCAGGGCCACCTGCTCGCCGATGCGCTGAAACCCGATCAGTTCACCACCCTACTGGAACGGCACCGCTCGTTGCCGGTCACTGGGTCAGTCGGATAAATCCGCTTTGCGGCCCGACACCGGCCGGGACGGGGATATCGGTCGCACCGTAATTGGTGTTGAGCACGAGCGTCGGGCCGGCGCTGAGTTCGACGGTATCGGCCACCACGATCGTGTAGGCGGAACTTCCGGCGACCGGCGCATTGGAGCCGACATAAAACCGTCCCTGCGGGAGGTAGATCGTTCCCAGCAGCGTCTGCGCATTATTGCTCAAGACCTGATGCAGCGCCCCGGCCGAATTGGTCCGATCCTCGAAGAAGAGCATCCCCGCCATAGTGCCGATGCTCGGAGCCGTCAGCCCGATGGTCGAGTTCGCCTCGAAGTCCAGCACCGCGCCTGTCCCCGTCAGGTAGAAACCCACGTTGGTTCCCGTAAGACTGCCGCCATTGGTGACCTTGAGAGGCCCGTCCTTGATGATGTAGGTGCCGGACATGAGCGTGACCGCGGCATTCGGTCCGGAGATCGTAAGCCCGCCGCAGTAAACCCCGGGAGCCAGCTGAACGAAAGCCGACGCGACGTAGTTCTGCTTGGTGCACGGGCCGACGCTCGGAGGCACCCGCGCCGCAAGGGGATCCGATATCGCGGGACATCCCGATTTCGGCTGCGGCGAAAAATTCGGAAAGTTTCCCTGTTTGCCTCCAACCGCACAGGTGAGGGCGGTTTTCAAGACCGCGTTGGCGACCGAAGTTATGCTCCATGGATGCCGGGAGTTGGAATAGGCCGCGCACCCGGGGGCCTGAACCACGGCACTGGTGTCGAGGGAAATGGTGCCCTTCTGCCTTGGGTCGAGGCCGATGATGCAGATCGGCGTGGTGTCCCCGACCAAATGTGCCACCGAATGAGCCCTGACGCTGAGCAGATCCCCGTTGCCGAGCAGGCGGGCGAAAAACGACGGCATCGCACGCACCACGGTGACATCGACCCCGGTATTGGCGTCCACGACGGCGGCCGTAACCGAGTCGGTCACCCCGGCGGCAACCGAGCCGAGCGCGGCGTGAACGATCGCGGTTGCGGCATCCGTAGCGCCCACGACCGAATTCGCGAGACTGAGCTGTTTGGCGCCCCCCACCGCGGCTGCGTCGGCGGCACCCTGCAGCACGTTCCTCTGCTGGACCAGATAGGTGTATTGCAACGCTGCCGCAGTCGCCATGGCCATCACGGGCAAGACCAATGCGAATAGGATCGCGGTCGCTCCCGATGTGCCGCGCGCAAACCGACCCACCCCAGGCATGATCGTCACGCCGCGCTCACGATCGTCCTCGGTAAGGCTTCCACGGTCCCGCGAGCCGAGCGCAGGACGTATTTCACCTGATAGGCGAGCAGACGCCAGTTGATCGGCTTGATCACGAACGACGTCGCGCCCAACCGGTAGGCCCGGTCGATGGAGGTAATATCCTCCCGTCCGGTGATGACGATGACCGGGAATTGAGCCGTGGCCGCATCGGCCCGCAGCCGCTCGAGCACCTCGAACCCGTTCATGATCGGCATGTCGAGGTCGAGGAGAAGGATATCGAAACGTCCCGGCTGCAACGCGGCAAGCGCCTCGGCTCCATCAGAGACAGTAACGATCTCAGCGGCCGGACTGGACAAGTAGACACTGGCGAACTCGCACAGGATCGGATCGTCGTCGGCGACGAGAACGTTCGTTCTCTCATCAAGAACATAGAAAAATGCCACGGCCGTATGCTCTTTGCTCAAACCAGCAACATCCTTCGCCGCCCGCCGTAAACACGGTCCTAAATAGAAGGGTTAAGCGGATGCTTATCTTTCCCGCCGATATTGCCCCATCCGAGGGGGTGGCATGCGGCGGAAAACGATCGGACGGAAACTCGCGCTTGCCGTCGCGGCCGCAGTGGCGGTTTCCGCGGCCGTGACGTCGGCGGTGTCCTTGGATCAGGGATTTCACCGCTACGTCGACTCTAGGCGGGAGACCCTGGTGGCGACAGGCGGCGCCTTCGCGGCCGCGATCGCGGCCCCTATGGCGGCCCATGACAAGGACGCGGTCTTCTCGGCGCTGAGCGGCATCGGCGAGGTTCCCCATCTGATCCATGCGCTCGCGCGCGATCCAAGCGGCAAGGTTCTCGGCGAGGCCGGCTATGGAGCGCGCCTCGATCGCGACCCCACGATCGGCACCGCGAGCGAACCGTCCCTCATCGATCTGCTGCAAAGCCGCTCGATCGCCGTCGTGGTTCCGGTTGTCGACGGCGGCATCCTGGTCGGCCGGCTCGAAATGCTGAGCGATGCCGGAGACCTGCTGCAAGGCCTGATGGCCACGCTCGGCGCCAATCTGGCGGGAGCCGGCGTGGCGCTCGTGGCCGGCCTGGCGGTCGCCTCACGGCTGCAACGCTCGATCAGCAAGCCGCTGAACGAATTGACGGCCGTGATGGGTCAGGTGCGGGACCAGCACGATTATGGGGTCGCGCTTGCGGTGCCGGCTTCGGACGAGGTCGGTGTCCTAATCGGCGGCTTCAACGCGATGCTGACCGACATCC
This sequence comes from uncultured Lichenihabitans sp., assembly GCA_964245915.1. GTDB lineage: Bacteria > Pseudomonadota > Alphaproteobacteria > Rhizobiales > Beijerinckiaceae > Lichenihabitans. Next base: position 20,361 of record CAXTOT010000030.1, on the reverse strand, counting down.
GGGAGCGCGATGCACAATTGGTCCGCCATCGCGACCGGCTGGAACAGGACGTCCAGGATAGAACCCGCGACCTAGCGGTTGCAAAAGACGTGGCCGAACAAGCCAACGCGGCCAAATCGATGTTCCTTGCCACCATGAGTCATGAGATCCGCACCCCGATGAACGGGTTGCTGGTCATGGCGGAACTGCTGGTTTCCGAAGATCTGCCGGCGCGATCCAGGCGCTATGCGGAGGTGATCTCCAAATCTGGCGCGACGTTGCTAGCCATCATCAACGACGTCCTCGATTTTTCGAAGATCGAGGCCGGAAAGCTGGAAACCGAACGGGTCCCGGTTGACGTGCGCGACATCGTCGGCACGGTCGTCAACCTGTTTTACGCCAGAGCGCATGAGAAGGGGCTCGATCTTGCGGCCACGATCGCGGTCGATGTCCCCCTGCTGATCGAGGGGGACCCCGTACGTCTGCAGCAGGTGGTCAGCAACCTCGTCAACAACGCGCTCAAATTTACGGCCATGGGACACGTCGTGGTCGACGTTGCCGTGATGTCGGGCCAGCGGCTCGGGCTGGCCGTGACCGACACCGGGATTGGCATCGCGGCCGACAAGCTGGGGCACATCTTCAAAGCCTTCGCTCAGGCCGACGATTCCACGACGCGGCAGTTCGGTGGCACCGGCCTGGGGCTCGCCATCTCGAACCGTTTGGCCAAGGCGATGGGCGGTCAGATCGCGGTCGCCAGCCAGTTGGGAGTTGGCTCGACCTTCACCTTGGTGGTGCCGCTCGAACAGGTCGAAGCCGCTACACCCTGGCCCCGGTTTTTCGATGGCAAGCGTTCACGCGCCATGGTGGCTGTCGCGGGCACCGCGACCGCCACCGCTCTGAAAACGGCGCTCACCAATGTCGGATTCCAGGTCGACCCCCGAACTGAACTGACCGAGCGAGATACCGCCGACCTCGTGATCCTCGACCAGACCGCAGCGGTAGCCCAGAGCGGCAACCGTGCGGCCGCCCGGGTCGTGATCGGGGTCGCGGAACCTGGAGACGGGCCTAGCGAAACCGTCTCGCTCCGAGCCGACCTCGTGCTGCGCCGGCCCGTACTCGAGGGAGAACTGAGATCCGTCCTCGAACGGGTGGTCCTGGGTCAAGATCTCGTCAGTCCCGAGGCTTTGAAGACGGATGCAGGGGACAGCACCTTTACGGGCGCGCGGCTGCTCGTCGCGGACGATGGCGCGGTGAACCGCGAGGTGATGCGCGAAGCCTTGAGGCGTTTCGGCATCCAACCCGATCTCGTGACGGACGGGTTCGAAGCGCTGGCTGCGGCGGAACGACAAAACTACGACTTGATCTTCATGGACGGCAGCATGCCAGGCCTCGACGGCTTCGAGGCCTGCCGCCGCCTGCGTTTGGTGGAAGTCGAGCAAGGCAGGCCCCGTTCACCGGTGATCGCGGTCACGGCCCATGTCGTGGGCACGGCCGCCGAAGCGTGGCGCGAAGCCGGGATGGACGGCGTTTTGCAAAAACCGTTCACGATCGTGGAACTGGACCGTGTGCTGTCGAGCTGGCTGGCCCCCACCACTGCTCAGGCGGCCAGGCTTCCGGCCCCGAGCGAACACGACACCCAGGATAGCGCCGCCCTGCTGGATCCTGCGATCCTCGACGACATCTCGGCCATCCGGCCCGAGACCGAGCAGAGTTTCGAGCGGCGGATTTTTCAGCTCTATCTGGATCACGCCCCCAAGGCGCTCGACACCATCATCGAGGCGCGAACCACGCTCGACCACGACGCCATTGCGGCCGCCGCGCATGCCCTGAAATCGATGAGCTTCAATCTCGGGGCCATGCGGGTGGGTCGCCTTGCCGGCCAGCTGGAACAGGCCGCGCGGGAGCGCCAGAATGCCTCGTTGGACCTTGGGCCGCTACAAGCCTGCGTGGCCGCGACGCTCGCCGCCATTGAAGACCGGCTGAAGGCGTCGGACGCCAAGGCGCGGCGCGCGGGCGACGGACAGGTCCCGCTCGACATCGCGATGTGAAGGTCTCCGGCGGGCAACTGGACGGGCTGATCCACCGGGGGCGTCCCCTGGACCGTCGCCCTGCTCTCGACACGGTCCTTGTTTGTCGACGAAACAGCGCCGACAAAGATCGGATTGCTGCGCAGGGTGATTTCTTCGCTGGTGCCTTCTGAGATGGTGGGGTGGCATGGTTGAAGTCCAGGACGATCTTGCGGAGAAGCCGACCTACACGGTCGATAGTACGCAGCACCTTCCGGAGGCGCTTGGCCTCCTGAAGGACTGGGTCACGGCCGTTCTCCAGCTCGAGACCGCGATCGTGGGTGCGATCGGCGCGGCATTCTTTCTCAAAAACATGCCCGATGTCTCGCTCACACCGGCGCAAAAGATCGTTCTCGTGATCGCGACGTCGGCGTTCGGACTGTCGATCGTGTTCGGCGTGTTTCTCCTCAACACTTTGCCTGGCGCGGCTCAGCGCAAACCCAGCAACCAAGCCGCCAGCAACGCCGACCTCTATTCCATTTTCACCATCCATGACATTACCATTTTCCAGTATACGTGGTGGTTCAGGAACACGTTCTTTGCCGGACTTTCGATGATCGTGGTTTTCGTTATCCTACGGATCGTTCCGTTTTGACGGGCGCCGTTCCTCGGTGACCGCGTGGAGTTCCGGGGCCGCGGGCTACCGATAGGCACTCCCGGTACCGCCGTTCGGCTTGGCCCGTTGGACCCGGTGCTCGGCAAATGCGCCCCGCCTGCCCTCAAATGTCGTGGGCGCTGTCGCCCGCCGTCACCTCGAATTCCGCGCCCGTCACCATGGCGGCGGCATCGGAAGCCAGGAAGACCGCCGCGGGCGAGATGTCGGTCGGCTGCAGCCAGCCCACTTTGAGCGGAACCGTGACCTTGCGGGCATCCCAGGCCTGCTGGGGTGTCGGGTGCTCGGGCGGATTGGCTTGAGTCTCGCCCATGGATTCGCTGAAGCGTTTGTCGTAGCGGGTGAGCGGCGTGCCCCGAGCCGCTTTGATGGGCCCGGCAACGGGCGCCGAGGGTATGGTTTGCGCCGCTGCGCCGGTGGCCGCCAAACCCCCGAGGGGGCCGCCGATCAGCACAGCCCGCTGCGCCGGCCGCAAGGGTGAATTGTCGACAGGCATCGTCATGGGGAGGCTCGCTCGTTGGCGCCGGAGGCTGCCAGCCAAACGCGCCAGTCAAACGCGCCAGTCAAACCGCAGGTTGCGACGCGCACAGCGCGGCTCAATGCTGCAGGCGACCCTCGACCACGATGACGTCATTCGCCAGGTCAGCCGCTCGAAATCACATTGCCACTCTGATCGTAGCAAGTAACGACTGCGCCACACACGCCGAAGTAATTCCATTTATATGAATCGACTTGCGCCGGCGTGAGACCGTTGAACGTGAGTTCCTGAAATTGCGAGCAGGCCAGGCCGTGGCGCCCCGTCATCACGACTTTGGCATAAACCGCGACGCCCCCACCCAACATTGAGGGTGGGGACGGCGCGCGTTCGTCGACGCGATCGCCTTCGGCGAACTTGCGACCTCTGTGGATTTCTTCGCTCATCATCCGCCCTCCCCAAATTCGATTGTTTTTCGGCGATCAAAGGCCGCCGCGGATTGTACTCCGCCTTGCCTTCTCGCGCCGTCCAAACCCGCGTTTCAGCGCCGCTGGTGTTTGAAGCTGAAGGATACGAACTGAACGGCACCGGAGTCTAGGGACAATCTGTGCGCGCAACCCGCATCGCCACACCCGGAGAGCAAGATCGATCGCTGAGGGCGTGAAGGGCCGGCTGCGTTGGCTCGACGCCGGCGGAGCCGCGGCTCAATGCTGCAGGCGCAGGCCCACCATGAACGCGTCTTGGGAAAAGCCCGACGAAGGCTGTGTGCTGAAGAGCGTCTGGTGATTGTAGGTGGCGTCGAGCACGATCGAGCGGCTGACGTTGTAGCTCGCCTTCAAGGTGCCCGAGATGGTGTTTTCCTTGATGGTCGAGTTGACGTAGTCGGTGTTGAGATAGCTGACGATGCCGGTCAGCGTGAGGTTCCTCAAAAGCTCATGGGATATCTGCAGCGAAACGAGGCGGGATTCCGAACCGGGCGAGCCCACCACCGTGGTTTCGTCGAAGCTCGTGGTGGCATGCAGCGTGAGGGTGGTGAGTGGCGTGATAGCATAGACGAGCGAGCCATCGACCAGCGGCCCGCGCAAATTCCGGAGGCGTCGATCCTGATAGGCGCGATCCCCATAGCCGGCGGAAATCTCTCCGGTGATCAGATGGGTCAGTTCGAAACTCGAGCCGACGAGGCCGGACAATCCATTGGAATCGCGCGCGAACCCGGAAATGTCGATGCGCTGATCGTGGACGCGGGTATCGGCCGTGATCTGCACGAAGGGTTTGAGGCCGGGTGTCAACTCATAGCTGGCTTTTCCCGTGACCCCGTAGGCGTTGAAATTCTGATCGTCGAGGATCACCACGGTTCCGTCGGGCAGGACGCCATTCTGGTATTCGGTGCGGTCGAAGGTGCCGTGCAGCGCGAGAGTTAGCCGCCCGATCGAGTCGCTGCCGCCCACACTCGTGCCGAAGCTGGAGACGAGCGGACGATCTTTGACATCGACATTGAGTTCGGGGGAGCCAGGGCGCTGGGTCGTGATGGCGAAACGCCCCTCGGCGTCGAGCGCGATGTCGTGATTGACGTCGAAACGGTAGTTCACCGTCCCTGCGGCATCCGGGCGATTGGCCGAGGGGTCGGAGAAGAATTCGTTGTAGCCGCCATGCATGTTGGCGCGCAGTTCGTTCGACGACCACAGCGAGAGGAGATCGAAGCCGCCCTCGGTGCGGCTGAACCCCGATGGCTTGACCCCGACTGCGGTTTGATTGGGGTTGCTGTCGAAACCCAAGCTCTGCTCGACGAAGGGCGTCAGCCTGAGCGATCCGATCGTATAGCCGATCGGCGCAAACGGGGTCGGATCGGGTCTTGGGCGCCGGGTCGGTGGTGGGACCGGAAGTGCCGCGACCGTCGGCCCGGCCGCCACGGGTGCGACCGCGGCCTGATTGAGCGTGTCGATGGCGGCGCCACGCGGCTTGGCGAGCGTTGGATAGGGCGCAAGCTGTGGCAAGGGCGGAAGGCCCTGGCGGGCTCTGGCGGTGGAAGTGTCGACGGGCTTTACCGTGGAGCGGAGCCGGAACTTGTTGGGCTCGCCCGATTGCGGCGTCTCTGCGGTCGCCGGGGCGGGCTGCGCGAAGACGTCGGTCCCGGCATTGCCCGGGGTGGTGCCGCGAAGGGGGTCGTCGCTGAGACCCGTGGCGCCAACGCTCCCCGCTGCGAGACCCACGGCGCCGACATCGGTCGAGGCAAGGCCGTTGGTCGCATCCTGGGCCGAGGCCCTGGTGGATGCGAATCCCAGCCCGGCCAGCAGCACGAGCCCGGCCGCGCGGCCACGCCGTAAGCTGTCCGGGTTATGGCGGAAGGTCCTCGATGCCACGCTGCATTCCGTGTCCGGGTCGCGCCAAAGGGCGGAGCACCGCTCCTGATGGTTAACGGAATCATGGTTAAGGGCGGGTTAGCGCGCGGGGTCCTGGTGGCAAGCCCGGCGAAGAATGCTATTGCAACCGGATGAATGCTGGCTTCCCCGCCCCTGCGCATGGTTCGATCACACCAGCCGATGCCTCGATCAGTTCAGGTTTGCGCACGGTCGCGACCGAGCGGGCCGGCCTGTCGGCGCTGGAGCGGGCCTTTGCGTCGCACGAGCCAGGCGGGTTCGGCCAGGTGTTCGCCGCTGCCGTCCTGATGCTCCACGCGATCCCGGGCCGGGTGATCGTCACCGGCATGGGCAAATCGGGCCATGTCGGGCGCAAGATCGCCGCCACCCTATCGTCCACCGGCACGCCGGCCTATTTCGTGCATCCCGCCGAGGCCAGCCATGGCGATCTCGGGATGATCCAGAGCGGCGATGCGGTCGTGGCCATGTCCTGGTCGGGCGAGACGGCGGAACTCGCCGATATCGTGACCTATGCCAAGCGGTTTCGCATTCCGCTTTTGGCCGCCACCGCCAATCCCGACAGCACGCTCGGCCGCGAGGCGGACCTCTGCCTCTGCCTGCCGCTCGCCGAGGAGGCCTGTCCCAACGGCCTCGCGCCCACGACCTCGACCACCATGCAACTCGTGCTCGGGGATGCGCTCGCGGTGGCGCTCTTGGAAGCGCGCGGGTTTTCGGCCCACGATTTCAAGCTCTACCACCCGGGCGGCAAGCTCGGCGCCCGGCTGACCTTCGTGCGCGACGTCATGCATGTCGGGGCCGAGGTGCCAAGCGTGATGCTACGCACGTCGATGGCGGAGGCGCTCGTCGAGATGACGGGCAAGCGCTTCGGTTGCGTCGGCGTCGTGGAGGCATCCGGCACGCTGGCCGGCATCGTGACGGACGGCGACTTGCGGCGTCACATGGGGCCCGACCTCCTGACCCGCGCGGTCGAGACCGTGATGACCCGAAGCCCCATCACGATCGGCCCGGATGAACTCGCCGTCGAGGCCTTGGCGCTGCTCAACGAAAAACGCCGCTCGGTGCTCCTCGTCGTGGATCGCGACGGCAAGCCGGTCGGCATCGTCCACCTGCACGACCTGCTCGGGATCGGGGTCGCCTGACCCGAGGTCCCGAAGTGGTAAACACCTGGAAACCATACATCCCTACTCTGAGCTGACGCATCGGGGCGGGGACAATGGCGATGATGGGTTCGGTCTGGGTGACAATGGGCGGTGCGCGAGCGGCCCGCATCGTACTCGCGACCGTCGTCGGTCTGGGCTTGGCGGTCCTCGCGTCGGGTCGGGCTGAAGCCCGGTTGGTGGTTCACCCCAGCCATCAGGCGATCGCCAATCGAGGCCATGATTTCCCCGGCTTCGTGGCAAGCCTTTGGCCGGAGGCGGAGCGCCGCGGCGTGAGCCGAGCCACCTTCGATGCGGCCTTCGCGGGTGTTACCCCCGATCCAAGTGTCATCGAGAAGACCCATCGGCAGGCCGAATTCGTGAAACCCGTCGGCGACTATCTCGCCTCGGCGGTGTCGCCGAAGCGGATCGAGACCGGCAAATCCATGGCGCGCGACTGGGGCGAATGGATCGTCAAAGCTGAAGCGCGCTACGGGGTGGACCGCTATATCGTGCTCGGAGTGTGGGGGCTGGAGACCAATTTCGGCGCCTTCGCGGGCAACGACTACGTGGTCCGCTCGCTCGCCACCCTGGCTTTCGAGCATTATCGGGGCGACTATTTCCGCCGCGAACTCCTCGCCGCCCTGGTGGTGCTGCAGAACCGCGACATCGACCCCGCCCACATGCTGGGTTCCTGGGCGGGCGCCATGGGCCAAACGCAGTTCATGCCGTCGAGCTTCAAGAGCTATGCTGTGGATTTCGACCGCGACGGGCACCGCGATATATGGACCAGCGTGCCCGATGCCATCGGCTCGACCGCCAATTACCTCCACAAGCATCACTGGATCGCGGGCGAGACCTGGGGCTATGAGGTGCTGCTGCCGACCGGCTCTTCGCACGATGCCCCGCAGAACCGTTATCTCGGCTTCGCGGCCTGGGCCGACCGTGGCCTGCGGCGCGCCGATGGCGGGGCCATGCCGCGCGAAGGGAAAGCCGCGCTTTTGCTGCCCTCCGGCGCCAATGGCCCCGCCTTTCTGGTGACCCCGAACTTCAAGGTGATCAAGAGCTACAACAATTCCACCGCCTATGCGCTCGGGGTCGCGCTGCTCAGCGACCGCATCGCCGGCTGGGGACCGCTTAAAGGGCAATGGCCGATGGCATCGCGCTGAAGGTTTTGGGGCGGGTGACGGCTGCATCCGTCGCGGGCCTTGCGGATGGGGCACGACGAGGGGGAACTATACTCGGACGTTTGTCCGAGAACAGCCGCACGTCCGGAACTGGCCGAGAAGGGAATGCTCCGCAGCCGCTGAAGCGAACACCCCTCTTCCAAACGCCATCGCGACGGTGGCAACCCGCGAAAAATCACGAGAGAGGTTGCTTAACTTTCTCGACGACGTTCATGGTCACCGAACACGGCGGGTTTCTCGGCAGTTATGACGGCGGCTCACGCGAGCATGGCAACGCCTGTCTGCTCGACAGGCTTGGCGTTTCGCTGAACGACTGAGCGACCGCCCCAGACGAGCCAATCTTTCAAGGAGGAGAGCGATGAGCAAGATCGTCACGTGCCTGTGGTTCCGCCATGGCGAGGCCCGGAAGGCGGCGGAATTCTACGCCGCCACCTTTCCCGACAGTCATCTCGGGCATGTGCTTCATGCCCCGTCCGATTATCCTGGCGGCGCACGGGGCGCTGAGCTGACCGTCGAGTTTACCGTGCTAGGCCAAGCGTTCCTTGGCCTGAACGGTGGTTCCGGCGTTTCGCCCAGCGAGGCCGTGAGCTTCCAGGTGATGACCGACGACCAGGCGGAAACGGACCGTTACTGGAATGCGATCGTCGAGAATGGCGGCAGCGAAAGCCAGTGCAGCTGGTGCAAGGACCGCTGGGGCTTTTCGTGGCAGATCGTTCCGCGAGCCCTAATGGCCGCGCTAAAGGACCCGGACCCTGCTGCCGCCAAGCGCGCGATGAACGCCATGATGACCATGCGTCGGATCGACATCGCCAAGATCGAGGCGGCACGAGCGGGAGAAGAGGTGGCCTGAGGTCCGTGCGCCCCGATGGATGACGGAAGTTGGGATTCGGCTTCGCCTTCAGAAAGGCGTGAATGGGCGCAATTCAGGCGTCAGACGGCGCCAAGCCGAACGTCCGCCCCCACCCTCGCGGCCCTCAGAAAAGATACCTTTTTTTTCGGTGATGCGCGGCGCTGAACAACCCCTTATGTTCGCGCCATGCGTCTTCGACACCATGGCACGCCCAGAACAAGCTCCGCCGGCCGGTTGCGGCGGACCGCCGTGCTCGGCCTTGCCCTCGCGGCGAGCCTGCCGCTCGTGGCGAGTCGTCCCACGACGGCCTCAGCGGCCCAACCACCCTCGATCCGGTTCACGCGGGGAAGCGAAGCCGCGGTCGGCAAGGCCGCGGCCACACGGCCCTATACGGTCGCGGTGCTGGGCGATGGTTTTGGCGAGGCGCTCGCCGAGGGGCTGAAACTCAATTTCGTCAATCAGCCGGCTGTCGCCATTCTGCAGAAAACCCATGCACCTTTCGGGCTGTCGCAGGACGCCATGTTCGAATGGACGATTGCGGCGCAAAACATGTTTGCGGGGCCCGATCACGTCGACGCCGCCGTGATCATGCTCGGCGCCAACGACATGGTGCCCCTAAAGGAGAACCGCACCACGATCGACCCTCAGGCACCGCGCTGGAAGCAACTCTACGGCGACCGGGTCGAGACCCTGGCGGCCTTGTTCCGCGCCAAGAACATTCCCCTGACCTGGGTGGGGCTGCCGATCGTTCAGGACGCGGCGCTCTCGGCCGAATTCGTGGTCCTCAACGAGATCATCCGCGACCGCGCCGTCAAAGCCGGTGCCAGTTACGTGGACAGCTGGGAAGCCTTCGTGGACGAGGGCGGCAAATACGACCAGGTCGGGCCGGACCTGAACGGCCGGATCGCCAAGCTGCGCACCGCGGACGGCATCGACTTCACCCAGGCCGGCGCGCGCAAGCTCGCAAGCTTCGTGGAAACCAACATCAGGCAGGGCCGCGACAAGGCCAAGCCCGCCCCCGTCGATCCATCCGGCATCACGATCCCGACGCAACCCGATTTCGACAACGCCCTTCAGGTCGACATCAGCGCGCAGATCCGGCGCGAAGCCGGGGTCGCGGCGCCGCCGTCGAGCCACCCCGATGACGCGCCCGGGCGTACACCGCAGATCGGGCCCGTCATCACCATTACGGCCCCTGCCCTCGCGACCGATGGTCACTTGGCCGAGAAAAACGCATCCATGCTCGCGGGTCTGGACGGGACGCTTACCCGGCGGGCGCTCGTCGAAGGTCTGCCGATCCAGCCGAAGCCGGGGCGCACGGACGATTTCTCCTGGCCACGTCCTTAGGGCGGGATTCACCCCTCCCGGATGGGGTGGACAGAACAGCGCAGGAACCCTTGCCCCGGGGGTCGTGTTGTGTGCTCGGCACTTTGAATTGCCAAGCACATTTGAGATCGGGACAAAGTCATGAAGCTCGTCACACTCGCCGGGGCGGTCGCGCTGTCGGCGCTTCTCTCCCCAGCTTTCGCCCAGAGCGCTCCGTCGGCGGCGGATTTCGCCACCAAGGCCTCGGTCGGCAACACGTTCGAAGTCGACGAATCGCAGCTCGCGCTGAAACAGGCCTCGAGCACGAAGGTCAAGGCCTTCGCCCGCATGATGATCGCGGATCATACCAAGGCCGAGAAGAAGCTGCAGGCTGCCGCCAAGACCTCCGGCGCGAACGTCGCCATGTCGCTCGATGATCCGCACCAGGCCATGGTCACGGCGCTGCAAGGAAAGACCGGCGCCGATTTCGACAAGGCCTATGTGGCCGATCAGGTCCAAGCCCACACTGAAACCGCGGCGCTTCTCACCGACTACAAGAAGAGCGGCACAGATGCGAAACTGAAGGCTTGGACCACCGCGACGCTACCCGCGGTGGAAATGCATCTCAAGAAGGTTCAGGCGCTTTCCATGTAAGGAGCAACCATTCGAATGGAGCTCAGCCCGTCGCCCGCAAAGGTGGCGGGCTTCTCTTTGCTGGCTCTTCGAGCGCCTTGCCTGTCTCGGTTTTGCGACGCATGCGGCACCGGCAACCAAGCGGCACCCCTCCTGCCTTCAATGAGGGCGATGGCACGACCCTCCGTCCACCGTCCGATATCGTACCAGCTTAGGATAGGCTCCCTGGTCGGCGCTCGCGCTATTGCGGCTGATGTCGCCGTGTTTCCCGGGTGGAGGCGATTGGGAGACATGCGCGCTCTTGCCCTTTCCTGGTCAGAGCTTTTGCCCGTTTCAAACCGTCCTGTGGTTCGCAATCGACTCCTCTCGCTGATGTCCGACGCGGATTTCGCTTCTCTCAGCCCGATGCTCGACCCCGTCGATCTTCCGAGAGGCATTCTCCTCACGGAACCGGACCAGCCCATCGAATACGTTTACTTCGTCGAAACCGGGATCGGGTCGATCATCGCGATCTCTCCCGAGGGTCAACAGGCCGAAGCGGGTATGTTCGGGAGAGAAGGTCTGGCCCCGACCTCCGTCGCGATGGGGTCCAGCCAGAGCCCTTGCCGAATCCTGATGCAGATGGGCGGCCATGGGTATCGCGTCGCGGCCGCGACCTTCACCGAGGCGCTCGATCGAAGTCCCGCGATGCGTGCGCTGGTGCTCCGCTACACGGAAGCGTTGGCCATCCAGTCGATCTTCACATCGCTGTCGAACGCCATCCACACTGTCGACGAACGCCTAGCACGCTGGCTGCTGATGTGCCACGACCGCGCCGAGAGCGACGAGATGGCGCTGACGCACGGCTTTCTGTCCATCATGCTGGCGGTGCGCCGTACCAGCGTCACCACCGCCCTGCATGTGCTCGAAGGCAACCGGTTCATCCGCTCCGAACGCGGTCGCGTGACGATCCGGGACCGACGCGCGCTCGAGGATTTCGCGGGCGAGGCCTACGGCAAGCCCGAGGCGGAATACCGGCGCCTCATCGGAGAGATGGGCTAGCGTCGCCCGCGACTTGGCGCGAATTCGCGAGAGGCGAAAGCGCTCTAGCCATTTCTCCAGGCCCAAACCACGTCGACATCGTCGAGAGCCGCGGCCGGATGCTTGGCCAGAATGGCGTCGGCCGCGAGGCGGCGAAACCGGCTCTTGTCTTCGGATTGCTTGTGGCGGCCCGGGATCGAGGTTTGCGGCTTGGTCAGATAGTGCAGCGGCGAACCCACTGCCGCGAGCGTCAGCGTCTCGCCCTCGAGCGTCACATCGATCCAGCCACCCTTCACGGTGATCCTGGCCTCCACCATCGCCAACCCCGTTCCACACCGATGCTCCATCGGTCATACGGGAAGCCTCTGCCGATGCAAGTCGGGTCTCCCAAGGTCCCGCCACGCTCGTCCTAGGCCGGCAGCGGCGCCCAACTTCGACACTCGAGCGGGTCGCGGCCGCACGCCTCCGTCGAGGCGCCATGGCGAAGCACCCGCCACCAAATCGGTGGCAGGCTGATCTTCGATCCTTCCAATCAGTTATCAATGATGCCGATGCCGTACCATCTTTTTTTGCTCGGCAACGATGATGTTGATCGCGTGCATCATGGCCGGCGAGACCATGGCGCCATCTTCGCTGCTCTGCCTGTAAGCAGAGCGAGCCGACGCAGGTGTAATCAAAATAGAAGACAAGACCAAAAATGACGAGACAATACTGACACTGAACCGCATGTTTCCAACTCCCCTTAAACAGCAACCACATTATCAGACAGCCGTATACGTGTCAGACATGGATTTGATAGCCGTGACTATCGATGGCTGAAAGGCCGGCGGTTTGATGCTGCCCGAGAGGGCCCGCACCTGTGCGTAGGTGGCGGCTGAATTCGTGCGCCGGGAAAGGCGGGACGAGCATCTTTGGCTCTTGCCGGGCCGCCGCTTCCTCCCGATATTGAGGGGGTCAAGTTCGGCCGCCGGCCCTTCATTCCGATCGCGAGAGTCCGCCCGCATGATGTTCGCTCCCCGCCCGGTTTCGGCACGGCAGAAGCGCGGTCGCGCGCCCCTTCGCCTTGGCGCGATCGCTTTGGCACTCACCCTCAACGCGGCCCCTACGGCTCTGATGGCGGCGCTTCCCACCCCGGCCCTCGCCAAGGGCGGTACCGAATCGCTGGCGGATCTGGCGGCCGGCGTCATGGACGCGGTGGTCAACATCTCGGCTTCCCAGCTCGTCGAACAGAAACAGGCGGGCGCCATGCCGAAGCTGCCGCCCGGCACGCCCTTCGACGACCTGTTCGAGGAATTCTTCAAGCGGCAATTGCAGGGCCAGAACGGCGGCCCGGGTGGCGCGCCAGGCGAGACGCCGCGCGCGCGGCGATCGAGCTCGCTCGGCTCGGGGTTCATCGTCGACCCCTCGGGCATCATCATCACCAACAATCACGTCATCGAGGGCGCCAACGAGGTCACGGTGATCCTGACCGACGGGCGCAAGCTGAAGGCCGAGGTGGTGGGCAAGGACGCCAAGGTCGATGTTGCGGTGTTGAAGGTGAAATCCGACGCGCCGCTGAAATCCGTAAAGTTCGGCGACAGCGACAAGATGCGGGTGGGCGACGCCGTGATGGCGGTGGGCAACCCGTTCGGGCTCGGCGGCACCGTGACGTCCGGGATCGTGTCGGCGCGCAACCGCAACATCGATAGCGGGCCTTACGACAATTACATCCAGACCGACGCCTCCATCAACAAGGGGAATTCGGGCGGGCCCTTGTTCAACATGGCGGGCGAGGTGATCGGCATCAACACCGCGATCCTGTCGCCCTCGGGCGGCTCCATCGGCATCGGCTTTGCCACGCCGTCCGACGAAGTCATCCCGGTGATCGACCAATTGCAGCAGTTCCACGAGACGCGGCGGGGCTGGCTCGGGGTGCGCATCCAGAACGTCGACGAGGGGATTGCCGACAGCCTCGGGCTCGGCACGCCGCGCGGCGCGCTGATCGCCGGGGTCGACGACAAGGGCCCCGCCAAGCCGGCCGGCCTCAAGGCGGGCGACGTGATCGTGACCTTCGACGGCAAGCCCGTGAAGGAATCGCGGGACCTTCCCGCCATCGTGGCCATGACGGCGGTGGGTAAGGACGTGCCGGTCGTCATCATGCGGGACGGCAAGGAGCAGACCGTCAGCGTCAAGCTCGGGCGTCTAGAAGATACTGAAAAGGTCGCGACCGGCGATCCCTCGAGCGTTCAGCCCCCCGCCGCCGCAGCGGTCCAAACCGCGCTCGGCATGAGCCTGTCGATGCTGTCGGACGATCTGCGCAAGAAATATTCGATCAAGGACACCGTCAAGGGCGTGGTGGTGACCGATGTGGGGGCCACCTCGGCGGCCGGCACCAAGGGGATCAGGGCCGGCGATGTCGTGGTCGAGATCAATCAAGAGCAGGTCGCGGCGCCCGCCGACGTGTCGCTGAAGATCAAGGCCGTCAAGGACGCCGGAAAACATTCGGCGCTGCTGCTGGTGTCGAACGGCCAGGGCGACGTGCGGTTTGTGGCGGTGGCGCTGGACTGAAAAGTTGGGGTGCCTGAGGTCAGCAGCTTTAATGTACCGACCGCATATCGGAAAAATTGGGTTCGATGCGTCGAAGGTCAAGGACCTCTTAAGCATCGTCTTAAACCCGAGTCGCCAACCCGCCGCCTTGTCGCCACACGTTGCAATACAGCGGTGCTTCTCGACTTCACAAAGGGACATCGGCTTCCGATTTACCGCTGTCGATTATTGAGTGGCGCACGAACAATTGAGATGGCGAGTCATGACACGAGATCGGCGCGCCAGCGTCGCCCTTTTCCAACGATCCACCCGACTATCGCGGTCGCTCCGGCAGATTTGTCGCAGAGCTGTTGGCGTCCTGGATCGCAATGAGGCTCAAGACACCAAATTTGCAACCAGATTTCCAAGTTGCGTGCGCCGCAACCTGTTTCGGCACCGTGGTGCAAAGTTCAAGAATTCCACGATCGTGTTTTCAGGCCGACACCCAATTGGCTTAGAGAGACAGAGAGAGGGACAGGGCGAGGGAGGGAGCGTGCTCTCCGTTGCAGTTGGACGCTAAGAAGGGAAGAAGCTCCTAAGCAAATCCGACAGCCACGAAACTCCGTGCGAGGCCAGTGTTTCGAACCCGTGTTGCGCTTGTTTTTCGGCAGCGCTAACCGCCGCTTTCTGCAGCGCCTCTCTCGTTTTTAAGAGAAGCCCTTTTTCCACTATTGGGGACTTCAGCACGCTTAACGTCGTCTGGAGTAGTGCAATCAATTGCTGTCTGTCTAATTCTGAAAAGACAATGTCTTCGGGTGCATTATTTGATCGTTTCAACTCTAGAAGTATGTCGTCTAATATTCGTGATAGAGTGTGTATTTTTTGCTTCAGATCAATGGTTGGGGGTACACTGACCCATTGCGTCGCCTGAAACGACAGTTTCGGCTCAATCGCAGCAACATAGCGGTTCTCTGTGTCGTCGGCACCTTTATTTGAAGAGTTTTGGTCAAGGGCCCTCAGGTAGCTACGGAGGCGGTCGGCCAATGCTCTTGCCTCTGAGACAAGCACTTGACCAGTCAGCTTGTGGAATTTTCGCAGAGTTACGGGCCTGATACCGAGTAGCCTTGGCAATTCGTCATAATAGGCTGATCCAGTGCCCCACCCTGTTACCTCACCGACTATCAGGCACAACTCTCCTGCCTCCGTAGGATCAATCCATTCGCGGTCATCAACAGCTATAATCTGTATCGTCGTTTCGAGCTGATCCAGAAGCTCATGGACTGTCTCGATATCCATTGTTGGTACCTTCCGGCGGGCAGATACGCGATGTTTTGCTTCCCAGCATCGATCTTGCCGTAGTTGTAGGGCAGGGACAACGGGCGTGGCACGTGGTTCAGAAATCAACATTTTCTTCAACGCTGCGGCTCGCAAAGGGCTAAGCCCCTTGGTTGGAGCAAGAGTCTGGTGCGAATGTCCGCTGATCAAGCGGCAAGCGGCCACCTTGCGACAACCACAGAGCGGATGCTTTCACTCAGGGGCAGACCAGCAGATCATCTGCCAATTTTCCTTGTACTCCGGCCCTTATTGCCGAGATGAACGGCTCGATCAAAAGACAATGTCCCGATATCTCCGGGCCACGATCGCGCAAGATCCATGCGCTCAGTACGCCGCCGGCAAGTCATCCAAGAACGCATGCGCCTCCGCCTGGATCGCCGCCCTGCGTTCCGGCCCGAACTTTTCCAACGTGCGATACGGCATGGCGAGCCGCTGGTTGCCGGACAGTTTTGCGGCATTGTCGATCAGGAACGCCCAGTAGAGATAGTTGAACGGGCAGGCATTCGGCCCCGTCTTTACCGCGGGATCATAGACGCAACCGCCGCAATAATCCGACATGCGGTTGATATAGGCGCCCCCCGCCGCATAGGGTTTGGAGCCCAGCATTCCGCCATCTGCGAACATCACCATGCCGTGCACGTTGGGCAGTTCCACCCAATCATAGGCATCCGTGTATACCGCGAGATACCACGCCTCGATCTCGGCCGGGACGATGCCGGCCAGCAGCGCGAAATTGCCGGTGATCATCAGGCGCTGGATGTGGTGGGCGTAAGCCTGGCGCCGGGTGTCGCCGATCGCCTGCGCCAAGCAGTTCATCTCGGTGTCGCCGGTCCAATAGAAGGACGGGAGATTGCGGTTCGCCCCCAAGGCATTGGTCTTGGCGTAATCCGGCATCTTCAGCCAATAGAGGCCGCGCACATATTCGCGCCAGCCGAGGATCTGGCGGATGAAGCCCTCGACCGCGTTCAGCGGTGCCGTTCCCGTCGCATAGGCGGCCTCGGCGCGCCGGCAAACCTCGCCGGCCCCGAGCAGGCCGGCGTTGAGGTAGGGCGACACGAGGCCGTGGAAGAGAAAGCCCTCGCCGGCCTTCATGGCGTCCTGGTAGTCGCCGAAGAACGGCAGGCAATCGGCGACAAAATGGTCGAGGGCCGCGAGGGCCTGGTCCCGGGTCACAGCCCAGCCGAAGGGTTCGAGATCGCCAAAATTGTTGCCGAACCTGCGGCGCACGAGGTCCAGAACCTCGCGCGTGAGCGCATCCGGCTCGAAGCGCAGCCGCTCGGGGACGGCCGCGCGCGCCGGCAAGGCCTTGCGGTTGTCCTTGTCGAAATTCCATTGACCGCCGACGGGGGTCTTGCCGTCCATCAGCAATCCAGTCTTCTCCCGCATGGCTCGGTAGAAATACTCCATGCGAAAGCTGCGGCGGCCCTCGGCCCATTGCGCGAACGCCTCGCGCGAGCACAGGAATCTTTCGTCGGGCCGGATGTGGACCGGGGTGCCGAACCGCTCCTGCCAGCCCAGCATGGCCTCGAGCACGCGCCACTCGCCCGGTTCGGTGACGATCACGTGATCGGGCGCGTGGCGGGCCAGCGCGCGCTCCAGCTCACCCGTGAACGAGCCCGCATTGCCGGCGGCGTCGAGGCGGACGTAATCGACCTTCACGCCCCTGGCGCGCAACTCTTCGGCAAAGTGGCGCATGGCGGAGAACAGGAAGGCGATCTTCTGCTGATGATGCGGCACATAGGTGGCCTCCTCGGTCACCTCGGCCATCAGGATGACGTCCTGCGCCGCATCGAGGCCGCGCAGCGACGCGATGTCGTGGGAGAGCTGGTCGCCGAGGATGAAACGCAAGGTCCGCATGGGCGCTCCCGCAGGGCATCACGCGCCTGCGTTCGCCTTATGGACCGCCGCTACAGCTTGCGTAATGCGACTTCTTCGATTCGGTGGCTGGCCCCCTTGGTGAGGATGAGGCTCGCCCGCTCGCGGGTCGGCAGCACGTTTTCGCGCAGGTTTTTCAGATTGATCCTTGTCCAGATGTCGACCGCCATGGCGACAGCATCCTCGTCGCCGATCGTGGCATAGGTGTTGAAATAGGAGCGCGGATCGCGGAACGCGGTTTCGCGCAGCCGCATGAAGCGCGCCACATACCACTTCTCCAAAAGATCCTGGTCGGCGTGGAGATAGACCGAAAAGTCGAAGAAATCGGACACGAAGGGCACCCCGTGCCCCTCCTTCTGGACCTTGTGGGGCGCCGCCAGCACGTTGAGGCCCTCGACGATCAGGATGTCGGGCCGGTCCACCTCGACGAATTCGTCGGGCAGCACGTCATAGGAGAGGTGGGAATAGATCGGGGCCCGGACGTTACGCGCGCCCGCCTTCACGTCGGATAAAAAATGCAGCAGCGCCGCCGAATCGAAGGATTCCGGAAACCCCTTGCGGTCCATCAGGCCGCGTTCGGCCAGCACCCGGTTGGGGTATAAAAAGCCGTCGGTGGTGACCAGCGCCACTTTTGGGGTGTTGGGCCAGCGCGACAGCAGCGCCTGCATGACGCGGCTGGTGGTGGATTTGCCGACCGCCACCGAGCCCGCCACCCCGATGATATAGGGCATCTTGCCCTCCTCCTCGGCGCCGAGGAAGCGCTGGGTCGCCTTGAACAGCCCTTGCGTGGCCGCGACATAGAGCGCGAGCAGGCGCGACAGCGGCAGGTAGATGGCGATGACCTCCTCGATGGAGATCGGGTCGTTGGTGGATTGCAGCTTGTGCAGATCCTCGACCGTGAGGGTGAGGGGCGTGTCGGCGCGCAGCGCCGCCCATTCGTCGCGGCTGAAATGCCGGTGCGGCGCCGCCACCATCGAGGCTGATCTCACGCGTTCGTTCATGTCCTGCCCAGAAAGCGTGCGCCTCGTGCACGGAAACGACCCAATCTAGCGCAACCAAACCAGAAATGCGCGACGATTCGCGGAGCGGTCTTCGCCACCGAAGGATGGTCCATGGACTGGTGAGCGCCACGGAGGAGCAGAATTGTTGTGCGTCTGGGTCGCCTCGGCGCTATCATCTGCCCATGACCATCACCCTCAAACCCGAACAGGAAGCCTGGTTGAAGGCGCACGTCGCAACAGGCGACTTCGCCTCCATCGAGGACGCGGCGCGGCACCTGATCGACGAGCGGATCGCCGAACGCGAACTCGAGGAAGGTGACGACCTGGCATGGGCCAAGCCCTACGTCGATGAAGGGCTAGCGGCGCTCGACCGTGGCGAGTTCGTTTCCCTCGATGAACACAAGACCCGCAACGCCGCCCGTCTCGCTGCCTTGAAGCGTTAACGGCGCGGGTCATTGTCACCGCCGCGCATTTACGAATAGAGCGGCAGGAGCTGACATCCGTGATTGACGCGGGCCGACTACCCGGGATCGATGAGGCGCAATGCAGAAAACGACGAGCATCTTCCGACAATCCTTCATCGCACATTGTCAGACAGCATTGCAGCAAGCTGAAAATTGCGAAAACCTAGATCACCCTGCGCTTGTCGGACAAGCACGCGAGATTTTTATGAGCAAGATGCTCCAGCCTGCGCTTCCTCCTGAGGTCAAGTTGGGCACCGGAAAGCTTGTCGCATTTGACGGCACTAAGTCGCCACAGATCGGTGTTGTCCTATATGCTCCTTCTATATTACCCGCTTGGCTTTATGATCCGGGACTAGGCATGTTCCCTGTCGAGTCATGTCTTTACTCAATCGAGGTCAAGTCTCGCCTTACCGCAGCCAATCTATCTCAAGCGATCGCAAGCGCGCGAAAGGCATCCCAGCTCCCACTGATTCAGACGGAGCATTGGACACCAGTAAACACTCCAAAGATCGTTGAGGGCATAAGGGCTTCTGTACCGCTTCCGATAAGAGCTTTATTCGCATTCAGCAGTGACCTCGTCACAGATGCTGCATCGGAGATGAAAAGATATCGTCAATGTGACGAGTATGCGGCCACGCCTCAAACGGCATTAAGCGTGATGTGCATCGTAGGCCGAGGCTACTGGTATGCGGCAGGGAACGACTGGAAGCACGTTTCTGCATCGACAGACTTGGACGAGATCATGAGCTTTCTCGCGGGTGTCGCCAACACGGTACCTCAACTGCTCGTCGCGAAGGGTAGACCGCGCTTCGGCAAGTACATCGAGTCTCGTTCCGCCAAACACGAGCCCGCCTGAGCGTTGTGATCGAGTGATATAGCCCCTACCCTCGCCCCGCCTTCTCCTGCAGCCCCGATTGCCGCGTGCGGCGCGCGAGTTCGTCGATCACGGCATCGAAGGGCACGCCCGTGGCCTGGAGCAGGACGAGCAGGTGGTAGAGCGCGTCGGCGGCTTCGGCCGTGATCTCGGCCTTGCTGCCGCCGAGGGCCGCCACGATGGTCTCCACCGCTTCCTCGCCGAACTTTCGGGCGCAGCGCGACACCCCGTCGTCCAGCAGTTTGCGCGTGTAGGAGGCATCCGACGGCGCCTCGGCGCGCGCCGCGATCAGGGCCGCGAGATTGTCCAGGGTGAAGGCATTTCCGACGCGCGGCACGCTCGTGGTCATGCTGCTGCTCCTTGGTCCATCCGCATGTGCAGGCCGGCCTCGGTCATGTGCCGCTTGGCCTGCCCGATCGTATAAGTGCCGAAGTGAAAGATCGAGGCCGCCAGCACCGCATCGGCACGGCCTTCTTTAACCCCATCCACCAGATGATCGAGCGTGCCGACCCCGCCCGAGGCGATCACCGGCACGCGCACGGCATCCGCGACCGCCCGGGTCAGGCCGAGGTCGAAGCCGATCTTGGTGCCGTCGCGGTCCATCGAGGTCAGCAGGATTTCGCCCGCCCCGAGTTCGGCGACTTCCCGCGCATAGGCCACAGCGT
>CAXTOT010000029.1:0-57449 GCA_964245915.1 uncultured Lichenihabitans sp. | reverse complement strand
GCCCCCGACCGCCAGGACGTTGCGGCCGAACACCGTCCGATTGAGCACGAAGCCGAAGGCCGCGAGGCAGAGCACCATGACCCAGACCGGGGTGGGAATGCCGAACACGGCCGTCTGCGCGATGGTGTAGAAGCCGGGCTCGTTGACGCCCACGGCCCGGCCGTTGCTGGCGATGAGCGCGAGACCGCGGACGATCTGCAGCGTCGCCAGCGTGGCGATCAGCGCGTTGATGCGCAGGCGGGCGATCACCACGCCGTTGACGATCCCGACCGCCAGCCCGGCCAGCAGGGCCAGCCCGACGCCGAGTGCGACGCTGCCCGTCATGTTCGAGCCCATCACGGCCGCCATGCCGGCGAACGCGACGTTCGAGCCGATTGACAGGTCGAAATCGCGCGAGGCCAGGCAAAGCATCATGCTGCCCGACACGATCCCGATGGTGACGACCGATTGCAGCAGCCCCAGCATGTTGCGTTCGGTGAAGAAGTTGGGGACCAGCAGCGCTACAGCCGCGAAGGCGACCACGAACAGCACGACGAGGCCCTGCTCGCCCAGGATGAGCCGACGCAGGTGGTTCATGTTGTGTGGTCTCCCGGGAGGGCGGCGGCCAGGATGGCCTGCTCATCGAAGGAGCCGCGCATGAATTCGGCGACGACGCGCCCCTCGCGCATCACGAGAATGCGGTCGCAGATGCCCATAACCTCGGGCAGGTCGCTCGACACGACGCCGATCGCGAGCCCCTTTTCGGCGAGGTCGTACAGAATGGCGTAGATCTCCGCCTTGGCGCCGACGTCGATGCCGCGCGTGGGCTCGTCGACGAGCAGCACCTTCAAGGCGGGTTCGGCCAGCCAGCGGGCCAGCACCGTCTTCTGCTGGTTGCCGCCCGACAGGTTAACGATGTCCTGGTTGCGGCTCGGCGTGCGGACCCGCAGCTTGGCGATGAACCCGTCCGCCACGCCGGCCTCGCGGGCGCGGTCGATCAGGCCGAATGGCGAGAAGTGCCGCCGGGTCGAGATCACGATGTTCTCCTCGACCGAGCGGCCCTGCACGATGCCGTCCGCCTTGCGGTCCTCGGGGCACATGACGAGGCCAACGCCGATCGATCCCTTCGGGGTGGCAACGACAGGCTTGCCCGCGAGCGTCACGGAACCGCCCTGGCGCGGGTCGGCGCCGTAGACGAGACGGAACAGTTCGCTGCGCCCCGCGCCCACGAGGCCGAAGAAGCCCAGGATCTCTCCTGCCGCGACCGAGAAGCTGGCCGGCGCCGGGAGCCGTGCGCCCGACAGGTCGCGGACCGCCAGCATCTCGTCGCCCGACGCTCGGGCGCGCCAGCCCCAGATGTCCCGGATCTTCCGGCCGACCATGCGCCGCACGATCTCGTCGCGGGTGACGCCCGCCATCGAGGCGAAATGGGCGGCCACCCGCCCGTCGCGCAGCACGGTCGCGCCGTCGCACAGGCGGAACACCTCGTCGAGCCTGTGCGAGACGTAGAGGATGATCTTGCCGCGTGCCCGCAGGCTGTCGATGAGGCGGAACAGGACCTCGCTCTCGTTGGCCGACAGCGAGGAGGTCGGCTCGTCGAGCGCGATGACCTTGGCGTCCTCCATGACGGCCTTGGCGATCTCCACCATCTGGCGCTGGCCGATGGAGAGATGGGCCACCTTGGTGCGTGATGCGATGCCCCCGCCCACGGTCGCGAGCGCGGCCTCGGCGCGCTTGTGCAGCACGTCGAACGACACGACGCCGGCGCGATTGGGAAAACGGCCGAGCGTTAGGTTCTCGCCGACCGTGAGTTCGGGCACCAGTTGCAGTTCCTGGTGCACGACCGCGACGCCGGCCGCCATGGCGTCCCTGACGGAGAGCGGCCTGAACGGCGTCCCGCCCATCGTGATGGTGCCCTCGTCGGCGCGATAATCGCCGCCGAGGATCTTGATGAAGGTCGACTTGCCGGCCCCGTTCTCGCCGAGCAGGCCGTGCACGGCGCCGGCCGGCACCGTGAACGAGACGTCCTTCAACGCCTGAACCCCGGGAAACCCCTTGGCGATGTTGTCGACCCGCAGGTCGGGGGACACGGCCTCCATTCGAGCGGCCTTACTGGATGCCCAGGCTCTGGCGCACCTTGGCGTAATCGTCCCGCGTCGCGAGCTGGCCCGCGGTCTGGGTGAGCTTGGCCGGCGCCTGGTTCTTGGTGATCCAGTCGAACATGTTGCTCGCGGTCTCGTAGCCGTGCCGCTTTGGCGAGATGATCACGGTCGCGAAAAAGCCGGTGGGCTGGCCCTTCTTGAACTCGTTGATGGCCGAATCGGCCCCCCCGATCCCGACCCCGATGACGTCGGCCGGCTTGATTCCGACCGACTCGGTGGCGCGCACGGCGCCGAGCACCGCCTCGTCATTGAGGCCGATCGCGGCCCAGTGCTTCACGTCGGGATGGGCGTTGATCACCGTCGTGGCGGCATTGAGCGCGGCCTCGGTGTCGGTCTTGTCCTGCGGCGCGTTGTAGATGTTGGCCTGCGGCAAGCCGTCCTTCAGCAGCACGCCGGCCGCGCCGTCCACCCGGTCCTTGGCGGTGGGCAACTGGTCGTAGGAGACGCGGATCACGCCAAGATCCTTGAGGTCCCAGCCGCGCGCCTTGGCTTGGTCCGCGATGGTCTGCCCGACCTGCTCGCCGATCTTGCTGGCCGAGATGCCCATGTGGGGCACGTCGCCGAGCGGCTTGCCGGATCCGTCGACCAGCTGGTCGTCGACCGTCATCATCTTGATGTTGTTGGCTTGGGCCTTGGCGGCGAGCGCCGGGCCGAGCTTCACGTCGGGCGTGCAGATGATGAACCCCTGGGCGCCCTGCGCGCCGAGGTTGTCGATGGCGGCCAGCGCCTTCTCGCCGTCCTCGGCGCCGATCTTGACGACCGTGAAGCCCTTCTCCTTGCCGGCCTGGTCGGCGAACTTCCACTCGTCCTGAAACCAGGGTTCCTCGGGCTGCTTGACCACGAAGCCGATCTTGGTCTTCGCCGTGGCGGCGGATCCGAGCAGGCTCCCGACCATCAGGCCGGCTAACGTCAACGATCTGATTGCGCGTTTCATTCCCATATCCTCCGGTTGTGTGGTCCAGGCGTTGTCCGCCCGGTCGCGTTCTTGGGCGCCGGCCTCAGAGGCAGGCGTCCATCAGTCCCTCCGTCCGGATGTCCGGAGCCAGAAGCTCGGCGACGAGACGGCCGTCCTTGAGGACGAGCACGCGATCGCAGACGTTGGGCAGTTCCTCGAGTTCGCTCGATACGAAGATGACACTGCGGCCGAAGGCCGCGAGCTCACGGATGATGCCATAGATCTGCAGCTTTGCCTCGACATCGACGCCCCGCGTCGGCTCGTCCAGCAACAGGATCGTGGCGTCGGCGTAGACCCAGCGCCCGATGACGGCCTTTTGCTGGTTGCCGCCCGACAGGGTGCCGATCGGCGTCCCGGCGCGGGCCGCCTTGATGCCGATCCGCTCGATGATGCCGCGTGCGGCTGTCGCCATGCCGTTCGCCGAGATCACCCCGAAACGGGTCACTTTCGAGAAGTCGGCCGCCACGATGTTCTCGTCGACGCCGAGCAGCGGCAGGATGCCGTCCTCCTTGCGGCTTTCGGGCGTGAAGCCCAGGCCCTCGCGCACCCGCCGCGCATAGGAGTGGGCCGTGACGTCGCGGCCGTTCATCGTCACGGTGCCGGCCTGCACGGGCGCGAGGCCGGCGATGGCGCGCAGCAGTTCGGTGCGCCCGACGCCGAGCAGGCCCGCGACGCCCAGCACCTCGCCGCGACGCAGGACGAAGTCGACCCCCGCGATCTTGGGGCGGGATACGAGGCCCGCGACCTCGAGCACGACCGCGCCGCCAGATGCCGTCTCGACGAGGTGCTCCTCCTGGGCGTCGTGGCCGAGCATCATGCGGACGATCTCGCCCGTCGAGGCGCCGGCGACCTCCACCGTGCCCGCGACCTTGCCGTCCCGCATCACGGTCGCGCTCGACGCGATCTGCCGGATCTCGGCCATGCGGTGGCTGACGTAGATGACCGCGATGCCGGCCGCGGCGAGCTTGCGGACCGCCTTGAACAGGAGTTCGACCTCGGCGGCCGCCAGTGAACTCGTCGGCTCGTCGAGGATGACGATCCTGGGCTCGCCCACCAGCACCCGCGCGATCTCGACGAGCTGGCGCTCGGCCGGGCTCAGCGTGTCGACCTTGCGGGAGGGGTCGAGATCGAGTCCCAGGCCACCCAGCGTCTCGCGGCTCAGCCGGTCCATCTCGCCATGGGCCAGCACGCCGCCCCGGCTCGGCCAATGGCCGAGAAACAGGTTCTCGGCGATGCTCATGCTCGGAATCAGGCTAAGCTCCTGGTAGACGGCGCGCACCCCGAGCCGCCCGGCCTCGACGGTCCGCTGCGTGCCGCTGCCGGTCAGTGCTCGCCCGCCGAGCAGCACCGCGCCGCTGTCGGGCTCGGTCGCGCCGGTCAGCAGGCGGATGAGCGTCGACTTGCCGGCGCCGTTCTTGCCCAGCAACGCCCGTACTTCGCCGGGCTGGATCGTGAAATCGACGGCGTCGAGCGCCAGCACGCCGGGGTAGCGCTTGGTCGCGCCGCGCACCGCCGCGACCGGGGCAGGCGAGCCGATGGCGAGTGTCGCCGGTGCGTTCACCGCAGGCCCCTCCGGGCTTCGCGCACCCGGGTCACCAGCGTGTTGGCCAGAACCGCCACCACGATGATGACGCCGCGCACGACTTCCTGGAAGAAGGGGTTGATCCCGCGCAGCACGAGTCCGTTGCCGATCAGCGTGATGACGAAGACGCCCAGCAGCGTGCCCAGCATCGAGCCGCGCCCGCCCGATAGCGACGTGCCGCCGATCACCACGGCCGCGATGACGTCGAACTCGAGGCCGGACGCGGTGCCGGCGTTGCCCGAGCCGAGCCGCGCGGTGAGCAGCACGCCGGCCAGCGCCGCCATCGCGCCCGAGGTCGTGAACAGCAGCACCCGGATGCGCGCGACCGGGATGCCGCAGAGCTCGGCCGCGCTGGCGTTCCCGCCGATGGCGAAGACGGAGCGGCCATAGGCGGTCTTGCGGCTCACGAACGTGAAGACCGCGAACAGGAGCAGCATGATGACAGCCGAGGCCGGGATGCCCAGCCACTCGTCGGCCAGCGAATCGAGGACGTCATTGTCCGGGAAGGTGACCGGCAAGGCGTTGGTCGAGAAGAACGCGAGGCCGCGCAGCGCGCTCCACAAGCCGAGCGTCGCCACGAAGGACGGCATGCCGAAATAGGCCCGCAGCACGCCCGCGATCGTGCCGAGCGCGGAGCCGATCGCCAGCGCCACCACGATGGCGGCCAGCACCGGCACATGCCCCTGGAGCAGGAAGGCGAGGCAGACCGACGTGAAGGCCACCATTGGCCCGACGCTCACGTCGATCTCGCCCGCGATGATGATCAGCGTCACGGCCCAGGCCGCGATCGCGATAGAGGCCCCGTCGCGCAGGATCGAGAGCTGGTTGTTGGCCGAGATGAAGCCGTTGGTGGTCGTGCCGAAGCCCACGTAGAGGAAAGCGAGGATCACCAGCAGGCCGACCTCGTTCATCTCCAGCGTGCCGAGCCGAAACGTCCGGCGCGGGCCCGTGTCGGTGCCTGTCAGGGCGGTCATCCAGGTCTCCCGCTTGCGTGAGATTGGGCGCGAAGCGTGAAGCGGACGCTGCCCTCGAGGCGCTCGCCCGGCGCGAGCCGGCGCAGGCCGGCCCCGTCGGCGGCGTGATGCGCGTCGACGCTGTGGCTCATCGGCTCGAAGCAGAAGAACTCGTAGGCGTATCCGGGGTCGAAGGCCGGGTCGGAGACGAACACCAGACTGCGCCCGAAGAGCGGGTCGGCCTCGATCGCGATCGCGGCGTCGTGCTCGGGCCAGCAAATGGTGGCCCGGCCGTCCCAACCCTCGAAGGCGGCATTGACCCAACGGCGGGGCGGCGGCGCCCCGGTTCGGAAATCGAGGTCGCCGGCCGTCGCATGCTCGAGCTTGGGCAGCCAGTGCTCGTCGTCGTCCCAATAGGACCGGCTCGACGCCGTGAGCGTCGTTCGTGGCGTGAGCGGGAAATAGGGGTGCCAGCCGAGGCCGAACGGCAGCGTGGCGTCGCCCCGGTTGGTGACCGCGAGCGTCATCGTCAGGGTGGCGCCCTCGAGCGCAAAGGCCTGCTCGACGTCGTAGCGGTAGGGTGAGGCGCCCTCGCGATGACGAAGCGCGAGCCGGACCGTCGTGGCGTCGTGGCCGACCACCGACCACTCGCTCGTCCAGCCGTCGCCGTGCAGGTAGTGGGTGTCCCAAGGCATGTTGGGCGAGAGCGCGTAGGGCGTGCCGTCGACCTCAAACCGGTTGTCGCGCACCCGGTTGCCGAAGGGCACGAGGGGGAAACATCCGGCCTTCAGGGCGGTATGCTCCGTGCCCGGCGGCGGTGCGCGGAACAACGGCACCTCGGCGCGGTCGCGTTTCGCGAAGAAGCGCCACACGCTCCCGCCCGTCGTGGTGACCACGAGGCCGAGATCGTCGTTGGCGAGGGTGACATCCATGCGTCGCTGTCCCGGAGGATCGATGTGGATCCGGCTAGATTGCCCTAATCCTTGAACTCGATGACCACCTTGCCCGAACGGGCGCCGGCCATCAGCGCATAGGCCTCTGCGGCGTCCTTCAGGGCGAAACAGTCGGTGATGATGTCGTGCGGATGCAGGCCCCACGCATCGAGGTCGTCGCAGCATTGGTCCATGTTGTGGACGCTGGTCACCCACGAGCCGTAAATGGTGCGCTGGCGGTGGAGCAGGTCGTCGCTGACGTCGAACTGCACCGGCCCGGTCTCGCCGATGTAGACGCAGCGGCCCCAGGTCCGGGTGGCCTGCAGGGCGAGCACGCGACCGCGCGGGTTGCCCGAACAATCGATCGTGACCGCCGCCCCACCGCGGGTCGCCTGGTTGATGGCGTCGAGCGTGTCCGGCCCAGCCACGAAACCGTGATCGAGCAAGCCGAGCGTCCGGGCCGTTTCCACCCGCTCGGGCTGCACGTCGACCCCGATCAGGGTTCGGGCGCCCCGGCCCTTGGCGAGCATCAACGCCGCCATGCCGACGGGACCGAGGCCGACCACCACGACGGCGTCGCTGCCCGACACGTTGCCCCGCAGCACCGCCTCGTAGGCCGTGCCGACCCCGCAGGAGATGAAGCAGCCGTCCTTAAAGCTCAGGCTGCCGGGCAGGTGCACCAGGTCGCGCTCGTCGGCCACGATGTAGGGCGCGTGGCCGCCGTCGCGTTGCCAGCCGTAGGCCGCCCTCAGGGGATCGTCGCAGGAGATCTGGAAGCCCTTGCGGCAGTTGCGGCAGAACCCGCAGCCCGAGATGTGGTAGACCGCGACGCGGTCACCCGGCTTGAAATGGCGGCATCCAGGCCCGCGCTCGACCACCTCGCCGGCGGGCTCGTGGCCCGCCACGACACCCTGGTAGGCGGTGCGCGGGTCGTCGCCGAGATGCTTGTGGTAGATGTAGTGGATGTCGCTGCCGCAGATACCGGAGGCCCGCATGCGGATGAGGACCTGCCCGATGCCGGGCCGGGGCACCGGCACCTCCCTCAGATCGACGGTGGAGTTACCTGGAAGATAGGCGGCCAGCATCATGTCCATATCGTGTGTCGTCCGGTTCGGGTCGTGCCGGTCAGCGCAGAGGTCAGGACAGGCCGTCCTTGTGGCCGTCGAGCCAGGTCTTTGCGTCCTGCGAGGTCTTGAAGATGCTGATCGTCATCGGCACCACCAGGGAGGCGACCGGCTTCTTGTCGGCGCCCGCGAGCGCCTGTTCGAGGGCCAGCTTGCCGATGCCCTGGCCCGACACGTCGGCGACGCCCTTCATGATCGAATTGTCGGCCAGTTCCTGGGCGGCCGCGATGCTCATGTCGGCGCTGAACACAACGACCTTGCCCGCGAGCCCACGCTGCTTGATGGTTCGCACGGCCCCCACGCCCGCCTCACCGCCCTCGCCGAAGAACGCGTTGACATCCGGGTGGGCCGAGATGGTCTGGTCACTGACCGAGACGGCCTGATCCAGCACGGTGCCGCGCTGGTTCGACACAATCCGATAGTCCGGCACCAATGCCTTGAGGGCCGCCTCGAAGCCCTCGCGCCGCAGCGTGCACACTTCGACGAACTCGCAGTTCAAGACCGCGATCTTGGGCGCCTTGATACCCTGCGCGATGAAATAGTCGGCCGCGACCTCGCCGAGCTTCTCCCCGAAGGTCTTGGGGTCCGCCACCACGTAGGCGTAGACGTATTTCTTCATCGCCTCGTCGTTGACGCAGGTGTTGTAGCAGACGACCGGGATGCCGGCGTCATGCGCGCGGCGGATCGCCCGCACGGAACCGTCCGACGAAACGGCCGACAGCACGATGGCCTTGGCGCTGGCCGAGATCAGCCGGTCGATGAACGAGCCCTCGGCGCCGGGGTCGGCGCGCGCGTTGGTCTCGAGCAGGCCGACGTCGCGGCCCTGCGCCTTGGCGGTGTCTTGGATTCCCTTGCGCACGGCGGCATAGAAGCCGACGTCGTCGAGATAGATGGCGCCGATGGTGGTCTGATCGGCGCGGACCGGCAGGCTCGCGGTCATTAGCGACGGGAGAGCCAGGGTGGCGGCGGCGATGAGGGATGCGAAGCGCATGGGTGAAGATCCTCCCGTGACGATGATGGGCGGGTGTTCTGCCGACACCCCGAAAGCCCTAAGCCAGACGCATGATTGATCGTACCTAACTTGATTTTGATACGATCAGATCGCATCCTGGGTCAAGAGATCTGGAGCGGAGCACGCGTTGAAATCCGCCGAACGCTGAAACCGGTGGGTTGGACGGCCCGAGCTTCGGTTAGATACGATCTAAATAGAAGTCGATGAGGAGGGTGGGCGTGAAGATCACAGGCATTCGGACGCGCGTCGTCAATGCGGAGATGCGCAACTGGGTCTTCGTGCAAGTAGAAACCGACGTGTCGGGCCTCTACGGCTGGGGCGAGGCGACGCTGGAGTGGAAGACCCGCGCCGTCGTCGGCGCGGTGGAGGACCTTGCCCCCCTGCTCATCGGGCGCGACCCGCGCGACATCGAGCAGGCGGTGCGGGTCATGAAGAAGCAGTCGTTCTGGCGACTAGGCGCGATCGGCATGAGCGCGATCTCCGGCATCGAGATGGCGTTGTGGGACATCATGGGCAAGCACTTCGACGTGCCTGTCTGGCGCCTGCTCGGCGGCAAGGTCCGCGACAAGGTGGCGGTCTACACGCACCTCGGACTCGGCGACATGCGGGCCGTCTACGAGACGATGGATGCAGACCCGCTCGTGCTCCGCGCTCAGGAGCTGATGGCGAAAGGCTATCGGGCCTTCAAGGCGGTGTTCATCCCCTACACCCATTTCCACGCGCCGCTGCCCGAGGTCGACAAGGTCGGCCGGCTCATGGAGGCGCTGCGCAAGGCCGTGGGTCCGCAGATCGAGATCATGGTCGACTTCCACGGCCGGCCCGCCTCGGCGGCCGCGGCGCTTCCCTACATCCAGGCGCTCGAGCCCGGCCGCCCGATGTTCGTGGAGGAACCGGTGCCCCCTGGCGATACGGCGGGGCTGAAGGCGCTCGTGGGCCGCACCGGCATTCCGCTGGCGACCGGCGAGCGGCTGGTCGAGCGCGCCGAATTCGTCGAGCTGCTGGCCGCCAACGCGGTGGCGATCATCCAGCCCGATATCTGCCACTGCGGCGGCCTGCTGGAGGCGAAGAAGATCGCGGCCCATGCGGAATCGGTCGGTGTGGGTGTCGCGCCGCACAATCCGCTCGGCCCCATCGCGGGCGTCGCGGCCCTGCATTTCGCCGTCTCGACGCCCAATCACATGATCCAGGAGGAGATGGTCGGCGCCGTGCCCTGGTATTTCGAGGTAGTCCGGGGGCCGATCCGCATGGTCGACGGCTTCTGGCAGGTGCCCGAAGCCCCTGGCCTCGGGATCGAGGTCGACGTGGAGGCCTGCGCCCGCCACCCCTACGCCCAGGAGGTGCTGCATACCCAAAACGCCGTGCTGGCCGACGGCACCGTGGTGGACTGGTGAGCCCCGTGCCGGGCCGTCTCGCGGGCAAGGTGGCGATCGTGACGGGCGCGGGACGCGGTATCGGCGAGGCCACGGCGCGCGCCTTCGTGCGGGAGGGGGCCTCCGTGGTGGTGGCGGAACTCGACGCCTCCGCCGGCGCCGCGACAGCGGCGGCCCTGTCGAAAGGCGGCCCGGCGCTGTACCTGCCTTGCGACGTGACCGACCAGGCTTCGGTCGACCGGGCGGTGGCCGACACGCTGGTCGCGTTCGGGCACGTCGACGTGCTCGTCAACAATGCCGGCATCAACGTGTTCCACGAGCCGCTGGACACCAGCGAGGCCGAATGGCGCCGCTGCTTCGCGGTCGACCTCGACGGCGTGTGGCGGATGAGCAAGGCGGTGCTGCCCACCATGCTGGGGCGTAGCGGCGGCGCCATCGTGAACATCGCCTCATCGCACAGTTTCAGCATCATCCCGGGGTGCTTCCCCTATCCGGTCGCCAAGCACGGCCTGCTTGGCCTCACCCGCGCGCTCGGGATCGACTACGCCGCGCGAGGCGTACGGGTGAATGCCATCGCGCCCGGCTACGTCGAGACGCAGATCGCGGTCGACTACTGGAACACCTTCCCCGACCCGGAGGCGGAGCGCCGGCGGACCTACGACTTGCATCCCCCCAAGCGTATCGGTCGACCCGACGAAGTGGCCATGACGGCGGTGTTCCTCGCATCCGACGAGGCGCCGTTCATCAATGCGGCCTGTATCGTAATCGATGGTGGCCGATCGGTGCTTTATCATGAGTGAAGGCGCGCGGTCTGTCGCCGTCGTGAAGCTGGACCGTGCGATGCCGCTCGACACCACCGCGCGAGCGCCTTCGACACCGCCGCCCGAGGAGCGCGAGGGCGGCAATGGCAGCCGCGTCCACGATTCGCTCGTCAACACCCTAGGGCGACATATCCTTGGAGGTACTTATAAGCCGGGCGAGATGCTGCCCCGCGAGGAAGAACTCGGCGCCATGTTCGGCGTCAGCCGCACCTCGTTGCGCGAGGCCGTCAAGGTGCTCTCAGCCAAGGGGCTCGTGGAGGCGCGCCGCCGCGTGGGGGTCCGGGTGCGGGCCCGGGAGGATTGGAGCCTGCTCGATCCGGCAGTCTTGAGCTGGCATCCCGGCATCCAAGACGACGAAGAACTGATGAGCGGCCTCATCGAGGCGCGTCGCATCTTCGAGCCGGCCGCGGCGGAACTGGCGGCCCGGCGCGCCCAGAGCTCCGATCTGGCGGCGATCGAGGCGGCGTTCGCAGCGATGTCCGCGGCCGTGCCGAACAATTTCGACGGCTATTGCAAGGCGGACCTCGCCTTCCACCGCGCCGTCATCGCGGCCAGCCACAACGTCGTGCTGCGCGGCTTCGCCGGACTGATGGAGGCTGCCCTGAATGCCTCCTTCACGATTACCAACATGTTCATGGAACGTCAGGCCCGGGCCCTTGCCGTTCACGGCCGTGTTCTGGAGACGATCCGGCTGCGCGACACCGCTGGGGCCCGGACCGCGATGGTCCGCCTTCTCGACCTCGCGGCCGAGGACCTGCAACTGCCTTAACCGGCGAAGCGGAACGTCGGATCTCCGGCGACTCCGACATTGAGCGCCATGACGGCGCCCTCGTCGGGGCGAGCCGCCAGAACCGATGCGTCGAGTCCGAAACAGGACGAGGTGACGAACAGCGTGCGCAGACCGTCTCCGCCGAAACAGCAAGTGGTCGGATTGCGGACGGGCATCGGAACGATCCGATCGAGCCGCCCCAGGGGATCGAATCGCATCAGACAGGCATCGCCGAACCTCGCGTTCCAGAGATACCCGTCGCGGTCGAGGCAGGAGCCGTCCGGCCGGCCGGGCTCGGCCGAGAACAGGCGCCGGTTCGCGATCGAGCCCGACGACCGGTCGAAGTCGAAGGCATAAATTTCGCCCATCGTCGTGTCGGCCGTGATGAAGGTGTCTCCAGACCACACGAGGGTGTTCGTGATGCCGTAGCGATGATCGCTCGCATGCCTGCTTGCACCGGACGCGGCGACGATGTGAAGCGATCCCTTCCGTCCTTCGATCGCGCATGGCGAGCCATCCGGCATGATGTTGTTCTCCATCGTGCCCACCCACAGGCGCCCCAGCGGATCGGCCGCGGCTTCGTTCAACCGATTGCCGGGCAGGTCCGGTTCGGGGATCGCGAAGGTCTCGAAGCGGTCCGAGAAGTCGAACAGCGTCAGCCGCCGGTCAACTGCCACCACTGCCCCGCCGCCCCGGCGCGGCACGAAGGCGACCGGCATGCCCGGCGCACGCCACTGATCGAAGCGGCCCGTCTCCGGCTCGAACCGCTTGATCAACCCACCCGTGATGTCCACCCAATAGAGTGCCCGCTCCTCCGCAATCCATTGCAGGCTCTCACCCACGCCGTCCCGGGTACGAAGGATGATCTCGACTGGAATCGGTGCTGGCATCGCGGTTGCCTGTTCACTGCGGGACATAAATTATAAGCGCGTTTTGCAAACGATCGCGACCCTCCTCGATGGCTTACGTGGAGTCATTGGGAGCTCTTTGGTGCAGCCCCGTTAGTCCGATGGTCTGTTTTGTTCTAGGCCCTGCCAAAAGTTGCCCTTCGGCTTTCGGACAGGAGGCGCCAGTTCCGGACGTTGGCCTCCCTCCCGATTCCGGACGTTCGGCTTTGAGCCCAAGCCGGTTGTTCCGGCGATCTATGACACCGCTCCGAACGGACATTCGGCTCCGAGTCGCGAGCGGCGGGGTTGGTGGACCTGAGACGGTCTGCTTTAATGTCAACTGCTGAAGCAAGCAGACGCTAGCGTTTTACCATCGTCGAAGCACCTCTCGGCACCAGTTGCGCAAGCTCGTCGTCGCGAGACACGGTAGCTGTCCAACGCCGACAACCGTGGCCGGCCGGCCCGGCCCTGCCCCAATTGAGAAGGAACGCTATGCACGTCGAACAGAGCTTAAATGATGCGGGCATGATCCTGCCGCAGCCGATGCGGGTGCCCCCGGGTGTCACGTTGAGCTTTCCATGGGTGCGGATCGTCGGTGCCCGAGCTCTTATCTCTGGGCATGGGCCGCTACAGGTCGATGGCTCCCTTCTTGCGCCGCTCGGCAAAGTCGGAGACAATGTAAGCGAAGCCCAGGCGTACGTGGCCGCACAAGCAACGACACTGGCCATGCTGTCAAGCCTCAAGTCAGCTTTGGGCGATCTCGACCGCATCCAGTGCTGGGTCCGGATCTTCGGAATGGTGAATGCTGCACCCGGGTTCAACCGGTTCCCTCCCATCTTGGACGGCTGCACGGATCTTCTGTTCCACCTTTTCGGCAGGGATCGCGGCCTCCACGCGCGCTCCGCGATTGGCGTCGCAGGACTCCCATTCGACATCCCCGTGGAAATCGAAGGCGAGGTCCTCATCGACCCGGTTTAGATCGGCCTGCGTGCCTACAAAGCGGCGGGCGAAGGCCATCGGTCCGGCCGGCGAAGTAGCGTTGGCCGAGATCATTCGGCGACTTCTGCTTCCAGAACGCCTCCTTGCCTTCGAGCGCCGCCAGAGCGGCGAACTTCTCGGTAACGGCCTGGCGATAGGCCGTGACGTCGAAGGAACAGCTTCGAAAACGCCGCCGCTGTCTCGTAACCAACCCGGCTGGCGATACGTGCGATGGGCTCATCGCTGGTTTCCAGCAGGAACGCCGCTTCCGCCATCCGGCGTTCGATCACATAACGGTGCATGGACTGGCCGACGAGCTTGGTAAAGCGCGCCGAAAATACCGAGCGGCCGAGCCCCACGCGCTGGCCAAGGTCGCTCAGGGTCCAGGGAAGCTCCGGGTTTTCGTGAATCAGCTTGAGCGCCGGTCCGATATGCGGGGCAGATATGGCCCCGAGCCAGCCGCCTTGTCCGGGACTGAGAGACGCGATCCAACTTCGGAGCACCTCGACAAAGAGCACTTCTGTCAGTCGTGAGAGCGCGACGCTTTGGCCGGGACGCTCAAGCGCGGACTCGTTGATCATGCGGCGCAGGACTGCTTCAAGCCAACCACCGTCCAACGTCGGCTTCAACAAGAGCACGGGCGGAAGTAACTCCAGCACGCTGCCAAACGTCGGCCGTGACACCGTGAAATTGCCGCAAAGCATGGTCGAGAGCGGATTTGCACGGATGCCGTGGCGAACGAAGCGAAGACGCGGCGACGATCGATCAATATCCACAATCCGCAAAGGCTTGGCCCGGCGATCCGAATAAAGCACATGGGGCTCGCCGCGTGTGATGACGACAAAATCGCCCGCGGTCATCTGGATTTCCTGTCCCTGTTCGAGCGCGAGGGTCGCCAAGCCCTGGCTGAGATAGTGAAACAGAGCGTAGGGGCGCGCCGGCAACTCCAGATTCCAGGGATGGCCGAGCTCGAAGTGAAAAAGCAGCGTGCCGCCGAGACGAACGCGATCGAGCACTTGGGCGAGGATGTCCATGCCGCCGACCTTAGACCGGTGGACGATCGGACACAACATCCGGACGATTGATCTCTATCGTCCGAAAGGTCGGCAAACTATGTCATGTGGCGGCGAGCCGAGGTCACGCACGGCAACCATTTCGCCGATGGCAGATGGAAAAACCGCGACCTTGCTGGAAACGCCTGTCCATTCCTCCGGACTGTATTCCGTCCGACATGCCAACGGGAACAATCAATGCCAAATATCCTCCTCTCACTCGCCACCGTACTTCTGGCCGGAACGACATTGGCCGGCTCCGTCCGTTCCGCCGAATTGCCCAAGGGAGCGGCCCACAACATCGTGCTCGTGCACGGCGCTTTCGTGGACCAGACGAGCTGGCAGCCCGTTGCCGATATTCTCACGAAGAAGGGCTACAACGTCACGCTTGTCGCAAATCCGCTCACCTCCCTTACCGCTGACGTCGATGCCACCAAACAGGCGCTCGCGAAGCAGGACGGCAAAACCGTTCTCGTCGGCCATTCCTGGGGTGGCGTGGTCATCACGGAAGCCGGTAACGATCCCAAGGTTTCGGCGCTGGTCTACGTCTCCGCTTTCGCGCCCGACGTGGGACAATCTCTGGCAACCCTCGCCAAGAGCGGTCCGGCAACCGAAGGTGCCGCAGCGATTCATCCTGACGACAAAGGCAACCTCTACATCGATCCCAAAGTGTTTCCGTCAGCCGTCGCGGCTGACCTTCCTCCGGAAATCGCTCAGCACCTGGCCAACTCGCAGCTTCCATTGAACCACGTTGCGTTCGAAGCCCCCGTCGACGTGGCCGCCTGGCACGACAAGCCAACGTTCTACGTGATTAGCGCCAAGGACAAGGTAATCGCACCCGAGGCCCAAAAGCTTTTCGCATCCAGGATGAAGGCGCGGACGACGGAAGTCGCCGGCAGTCATGCTTCGCTCGTCGTTCATGCCGATGCAGTCGCGGCGGTGATCGAACAGGCTGCACTCGCGAAGTGACGGTACCGCTCCCGGCGCGTTCGTGCCGGGAGCGCTCACGCCGAGAGAATGCAGACACATGAGACCGCGGAAGGTCTTGGTCGCTGTCCGCACCGGTCCCCACTCGATTATTTCACGCCAAGCATCCGGAGGATGAGATGACTCAACCCGACATCGCCAGAAAGGAAATGGCTACGCTCGAAACGGCGCCGACCCGTTACGTCGAAGGCCACGGCATCCGCTTCGCCTATCGCCGCCTTGGTCCCGCGACCGGAACGCCGCTGGTTCTGCTGCAGCACTTCTCGGGCAACATCGACGCATGGGATCCCGCCGTCGTCAACGCTCTCGCCACCGATCGCCCGGTAATCGCGTTCGACAATGCCGGGGTCGGTCGCTCGACTGGCCAAACGCCTGACAATATCGCAGCGATGGCGAGGGATGCAGTCGCTTTCATTAATCTGCTTGCCCTTTCCGAGGTCGACCTGCTGGGCTTTTCTCTCGGCGGCTGCGTCGCCCAACAGATCGCCGCCGAGCACGAACGGTTGGTCCGCAAGCTCATCCTCGTCGGCACCGCGCCAAAAGGCGGAGAGGAACACCTGTTAGCGGTTCTGCAGCAGGCGTTTTCCCAAACCGATGCGCCGGATCCCCGCCTGCCGCTGTTCTTCACGACTTCGTCCGCCAGCCGGTCGTCCGGCTTGGCCTTCTTGAAGCGGACGAAAGCGCGTAAAGACGATCGGGACACCGATAACGGCAGCGCGGTAACCGATCCGCAGGCTAAGGCGCTGATCACCTGGTGCGCCGCATCTGATCCCGGGCATGCCATTCTGCGCGCCATCCGCCAACCCGCTCTTGTGGTCAGCGGCAGCCACGACACCATGCTGCCCGCCAACAACGCCTACGCTATGTTCAAGGAACTAAGCAACGCTCACTTGGTCCTCTATCCCGATTCAGGGCACGGCGCGCTGTTTCAGCACCACGGGATGTTCGTCAGCCACGTCCGGACTTTCCTGGATGCACAGCCCGCGGCGGCATGAATCCTGGCGCGTTCCGACGCGATCAGAGGCACTTGATCCATAAGAGTTGTTACGGAGGACAAATGAACATCGCCAAAATCGAGGTGGAGCGTTTCAGCCTCACGAGCTTAAAACCATTCGATGCTATTGTTGCCGCGCTCAAGTCGGCGGTCGGGCAGCCCGACATGGTCGAATTCTTCAAGGAGACGAGGGCGACGAAATCCTTCCCGGATTTGCAACGCGTTGTACATGCCAGCCTCGGCCGGACGGACCTGATGCTCTTCGCTGAATTTGACTTGGGCGACATTCTGCGTCGCGAAACAGGCTCCAAGACGCCTAAGGTCATGCGGTTTGTGGTGGGAAATCCACTCATCATGAAAGAAATGGTCAAGCACGTTCCCGATGCCGGATCTTACGCGCCAGTCACCATTCTCGTTGATGAACGTCCCGATGGCGTCCACGTCTCCTACGACAAAATGGAGAGTTATCTACTGCCTTATGGCAGTGCGGAAGCACTTGCCGTCGCCCGCAATCTCGATGCGAAAATCACAACCTTGTTGCGCGAGTGCGCAAGTAAGGCTTCCTGATGACGTCTTCGGAAGGGAATTGCGACGTGTACAAGACGCTGCTCGCCGGTCTCACCGCCACGGCTCTTTCCACTGCCGCGGTGGCGGCTGCTCCCGCCGTCAGCGCAGAGCCGCTGGACGCCGCGACGCTGCAAGCGATCCAATCGCAGTTCGGCAGGCTTATGGAGTTGGCCAACAAGCACGATTTCGAGGCCCTGCATGGAATGTTCTGGCAATCACCCTCGGCCCTGCTGGTGGCGAAGAGCGCAACCCCGTCCGAGGGGAACTGGGCAGGCTTTTGGGGCAACGAGGCCATTGATCAAAAGCTGCATGACATCGGCACTTCCGGTCCGGTCGTGCTCGAGCCAGATTATTCGAAGCTCAAGGTCGTCGGCCTGACCCGTGACGTCGCGGAGTCCTATGTGCCGATGGACATCACGGTCTCATATGCGGGACAGGATGGAACAGCCAAGCCGTTCCTGATGATCATCGATTGGCTCCGCGTCGGGAGTGATTGGAAGGTCGCTTCCGAGATTATTCTCCCTGTACCACCGTCACCGACCATCAAACCCTAAATGGCCGAAGGATCGGACGTGATCCAGGGAGCTCTGACATAGGTGGCCACCGCCACAAAAGATCGCATCCACTGCGGGTGCTCGGCGGTCGCCGGACTTCCTGTCGCGAGAGAGCTGCTCCGAACCACCAGCCCCGAGAGCAGAGAGGCGGTCTACCACTAATCCTCGTCATCCCGGCTAAATTCGCCCCATGTCTGGTCCTGGAAACGGCCGTTATCGCGCCGATGGCGGCAGTGGGCGCATAGCCGGATGGCAGTTGACTGTGCCGGCGCGGGTCCCAGTCGTGGTCACGGTAGCCATTGCGCTGGGCCAGCCGCTCGGCGCTCTTCTCGCCCAGA
The DNA here is from genome assembly GCA_964245915.1 of uncultured Lichenihabitans sp. Classification (GTDB taxonomy): domain Bacteria; phylum Pseudomonadota; class Alphaproteobacteria; order Rhizobiales; family Beijerinckiaceae; genus Lichenihabitans. The sequence continues at coordinate 39,433 of CAXTOT010000029.1, read as the reverse complement.
CCGGCGCCCGTCAGGCGGCCCGCCTCCAGTTCCATCAGGCGTTGCGCGGCAAAGCCGATCATCTCGCGCAGCAGGTCGTATCAGGGCAGGCTCTTCAGGCTCATCATCTCGTCGGTCATCGGTGAGGCTTCGGTTCGGGATTGGCTCTCGCAACCCGACCCTACCGGCGGAACCGCCGATGACCACCGCTCCGGCGCCCGCCCGCTACAGCCCATCATGAAGAGAGCGTGGACGGTCGCCTCCGCTACCGCGGAGCTACACCACGATCAGGACACGAGCGGGATGGGATAGAAGCCTAAACCCCGGCGCTCACAAACGACGATTTGGGCGGCGTTGGACCGCCGGCCGTCGAGCGCCACCTGGACCTGCGCCGGCCGATGCGCGGCCACATCGCGCGAGGATTTGTCATCGAAGATCATCACGGCGATGACGTCGCGATCGTCGATCGCTCGCGCCACTGCCTGGCGGGAGTCCAGCCGGTCACGATCGTTTGGCGTCGTGGAGCGCGGTTACCTTATCGACCAGCCTGTCGAATTCGGAGGGATTCATCCGAAACAGCCCCACGTAAGGATCGCTCAGCTCCAAAACGAGGAAGGTCGCGCTGCCGATGGATACGGCGCCGAGCGCCGCCATGACTGAAGTCAAGAGATTAACGGGGGACAGAAGCCCGTAACCGAAGAACAAGAGGCACGCCCATCCGACCACACTGTTGAAGAGCAGGTTCGGAACCGGATTGACGAGGCTTCGGAGCATCGTCATTTGTGTGTCGAAGATTGTGCTGAACGCGTCTTCGGCTTTGGCGAGGCGCCGGCTCTGCTCGTCGTTGATCGGGCGCAGTGAGGCGAACAACGCGCGCACGGGAGCGATTTCGGCTGATAGTTCTTCGAAATCGACATACCGGCGCCTGATGGAATCGTCTTTCCAAAACCGGCCGCGCATTCGTCCCAGCATTTCCCTTAGCACCCGATGCCCATTTTCAGCGTCGAGACCGTATTCGGAAAGCGCCAGATCGAAAATCAACGCCGAGCGGCCCAGCGCCTGCCATTGGTTCAGCTGGGTGGTGAACAGTCCGTTGCAAGTCCACACCAGGAGGCCTAGCACGAGTGCCAACAACGACGCTTCGAGCGCGACGATGGAACGGATCATGCCTTCGGCCTGTTCGAGATACGAGGCGGACGCCAGCGTTCGAGGGCCAAATCCCAGAATGGTTGAAAGGTAGCAAAGAAGCGCGACGGCCGCCGCGCGAGAGAGAAACAGCATCTCGGCTTGCTCGATGCGCGCGCGCACCGTCCGCATCGCGGTGGACAGCCCGCCCACCAGACCGATCACCAGCGCCCGGAGGATAGCTCTCGCTCTTGTTTTATGAACAACCAGTCGCGTCATTAGCAAACGATGGCGAGAGCTCGGAACAACCAATAGGGAGCAGATCATGCGGCGGTGACCACCCGAGGCGCGGGGTAGCCGCATCACTCCAGCTTCGAGCGGAAGAGCAGCGCTGAACCGGTCAGGGAGATCGCGGCGATGACGAGCAGGGGCCACATGTTGGCGAGCACGTCGCTGAACGGCATACCTTTCAGGAATAGCCCCTCGGTGATGACCAGAAAGTGCTTCAGCGGGTCGATCTGGGCGACGACCTGAAGCCAGCCCGGCATGTTGTCGACCGGCGCGGTATAGCCCGACAACAGGATCAGCGGGACGATCGCCAGAAACATCCCGAGAAAAGCCTGCTGCTGCGTCTGCGCCACGATCGAGACCAGCAGACCGATACCGATCAGCGCGATCAGATAGGCGAACAGCGCCATGTAGAAGAGCAGCATCGAGCCGGTGAACGGCACACCGAACACCTTCGGGATCAGCACCAGATAGATCGTGGCGTTGAAGGCTCCGAGCATGAGCGCCGGGGTCACCTTGCCGGCCAGGATTTCATACGTGCGCAGCGGGGACACCGCCAACTGGTCGAATGTGCCGAGTTCACGTTCGCGCGCTACGGACTGGCCGGTGACGGACAGCACCGACAGCGCGGCGATAGTGACGATCAGGGCCGGCATCGTGAACCAGAGGTAATCGAGGTTCGGATTGAACCAGTTGGTCACGATGCTTCCGGCGGAAGGTCGCGGGCTCGCCGAGATTTCGGCGCCGACATTTGCGACGATCTGGCCGAGGTAACCGTCGACGATTTGGGCGGCATTGGACCGTCGGCCGTCGAGCACCACCTGGACCTGCGCCGGCCGATGCGCGGTCACATCGCGCGAGAAACTGGCATCGAAGATCATCACGGCTATAACGTCGCGGTTGTCGACCGCCCGCGCCACCGCCTGGGGGGAGTCCAGCCGGACGAGACGACCGACGTTCGGGCTTCCCGCCGCGCTGTCGATCACTTCGCGGCTCCAGGCCCCGAGATCCTGGTTGTAGATGCCCAAATCGATGTTCTTGACCTCCAGGGTGGAGGCGAAGCCGAACAGGAACAACTGGAGCAGCGGCGGCAAGACGAGGGTGATCCGGGCGCGCGGGTCGCGCAACACCGCCCACAGCTCCTTCACGATCATCGCTTTCAGCCGGAGCCAGGATGAAGCGTTCATGCGATCCGCCGCCGCGTGACTAGGATGGTGGCGACAAAGAACAGCAGGCCGAAGCCCAGCATTGCCAGGATGTTGGGCAGGAACAGCCGCCAGATGTCGCCGGCCAGGAAGACGCTCTGCAGCAGCGGCATCAGGTAACGCACCGGCACGGCATAGGTGAGAATCTGGATCCAGCGCGGCATCGAGCTGATTTCGAACACGAAGCCGGACAGCATCAGCGCCGGCAGGAAGGCCGTTAGCAAGGCGATCTGGCTGGCGACGAACTGGTTCTTGGTCGCGCCGGAGATGAACAGGCCCTGGCCCAGCGCCGGGATCATGAACGCCGAGACGATCAGCAGCAGAGCGAGCGGCGAGCCCCGGAACGGCACGCCGAAGACGGCAATCGCCAGAATCGTGCAGATCAGGGCCGAGCTGAGGCCGAGCACGAAATAGGGGATGACTTTGGTGGCGATGAACTCGGCCATGCTGACGGGCGTCGCCATCAGCGCTTCCATCGTTCCTCGCTCCCATTCCCGAGCGATCACCAGAGCTGTCAGCAGGGTGCCGATGATGGTCAGCACGATAGCCATCGAGCCCGGCACCAGGAAGTCACGGCTGGCGAGCTCCGGGTTGAACCAGAAACGGGGGGCGATCGCAATGGACTGATCGCTGGCGGGGCGGCCGCGCTCGACGATCTGCCCCGCCGCCCAGTTCTGCCGCACGTCCTCGGCATAGGCGCCCACGAAGCTGGCGGTGTTGGGAAGGGAGCCGTCGGCGATGATCTCGATATTTGCGGAGCCATTGGCGGACAGCCGGCCGAAATCCTGTGGGATCACCACAATGCCCCGCACCCGCCCGGCGACCAGATCGATTTTCAGAGGCCCGACGCTGTCGCTTGCCTTTACGTCGAACCAGTGCGAATTCTGATAAGCGCTTTCCAGGCTGAGCGCGGCGTCGCTGTTGTCGAGCATCGCGAGACCGATTCGGGTCCGCGCCGTGTCAAGGTTCACCGCATAGCCGAACATGAACAACAGCAGCGGCGGCAGCACGAAGGCAATGAGCAGGCAGGACGGGTCGCGCAGGATCTGCAGGGCCTCCTTGAGCAGCATGGCGACGAAGCGGCGCGGATTGAACAGGCTCATGCCGCGTCCTTGCCGCGCTTGGCGTCGGAATCCTTCAGCAGCGCGACGAAGGCGTCCTCGAGCGTCGGATCCTCCGGGGCCCCCATCGTGCGGGCCTGTTGCTTGAGTTCGTCGGGGCTGCCGATCGCGATCGCCTTTGCCCGATAGATCAGCGCGATGCGGTCGCAATATTCGGCCTCGTCCATGAAATGGGTAGTGACCAGGACGGTCACGCCCTTCTCGACCAGGCCGTTGATATGGGTCCAGAACTCGCGGCGCACGATGGGGTCGACGCCGGAGGTTGGTTCGTCCAGGAACAGGGCCGGCGGCTGGTGCATGACCGCGCAGGCCAGCGCCAGCCGCTGCTTGAAGCCGAGCGGCAAGGCGCCGCTGTTGTCTTTCAAATATCGCTCGAGGCGGAACACTTCGATGGAGCGCTCGACCGCCTCTTTCCGCCGCTGGCCGCCCAGACCGTAGGCGCCGGAAAAGAAATCCAGGTTCTGACGCACGCTGAGGTCGCCATAGAGCGAGAATTTCTGCGCCATATATCCCAGAGACTGGCGCGCATCGGCGCGGGCTGTCCGCAAGTCCAGTCCCGCGACCTTGCCGTTGCCGGAGGTCGGGGTCAGCAGGCCGCACAGCATCTTGAAGGTGGTCGACTTACCCGCACCGTTGGGGCCCAGAAGCCCGAAAATCTGGCCGCGCCGCACCTCGAACTTGATGTCGTCGGCGGCCGTGAAGTTGCCGAATGTTTTGGTCAGGCCATCGGCGACGATCACCGGTTTGTCGGTATCGGCGACGCGAGCATAGGTTCCCGCAAGCGCGCTCGTTCCTGGCGGGCCGCCCCCCAGGATATCGACGAACGCGTCTTCGAACCGCGGCCTGACGGGGCTGGCCTTGTCCGCTAGTTCGCCCAACACGGCCAAATCCGGCTTTCCGTCCCGCATCAGCAGGCGCACCGAGGCGCCCTGGATCACGCCATCCATGACCGATTTCTGGTCGAGCGCCGTGCGCAGCAGCGATCGACGCTGATCGGGGGCGACGGTCACGCGAAAGACGCGCCCCTCGACGCGCTTGGCCAGTTCGCCCGGCGGCCCGGCATGGAGCAGCTTGCCCTCGTGCAGCAGATAGACGATATCGCACCGTTCGGCCTCGTCGAGATAAGCGGTGGACCAAAGCACGCCGACGCCTTCACCGATCAGATCCTTCACCATGTCCCACAGTTCGCGCCGCGACACCGGGTCGACGCCGACCCCGGGCTCGTCGAGCAGCAGCAGCTTTGGCTGCTTCAGCAGGGCGCAGGCGAGGCCGAGCTTCTGCTTCATGCCGCCGGAGAGCTTGCCGGTCAGCCGGTCCTCGAAGCGTTTTAGATCCGTAAAGTGGAGCAGCCTGTCGAAGCTCGCCTTGCGGTCCGGCCCGACCAGGTTCCGCAAGTTTGCATAGAGATTCATGTTTTCGATAACCGTCAGGTCCTCGTACAGGCCGAAGCGCTGGGGCATGTAGCCGATCTGGGAACGATCGGCCTTGAGCGCCGGGCGGCCGAGCACAGTCACCTCGCCTTCATCAGGCTCGATCAGGCCGGCCAGGATGCGGATCATGGTTGTCTTGCCGGCACCGTCTGGGCCGACAAGGCCGGTCATGTGACCGGCCTCGACGGCCAGATCGATGCCATCCAGTGCGGGCGCGCCGGCTTTGCGGAACCGCTTGGTGACGCCGTGCGCGCGGGCGACTGGCTCGCTCATATCATTGGCCGGCGGCCGGCCGGGCGGACGGAACGCGGACCGTGACCGGCTGGCCCTGCCGCAGACCGTCGTCCGGATCGTCGACGATGACACGCAGGCGATAGACCAGGTCGGTGCGGAGATCCTGCGTCTGCACCGTTTTTGGCGTAAATTCGGAGGTGGGCGCGATATAGCCGATGGAGCCGTGATAGGTCTTGGAATTGTTGTCTGTAGTCACCTCCACCGCCATTCCGGGAGAGATGCGGCCGAGGTTGGACTCGTCCACATAGGCCCGGACCCGCATCGGCCGGTCGATGGTGAGCGTCAGCACGGTATCGCCGGACTGAACGATGGAGCCGGGCTCGCGCGCGCGGGTCAGGATCACGCCATCGTTGGGCGCGCGAAGCACCGTGTCGGCGAGATCGGTGCCCGCCTTGTCGCTTTGTGCCTTGGCAAGGCCGAGTTGGGCGTCGGCGGTGTCTATATCCTCCTGCCGTGCGCCCGCCCGTTCAAGCGAGAGCGCTTCGGCGGCGGCCGCAACCTTTCCCTGGGCGGTCTGGTACGACTCTCGGGTAAGATCGTAGCTGGACTTACTGACCGTATCGGTTCTCACGAGGGTAGCGTAGCGATCGAAGTCAGCCTTGGTCCGAGATAGCGTTGCCTGCGCCTGGTCCAGCGCCGCAGCCGCTTGGGCAACGTCCTGCGCTCGGTTGCCGTTGCGTTGCTTCGCGAGTTCCGCCGCGTTGACGCCGACCTGCGCGCGAGCCGCGGCCGCCGCGGCTTCGTAGGTTGCCACATCGAGCTGCGACAGCACCGCTCCGGCGGAGACGCGTGCGCCCTCGTCGAAAGGAATCTCGGCGATACGTCCCGCAACGCGGAAGCCGAGATCGACCTGGCGGATATCGACATTGCCGCTCAACGTCAGCTCCTTGGGCCGGTGCGCGCCGAACAGACCAAAGCGCCAGGCCGCGAGCCCCGCGATCAGCAGCACGGCGAGCGCGGCGACTCCGAAGATGCGTGTTCGGGTCATGAGTCGTCGCCCTGTTCCAAGTCTGAAAGGACCGCGTTGGCGTGGGCGACCACGACGGCGCGCAGGGCGTTGATTTCGGGCAGCCCGACAGTCTCCCACCCGGTGGCCCGCATCAGCGTTGCCCGGGCAAAGCGGAACGTCATCGCCTGCCCCACAAGCGCGACTGCGTGGATGCGCGGCTGATCGTGGGTCAGGCGATGTGGGGCGATCCGCTGCAGCAGCTGGTCCATGCGCTCGACCAAAGGCTGCATCCCACCCTCGAACAGGATTGCGAAGGCCGGCGTGGGGTTCATTTGCTCGCGCACGATGAAGCGCACGGTCGGCGCGATGTCGTCATTCATCATGATGCTGACGAGACCGCCCAGCATCGCGAGGATGGCGTCGCGCGCTTCGGCGGCGCCGCCGGATTCCGTGCATGCCCTCTGCGCCAACTCCTGCAAAGGTGCGATGCGCTCCCGCATCTCAGCCGTGATATGCTGGGCGCAGGCAAGATAAAGCGCTTCCTTGCCGCCGAAATGATACGTGATCGCCGACATCTGCGTGCCGGCTGCCTCGGCGATTGCGCGCGTGCCAACGGCATCCACGCCGTCACGGCCGAACAGATCGATAGCAACTTCGATCAATCGTGTTCCCGTAGGTGGGATCGTCATGTCGCTTTTTCCTCGAACGTCCGTCCATAAGTCTCGATTAATTCATTCGAACGAACTAGTCAAGCGAAATCTGCCCAGGAATGGCTGGGGCTTCGCCCGAGGCCGTGATCCTCGTCGTGCCCAGCGGCGTGTGATGGTGTTCTTCTGCAACGGCAATTGCATCAACGACCGGTGGCCCTGCGAGCAGGCCTGCTGACCGATGTTTGCCGACTGCGCTGGGGTTCCACTGCGACCGAAAACTATCGAAATGGCTTCTGCAAAGCTGACTCGTAAAATTTGACCGCTGAGCGGCATCGCGTGATTTGGCTATATCGGCTGGTTCGGCCGCGACTTTGGCGCCAGCGGCCGTTTGTGAGCGATTGAAGCGGCATCGCGCCTATGTCGCGCCGACAATGGCGGCTGCAACGGTTGCCGAACCAGCCTTGACGCTTTCCTCATCGGCTTCGACGCGGTCGCGACCTTGCCGCTTCGCTTGGGCCCGCGGAGGGGGGCGGGGTCCAAATGGCGCTTCCAGGTCAGGCTTTGACACCCTCCTAGTGCACTGACGCGATCGGACGATTCACAAGGTGGTCGGGCCGTGCGAGTCTGCCGGCATGGCACAAACCGTCTCGCTTCTGCTTTCGGCTGCCGATCGCGCCGAGCTTAATGGGATCATCGAGGACCGCGGCCGGCCCGTGAAGCACGTTCAGCGGGCGCAGATCGTCCTACTCTCGGCTGACCGTCTGCCGGTGCTGGAGATCGCCAACCGGGTCGGCATCAGTCGGCCGATGGTCTGGCGATGGCAGCAGCGTTATGCCGAGGAGGGGCTCGATGGTCTGCTGCGGGACAAGACCCGCCCGCCCGGCATTCCGCCGATACCGCAGGCCAAAGTGCATGCCGTGGTCGAGCGCACCCTGCGGGAGCCGCCCGGGGCCGTCACCCATTGGACCGGTCGGGCCATGGCCAAGGCCACGGGCCTGTCGCTCCGCACCATCCAGCGGATCTGGGCGGCTCACAAGCTGCAGCCGCATCGGATCAGGACCTTCAAGCGCTCGACCGATCCCGAGTTCGCGGCAAAGCTCGATGACGTCGTCGGCCTCTACATGAACCCGCCCCGTCACGCCGTGGTGGTCTCCATCGACGAGAAGAGCCAGATCCAAGCTCTTGACCGTACCCAGCCCGGCCTGCCGCTGAAGCCAGGCCGCTGCGCGACCATGACACACGATTACAAGCGCAATGGCACCACGACGCTGTTCGCCGCCCTCAGCGTGCTCGAAGGCAAGGTCATTGGCCGCTGCGTGCCACGCCACCGGCATCAGGAGTTCATCCGCTTCATCGCAACCGTCGAGCGATCCGTGCCGGCCGGCAAGGTGATCCATGCCATCCTCGACAACTACGCAGCCCACAAGCACCCCAACGTGCTGGCTTGGCTCGCCGACCATCCGCGATGGACGTTCCATTTCACGCCGACCTCGTGCTCCTGGCTGAACGCCGTCGAGGGCTTGTTCTCCAAGCTCACCCGACAAAGCCTCAGACGCGGCGTCTTCCGCTCCGTCGATGACCTCGAAACGGCGATCGCCCGCTACATCGCCGCAACCAACAGGGCCCCAAAGCCCTTCGTCTGGACCGCAACCGCCAAGGCGATCAGGACCAAACTCGCACTGAACCATCCGTCTGAGTCAGTGCACTAGCATCATCCCGACCTCGGCCACTCAACCCCGCATCGTATCGGCCCCTAACAGGACAGGCGGCAGGGATAGATCGCGAAGAGGCGAGGCCAGCCATTCAGCTCAGTCACGACCCAAGGTAGTATTAGGCCGCATCGTAAATAGACGGCGGCTGAGAAATCATGGCCGTTGCTTCGCTCGCAGGGATTGGGCGACTGAACAGAAATCCCTGCACCTCATCACAACCTTCCCTTCGAAGCTGCTCGAGTTGCCGCTTGGTTTCGACCCCTTCCACTGTGGTTCTCATGCCGAGGTCAGACGCGAGCCGCGAGATGGCTCTGACGATCGCGAGACAGCCCGAGTTTGTTTCGAGATCGCGAACAAAGGAGCGGTCGATCTTGATCTTTGTGAAGGGGAAAGACCGAAGGTAGCTCAGGGACGAATATCCAGTACCGAAGTCGTCTAGCGATATCTGTACGCCCAATGTTCGAAGTTGATGCAAAAGCGCGAGATTTGCATCGCTATCATGTAGAATGACTGATTCAGTAATTTCCAACTCAAGCCGCTGAGGTGAAAGTCCAGACGACGAGAGGACTGAGATGACGGTCTGAAACAAGCCCTGTTGCCTGAACTGGACTGGCGAGAGATTGACTGCAATTTTGACGGACGGGAGCCAACTGGCGGCCTGGGTACATGCTTGCCGGAGCACCCATTCTCCAAGAGATACAATAACACCGAGTTCTTCAGCCACCTCTATGAACTCAGCGGGTTCAAGCACGCCGCGCTGCGGATGATTCCAGCGCAACAGCGCCTCGAATCCGCAAACATCGTTGGTGGCAAGATCGACTTGCGGTTGGTAGTACAACTCGAACTCACCAGCTTGCAGCGCACGACGGAGATCGCTTTCCAGCGCCCGACGCTGCTGAGCACGGAGGTTCATCTCCAGTTCGAAAAATCGAACGCTACCTCGTTCATCCGCCTTAGCTCTGTAAAGGGCGAGATCGGCATCGCGCAGCAAGGCTTCGGAATCTTCATCATCGTCGGGTGCTAACGCAATGCCAATAGACGCTCCGGCGACCAGGTGGTGACCTTCGATGTCATAGGGCAGGCTGAGTGCGTTCAGGATTTTGACTGCCAGCTTTCGGCTCTTCTCACGACATTCTTTCCGAACAAGGCTCTGGATCACTGCAAATTCGTCGCCGCTGAGCCGAGCCACAGTGTGCTCATTCGAAACAACGCTTTGTAGCCTCGAGCCAACTGCTTGTAGGAGACCATCTCCGACGTGATGGCCGAGCGTGTCGTTGACTTGTTTGAAACAATCCAGATCGATAAAATGCAAAGCTACACAGTGAGCTTTGGCTCGACGCCGCGCGAGAGCGACCTTCAACCGAGCAAGAAACAAAACACGATTGGGCAAGCCCGTCAAAGCGTCGTAGTGCGCCATGTGAATGAGCCGTGCTTCCGATCGGTGACGCTCGACCGCAATTCCAGCAATCCGAGTTGCCATTTGAAGGAGACGGGTATCTCTGGCACTTGGGCTGCGTACATCGCTAGAGTAGATTGCGAAGGTACCCAACAGCAGCCCGACGTGTGAGATCACTGGCGTGGACCAACAAGAGCGAAGCGCGAACTTCTCCGCAATGAGCCTGTATTCCTCCCACAGCGGGTCGGAGCGGATGTCAGACACCACCACGCACTCGCGCCGGTAAGCTGCAGTACCACACGAACCAACCTTCGGGCCGATCGCCATGCCATCAACGATTCTACAATACGCGTCTGGGAGGCTCGGGGCTGCGCCGTGGCGCAGACAGCCAGCTTCAGCGTCAAACAGCAGAATTGAACCTCTCACATCGTTCAGCTGAGATTCGATCAAAAGTACAAGCTCGTTTAGCACGGTTGCCAAAGGAGCGTTCGTCGCGATCATTTCCAAAATCGCGTTTTGCCTCAGTCCGAATGCCTCCAACAGTTTTCGGTCCGTGACGTCGCGAGCGACACCAATGAGCCCAATTGTAGTTCCTTCCGGGTTTCGAAGAGGAACCTTACTTGTAGAGTACCACTTTTGGAGGCCGCGACTATTTGGGAAGGTTTCTTCCATATTCAACAACGGAACTCCTGTAATCATCACCTCCTGCTCGATCCTGAAAAACTCCTCTGCACGTGCTTCGGGATGGAGATCAAGATCAGTTTTTCCTATTAGGCCATCTAGCTCCAGCCCATAGGCATCGGTGATCGCGCTGTTGGCTATGACGAACTTGCTGTTCGCGTCTTTGACGAAGATAAAGTCAGGAATGTTATCGATCAGAGCTTGGAGTAATGCGCGCCCACCTTCATTTTCGATTGACACGACAAGTTGATCATTTATTTGAGAGACCGACTCGGAGCTGATGCTTTTACTACAAAGGTTATGGCCGCTTGTCTCTGCGGCACACCCGCGCAACGTGTGGTGCATTGCAGAACCCATGATGTTTCAATCGCAACGGACTCTAACCAGTTGATCCACCAGGAAGTCATCATTAGCTTAACGAATTGCTTTCCTCACGCAAACGCTCAGAAACGCGGTTCGTGACCGGTTAACATAGCCGGATGGGAGAGATGCCCAGGTCGGAGACCTGTTTGCAAACCTGGATCAATTTCGGCGTGACGCCGCCTGCACCTACTCAGACTGACCCGACTTCTGCCGCGGGATGTCCACCAGTGTCAGTCGCTCGACAAACGCGATCGGCGTATTGGTACCCAGCACATTTCAATTACCGGCACGGCATATCCATACCATCGTGATTGCCTGATCCAGGAAGCGATTTGGCTGTTTTGCACTGAAGGCGCTCAGGACATCTGCAACGGCAACTGCATCAACGACCGGTGGCCCTGCGAGCAGGCCTGCTGCCCGATGTTTTTCGGCTGTGCTCGGGTTTCACTGCGACCATAAATGGTCGAAATGGCGTCTGCAAAGCTGACTCGTACAAAATGACCGCTGAGCGGCATCAGCCGGTTCGATTATATCGGCTGGTTCGGCCGCGACTTTGCCGCCAGCGGCCGTTTGTGAGCGATTGAAGCTGCGTCGCGGCAAAGCAAGCGCTGTTGTGCTTGCGCCAGGATGGCGCCCGCTACAATCGCAACCGCCGCCGCAGGTGTCATGCCGAAGCTCAGCTAAGATGTGCTGAGGTCTGGAATGCGCCCTTCAGGGTCATTTAAGCCGCGCCAAGCCACGCCTAGAAGCAGCCCTTCGTCGAGCCACTTCCCCGGCGCAGTAGGCCTGGATCGCGGAGACAAATCGGAGGCATTGAAACATGCGCCTTCCGGACGACCTTCAAGCCGCTTGCTGGCGTGACGCCATGAGTGGCTGGACGTGTTGTCCGAATTGGTCCATTCCGTTGAGGAAATCGTCGAAGGTAAGCATGATGCCCTTGCAACCTGCCACGGCATCCATGTCGTCGAGCAACCGCGCGACTGTCGCGTAGGAGCCGACGAGCGTGCCGATGTTCATGTTCACGGCGCCTTCCGGTAGGTTGATCCGAGCGGCTGTTCCCGTGGTGTCCGCATTGGCATCCTTCGATCCCTGATCGGCCATCCAGGACAGCGCGCCAAGGTCGGCGCCGTCGCGATAGAGCTTCCATTTGGCCTGGGCGAGTTCGTCGGTTTCGTCAGTGATGACCATGAAAAGAACGTAGGCGCCGACATCGCGGCCCGTCTTGGCGGCCGCCTCGACGAGCTTCTGACATGTTCCGGCGCAGGCTGTCGGCGTATTGATGCCGATGCCGAGCACGAAGTTGAAGTCGGCGAAGGCAGCGGCGAATTCCATGCCGCGTCCGCTCTGGCCCGCCGCGACGATCTTGATCGGGCTTGTAGGGACAGGCTTCATCGCGCAGTCGGTCATGGTGAAATGCTTGCCCTTGAAATTGGACTCGCCGTTCGTCCACAACTCCTTCATCACCTGCACGTATTCAGTCGAGTAATCGTAACGGTGTCCGAAATAATCGTCGCCGGGCCATAGGCCCATCTGATCGTATTCGGCTTTCTGCCAGCCCGAGACGATGTTGATGCCGAAGCGGCCGCCCGAGATGGAATCGATGGTCGTCGCCATGCGGGCGACAAGGGCCGGTGGCAGGGTCAGCACGGCGGTCGACGCGTAGAGCCTGATCTTGCTCGTAACGGCGGCCAGCCCAGCCATCAGCGTGAACGACTCGAGGTTATAGTCCCAGAATTCAGTCTTGCCGCCGAACCCGTGCAGCTTGATCATCGACAGGGCGAACTCAAGCCCATATGTCTCCGCCTTCTGCACGATCGCCTTGTTCAGCTCGAAAGTCGGCTTGTACTGCGGCGATGTTTCCGAGATCAGCCAGCCGTTGTTGCCGATCGGAATGAAGACACCCATGTCCATGCGTCGAATCCTCTTAAAGTGTCGGGACAACAATGATTGGGCTTCCGCTGCTCCTAGCCGGCAATTCTCGGGCCATCACGCCTTCGGCGGTGTGTCCCGCGCCCATTTGCGCTCGAAGGTCCACACCTCCTCGAAGCCAATCAGGCTGTTGAAGGCGCCGAAATCGAAGAGGGGGACCTCCGGCGACTGGCTCGTACCCTTGACCTTGAACATGGCCAGCGCAGCCTCGACGGCGGCCGCGGCGGCAAGGCCGGTCATCGAAGGATAGATCGCCAGCGCATAGCCGAGCGCCTTCAGTTCCGCGGCGCTGCGGATCGGCGTCTTGCCGCCATCCGCCATATTGGCCATCACGGGCTTGGTCAGCCTTCGGCAGGCGTCGCGCATTTCGGCCTCGCTTTCGAGTGCCTCGGGAAAGACGATGTCGGCGCCGGCTTCGGCATAGGCCTCGGCCCGCCGCATCGCCCCCTCGAAGCCGTCGGTCTGCCGCGCGTCGGTGCGGGCGATGATCAGCATGTCCGGGTCGCGGCGGGCGTCGCAGGCGACCTTGATCTTCTCGACCATGTCGATCGTCGGCACCACGCGCTTGAATGGCGTGTGGCCGCACTTCTTGGGGAATTCCTGGTCCTCGATCTGTATGGCCACCACGCCGGCGTCCTCGTAGCCGCGGACCGTGTGGTGCACGTTGAGCAGGCCGCCGTAACCGGTGTCGGCATCGGCGATCACGCTGGCGTCCACCGTGCGGACGAGCGTGGCGACGCGGTCCACCATCTGCGTGTAGGTCGCGATCCCCGCATCGGGCAGGCCATGCGCCGAGGCGGTCATCCAGAAGCCGGATGCATAGACGAAGTCGAAGCCGACCTTGTTGCTCATCACGGCGGCGATCATGTCGTGGATGCCGGGCGCCGCGACGAAGGCGCCGCTCGCTATGGCCTGTTTAAGACTGCGCTTTGTCATCGTGAGGAACCCAGCGTCGAGAGGTATTCGATCGCGCCGGACTCGCCGACGACGTCGGCGTATTTCGCATCCATGTCGAAGAGGTTGGCCTCGTGCGGGGCCGGATGCCGGTCGCCGCAGGCCTCGCGCACCACGATCGGGATGAAGCCGTGCGAGCAGGTGTCGATGCAGGTGGCGCGGATGCAACCGCTCGTCGTCAGGCCGGTGAGGATGACCGAATCGACTCCCCAGGTGGTCAGGGTCGAGGCGAGCGAGGTGCCGAAGAAGGCGCTGGGATATTGCTTGCTGATCACCAGTTCGTCGTCTGCGACATCGAGGCCCTTCGGCCACGCCCCCATGGCACTGCCCTTCAGGAAGGACTTGAGCGGCTGCGCCTTCTGGTAGAAGCGGCCGCCATCGAGCGCTTGCGGGTGGTAGACGACGTTGGTGTAGATGACCGGGACCTTGGCGGCACGGGCCGCCGCACGCACCCGGAGAGCGCTGGCGAGCGCCGCGTCAACGCCGGCATAGAGCGAACAGGTCGGGTCGAAATAGGCCTCGACGAAATCGACCAGCAGCAAGACCGGCCGCTTCCCGTAGCCGATTCGGTTGCCGTAGGCGCGTTTGTAATTCTCCGATAGATCGTCGTCGGCCACTGCTGATCCTCCCGCCGGGCCCGAGTCGCGCCACCGGCTATGCAAGCACGTCTCGTAAGCGCGCGGCCGATGCCCATCTGCTGGCGAATGCTACCATCAATGCATGCGCATGCAAGTGCAAAGCCGATTGCCTGCATCGCCGAAGAATGATGCAAACGGATAGACGCAGAGCATCATTGCACCGAATGAATGCAACCGTAGTCTTTATTGACAGCATAAGGCCGGTCGAGCACAAGTGCATCGGCCACCACAGGCCTGCGGAGAAGCATGGATGCCGGTCGCCAGCGAACGCTTTGCCCATCATGTCGTCTCCAGCCGCTTCGAGGACCTTCCTCGCGAGGCCATCGACCACGCCAAGGTCTTCATCCTCGATAGTCTCGGCGTCGGCATCTCTGGGTCGTCGGCGGATGGGGCTGCGCCACTGCTGCAGGCCGGCTCCCGGTGGGGCACCGGCGAGGAGGCGCTCGTGTGGGGCACGGGCCGGCGGGTGCCGGCCACCACGGCATCGCTGGTCAACGCTTTCCAGATTCACTGCCAGGAATTCGACTGCGTGCACGAGGGGGCCGTTCTGCACCCGATGGCTACGCTGCTGCCTGCCGCGCTCGCCTTTGCCGAGCGCACGGGCGGCCTCTCCGGCCGCGACCTTCTCGTGGCGGTCACCACCGGCGTGGACGTGTCCACCACGCTCGGCGTGGCTTCCAATTCGCCCTTGGTGTTCTTCCGGCCCGCGACTGCCGGCGGCTTCGGTGCCGCCGCTGCGGTCGGCCGGCTCGCCGGTCTCAGCGAGCGGCAGGTCGTGCATGCCTTCGGCATTCAATATGCCCAGACGAGCGGGACGATGCAGCCGCATGTCGAGGGTAGCGTCGTGCTGCCCATGCAAGTCGCCTTCAACGGGCGCGCGGCGGTGCAGAGCGTCGACATGGTGCTGGCCGGCATTCCCGGTCCCATCGACACGTTCGAGGGGCCGTTCGGCTACATGCCGGTATTCGAGAAGGAGTGGGACCTCGAGCCCGGGCTCGCCAAGCTCGGTCGCGAATGGCAGATCTCGCAGGTCAGTCACAAGCCCTTCCCCTCGGGCCGCGCCGGAAACGGGCTTATCGAGGGCCTCATGCGCTTCATCGCGGAAAAACCCTTCCCCAAAGAGGCGATCGAGTCGGTGGTCGTGACCGGGCCTCCGCTCATCAACAGGCTCTGCGCCCGGCCGGACGTCCCCGCGCCGAACGGCAATTACGCGCGGCTCTGCGCGGCTTTCATCGGCGCCAAGGTGCTGCAGAACGATCGCATCGGCCTCGAGCACTATCGCGGGGACGAACTGATCGACGCGCGGACCCACGACCTCGCCAAGCTCT
This sequence comes from uncultured Lichenihabitans sp., assembly GCA_964245915.1. GTDB lineage: Bacteria > Pseudomonadota > Alphaproteobacteria > Rhizobiales > Beijerinckiaceae > Lichenihabitans. The sequence goes on along the minus strand of CAXTOT010000029.1, from coordinate 23,391 downwards.
TCTCCATGCGGGTCGACGGCAATCCCAATCCGAACGCGCTCGTCCCGCACGAGGTGGTGGTTCGGGCCAAGGACGGACAGGAATGGCGCTGGCTGTGCGAGGCGATGCTGGCGAGCCCGTCGCGGCGCCTGTCGCGCGAGGGGCATCTCGCCAAGTTCCGAACCTGCTGCACCTTTGCGGCTTCGCCGCTCAAGGCGGGGGCGGTCGAGGATCTCATCATGGCCGTGGACCAACTCGAGACCGTGGCCGACATCCGCGATCTCGTCGCGCTCATCGGCTGAGAAGGCTTTACGACGCCCGATCGGTCTCGCCGGTTCGTCCCGTTCAAGGCGCCGGACGGCTCCGCAGCCCAGGCTCCGCGCTCCTTCCCGGTTTAGCTGCGGTACGCCCGCTCCAGCACGTCGCCCAGCGCCGCGAAGCTGAACACGGTCAGCGAGATGGCGATGCCTGGGAACACCGAGGGCCACCATTGGCCGAGCATGATGCCGCTGGCCCCGTTGGAGATCATCAGCCCCCATTCGGGCGTCGGCGGGCGGACGCCGGCGCCGACAAAAGACAAGCCGGCCGTCAGCAGGATGGCGAAGCCGATCGTCACCGATGACTGCACAAGGGTGGGACCCAGCGAGTTCGGCAGGACGTGCTTGATCGCGATTGCGACTTCACTGGCGCCGAGCGCGCGCGAGGCCTCCACCATGCCGCGCGCCCCCTGCGTCATCACCTCCGCGCGCATCAGGCGGACGTAAATGGGCGAGTAGAGCACTGCCAGCGCGGCGACGATGTTGACGGTCGACTGGCCGGCAAGCGCCACCAGGATCATGGCCGAGATGAAGACCGGGAAAGACTGCAGCACGTCCGACACCCGCATGAGAATCTCGGTACCCCAGTTGCGGAAATAGCCGGCCAGAAGGCCGGCTGGCACCCCGATCAGCAAGGCGAAGCCGTTGGCCAGAACCGCGATCGACAGGTCGGTGCGGGGCGCCGAGACGACGCGCGAGAACACGTCGAGGCCTGACGCATCGGTGCCGAACCAGTGCACGGGCGCCCCCGCGCCGGTCAGCGCGGTCCAGAGCAGCCCTGGCCAAGCCGCGAGATCTGGAGGCGGCAGGAAGGGTTCCGCGTCCGCAACCGTCGGATCGAAGGGCGACACCGTCGGCCCGATGACCGCCAGGAGGAGGATCGCGACGACGACCACAAGCGCCACGACCATCAGGCCGTGACCGCGCAGGCGGCGCCGGGTCGGGGCAGTTGCCTCGCGGACGAGGGTGAAATCGGCGCTGCTCATGACCGGACCACCCTGGGATCGATGACGGCGTAAACGAGGTCGAGGACGAGATAGATGCCGAGCGAGATGCTGGTGATGACCAGCACGACACCCTGAATGGCCGGGTAGTCGAAGGCCAGCACCGCCCGCACCGCATATTGGCCGATGCCGCCGAGGGAGAACACGGTCTCGACCAACACGGCGCCGCCCAGCATCACGCCGTAGAGAATGCCGACCAGCGTCAGCGCCGGCGCCAGCGCGATGCGGAAGGCATAGCGGGTCACCGTCCCCTCGCTGAGGCCCGCAGCGCGCGCGTAGAGGATGAAGTCGGAGCCGAGCGCCCGGATCATGTTCTGCCGCACCATCTTGATGATCGGGCCGGACAGGATGAACACCAGCGTGAGCGTCGGCAGCGCGAGATGCCACAAGACGTCGCCGAGCGTGGCGAAGTCGCCGCGCAGCAGGCTATCGATCAGGATGAAGCCGGTGAGGGGGGCCGCCGGGGTGGTCATCGGATCGACGAGCCCCAGGGGCGCCGGCGCAAGGCCGAGCTGGAAGAAGAAGACGAAGACGAACATCAGCCCCCACCAGAACTCGGGCTGTGAGCCGCCGAACAGGCCGTAGACGAAGACGGCGCGGTCGAGCGCGCCGCCGGGACGGCTCGCGGCGGCGATCCCGATCGGCACGGCGAGGCAGAGCGTGATCAGGAAGCTGATCGTGAGCAGCTGGATCGTGACGGGCAGGGTTTGGCCGATCTCGTCGAGCACCGGGGCATTGGTCACCCAGGAGATGCCGAGATGGCCTTCGAGCAGGCCGTCGCCGCGCCCGTCGAGCCCGAAATAGCGCAGGAACTGGGTCAGCAGCGGCTGGTCGAGACCGAGCGAGTGGGCGGCCTGGGCGTAAGCTTCCTTGGAGGCGTTCAGCCCCACCAGCCGGGCGACCGGATCAGCGGGCATCAGGCGGATCAGGAAGAACACCACAACGACGAGGCCGAGGAGCTGGACGACGCTGACCGCGATCCGTCGACCGATGTAATGAAGCAGCATGATCCCTCCCGGCAGGACGATGGGGACGCCGCGGTCGGCGTCCCCGGGATTGAGGGTGTCCGCGCCTAGTTCTTGAGGTCGTAGAAGCGCGGCGAGTTGTCGGTCACCCAGGTCAGGCCAGCGACCTTGTCGGCCAGGGCGAACTGCGTCTTGAACTCGACCACAGGCAGCCAAGCGACGTCGCGCATCAGGATGTTCTGCATGTCGGCGAGTTCCTTGTTGCGCGCGGCCGGATCACCCTCGACCTTCGCCTTCACCCACAGCGCATCGAGCTCGGGATTGGCGTAATTCATCATGTTGTTGATGCCGCCCGCCTCCTTGGAGACGAAGAATAGTTTCATGGCGTAGCCGGCATCGACGCCGATTGGCTTCTCCTGGTCGTTGACTGCGAAGCCGAGGTCCTTCTTGACGATCTGACGGTCGCCGTACTGGGTCTGCGGGATCGGGTCGAGCGTGACCGGGATGTTGAGCGCCCGCAGCGCCGTGCTGATCGCGTTCACCACCGGCCCGAGCGTGGCCTCCTTCTCGCTGACGTAGCTGAGCTTGAACGCATCGGCATATTGCTCGAGGCCTTTGCCGTCGGGATAGCCCGCCTCGGCCAGCAGCGCCTTAGCCTTGGCGATGTCGGTCTTGTAGCCGTCGGCCTGCTTGACGAAGCCCGGGTAGGAGGAGGGGATCACGCCTTCCCACTGCTTGGCCTGTCCGGAATAGCCGACCTGGACGATGCGGTCGTAGGGGATCGCATAGGCGATGGCCTGCCGGAGCTTGATGTTGTCGAAGGGCTTGGTCTTGAAGTTCATGACGATGAAGAGCCCTTCGTTGCCAAGGACGCCCTCGACCTTGACGCCCTTCGCGCCCTTCAGGCTGTCGTACTGGTGGGCATTGAGGCCCTGGACCATCTGCGCCTGACCGGTGCGCAGCGTGACCAGCCGATTGGCCGCCTCCGGCACCTTCTTGACCACGACGTGATCGTAGACTGCCTTGCCACGGTAGTAGTCGGGATTGGCGCGGTAGCTGATCTGGCTGTCCTTGACCCAGCGTTCGAGGCAATAGGCGCCGAACGAGGGGAGATTCACGTTGTTGGCGTAGTCGTGCGACCACGGGTCGGCGTCGGTGGCATGCTTCGTCATTTCCTTGCTGTCGAAGACGCCCTGCGAGATCGTGACCGCCATATTGACGAAATACAGCGGGTTGACCTCGGTCTGCTGCACCACGACCGTGTAGTCGTCGATCTTCTTGATGCCATCGCCGAGCTTTTTGGCGGCGTCGGCGACGGTCTTGTCGGTGCTGAACACGTCGTTGGTGAAGCCCTTGATCGAGCCCATGTTGAGCAGGAACCAGGCGTTCGGCACCGCGCCGCTCGTCGAGAGCGCGCGGGCATAGGTGTAGATCATGTCGTCGGCGGTGAACTCGTTGCCGGCGCAGCTCTTCACGCCCTTGCGCAGATGCAGGGTCCAGGTCAGCGCCTTCGGGTCGTAGTCCCAGCTCTCGAGGAGGCGCCCCCGCGGCTTCGAGAAGTCCGGCAGCACGTAGCCGCTGTCGTTCGTGCCCTTGGGCGCGTAGTCGATGAGCGGCTCGAGCATCTGCACCATGCCCTCCTGCGTCGTCGGCAGGGCGATGGACGGCCCGTCCGGATCGAGCCCGGAGGGCACGTCCTCGGCAAGCAGGAGAAGGTCCGCGGCGCGCGCGGCGCCCGATGCGGCGGCGGCGAGGCAGGACAGCGATCCCAGCCCGATCAGCAACGTTCGAGCGGCCCGGCGTGAAGACGACAGCATGGTGGAACCCTCCAGAGCGAAAACGGTCTTGGTCGAAACGGCGGCTGCCGTCGTCACGCGGCGATGGTTTGCCCGCGCGCGCGATCAGGGGCCGCCGGTTCTTCGGCGCGAGCGCGGGGTAGCCGGCCGAGCATCATGTCGGCGGCCTTCTCCGCGATCATCATGGTGGGGATGCTGGTGTTGCCGCCGATCATGGTCGGCATCACCGAGGCGTCGACGACCCGCAGGCCGGCGATGCCGCGCACCCGCAGGGTCTCGTCGACGACCGCAGCGTCATCGGTGCCCATCCGGCAGGTGCCGACCGGATGAAAAGTCGTGCCTGACGTGTCGCGGATCCAACTGTCGATGGCTGCGTCGTCCGTCACGGAGGAACCCGGCGCGATCTCCCGGCCTCGGTAGGGGCCGAGCGGCGCCTGCCCGACGATGCGGCGGACGAGGCGGACGCCGTCGCGCGTCGCCGCGATGTCGTCGGGGTGGGAGAGGTAGCCGGGGACGATGGCGGGGTGGTCGGCCGGATCGGGCGATCGGATCGCAAGGTGGCCGCGGCTCTTGGGCCGCAGCAGGTAGAAGCTCGTGAGAAACCCGTGCTCCCGCTGGCCTGCCCGCGTCGTGGCCAGCGACAGGCCGGGGATGAAGGTGATGTGGATGTCCGGGATGTCGAGGTCGGGCCGGGTGCGGAGGAACCCACCCGCCTCCAGCGGCGCCGCGGCGCCGACCCCCGTGCCGAACAGCAGCGCCTGGGCGATGGTCCACACCGCGACGTCGGGACGGAACACGCGATAGAGCGTGATCGGCTGCAGACATTGCCCGTGCAGGTAGACGCCCAGGTGGTCCTGGAGATTGCGCCCGACCTCGGGCGCGTCGCGCACCACGGGAATGCCGAGGCTCCGCAACAGGGTGGCATCGCCGATGCCCGATTGCTGCAGCAGGGCGGGGGAATTGATGGCGCCCCCGCAGAGCGCCACCTCGCGTTTCGCTCTCACCACTCGGGTTTCGTTGCCGCGCCGGTAGGCGACGCCGGTGCAGCGGCCGTTCTCGATGACGAGCCCCGTCACATGGGCGCCGGTCACGATCTCGAGGTTGGGACGGTGGGCAACCGGCGTCAGGAAGGCGGTCGCCGACGTCACCCGGCGGCCCCGATCGATATTGAAATCGTAGAAGCCGAGGCCTTCCTGCTCGCGGCCGTTGTGATCGTCTGTCAGGGGAAAGCCGGCCGCTGCCGCCGCGTCGAGCCACGCCCGGTACAGCGGGTTCGCGCCGACGGCTTTCTCTGTCGTCAATTCGCCGATCCGGCCGTGATAGAAATCGTCGCCGGGATGCGAGAGGTTGCGTTCGAAAGCCTTGAAATAGGGCAGCACGTCGGCATAGGCCCAGCCGGTCAGGCCCCGCTGACGCCACTCGTCGTAGTCGCGACGATGGCCGCGCATGTACATCATGCCGTTGATGGTGGACGAGCCGCCCAGCACCTTGCCGCGCGGCCAGACCAGCGACCGGCCGTTGAGGCCGGGATCGGCCTCGGTGCGATAACCCCAGTTGATCGACTTCAGGTAATAGATCAGGCCGGCCAGCAACGGCACGCGGGTCAGCGGGTTGCTGTCCCGTCCGCCGGCCTCCAGCAGCACGACCTTGGTCGCGGGATCGGCCGACAGGCGGTTCGCAAGAAGACAGCCGGCGCTACCGGCCCCGATCACGATGAAATCGGCGGCCGCGTCAGCCATTGTGGACCGCCGTGATGTCCATGGCGTCGAGGTCGCCCGCGAGCGCGCGCCAACAGCGCAGCATGCGGCCGTCCGGCGCCCTCACGAGGTACTGTGGTTCGGTGGAGCAGCGTTCGACGGCATGCGGACAGCGGCTCTGGAGGTAGCAGCCCTTGGGCAGGTCGATGGGGCTTGGGATTTCGCCGGCCAGCCGCTCCTGCACCGGCCGGTCGACCCGTCGCTCCTCGGGATGCGGATCAAGGTGGGATTCGAGCAGGGCGCGCGTGTAAGGATGGCGCGGATTGCGGAATACCTGCTCGACGGTGCCGACCTCCACCACCTGGCTCAGGTACATGACGGCGATGCGGTGGCAGATCTGGCTGACCGTCGTGAGGTCGTGCGAGATGAACAGGAACGAGACGCCGAGTTCGGCTTGCAGCCGCAGCAGCAGGTCGACGAGGCTGGTGCGCGCGGCGGGCGCCAGCACCGAGGTCGGCTCGTCGAGCACGATGAATTCCGGCGAACAGGCAAGGGCGCGGGCGATGTTGATGCGCTGGAGTGCTCCCGAGCCAAGATCCCGCGGCCGCAGGCTCGCGACATGCGCGGGCAGGTCGACCAGCGCCAGGAGCTCGTCGATGCGCTTGTTAAGACCGGCCCGCGGCAGGTCCGTGTGAAGCTTGAGCGGTTCGCCGAGCACCTGCCGGATCGTCCAGCGCGGATCGAGGCTGTCGTAGGGGTCCTGCAGCACGATGTGCAGTTTCGAACGGATGCGCCGCAAGTCGCCCTTGCCGAGCGCTTCGAGCGGCGCGCCGCGATAGAGCACGCGTCCGTTGCTGGGTTCGATCAGCCGCAGCATGCAGCGGCCGACCGTCGTCTTCCCGGAGCCGCTTTCGCCGACGAGCCCCAGCGTCTCGCCGCTCGCGATGTCGAAGGAGACGTCACTGACCGCCTGCACCCGCTTGGTTCCACCGGGGACCGGGAAGAACCGGCTCAGTCCGTCGACGGAGACGACCGGGGCGGCGGCAGCCGTGTCGGCCCGCGGCGCGATCGGGCGCGTCGCGTTGGTCGCGCCCAAGGCCGAGCGCGCCGGGGCGCGCCGGTATGCCGCCGCCGTCACGTCCTCGACGATGCGACCGTCGCGCATCACCAGCACGCGGTCGCAATAGTTGGCGACGATCCCGGTCTCCTGCGTGATCAGCAGCACGGACGAATGGGTGCGGCGGGTCGAGTGCCACATCTGGTCCAGCAGCTGCGCCTGGATTGTGACGTCGAGGCCGCTCGTCGGCTCGTCCGCAATAAGCAGTTCGGGCGAGGAACTCAGCGCGATAGCGATCAGCACCCGTTGCGCCATGCCGCCCGAAAGCTCGTGCGCATAGGCTTCGGTGCGTCGCCTGGGGTCGTTGATGCCGACGAGCTTCAGCATCTCGACGGCATGGTCTTCGGCTTGGCGGGACGACCCGGCGTTGTGGGCGCGCCAGACGTTGCCAATCTGCCGGCCGACCCGCAGCATGGGGTTCAGCGCTCCGCGCGGGTTCTGGACGATGAGGCCGATGTGCTTGCCGCGGATGTCGCGCTGCCGGCCGGCGGACATGGCAAGCAGGTTCTCGCCCTTGAACCCAACGCTGCCGCCGACGATGCGACCCGGCGGCCGGGCGAGGCCGAGCAGCGCATAGGCGGCCGTGGACTTGCCGCAGCCGCTATCCCCGAGAAGTCCCACGAATTCGCCGCGGCGGATTGTTAGATCGAAGCCGGATACGATCGGCGGCGCGGTTCCATAGGCGACGGTGAGGCCGGACGCCTCGAGAACCGGCGCGGCGGAGTCGATCAAGCCTGACGGCAAGGTGCGTCCAACCTCCTCCGCATCGGCGTAGGACGCCAGGGGGCGCGCCGCGCTCAACGGCATCGTCAAGCCGCGCCCCCTCGCTCACCGACCGAACCTTCGCGGCTGCCCACCATCGCGACGCCTCTCCGACCGCTTGTGCAAGCGTATGCAAAGATTGTCACTACACCCCACTGTCAGCAAGCCGAAAAATTCACCTCTATTTGGACGATGCTGCCCGCTGGATGGGCGACAAAGACGTAATAATGCATGCGCAGTCATCAGGGTTGCCGGACTCGTCAGCTCGGGCTCTCCGCACCGTTCATGGCGATGGTCTGGCCGCTGATGTAGTCCGTGTCCTCGCGGGCCAGCCAGGATACCGTCGCGGCCACTTCGGCCGGCGTACCGAACCGGCCCCACGGCACGCTCGCCGCGAAATCCGCCACGACTTGCCCCGGGGTCTTTCCCGTCACACGAACGAAACCCTCCGAGATCCCATCCCAGAATGGCGTCTCGATGTGGCCGGGCGCGTAGGCGTTCACGCGGATGCGACGCGGGGCGAGTTCGACCGACATCGCCTGGGTCAGCCTGTTGGTGGCCGCCTTCGAGGCGCAGTCGTGGGCGAGGTTGGGCACGCCCTCGCGGCCTGCGCCCGAAGAGGCATTGACGATATTGCCGCCGCGGCCCTGGGCCACCATCTGGCGGGAAGCCGCGCGGGCCCCGAGGAACACGCTGTGGATGTTGGTGTCGACCACGCGCCGCCATTCGGCGACCGTCATGCCGGCGACCGGCTGACGCCGATCACGCCGGCGTTGTTCACCGAGATATCGACGCCGCCGAACGCCGCCACGGTCGCGTCGACAGCGCGCTGCACGCTTGACTCGTCATTGGCGTCCCCGGTGAGTACGAGCAGCCTGTCGGGCGCGGCGTCGAGCCGCTCGAGCGGTGCCTGCAGATCGAGGATTGCGACCCTTGCGCCGTCTGCGAGGAAGCGTTGGGCGATGCCGAGGCTGGTCCCGCTGGCGCCTCCGGTGATCAGACGGACTTGCCCGCGTGGCGTAACGGCATGCGACTAACTCCGGTTGGGCGTGGGGCGGTAGCTTGGAGGGCGGGAGGCCGGGACGGCGAGCGTCCGGGCGTCGAAGGGAGGGAGGGCATAACCCTCCGGCTGCGGTGGGCGCGCCGCGTAGCCCGTGGCCAGCTGCACGGCTTCGAGCACGGCCGGCGTCGAGTAGTAGCCGCTGTAGGCTGCGATGACGAAGCGGCCGAACAGGGCGGGCGCATCCTCTTCCAGCTGCGCGACGGCCTCGATGCGCGCCGCGGGGTCCCGATCGGCGAAATCGTCGTCCAGCCGCTCGGCTGCGGCAATCGTAGGCCCGGCGAGGGCGGGGTGGTCGAGCAGCCGCGTGGCGAGCGCCACGGCGGAGGCGGCCGGAAACCGCGCGTCGCCCGGCAGGAGCACGTCCAGCGCGGCCGAAAGGATGCGGTGGTGCAACGACTGCGGGTTCATGCGGCGACCCCGACGGCGCGTCGGTCCGCCAGCAGGGCATCGGCCGCGTGGAGCGCGATGGCCTGGATGGTCGGCGTGGGGTTGAGGGCCGCCGCGGTGACGAAGACCGAGCCGTCCACCACCATCAGGTTCCTGACGTCGTGGGCGCGGCAGTGCTTGTCGACCACGCTGGTCTCGGGATCGAGGCCCATCCTGGCGGTGCCCAGCAGGTGGAAACCGGCGTAGATGACGAGGTCCTCGGACACGACCTCGCGGGCGCCGGCCTCCTTGAAGGCCAGCGTGGCGCTGCCGATGCCGTGGCGGATCATGTCCTTGGTGTTCTGGTCGAGGCTGTAGATCATCTTCGGGGCCGGGATGCCCCAGGCGTCCTTCAGCGTGTTCGACAGGACGACGCGGTTCTCGGGCCGCGGCAGGTCCTCGGTGGTGACGGTCAGGCTGGCGGCGTGATTGAAGACACGCTGGAACGCCGCGTGGTGGCCGGCCCCCCAGGGCAGCCGCTTCTGGTAGCCGCCGACGGCGGTGCCGACCGGGCCCGAGCCGCGGACGAGCTGCATCTGGTAACCCCGCACGAAGCCGCGCGACAGGTCCGTCTCGTAGAAATGCTGGCTCTTGATGGAGGTCGCGAACGGCCCCTTGTAGCTGTCGAGCGGCTCATCGAAGAGGCCGGTGACCATGCCCGTGGGATGGTGCATCAGATTGCGGCCGACGAGGCCGGACCGGTTGGCGATGCCCTCCGGCGCGGCACCGGTCCGGCTGAGATGCAGCAGCCGCGCGGTCCCGAGCCCGTTCGCGGCCAGGACGACCACGCCAGCGCGGTGCCGTCGGGCCTGCCCGCTCGCATCGTAGTAGGCGACGCCGGTGGCGCGGCCGAGCCGGTCGGTTTCTACCTCGAAGACGCGGGCCTTGGTGATGAGCTTGGCGCCGGCTGCGAGCGCCAGCGGCCAGTAGGTGATGTCCGCGCTGGCGCGAGCCTTGACGGGGCAGCCGACATCGCACGGGCCGCAATTGTTGCAGGCGCCCCGGCCCTCGCCGTAAGGCCGGGAGTTGATGGCGACGTCCGACACCCACCAGTGCCAGCCGAGTCGGTCGAAGGCGGCCGCCACACGGTCCGCCCCGCGAAAGGCGCTGATCGGCGGCATGGGCCGCGGCTCGCGCGGCGGGTTGCCGGGGTCGCCATTGAGGCCGGAGACGCCGAAGATCCGGTCGTTCTCCTCGTAATAGGGGGCCAGCTCCTCGTAGGCGATCGGCCAGTCGTCGGCTACCCCATCGAGGGTTCTCACCTTGAAATCGGACGGGCGGAAGCGCGGGAAATGCGCGCCCCACAGGATGGTGGAGCCGCCGACCGCATTGTAGAGCAGCGGCTTGATGGCGGCCTCGCTCTCGTCGATCGGATAGTCGACGGGCGCGCGGCGGATGTTCGGGTTGGGATGGTGGGTGGTCTGGCGCGCGATCTCCCAGTCGGTATGCAGGCTCGGCACGTCGGCGTAGGAGACCCAGTCGCCCTGTTCGAGGCAGGTGACGCGCAATCCGGCCCGGGCTAGGCGCCAGGCGACAGCGGCGCCGCTCGCGCCCGCGCCGACGATGACGACGTCGTCCTTCTGACCGCTCACCCCGCGGCTCCAGCCCTAAGACACGCTCCAAGACACGTCATGCGCAGGCCTCCGGTCGAGCATTGCTACGCCGATCGGCGCCTAGGCAGACACGGTTCTGTAGCGCTGTCAACGGATGGTTGCGAATTCATCAATTCGGCTTGACAGCGCTTTGTACGATGTGTTCTCAGGCAAGAATGCGCATGCAACTCTTCGTGAGGCACCGCCATCAATGACCAGTATCTTCGTCATGTTCAATCTGAAGCCCGGCGTCGAGGCGGCGGCGGCGGCGGCATCATCAGCATCGCCTCGCAGGCCGGCAAGTCGGGCTTCGCGCTCGCCACGGCCTATGTCGCCTTCAAGCACGGCGTCGTGGGCTTCACGCGGGCGGCCGCGCTGGAACTTGGCCCGCACGCCATCACGGTCAATGCGATCTGCCCCAACCACGTGACCACCGGCCTCGGCGCCTGGCAGAACGACTTCGTGCCCAAGGCGCGGGGCCAAAGCGTCAACGTCTAACTGGCCGACATGCGCGCCCGCATCCCGCTCGGCGGTGGTGGGCCGACCCGACGACACGGCGGCGGCCGCCGCCTTCCTGTGCTCGGATGCGGCCGGCTACATCACGACCGAGGCCATGAACGTGTCGGGTGGCGAGGAGTATCACTGAGCCTCTGCCGGCCCGGTGAGGAGCGCGCTTCACGCCGCCCGGCCGCCGACCGGCTCAATCGAACAGCACCACCTGCCGGATCGCGTGGCCGTCGTGCAGCCGGTCGAAAGCCTCGTTGATCTCGTCGAGCCGCAGGCAGTGGGTGAGCAGGCGGTCGACGGGGAGGCGGCCGGCCTGGAACAGCGCGACGTAGCGCGGCAGGTCGCGGCGGGGCACGCAGGAGCCGATATAGGATCCCTTCAGCGTTCTCTCCTCGGCCACCAGGCTGACCGCCTGGATCGACAGCATCCGGTCCGGATGGGGCAGGCCGGCCGTCACCGTCGTGCCGCCGCGCGTCGTCGCAGCATAGGCGAGTTCCAGTGCCGCAACGAACCCCGCCATTTCGAAGAAAAAATCGACGCCGCCACCCGATAGGGCCTTGATGGTGGCGACGGCCTCGGGGTCGCCGGCATTTACCGCATGGGTCGCGCCGAGGCTGCGGGCGAAGGCAAGCTTCTCGTCCGATAGGTCGACCGCGATCACCTGCCGGGCGCCGCAGGCAAGCGCGCCGAGGATGGCACTCAGCCCCACGCCGCCGAGACCCGCCACCGCCACCGAGGCGCCGGCCGGAACCATAGCCGTATTGACCACGGCGCCGACGCCGGTCAGCACCGCGCAGCCGAACAGCGCCGCATGCGCGAAGTCGATTGACGGATCGATCTTCACGCAGGATTCGCGCGCCACCACGGCATGGTCCGCAAAGGCCGACACGCCGATGTGGTGGTTCACGGGTTCACACGCGATCGACAGGCGCCGCTCGCCCCCGAGCAGGGTGCCGGCGCCGTTGGCCGCCGCGCCGGGTTCGCAGAGCGCCGGCCGCCCCGTGGCGCAGTGCAGGCATCGCCCGCAGCTCGGCACAAAAACGAGCACCACGTGGTCGCCCACAGCGAGATCGTTCACGTCTGCCCCCAACGCAGTCACGATGCCGGCGGCCTCGTGGCCCAGCACCATCGGCATCGGCCGGGGGCGACTGCCGTCGATCACTGACAGGTCGGAGTGACAGAGCCCGGCCGCCTTGATGCGCACCAGCACTTCGCCCCGATCGGGAGCGGCCAGGTCCACCGTCTTCACTTCGAGCGGCTTCGTAACACGGTAGGGGTGCGCTAGCCCGGTCTGGCGCAGCAGGGCGGCGTCGATCCGCATCGAAGGCTCCTTTCGAGGGTCCGCCGGCGCCATCATTTCGAGGTCGTCCAGCCCGCGTCGAGCATCAGCGCGGCGCCCGTCATCAGGGCGGAGGCGTCGCTCGCGAGGAAGACGATCCCACCCATCACGTCCTCTCGGCCAGGAATCCCTCGACCGTCGCCCGCACCTTGCCGTCCGCCATGGCCGCCGCATCCGCGCCCTGGCCACACTTCAGATATCGAAACATGCATTTCTTCCCTAGTCGTTTTAGCGCCGCGTGCCGACGATCCGTCAGGCAGTCGCGCGCGACTTCATCCGCGGAACGACGTTCTCGATGAATGTCGGAGCGTCATTCTCGAAGTCCGGCATGGTCACGGCCACGCCCCGGATGCCGTTCTCGGCCAGCTGGTCGAGATGCGCCGCCACCACGTCGTAGGAGGCCGCGATATACGGAACCGACATGAAGGTGACGGTGGTCGGGTCCAGTGCGGCGTAGTCGGCGCGGTTGGCATCGAGGCCGGAGATGCGGAGGAATTCCTTGATGGCGGTGTCGTCGCGCCGCTCCAGGAAATAGGCTTTCTTGGCTTCGGCGGCCGCCGTCGTGTCTTCGGCGATCACATTGAGCAGCGTATAGGCGCCGACCGAGCGCTGGTGAGCGGCCGATAGGGTTGCGAGGCGCTGCGCCAAGGTGCCGAGTTGCTCGGCCGTGTCGTTCATCCGCCCTACGAAGCCGAAGTCCGACTCGCGCGCCACGAAGTCGAGTGCCCCGTCCGACTGCCCGGCGCAGATGATGGGCAGCGGCCGGCTCGGTTTCGGCCAGGACGTGCAATCGTCGATGTCGAAGAACTTGCCCTTGAAGGTGACGCGATCCTGCGTCCACAGCGCCTTCAAGATGGACAGGTATTCCTGCGCGTACTCGTAGCGGTTCAGATAATAGTCGTCGTCGCTCCACAGGCCCATCTGGGCATATTCGTACTTGTTCCAGCCTGCCACGATGTTGAGGCCAAAGCGTCCGCTTGAGATCGCGTCGATGGTGGCGGCCATCTTGGCCACGACGGCCGGGTTGATGGTGCGGATCGCCACCGAGGCGAAGAGCTTGATCCGCTTGGTGACGGCGGCCAGACCGGCCATCAGGGTTAGGGATTCGAAGGCCGCGTCCCAGTGCTGCGACGGGCCGCCGAAGCCCCGCCACTTGACCTGGGAAAAGACGAAATCGAGGCCCGCCTCCTCGGCCATGCGGGTGACATACTGATTCAAGTCCCATGTGGGCTCGACTTCGGGTGGATTGGCGTCCGTGATGATGGTGCCGCCCCGGGTGCTGGGAAGGAACAGGCCCACTTCGAAGGCGGCAGCCATGGGACGCTCCATCGGCTTGACAGACTACGCATGCATTTATGCTGCACCCGTTGCGAGCCTGTCAAGTTTCAGACAGGTGCAAGCATTAGCGTCCATTTACTAGGCACTTTGCTCTAACCAGTCTGATATTGATGAAACTTGCTTCAGAGGCGATCCTCAAGATCGCTTCTTGAGAAGATTCTGAACGTCAATTGACAGTCAAGCCGCTACTGCTGCATTCTATGCATGCGCATGCTTGCAACGCCGATCGGCGGAGTGGCGGAGGAGGGTTCGGATGGCGAAGATCAGGACGACGTCGCGGATGCTGCAGGGAGCGCTTTCGCTCTCTCTGCTGATGCTCGCGGGGCAGGCCCATGCCGATGCGGCCAGCGACGGCCTCGCCCGTGCGACAGAGGTGATCGAGGCGCATCGCAAGGCGCCCGTGTACACGTCGGCCGGTGAGGCGTTCGACATCAAAGCGATCGCCAAGGGCAAGTCGATGCTGTCAATCCCGAACACCAGTTCGAACCAGTTCCTCAAGGGGATCATCACGCGCGAGATCGCGGTCGGCAAGGAGATCGGCCTCGACGCTCGCGAATGGGAGAACCAGGGCCAGCCGAGCCAGTGGGTGCAGGGGATCGAATTTGCGATCAGCAAGAAGATCGACATCGTGGACCTGATCTCGGGCGTTAATCCGGCCGTGGTGGAGCCGCAACTCGCCGCCGCCAAGGACGCCGGCGTCAAGGTGTTCACGTCTCATTTCTACGATCCGTCCCAGCCGGCCAGCCCGCTGCTCGCCGGCGACCTGCCGGTCAGCTTCTACGGCCAGGGCGTCATCCTCGGGGACTGGATGATCTACAAGACCAAGGGCGACGCCCACGCCGTGATCGTCAAGACCGACGAGGTTCCCCCGACCGCTCCGCTGGTGCAGGGAATTCATGACGCCTTCGCCAAGAACTGCCCCAAGTGCACCATCGTGCAGGAGATCAACGCCGGCATCACGGAATGGGGGACCAAGATCCAGCCGGCCGTGCAGTCGGCCCTGATCGCCAACCCCAGCGTCAACTACGTCATCCCGATCTACGACAGCATGAGCCAGTTCGTGGTGCCGGCCGTCGGCCTCAGCGGCAAGGAGGACACGGTGAAGATCGCGACCTCGAACGGCACCCCTTTCGTGCTCGACTTCATCCGCGACGGCAAGGTCGAGATGGACATCGGCGAAAGCCTCGACTGGATCGCCCGCGCGACGATCGACGGCTACATGCGCAAGCTCGCCGGCATGCCCATGCCCAAGGACATCGGCGTCCCCTACCTCATCTTCGACGACTCGAACGTCGCGACCGCCGGCATTCCCGCCGGCCCGAACGCAGGGTATGGCGATGCCTATGTGAAGGGCTTCAACCAGACCTGGAAGATGAACTGAGATGAGCGGGGCAGGGGCGTCGGCGGTTGGCGGAAGGGTCCTCGGGGCCGTCGACGACGTGCCCCCCGCCCTGCTGGTGTCCAAAATCGCCAAGACGTTCGGTGGCGCGCGGGCGCTGAAGGGGATCAGCTTCGACGTGCGCCCCGGGGAAGTGCACGGCCTGCTCGGCCAGAACGGCTCGGGCAAGTCGACCTTCGTAAAGATCCTGTCCGGGTTCCACGCGCCGGATCCGGGCGGCCAGATCCATGTCTTCGGTCGCGCCCTGGAACTGCCGATGCGGGCGGGACGGTTCCGCGATTTCCGCATCGCCTTCGTGCACCAGAACCTCGGCCTCGTGCCGACGCTGTCCGTGCTGGAAAACCTGCGCGTGGCGTCGATCACGGCACGCCGCGCGATGATCGACTGGGGTTTTGAGCGGAGGGCCGCCCGGGCCGCCCTCGACCGGTTCGGCATCGACATGGATCTGCGCGCCCGCGCCGGTTCGCTGTCGCAGGTCGACCGTGCGCTGCTTGCCATTGTTCGGGCCTCCGACGATCTGCGCCAGGGTGACGACGCATCGGGCGGCGGCATCCTCGTGCTCGACGAGCCCACCCCCTTCCTGCCCAGGGAGGGCGTCGACCGCCTCTTCAGTCTGGTGCGGCAGGTCGTGTCGCACGGCACGAGCGTCATCTTCATCTCGCACGACATCGACGAGGTGCGGGAGATCACCGGCCGGGCCACGATCCTGCGCGATGGCGCGGTCAGCGCGACCTTCGACACACGCTCCGCCTCGCACGACGACTTCGTGGAAGGCATCGTCGGCCGCCGCCTGTCGCACGCTGCCGCGACGCCGCCCGCTGCGCCGGCCCGCGCCGTTCGCGCCTCCGTCCGGTCGCTGGCGGAGCCGGGCCTGACGCTGCCGCTGATGGACCTACACGAGGGTGAGATCGTCGGCCTGACCGGGCTGATCGGCTCGGGCTACGAGCGTGTCCCCTATCTCCTGTTTGGAGCCTCCGCCGCTTCGAGCGGAACGCTCGACCTCGACGGCGAGCGGATCGATCTCGGCCGGACGACCCCGAAGGCCTCCGTCGCGCGCAACATGGCGCTGCTACCAGCCGACCGGCCCAAGGCGAGCGGCGTCGGCAGCCTCGCCGTGGCCGAGAACATGCTGGTGCTGGACCTCGGACGCTTCATGGGGGCAGGGGGGCTGCGCCGGGGCGCCATGACCCGCCGCGCGGCGGAACTCTCCACAACCTTCGAGATCAGGCCCAACAATCCCGGGCTGCGCCTCGGCGCGCTCAGCGGGGGCAACGCCCAGAAGGTGCTGCTGGCGAAATGGCTGATCAGGGAGCCCAAGCTCCTGCTCCTCGACGAGCCGACCCAGGGCGTCGACGTCGGCACCCGGCAGCAGCTCTTCCGGATCATCCGCGAGACCGCGGCCGGCGGGACGAGCGTGGTCTGCGCCAGTTCGGATTTCGAGCAATTGGCCGAGCTCTGCCACCGAGTGCTCATCTTCGTGCGCGGGCGGGTGGCGCACGAACTCACGGGCGACCAGATCAGCAAGGAACATATCGCGGAGCGATGCTATGGCCCACCAAGTCTTGACCTCCACTGAGGTCTCCTCGCCCGCCCGCCGGATCCACCTCGGCCGCCTGGTCGAGCGCTTCGCCCTGATCGGCGTCTGGCTGCTCATCATCGCGATCTTCGGGCTGTTGCTGCCCGGCATCTTCCTGAGCTGGGCCAATTTCTCGATCCTGTTCGCCACGCAGGCGCCCGGCGCGATCCTGGCCCTGGCCCTCATCATCCCGCTCACCGCGGGCGACTACGACCTATCAGTCGGGGCGACCCTCACGCTGTCGGCGGTGACGATCGGGGTGCTGAACGCGATCTATCACATCCCCGTCGCGTTCGTGCTGCCCATCGCCCTCGCCGTCGGCGTCCTGGTCGGCCTGGCCAACGCCTTCTTCATCGTCTACGTCCGCATTCCCTCGCTTGTCGTGACGCTCGGCACCACGTCGATCATAACGGGCCTCGTCCAGTGGATCACCAATTCGTCGACGATCGGCGGCATCTCGCCGGCGCTGATCGCCTGGGTCGGTCGCGGCCGGTTGTTCGGCATTTCCTATTCGTTCTACTATGTGCTGATCGTCGCCACGCTGATCTGGCTGATCTTCGAACACACCCCGCTTGGGCGTCGCATGCTGTTCGTGGGGCGCGGCCGCGAGGTGGCGCGACTGTCGGGCATCGATGTCGACCGCGTGCGCACGGGTTGCCTCGTCGCCTCCGGCGTCCTGGCTGCAATGGCGGGGATTGTCTATGCGGGCCTGCTCGGCGCGGCCGATCCTTTCTCCGGGCTGAACTTCCTGCTGCCCGCCTTCGCCGCCGCTTATCTCGGGGCCACCGCCATCATGCCGGGCCGTTTCAATCCCTGGGGTGCGGTGGTCGCGGTCTACTTCCTGGCAACCGGCATTACCGGTCTCACCATGCTGGGCATCCCGCTTTGGGTCACCAACGTCTTCAACGGCGGTGCCCTGGTCCTGGCCGTCACGGTGTCGCAATTCGCCCGCGGCCGCGAAGAAACCGACATCGTCTGACATGACCCTCCCGTCCGACCAGAGCGCCGTGCTCGTCACAGGGGCGGCCGGCTTCATCGGCCGCGTCGTGGCGCGCCGGCTCGCCGCGCGCGGCCGGGGCGTGATCGGGACCGATCTCGCGCCACCCCCGCCCGGCGTGGCCTTCGCCTACGTCCAGGCGGATGCGCGCGACGTGCTCACGCTTGCGCCGCTGCTCACTCGCTGCGATGGCATCATCCATTGCGGCGGCATCTCCGGGCCGATGCTGGCGCAGGACAATCCGGCCGAAGTGCTGGACATCAACATCCGCGGCACGGTGCAACTCCTCGACCTCACCCGGCGGCTCGGCCTGCGCCGCTTCGTCGGCTGCTCGTCGGTCTCCGCCTATGGCGACACGGGGGCCGCCAGCCCGATCGACGAGACCCACCTGCTGCGGGCGTCCACCGTGTATGGCACCAGCAAGGCCGCCGGCGACTTGGCGCTGCAGACCTTCGTCGCACGCTTCGGAGTCAGCGCCGCCTCGCTCAGGATCGGCTGGGTCTACGGCCCTGGCCGCCGGACCGACACGATCCTGCACCCGATGATCCGGTCCGGCCTGGGTGGCCCCGCCTTCGCTCTGGCGCGTGGTGCGGACCAGCGCCTGCAATTCGTCCATGTGGAGGATGTGGCCGACGCCCTGATCGCGGCCTTCGAGGCGCCGTCGCTGCGCTGCCCGGCCTACAACGTCAACGGAACCGAGGTCCTGTCGATCGCCGACATCGCGGCCGTGGTGCAGCGCCACCTGCCGGAGGCCCGCCTCGCGATCGGCCCCGGTCTGCTCGACGACACGGACCAGCAGGGCGAGATGCTGCTCGAGGCGGCCGCCCGCGACCTCGGGTGGCGATCGCGCGTGACCTTCGAGGCAGGCGTCACGGCCTACGTCGACTGGCTCCGCAGCAACGAGGTTTGAAGCCCATGCTGCGGCGGTTCGACGGCAAGGTCATCGTCGTGACGGGTGCGGGGAGCGGGCGCGGCCTGGCCGCCGTGCAGCGTCTCGCCGCCGAAGGTTGCGACGTGCGGGACGATTCCGCAGTCGATGGCGCCGTCGCCCAGGCGCTCCGCGCTTACGGCCGCATCGATGGCCTTGCGACCTTCGCCGGCATCGAAGCGCCCGGCACGATCGAGGAGGTCGGCCCGCCGCATGAGACCGCCACGGCCCTCGCCTTTCTACTGAGCGTCGACGCCTCCTTCGTCACCGGGACCATGCTTCCCGTCGATGGCGGTCGGAGCGTGCTATAGGCGCGTTGGGGTGCCGCCGGCTCGGGGCGGTGTGGCATTTGATTGGATCGGGCTTGTGGCTGAGATAAAGAAAAACGGGATCCGGGTTACCTCGTTCGACGTTGCTGCGCTGGCGGGTGTCTCGCAATCCGTCGTCTCCCGGGCCTTTACGCCCGGCACCAGCATAGCGGCAGCAACGCGCGACAAGGTGCTGGAGGCGGCGCACAAGCTAAATTACGTGCCCAATTCCATCGCCAGCAGCCTGACCACGAACCGCTCGAACATCGTAGCCATCGTATTGGGCGACCTCGATAATCCGTTCTACGTGCAAGTGTTCAAGGAATTCAGCCAGCGTCTTCAGGACCGCGGCCGGCAGATGCTGAGCTTCACGCTGCCTGCCACGGGCAATACAGACGACGCGATCCGCCAAGTGCTGCGCTATCAGGTCGACGGGCTGATCCTCACCTCGGCGCAGCTCTCGACTCGGATGATCAGCTTCTGTCAGGATCGCGGCATCCGCGTGGTACTGTTCAACCGCTACATCCCGATGAGCGATATCCCGAGCGTGCGCTGCGACAACGTGGGCGGCGCTCGCATGCTGGCCGAGCGCCTGCTCGCAGCCAACGCGAGGACCTTCGCGATCATCACCGGCGACCCCAAGGGAACCACAAGCCAGGATCGCATGCGCGGCTTCGTCGAGCGGCTCCTCGACGCCGGGATTCGCCGAGCCGATATCCTGTCGCTTCCGGGCCATGCCACCTATGCGGGCGGGGCCTCGGCCATCCGCCAACTCATGGAGCAAGTCGGCGACCGTCTGCCGGACGCGATTTTCGGCATCAACGACGCAATGGCCATGGGCGCCATCGACGAGTTGCGCTTCAGCTTCGGCAAGGCGGTCCCGGAGGACGTGATGATGGTCGGCTTCGACGGTATTCCGGAAGCGGCCCGCATTCCGTATCGGCTCACCACCGTCCGCCAGCCCCTCGCCGCGATGGTCGAAGCGACCCTGCGCACCCTCGGGATCGATGGCGACCTGCCGACGGAGGGCGCGAGCGAGCTTGACCATCCGATCGCAACCGAACTCGTCTGGAGGGACACGGTACGGGGATAGGGGAGCCACTTTGAAGCGGGACATCGAACGACGGTGAAGACCGACGCGATGATCGCTTCGTATCGGGAAATGGATGTTGAATGCGCATGCAACTGCGCATATTAAATGTAATCGCGCTCCCCCTTCTCTTGGTGGGCCGTCGGGGGCGATCCTAAGCTCCCCTGTTTCGAGGAAGCTTTGCATAGGTTTGCGATCCCTATGACGGTGACAAACGGCGGACCGGCGACGCTCTATGACAAGGTGTGGGCGCGCCATGTCGTAAAAACCTACGCCGATGGGACCTCGCTTCTCTACGTCGATCGGCATCTGGTGCAGGAGGTGTCGAGCCCCCAGGCCTTCGAGGGCCTCCGCGACACCGGTCGTTCGCTCCGGCGCCCGGACGCCCATATCGCGGTGGCGGACCATGCGGTGTCCACCCGGCAGCGGGGCGAGCTGTCGCTCGCCTCGGGACTCGCTGCCCGCCAAGTGGCCCGGCTCGCCGAGAACGCGGAGCGCTTCGCGATCCCCTATGTGCCGACCGGTGATCGGAGGCATGGGATCGTCCATGTGATCGGACCGGAACTCGGCTTCACGCTGCCCGGCGCCATCCTGGTCTGCGGCGACAGCCACACCTGTACGCATGGCGCCTTCGGGGCGCTCGCTTTCGGCATCGGGTCGAGCGAATGCGAATGCGTCTTCGCGAGCCAGACGCTGCGCCAACGCAAGCAGAAGCGGCTTCGCGTGTGGCTCGACGGCGCGCTGCCGTCCGGCCTGCAAGTCAAGGACGTCATCCTGTCCGTGATCGCCACCATCGGCGCCGCCGGGGGCTCCGGCTATGCGATGGAATTTGCTGGCTCGCTGATTCCGACGCTGTCGATGGAGCAGCGCATGACGCTCTGCAACATGGCGATTGAGGCCGGTAGCCGCGTCGGCATGGTGGCGCCGGACGAGACGACCTTTGCGTTCCTCAAGAACCGGCCGCTCGCCCCAAAGCACGAGACCTGGACAGCCGCAGTGGCCTTTTGGCGGACCCTCGCCAGCGACCCGGACGCGGTGTTCGACCGCGAGGTGCGGATCGACGTCGCGGCGCTCACACCCACTGTCACCTGGGGCACCTCGCCCGAGGAAAGCGCCCCCGTGAACGGCCGCGTGCCGGACCCGGCCGACGTGACCGAGCCGTCCCGGCGCGCCCGGATGCAGCGTAGCCTCGACTATATGGCGCTGACGCCCGGCACGCCGCTGGCCGGCCTTGCCATCGACAAGGTGTTCATCGGATCCTGCACCAATGGTCGGATCGAGGATCTGCGGAGCGCCGCCGCCGTCGTCACGGGGCGGCGCGTGGCCGATCGGGTTAGGGCCATCGTCGTGCCCGGGTCGGCCGCGGTTCGGCTCGCCGCCGAGCAGGAGGGCCTCGACCGCATCTTCCGCGACGCCGGTTTCGAGTGGCGCCACGCCGGCTGCTCGCTCTGCGTCGGGATGAACGACGACCGTCTGTTGCCGGGCGAACGCTGCGCCTCGACCTCCAATCGCAACTTCGAGGGGCGGCAGGGCGTGGGTGCGCGGACCCACCTGATGAGTCCGGCCATGGCGGCTGCGGCCGCTGTCACGGGTCACCTCTGTGACGTGCGCACGCTTGAGGATCGCCGATGACGCCTTTCGTCACGTTTTCCAGCGTGGCCGCGCCCCTGGCAGGCGACAACATCGATACGGACGTCATCTTTCCGGCTCGATTTCTGCTGCTGCCCAACAAGAAGGGCTTGGGCGAGCAATTATTCCACGAGCAGCGCGTCGCGAGGTCGGGTGCCGCTCCCTTCGTGCTGGATCGCCCCGCTTATCGCGATGCCCGCATCCTGGTGGCGGGCCAGAACTTCGGCTGCGGCTCGAGCCGGGAGCAGGCCGTCTGGGCCCTGGGCGACTTCGGCATCCGCTGCGTAATCGCGCAAAGCTTCGGCGAGATCTTCTTTGCGAACTGCTTCAAGAACGGCGTGCTGGCGCTCATCGAAACCGGCGAGCGCTACGCCGAGCTGCTGGACGCGGCCAATGTCGCTGCGCCGGTGACCGTCGATCTTCTGGGAACATGTCTCGTGCTGGCGTCCGGCAAGACGCTCCCGATCATCGTCGACCCTTACCAGCGGGAGGCGCTTCTGCAAGGGCTCGACGAGGTCGGCTCCATTCTCGCCGGCGACGAGGCCGATATCGCGCGCTTCGAACGCCTGCAGCGGCGCGCCGAGCCCTGGCTCTATCTGGGCAGCGAAAAGAGTGCTTTTTTCGCTGATCTTCAGAATGAGACGATCGTCGGCTAGCAACGATCGTGACAAGCGGACGTCGCGATCGACATCTCCAACCGATATGACAAGCAAGAGCGCCGCAAAACAGTCGAGGGGGTCGCAGTCGCTCAGTGCGACTCGCATCTGGCACGAGGTGACCGCATCGACGACCCGCTCGCGGTCTTCCCAGCTCCGGCTTGTTGCCTTGACGCCGTCAATTGATCCCCAGCGGCCTAGAGTCTGCTGTCTATAGCTTCCGCACGCCAACCCGACTGCAAACGAGGTGTCGGCCAGCTCAAGAAAAGTGTATTGTCACAGAGGCGGGACGCTGATCGCCTTCGTTATCGCGACCGCGTGGCGTTCGGGTTATGCCTCTTCCTGCTCGCCGACCACGGACGTTAGCCGCTGCAAAATTAGCGCCTCTTATTAATCATGCTCCTGCGCGACCATCTCAACGTCGCGTAGGATCCAAGGCACACTCGACTGAGTGAAAAACAACATGATCAACGGACGATTCATCTGATCGGTAACTTCCATCTGCCACCCTTGGTCGGGAAAGCCGCCGACAGCCTCCTCGAGGAAGGTCCCTGCCGCTCATTGGCGACGCTAGCGAAGCCGCTTTGATCGGCCCCCATCGGGTCGTCCGGGCTGAAAATCAGTTCACACCTCGGGTGCGGGCGGCCGATATCGGATCGAGGACGGCTTGGCGCATCAGGGCAGCCTATGCGTCCGAAATCTGGCCCGTTGCTTCTCGGGATACTTGTCGACTCCATACCACGCGGGAGCGCTCCTCCTTGGAAGCCCCGACACGTAGAGTCTGCTCGAAGGGCGGCTTACCGCCTTGATAAGTCCCGAACCTGCCAGTCGGCTAGCGGCCACAATGCGCGTATTCCGTTGAAAAACTCTGGCCTTGAATGGAAGTACCGGGGCTGATTCACTCCT
>CAXTOT010000028.1:0-58455 GCA_964245915.1 uncultured Lichenihabitans sp. | reverse complement strand
AAACACAGTGAATCACGATCATCGAATTTCGCAACGGTCCCGCAAGGGGAGAAGGATGGCGCGATAGGATAGCCGCAAGGTGCCCCAGCAAGACAGGTCGCAGCTCAGCGGCTTTGAGTCCTAATGCCTCGCCCTACGCCGCTTCCTGTCTGGGAAACAGCGTAAGCAATCCCGCCTCGGAGGCCGAACACACCCCGCATTCGGTGATGAGCCCGGTCACCAGCCGAGCTGGCGTGACGTCGAACCCGTAATTCAGCGCCGGGCTGCCTTCCGGCGTGATGCGCACGGTTTCCACGTTTCCCGATGCCGTTACGCCACTCATATGCGTCACCTCGAGCGGCGAGCGTTCCTCGATGGGGATCTCGGCCACGCCGTCGCTCATCCGCCAGTCGATCGTCGAGGAGGGCAGCGCCACATAGAAAGGCACCTTGTTGTCGCTTGCCGCGAGGGCTTTGAGGTAGGTGCCGATCTTGTTGCAGACGTCGCCTGTCCGGGTGGTTCGGTCGGTGCCCACGATGCAGAGGTCGACGCGCCCGTGCTGCATCAGATGGCCGCCCACATTGTCGACCACGATCGTGTGCGGGACGCCCTCGTTGGCAAGCTCATAGGCGGTGAGGCTGGCGCCCTGATTGCGCGGTCGCGTCTCGTCCACCCAGACATGGACCGGAATGCCGGCCCGGTGGGCTTTGTAAATGGGCGCCAATGCGGTTCCCCAATCCACCGTGGCGAGCCAACCGGCGTTGCAGTGGGTCAGGATTTCGACCGCACGATCCGGATTGCGCCGCCGATGGCCGCGAATGAGTTCCAGACCGTGGTCACCCAGCGCCGAACAGACCGCAACGTCGTCTTCGGCCACCAGCGCCGCTTCGGCGAAGGCCACCTCAGCACGGTCGCTCTCCGGCACGCGTTCGAGCCGCTGACGCATCCGCTCCAAGCCCCACCGCAGGTTCACGGCGGTCGGCCGGGTTGCGATCAGCACGTCGAAGGCGGTCGACAGCATGATGTCGTCCGTGTCCGCCGCCATGGCCAGCGCCATGCCATAAGCCGCCGTGGCACCGATCAGGGGAGCACCGCGCACCGTCATGTCGGCGATGGCGTTCGCGGCCGCCTCCAAATTGGTCAGCGTCTTCACCACGAAGCGATGGGGCAAGACCTTTTGGTCGATGACCCTGACCTCGCCGTTCGGCTCACGCCAGATGGTCCGATAGTCTTGACCGCCGATCCGCATGGATGATGACCTTCAGGAGCCCGACCCGACTGTCGCCGCCTGGGCCGCGTAGCTGTCCGGGAACAAACGTTTCAGATTGCCGATCTTGGGCGGATCGTCGACGACGATATACGGGCTTCCGCATGGGCCAGCAAATAGTCCTGGTGTTGGGCTACCCTCAGCCGTGATTGCACACCGGAAACGCGGCAAGCTCATGAACTGCCGCCGGCTGCAGGCTCCGCGAGCGCCGACTCGCCCAGCCGATCCAGGAGACCCAGCGCGGCCTCGATGAAGACGACCTCGATCGGCGCGCTCAAGCCCCGCATGTCAGTCACTTCAGCCCGAAGTCCGCCGATATCGAGTCCGCCGTGGTCCGCAACGGTGCGCGAAACCGCCAGTTGGACTCCTGCGCCCTTAGCCATGGTTTCGAGGCGGCTGGCGACATTCATGGCGAGCCCGATGACCGACATGGCCTGGCTCGACCCGAAGCCGACGCGCCCCATCACGTGGAGCCCGGCGTGCAGCCCCATGGCGATCCGCAGCGGCTGGTGCATGTCGCCGCCGATCCGATCGTTCAACGTCGACATCGCGCGGTCGATCTCGGCGCAGGCCACCAGGGCGGCACGACAGGTTCGCTCGATTCCGTCTTCGAGACCAAACAGCGCGATGCATCCATCACCAGCGTAATTGGTGATCCAACCGCCGCAGTCCTGGATCGGCTGTCCGACCGTTCCGAAGAACTGGTTGAGGATGTAAATCACGTCGAAGGGAAGCCGGCTTTCCGTCAGGGCCGTGAAGCCACGCAGGTCGACGAACAGCACCGCGAACTCACGCTCGGTCCCCATCGAGGCGCTCTCTGAGAGCTGCGGCTCCACGGATGCCTTCAAGAGCGGGAGAATCGTGAGGGCCGAGGTCGGACGGATCTGGCAGGCCAAGCGGATACCGCGGCTTGCGCCGATCGCCGTCAATGTGGCGGCCTCTGCCTCGGACGGTGGCGCGAGCTCACCGCTTAGCACCAGGACGCGGCAGGTGGAACAGCGGCCACGCCCTCCGCAGGCCGACATATGCGGGATATTGTTGCGCCGGCTGATCTCGAGCAGGGTAGGCCCGGCTTCGGCGCGCACCGTGGGGCCGCCCGAATAGGTGATGGGAATGTGCTGGGCGCGCCGCGCCTGCGTCAGCCGTAGCCCGACAAGGGCCAGCAGCCCCGCCAGAAACAGCAGATAGGTCAGTTGCGTGCGGCCGCCCAAGTGGGAGAGCATGTCCGCCGCGCCCGCGTCCGGCCAGTGCGTGAGATCCTTCAGGTTATGCAAAGCCGCGGGGCTGGCGATCGATGCCGCGACGGCACGTCCCTGGACGCTGATCCCCGCGAGTGCCGCAAAGGGGAGAAGAACCGCCAATCCGAGGAGCACGGGCGCAACCGAGCGATACCAGGCCGATTGTCTCAGCCAGAAATGTAGGCCCATGCAGCCGTGCACCCAGACGATGAGAAGCAGGGCGCCCTGGTTGAGGAAGAGGCTCGGCCAGATGCGCGCGAGTTCGTAGGGGTAGATGTCGTAGACACCGAACAGTTTGGCCGCGATACGCGTGTTGACCACATGCGGAAGCAGCAGGATCGGGATCGCGAAGCCGAGCACGATCTGCGTCCATTCCCACAGCGGCAGCCTCAAGGTCCGGCGCTGGATGATCCGCCAGATCGCCAGCCCAACATGGGCCAGAAGCGCGCCGAGCAGCACCGCCGTCCCGAGCGCCGAGCGGATGATCGTGACGCGCCAGGCGTCGAAAACCTGCATCGCGTCGAGGCTGACGAGACCGAGGGCGTGGTTGAGGAAATGGGTCGCCGCAAAGACAAACAACACGAGCCCGGAGGCGAGGCGCGTTCGTTGCTGCCACGAGCCGCGCCAAAGGTCAGCTTGCCGCAAGAGGGTGCTCCGGGGAGCCGCCGCAGTGGCGGGACTTGTGGAAGGTCAAGCTTTGTCCGGCTGCCGTCAACCCGCCCGCCTGTCGCAGGGTCATGATCGGGCGACAGGTGGCACCCCGCCTTGACATCCTGGCCCCCCGCTGGAAACCTGACCGAATGGTCAAGTCGGAGCTGAGTTTTTGATGCCGGAACAGGTCTATGACGGCGTCGCGGCTGGCCGCCTCAGCCACGAGCAGATCGCCAGCAACTTCGCCGACATGACGCCGCCGCTGAGGCGGCACGAGGCTTTCGTCGAGGCCGCGCGCTGCTATTTTTGCTATGACGCCCCCTGCCAGAACGCCTGCCCGACCAAGATCGACATTCCGCTCTTCATCCGGCAGATCCAGGCCGACAACGATATCGGGGCGGCCGAAACCATCCTCTCGGCCAATATCCTGGGCGGCATGTGTGCCAGGGTCTGTCCGGTCGAAACGCTGTGCGAGGAAGCCTGCGTGCGCGAGCATGCCGAAGGCAAGCCGGTGCAGATCGGCCTGCTGCAACGGCACGCCACGGATGTCATCATGCAAACGGGCGAGCAGCCCTTCGCACGGTCGCCTGAGTCAGGCAAACGGGTTGCGGTCGTGGGGGCGGGGCCGGCGGGCCTCTCCTGCGCGCATCGGCTCGCGCAACTCGGGCATTCCGTCACGCTGTTCGACGCCCGGCCGAAGCTCGGCGGCCTCAACGAATATGGCATTGCGGCCTACAAGACCGTGGACGACTTCGCCCAGGCGGAGGTCCGTTTCATCCTTTCGATCGGGGGTATCGAGGTGCGGTCCGGCCAGGCACTCGGCCGCGATTTCGATCTCGCGACCCTACGGGAGGGCTATGACGCGGTGTTTCTTGGCCTCGGGCTTGCGGGCTTCAACGCGCTGCAAGGCCTGCAGGAGGCCGCGCATGTGGTGGATGCGGTCGGCTTCATCGAGGCCCTGCGCCAGGCGCCCGACAAGACCGCGATCCCGGTCGGGCGCCGGGTCGTGGTGGTGGGCGGGGGCATGACGGCCGTGGATGCCGCCGTGCAATCCAAAAAGCTCGGCGCCGAGGAGGTCACGATCCTCTACCGGCGCGGGCCGGAACACATGAAGGCGAGCCAGTTCGAACAGCAACTCGCGCTGAAAAATGGCGTGACCATCCGGCATTGGGCGTCGCCGACGGGATTTCGGACCCAGGATGGCCGCGTCACGGCCGCGACCTTCGCACACCGCTCGCCCAATGACGCCACGGGCAGCGTGCCCCAACCGCTGACCGTGGCGGCCGATATGGTGCTGCTGGCGATCGGCCAGACCTTTGTCGACGCCCCCCTGGGCGACCATACCCTCGCCCTGGTGGATGGCCGGATCGCGGTCGACGCGGAACGCCGCACCTCGCTTTCTGGCGTCTGGGCGGGCGGCGACTGCGTGGCGGGCAGTCAGGACCTGACCGTCAGTGCGGTCGAGGACGGCAAGCAAGCGGCCCTGTCGATTGATCGGTTGTTCAGCGATCAGGCCGGCGCGACGGATCACGCCGAAGCTGCGCCGGGGCTGATCGCGGGCGCGGCGCGGATGGTGGCGGGCACTGCGGCCTCGGTTGCCGCCAGAGTGGAGCGCTGAGCCATGGTCGACCTTCGAACCGATTTCCTAGGCATCCGTTCGCCCAACCCGTTTTGGCTTGCCTCCGCACCGCCGACCGACCGCCTCACCAATGTGGTGCGCGCCTTCAAGGCGGGGTGGGGCGGGGTGGTGTGGAAGACGCTCGGCGAGGATCCGCCGATCGTCAACGTTTCGGGTCCGCGCTACGGCGCCATTCATGGGCCGGACCGCCGCCTGCTGGGCTTCAACAACATCGAGCTGATCACGGACCGACCGCTGGAGCTGAACCTGCAGGAGATCAAGCAGGTCAAGCGCGAATGGCCGGACCGGGCCATGGTGGTGTCGCTCATGGTGCCGTGCACGGAGGAAAGCTGGAAGGCGATTCTGCCGCGCGTGGAGGAAACTGGGGCCGACGGCATCGAGCTCAATTTCGGCTGCCCGCATGGCATGTCGGAACGCGGCATGGGTTCGGCGGTCGGGCAGGTGCCCGAATATATCGAGATGGTGGCGCGCTGGTGCAAAGCCGCCACCCGGATGCCCGTCATCGTGAAGCTGACGCCCAACATCGCCGACATCCGCCATCCCGCGCGGGCCGCCAAGAAGGGCGGCGCCGACGCCGTGTCGCTGATCAACACCATCAACGCCATCATGGGGGTCGACCTCGACCGCATGGCGCCCTCGCCGCATGTCGACGGCAAGGGCACCCATGGCGGCTATTGCGGCCCGGCCGTGAAACCCATCGCGCTCAGCATGCTGTCCGAGATCGCGCGCGATCCCGAAACCCATGGCCTGCCACTCTCGGCCATCGGCGGCATCACCACCTGGCGGGATGCCGCCGAATTCATCGCCATGGGGGCGGGCTCGGTGCAGGTCTGCACCGCCGCCATGACCTATGGGTTCAAGATCGTCGAGGAGATGATCTCGGGTCTGTCGACCTGGATGGCCGCGAAGGGCTATGCGCGCCTCGATGATTTCCGCGGGCGCGCCATCGGCAATGTCACCGACTGGCAATATCTCAACCTGAATTATGTGGTGAAAGCCGAGATCGATCAGGACCTTTGCATCAAATGCGGTCGCTGCCACATCGCCTGCGAGGACACCTCCCACCAAGCCATCACCGCCATGGTGGATGGACGCCGCAAATTCGTGGTCAAGGACGAGGAATGCGTGGGCTGCAACCTCTGCGTCGAGGTCTGCCCGGTGGAGGCCTGCATCACGCTGGTGCACAAGACCGAGGGCGCCGATCCGCGCACCGGCCTGCGCTACGATCGTCCCTACGCCAACTGGACCACGCATCCGAACAATCCGGCCGCGGCGCTGAAGGTGGCGGCGGAGTAGGGGGCGTTTCAGGGCAGGCTGTGCGAAAACCGACGTCCAATAGTGGGCAGGCGCCATCTGCGCTTAGTCAGCCGAGCCCGACCACCCGCGCCGAATAGCCGCTAAGTAGCCGTCGCGGTCGTGTTCCATCGCCTCGATTTCCTCGGGTGGCGCTGCGGTCGCCTCATGCTGGGCGGCCCAGAGGATCATTTCATATAGCACCGGCGCTAGGTCGATCCCCCTCTGGGTCAGCCGATAGTCGAGACGCCGTGCGTCGGTGGGATCACGACGCCGCTCCACGAGAGCACACGCCTCAAGCCGGGCGAGGCGATCGGTCAGGATGTTGGAGGCAATGCCTTCGCCGCCATCGCGCAGCTCGCGAAAGCGCGTCCGCCCTTTGAGCATGATGTCGCGCACGATCAGCAGCGTCCAGCGGTCCCCGAAGATCTCCAGGGACACGTTTAGAGGACAGTCGGATCGCCGTTTTGAGCCAGTGCCGCGCGACATGATTCAGATGTAGTTAGATCAATTGCGTTTCGCAATCGAATGTGAGATCGCTTGTGAAAGGCAAGTGAAACCGAGGATGCTATGGCGTCAGGGACCGATGTCGAAATTCTCGCTGAGCGCGTCCGGGCGCACATTGACCGACCCGTGGTCGCAAAGCGGATGTTCGCCGGCCTCACCTTCATGTTCGACGGCAACATGTTGTGCTGTGTTTCGGCCAAGGGTCTGATGGTTCGGGTGGGTGCTGCGGCCGAGACCGAGGCGCTGAAGCAACCGTTTGTGGCGCGCTGCCTTGGCGCCGGTCGGCCGATGGCCGGCTTTCTGCTGGTCGAGCCGCGGGGCGTCATCGATGACGGCGATCTCAGCGGCTGGCTGGACCGGGCGCTGGCCTATGTCGGCACCCTGCCTCCGAAGACCGCGAAGCCGCGCAAGCGCCGCGTCTCAAACTGACTCACGCTAAACGCCACAGGAGAGACGCATGCCACAGCCTGCTCCAGATTTGGTGTTGTTTGTCATCTTCGGCTTGGTCACCCTGACCCTGGGAATGAAGGCGCTTGCGCTGGGTGTCGCGACGGCGGCGACGCGCGGCCGACTGAAGCAATTCCTCAACGCCGAGGACGCGGCCTGGATCAAGGGCGCTCACGTCAATCCCGATTCTGAAGCGGTCGCCCGCATCGGCCGCGCCCATCGCAACGATCTCGAAAATCTCTTGCTGTTCGCGATCTGCGGAGCCCTCTACGTGGCCTCGGGCGCCTCGTCGACTGCGGGGATGGCCTACTGCGGGCTCTTCCTCCTGGCGCGCCTAGCGCATACCTTCGCCTACCTCACGAGGCGGCCGATGCTGCGGCGCAACGCCTATACACTGGGGTTCGTGATCGTCGCTGTGACGAGCGTACATGCGGCCGTTGCGCTGATCACACTGGGTCTCCACCGCAGCTAGCGATCGGCTTCAACCCGTCTTGTTGGCTCGGAACGGTTTTGCCGTTGGGCGAGCCGCTTCAGACTGGAGACTTGGTCCGCACCAGACGACTTCATGGACAGGTGATTCGAGGAGCAGGCGACCACCGTTTGGTTGAGGAGGCAGCTCAAGCCTGCAGTTCAGCCAGCAGTTCGGCAAGCAACACCATGCCGGCGCCCCAACCGCTGTCCAAACCGCTAATCGCGGCGGCAAAGCAGGCGATCTCGGCCGCGCTCGCCTCGTGTGGGACCCACGTCAGGCGCACCTTCGTCTGACCGCAGTCTTCCTCGAAGGTCACCGTCGTTAGCAGGACGCGCGGCCAGTCCGCCATCATGGGGGAGGCAATGATCTTCCAGTCCGCATCCGTGGAAGAGTTTAACCACACTAGCCGTTCGGGCGGCGTCACCTCAGTGTACTCAGCCCGTTGGTAGTTGGAATTGCCGCCCCAACGCATCTCGACAAGCCAAAGGCCGCCAGGCTTCAGGTCAAGGCCGTGGACAATCGTTTCCACCCGCGGCCCATACCAGCGTGGCAGGAGCTGCGGATCGGTCCAGGTTTTCCAAACCAGCTCGCGCGGGGCATCGAAGACCCGCTCCAGCACATAGGTCGGCAACTCACTCATTCTCGCCCCCGCTTCGCCTCAGCCCGTTTCAACTCATCCAGCAGGCCATCGAGTTGATCGAAACTTGAAGACCAGAACTGCTTGAACTCTTCGAGCCAACTCGCGGCCGCCGCCATCGGCTCAGCCTTCAGCCGCGCTGGCCGGCGTTGTCTATCGATATCCCGCTCGATCAACCCGGCGCGTTCCAGCACTTTCAGATGCCTCGACACGGCCGGCTGGCTCATCTCAAACGGCGCGGCAATCTCATTGACCGACGCCTCGCCAACCGCCAGCCGCGACAGGATCGCCCGCCGTGTCGGATCCGCCAGCGCGGCAAATATCGCATCGAGATTTTGCGGCTGGGGCGCATAACTACTTCGTTCCATAACGCTATTGTTATATAATATGCCCGGCATAGTCAATTGGGTTGGGGGCAGTGTATGAGCTTCATCGAAGGAACAAGTCGAGGGGAGGTCAGCCTGCTTCCGGCGTGCGTTGACGACTATGTCGCGCCGGACGCGCTCGTGCGGGTGGTCGATGCGTTCGTCGAAAGCCTCGATCTGGCGGAACTCGGGTTCGGTCGGGTCATGGCCGCCGCAACAGGTCGTCCAGGCTATCAGCCTGGCGATATGCTCCGCCTGTATATCTGGGGGTATCTCAATCAGGTCCGCTTATCTCGGCATCTGGAGAAGGCGTGCGTCCGCGACCTGGAGGCCCTGTGGCTGATGCGCCGTCTCGCGCCCGACTACCGCACCACAGCGGCCTTCCGGCACGACAATCCGGAAGGGATCGTCGCGGCGAGCGCGGCCTTCGTCCAGTTCTATCGCGAACAGGGACTCATCGGCGGGCGTATGGTGGCGCTAGATTGAACGAAGATGCGGGCCGTCGCTAGCCCAAAGAATATCGCCGGCGCCGAACGCCTCGCCCGCGACATCGCGCACACCGAGAAGGAAATCGCCTACTACCTCGATCGGCTGGACATCATCGACGAAACCCTGGCCCAGGGCTACGAGGATCAGCCTTTGCATCGGGAGGGCTTCAAGGCGGCGATCGCCTCGCTGCAGCGCCGGAAGGACCGCCTGGCGCGGAGACAGCAGGAGCTGGAGCGCCGTGACGAGAAAGTCCTTGTCTTCGGGGAACCGGAGGCAAAGCCGATGGGCTACGCCCATGCGCCCAAGCTGCCCTCATACAATCTCCAGAGCGTCGTCGACGTCGAGAGCGGGCTGATCGTCCATCACAACGTCTACAACGACGCCAACGACAGCCATCTGCTCCATCCGATGTCCGTTGCGTCCAAAGAAGTGCTGGCGGTCGAGAAGCTTCAGGTGGTGACCGACGGCGGGTACTCCAACGCCGAAGAGATCGCTCGGTGCGAACGCGAAGGCATCGAAGTGGCGGCGCCGATCAAGCGCGGCGCGATGAACTCAGACCACTTCCGCCCAGCGCAGTTCGTCTATGACGAGGTGAGCGACACCATCCGCTGCCCGGCAGCGAAGACGTTGCGCCCGTCGGCGTCCACACTCGCAACCGAGCGATCCGGTATCGGACGCCTGCATGCGGCAGCTGCGCGTTGAAGCCGAGATGCACGCCCGGCGCCCAGCGCACGATCCACCGACTGGTTGACCAGAGTGCGTTGGATCGCATGGAGGCGCGGATCCACGCCGACCCCAGCCTGATGACGATCCGACGATGTACCGTCGAGCACCCGTTCGGCACGATTAAGCGAATGTCGAGCGGCGGAAGGTTCCTGACGAGGGGACTGAAGGCGGTGAAAGCGGAAGCTGCGCTCTCCATCCTCGCCTTCAACATCCTCTACGCGGCGAATGCCTTCGGGGCGAAGGCGATAACCCCAAGCTGAAGCACCGCTTCGCATCGACCGCGCCGGCCGCACACAGATCACCTGCGGAGACAGTTTTGGCACAGCCTGAGGGGTTGTCATTCCGGAGCGCCCGGAACCCAGACCATCGAAGACCCTGGATTCCGGCCCGGCGCTTCCCGCCGACCGGACTGACGGCGGTCCTGTGGGCGGAGGCTCACGCCGCCATCCGTTGCAGCGTGGCGATGACCTCATCGTCCCGGTAAGGCTTGGCGAAGAAGACGCTGCCCCGGGGAAGATCATCGACGCCGACCGTCCGATGGCCCGACGTGACGATGATTTCGATCGGCGGCCACCTTCCCCGCACCGCCTCCGCCAGTTTCAGGCCGTCCATCGATCCCGGCATATCGATGTCGGTGAAGACGATGTGGATGTCCGTGCGCGCCTCGAGGATGCGGATCGCTTCGTCGGCGCTCGAGGCCTCGATGAAGTCGAGCCCTGCGTCTTCGACGAGGAAAGTGGCGGCCATGCGCAGCAGGGGCTCGTCCTCGACGACGAGGACGATCGCCTTTCTGCCGTTCTGTTGGGCCGACATACTGACCCTTCCCAGACCTACGAGGCGAAGCCGCGAAGATGTAATGCTTCAGTGGGTTGGTGGTTCCGGTCAAGCTGCAGCCGCCAGCCTTCCTGGGGCGGTGACCGAGCGTCAAATCAGCGGCATGCGAAGGGTGCAACAGGTCTCTTTAGGGGTCGACGTCACGTCGAGACGACCGCCATGGGCGCGGGCGACTTCGGCGGTGATATAAAGTCCCAAGCCCAGGCCGTGCTGCGTCGGCTTCGTCGTGCCTCGGGCAAACGGCTGGAACATGCGTTCAAGGACGGCCGGCGGAATCGGCTCGCCCACATTGGCGACAGACAGAATGAACGAGGTCCTATCCGTGAGGGCATGCACGCTTTCGGCTGCTCCGGGGCGCCATAGGTAAGCGCATTGCCCAGGAGGTTTGAGAGGAGTTGAGCGACACGAACCCGGTCGCGTGAACGGGCTCGCTCAGCACGATGTCCGCCTCAATGGTGCGGTTGGGCGGACAATGTCACGCGGCAGCCGAAATGGCGCCGGCCGATTCGGCGAGCCAGCGCTCCAGATCCTCGGCCGCCCGTGCGCTCATCATCTTCTTCTTGGCGAGCGCCTTGTCAGGGCCGCGCAGGCGTTTGCCGTCCTCGGCCTTGGGTGCGGCCTCCAGCGGTGGGAACAGGCCGAAATTGACGTTCATGGGCTGGAAGGAGGGCGGGCCGGCGTCAACCATCTCGATGTGGCCGCCCGTGATGTGGTTGATCAGCGCCCCGATCGCGGTGGTGGGCGGGGGAAGCGATACAGGTTCGCCGCGCCGTTCGGCCGCGGCCATGCGGCCGGCCATCAGGCCGATCGCGGCGCTCTCGACATAGCCTTCGCAGCCCGTGATTTGGCCCGCGAAGCGCAGGCGCGGCATCGCCTTCAGTCGGAGTGTGCCGTCCAGCACCACGGGCGAGTTCAGAAAGGTGTTGCGGTGGAGGCCGCCGAGGCGCGCGAATTCGGCGCGTTCCAGCCCGGGGATCATGCGGAACACGGCGGCCTGCTCGGCATATTTCAGCTTCGTCTGGAATCCCACCATGTTGTAGAGCGTTCCAAGCGCATTGTCCTGCCGCAGCTGGACGATGCCGTAGGCTTTGACGGTCGGATCATGGGGGTTGGTGAGCCCGACGGGCTTCATGGGGCCGTGGCGCAGGGTCTCGCGACCGCGCTCGGCCATGACCTCGATAGGAAGGCAGCCGTTGAAATAGGGCGTACCCTCCCACGCCTTGAACTCCACAGTGCCGCCGCCGAGCAGGGCATCGACGAAGGCCTCGTATTGCTCGCGGTCGAGCGGGCAGTTGATGTAGTCGGCGCCCGTGCCGCCCGGGCCCATCTTGTCGTAGCGCGATTGGAACCAGGCTTTTTCCATGTCGATCGAATCGCGATGCACGATGGGCGCAATGGCATCGAAGAAGGCGAGTTCGCGCTCGCCCGTAAGACTCTGGATGGCGGCCGCAAGTCCGGGCGAGGTGAGGGGGCCGGTCGCCACGATGATGTTATCCCAGCCGTCGGGCGGCAAGCCGTCTACCTCGCGGCGCTCGACCCGGATCAGGGGATGGTCCGCGATGACGCGGGTGACGGCCGCGGAAAAGCCTTCGCGATCGACCGCAAGGGCGCCGCCGGCCGGCACTTGATGCTGGTCCGCGCAAGCCATGATGACGGAGCCGAGCCGGCGCATCTCGCGATGAATCACGCCCACCGCATTGGTCTGGGCGTCGTCGGAGCGGAAGGAATTGGAACAGACCAGTTCGGCAAGGCCGTCGGTCTTGTGGGCCTCGGTGACCCGAGCGGGCCTCATCTCATGCAGGATGACCGGGACGCCGCGTCGCGCGACCTGGAATGCGGCTTCGCTGCCTGCCAAACCGCCGCCGATCACATGCACAGGCGAGGTCGTGTTCTGGGTGCTCATCGACAACTTCTAGAGCAACACCGCCGGAATTGGAATCAGGCGATCAAAAGGAAAGCGCCCGCCGGAGGGAGGAAGCCGGCGGGCACCTTTCGTCTGCAGGGGCTTGGGCCACGCTAGCAGACAATCTGTCATTCAGTCGTGAAGGCGGGCGCCCTGGCGCACGACTTCTTCGATATCGCTCCGGCCGATGCCGAGATCGTTCAATTCACGATCGGACAGGCGGGACAATTCACGGACGGACTCACGAAAACGGCGCCAAGCGTGGAGTTTCGCGGAGAGAGTTTTGATCATGATGATCGACCTTTTTCTTGAGTGCCGAGCGACCGGATTGCCGTCCCGACAACTGCGTTGATGCACTGCAATATATAGGTTCGGCGCCGCGCCACCAGCCTCGGTTCGGTAAGGCATCTATGCGCTCAACGCATGCGTTAATTAACGATCTCCTCACGAATTAGCGCTAATGCAGCCAAACCGCTCCAATACGGCGTGTTAAACGTTTCATGTGGTGGCCGTCGCGACCGCAGAACGATGTCAGTAATGTGTCGTTTGCATAACGCTCCACAGATGCGGGCCGGTCAGGATGCTGCGCAGCGACGAGAGAAAGGCGCGCACGGCCGTAATATGCGCGTTATTGTGCGTTGCAACATTGAACGATGGTAACACACCACATGCGGACCTATTCGGCCGCCTTGCTGGTCAGCGGTTTGGCAATCGGCCGGCGCTTCAGCGCGCTGCGCAAGAACCGCCCCGTGTGGCTTGCCTGATTGCGCGCGATCTCTTCCGGGGTCCCCGTCGCCACGATTCGCCCACCCCCGTCGCCGCCCTCCGGCCCGATATCGACGACATGGTCGGCCGTCTTGATGACCTCCAGATTGTGTTCGATCACCACCACCGTGTTGCCCTGGTCGACGAGCTCGTGCAGCACGTCGAGCAGCTTGGCGACATCGTGGAAATGCAGTCCCGTGGTGGGCTCGTCCAGGATGTAGAGCGTGCGTCCGGTCGAGCGGCGCGATAATTCCTTGGAAAGCTTGACCCTTTGGGCTTCGCCGCCCGACAGCGTATTGGCCTGCTGTCCAACCTTGATATAGCCGAGCCCGACGCGGGCAAGGGTCTCCATTTTCTCGCGGATGGACGGCACCGCCTTGAACAGCGCCGCGGCTTCCTCGACCGACATGTCGAGCACGTCGGCGATGGAGTGGTCGCGGTATTTCACCTCCAGCGTCTCTCGGCCGTAGCGCTTACCCTTGCAGACGTCGCAGGTGACGTAGACGTCCGGCAAGAAATGCATCTCGATCTTGATCACACCGTCGCCCTGGCAGGCCTCGCAGCGGCCGCCCTTGACGTTGAACGAGAATCGGCCGGGCAGGTAGCCGCGCGCCTTGGATTCCGGAAGCCCCGCGAACCATTCGCGAATCGGGGTGAAAGCGCCGGTATAGGTGGCCGGGTTGGAGCGCGGCGTGCGCCCGATGGGCGACTGGTCGATGTCGATCACCTTGTCGAGATGGTCGAGACCCTCCATCCGGTCGAACGGGGCAGGGTGGTCGTTGGCGCCGTTCAGCATGCGCGCGACCGCCACATAGAGCGTGTCCACCACGAGGGTCGACTTGCCGCCGCCCGAGACCCCGGTCACGCAGGTGAAGGTGCCGAGCGGGACGTCGAGCGTAACGTTCTTCAGATTGTTGCCGCGCGCCCCGATGATGCGCAGGTGGTCGCCGTTGCGCGCCGTCCGCCGCTGGCGCGGCACGCCCACCATGCGGGCGCCGATCAGGTACTGTCCGGTCAGGGAATTCGGGTTGGCCATGATCTCGTCCGGCGTTCCCGCCGCCACGATCTCGCCGCCATGGATCCCGGCGCCGGGGCCGACATCGACCACGTAATCCGCGGCCCGGATCGCATCCTCGTCGTGTTCCACCACGATCACGCTATTGCCGAGGCCGCGCAGCCGCCGCAATGTGTCGAGCAGCCGCTCGTTGTCGCGCTGGTGCAGCCCGATCGAGGGTTCGTCGAGCACATAGAGCACGCCCGTCAGCCCCGAACCGATCTGAGAGGCGAGCCGGATGCGCTGGCTCTCGCCGCCCGACAGCGTGCCGGAGGCCCGGGCCAGCGTGAGATAGTTCAGCCCGACATCGAGCAGAAAGGTCAGCCGGTCGCGGATCTCCTTGAGGATGCGGGCCGCGATCTCGTTGCGTTGCGGGTCGAGCTTTTCCGGAAGCGTTTGCGCCCATTCGAGACAGCCCCGGATCGGCAGCTCGCAAATCTCCGAGATGGTCCTCATATCGACCTTGACGGCGAGCGCCTCGGGTTTGAGACGGGCGCCGCCGCAGGCCGTACAGGGCGTGGCGCCCATGTAGCGGCCGATCTCTTCGCGAGCGAATTCGCTGTCGGTTTCCTTGTATCGGCGCTCGAGGTTGCGGACCACGCCTTCGAAGGGCTTGTTGACGTGATAGGCGCGGGCGCCGTCGTCATAGGCGAAGCGGATCTCCTCCGAACCCGAGCCGAACAGGATGACGTCCTGGGCGGCCTTGGGCAGCTTCTCCCAGCGGGTGTCTAGCTTGAAGCCGAGATGCCGGCCGAGCGCGTCCAGGGTTTGCAGGTAGTAAGGTGAGCTCGATTTGGCCCAGGGTGCCACGGCGCCGCGTTTCAGGGTCAGTCGAGGGTCGGGCACGACCCGTTCCGGATCGACGGTCATTTGCGAGCCGAGCCCGCCGCACACCGGACAGGCCCCGAAGGGGTTGTTGAACGAGAACAGCCGCGGCTCGATCTCCGCGATGGTGAACCCGCTCACCGGGCAGGCGAATTTCGACGAGAAAGTGATCTCGCGATCGTCGCCCTCGGCAGGATCGGCGCGCTCCACGATCGCGATCCCATCCGCCAACTCGAGCGCGGTCTCGAAACTCTCGGCGAGCCGTGTCGCGATATCGGGCCGCACCACGATACGGTCCACCACGACCGCGACATCGTGCTTGAGCTTCTTGTCGAGGCTCGGGGCCTCGTCGATGGGGTAGAATTCGCCGTCGATTTTGAGGCGCTGAAAGCCGCGCTTCTGGTAGTCGGCGATCTCCTTGCGGTATTCGCCCTTGCGGCCCCGGATCGCGGGCGCGATCAGGTAGAGCCGGGTGCCCTCGGGCAAGGCCAGCACGCGGTCCACCATCTGGCTGACCGTTTGGCTCTCGATCGGCAAGCCAGTCGCGGGTGAGTAGGGAATGCCGATCCGCGCCCACAAAAGGCGCATGTAATCGTAGATCTCCGTCACCGTGCCCACGGTGGAGCGCGGGTTCTTGGAGGTGGTCTTCTGCTCGATCGAGATCGCGGGTGACAGGCCGTCGATCTGGTCGACGTCCGGCTTCTGCATCATCTCCAAAAACTGCCGCGCGTAGGCGGACAGCGACTCGACGTAGCGGCGTTGGCCCTCGGCATAAATGGTGTCGAAGGCGAGCGAGGATTTGCCCGAGCCCGACAGGCCGGTGAACACCACGAGCTTGTCGCGCGGGATCGTCAGGTCGACATTCTTGAGGTTGTGCTCGCGCGCCCCGCGGATCGTGATGGCGCGGCCCCCGAAGGCGGGCTCGGCCTCGCGCTCGGGGATTTGGGCGGGCGAGGTGGCGTCGGTTGATTTGGGTCGGCGTGCCATGCAGCGGAAGCTCGTTTGCGGCCGCGAAGGCGGTCCCGCCCTTATGTGGTCCGCCTGGCGGATTTCGCCATCCGGAAAGGTTCTGATTGCCTAGCAAGGCTTTTTGCGCAATGGAACAAAAAAAGAACGGAAACGGGGGTTCTCCTGTTGAAGAGGCTCCGTGCGCGGGGAGCCGCGGCTTGCGTTGACCGAGGCAAAAAGCGCAGGATGAGGCACAGGCGGCTTCGGCATCAGGCGCGATCGAGGAGTGAGTTTTATGGCTGGAAGCGTCAACAAGGTGATCCTGATCGGCAATCTCGGCAAGGATCCCCAGGTTCGCCGCATGAACTCGGGCGAGGCCGTGGTGAGCTTTTCCATCGCCACCACAGAAAGCTGGCGCGACAAGGCCTCGGGCGAGCGCAAAGAGAAGACCGAGTGGCACAACATCGTGATCTTCAACGAGAATCTCGCCAAGGTGGCGGAGCAATATCTCAAGAAGGGCTCGAAGGTTTACGTCGAGGGCCAGTTGCAGACCCGCAAATGGGCCGACAAGGATGGGGTCGAGAAATACACCACCGAAGTGGTGCTGCAGCGCTACCGCGGTGAACTCACGCTAATGGACAGCCGTGGCGCCGGGGGCGATTTTGCGGGCCGGGAGGAGGGTGGCTCCTTCGAGCGGTCCTCTAGCAATGCTAGTTTCGGCAAATCCTCCCCCATGGATCAGCGCGCGAGCGGGGCTGGGGCCGGCGGCGGGCGGATGTCGGACGCCATCGACGACGACATTCCGTTCTAGGCCCAGCACTACGGACGAGCGTGAGAGAGCCTCCTCAGGCGACGCTGATCACGACCTTGCCGAAGTGGTTTCGACCGGACGCGATATGGGCATAGGCTTCGGCGGCTCTATCCATCGAAAAAGTTCGATCGACCACCGGCACTAGCCGATGGGCCGAGATGGACGCAATGGCGTCGCGCAACGCCGCGACAGGGCCTGTGTTGTTGCCCCGAACGCGGAGCTCCTTTTCCATGATCGGTAGCACGTCGATCGTGGGTCGTGCCCCGGTGAGAAAGCCGATCACGAACACGGTTCCGGCGATCGCGGCGGCGTTGACGGAGCGGGCGAATGTCGTGGTCCCACCTGTCTCGAGGACCAGATCGACGCCTCGGTTGCCGGTGAGCCGCAAGGTCTCGACGTCCCAGTCCGGCGTCGTGCGGTAGTTGATGGTCAGATCGGCACCGAGCGCGCGTGCCCGCTCGAGCTTCTCGTCGGACGACGATGTGATGATCACCCGCGCCCCATGAGCCTTGGCGAACTGGAGCGCGAATATGGAGACACCACCGGTGCCGAGCAGGAGGACGGTGGAGTGTGGTCCAAGCCCGGCGGCACGGACCGCTCGCCAGGCCGTGGTGGCGGCGACCGGCAGGGTCGCGGCTTCCGCGAAGCTGAGGTGGTCCGGGATGGCGACGAGCGAGGCTGCCGGCACGCTGACATATTCGGCGAGGCTGCCGGGGCGGGTCACCCCACGACGGGCCGCGAACGAGGCGGGAGTCATGGTTCCGTCCTGCCAGTCGGGCATGAAATGCGGGACGACGCGGTTCCCGACGGCCCACCCCTCGACGCCCTCGCCCAATTCGGCGATCTCGCCCGCGCCATCGGCGACGGGGATGATCGGAAACACCGGGCCTGGATACGTTCCCATGGCGACCGCGATGTCGAGGAAATTGAGCGACGCCGCTTTCATACGGATGAGGACGTCGCCGCGAGCGGGCCGTGGGTCCGCATAGGAGGCCGCGCGGAGCGCGTCGAGGCGAGGCGCCGTGAGTTCAATGACGTTCATGACCATATCCCTTGATTCCAGCCGCTTGTGTGGCGAGGCGTCGTCGCCAGCCCGTTCCGGCACGCCACGGCTCCTTCTCAAGTGGCGCTTGTTCGTGCTGAGGATATCGGCATTCTTCTCATCGCGATGATGAGGATACACTCAACCCATGGCCCTTCCCGCCCTCTCTGCGCTGGAAACCTTTCTCGCCGTGGCGCGCCACGGCAGCTTTCGCAGAGCTGCGGCCGAGCGGCGCGTGAGCCCGTCGGCCTTGAGCCACGTCATGCGTGGCCTGGAGGCGACGCTCGATATGCGGCTTTTCAACCGGACGAATCGAAGCATCCGCCTGACCGAGGCGGGTGCGCACTTGGTTGAAAGGATCGCTCCCGCGCTCGGCGAAATCACCGAGGCGATTGAGCACGCCCATGGGTTGCAGGGACGTCCCGCAGGGCGGTTGCGCATAAACGTTCCCCGCATCGCTGCCGAACTCGTGATCAAGCCGGTGCTTGGCCGGTTTCTGGCCACCTATCCGGAAATCAAGCTCGACGTCGTCTGCGACGACGGATTGGTGGACATCGTCGCCAAAGGGTTCGATGCCGGCATCCGCCCCGGCAAGCGTCTCGGCCCGGACATGATCGCGGTGCCGGTCGGCCCGCTGCTTCGATTTGTGGTGGTGGGTTCCCCTGCCTATTTGGCCGGCCGAAACCCGCCCGTCATACCGCAGGACCTCCACACCCATGCCTGTGTAGGGCGCAGTTATCCAAGTGGCGCCCGGTATGCTTGGGAGTTCGCGCGAGCTGGAACAGCCGTCGAGGTCGATGTCTCAGGCCCGCTCGTCGTTGACGAGACCGCCCTCATGGTGTCGGCGGCCCTCGACGGCATTGGCTTGGCCCATGTCTACGAGGGGCTTGTGACCGAACATATCGCGCGCGGCGCGTTGGTGCGCGTGCTCGAGGATTGGTGCCCCTCTTTGCCGCACTTCTTTTTGTACTACCCGGGGCGTCGGCACATTCCCGCGCCATTGCGAGCCTTCATCGACATGGTCCGAGCGAACGGTGAGTAGCGCGGCACCGAGGCGCAAGGCCGTTTGGTCTTTCCGGCGCGCATGCGCTAGAACAACACGCTTAAGCTGTTTGGGATTCGAAGCTTTTGGCCGAAGACGACAAGGACCGCCCGGACGATGCCTCCGGCATCAGACCGGTCTCCATCACCGATGAAATGAAGCGCTCCTACCTCGATTACGCGATGAGCGTGATCGTGAGCCGTGCGCTGCCCGACGTGCGCGACGGCCTGAAACCGGTGCATCGGCGCATCCTGCATTCGATGCAGGAAAACAACCATCTTCCTGACCGCCCCTACGTCAAATCGGCGCGTATCGTGGGCGAAGTGATGGGTAAATATCATCCCCACGGCGATAGTGCGATCTACGACGCCCTGGTGCGGATGGTGCAGACCTTTTCGCTGCGCCTGCCGCTGATCGACGGCCAGGGCAATTTCGGTTCGGTGGACGGCGATCCCGCGGCCGCCATGCGCTATACGGAATCGCGTCTTGCGGCGCCCTCGCTGGCCCTCATCGCCGACATCGACGAGGATACCGTCGACTTCCAGCCGAACTACGACGGCAAGGAGCGGGAGCCTGTCGTGCTCCCGGCCCGGTTCCCAAACTTGCTGGTCAATGGCGCCGGCGGCATCGCGGTCGGCATGGCCACCAACATCCCGCCGCACAACCTCGGCGAAGTGCTGGACGCCGCCATCGCGGTCATGGACCGGCCCGAGATCACCATCGAGGAACTGATCGAGATCGTGCCGGGGCCGGACTTCCCGACCGGCGGCTCGATCCTCGGGAGGGGCGGCATCCGCTCGGCCTACAACACCGGGCGCGGCTCGATCCTGATGCGCGCCAAGGTGGAAGTGGAGGAGATCCGGCGCGAGCGGGAAGCCCTGATCGTCACCGAGATCCCCTATCAGGTGAACAAGACCACGCTGATCGAGAAGATCGCCGAACTCGTCCGCGAGAAGCGCGTCGAAGGCATTTCCGAGCTGCGCGACGAATCCGACCGCGACGGCATGCGCATCGTGATCGAGATCAAGCGCGACGCCGTCGCCGAGGTCGTGCTCAACCAGTTGTGGCGCTACACCGCGCTGCAGTCGAGTTTCGGCGCCAACATGATCGCGCTGAACGGCGGTCGCCCGGAGATCCTGAACCTCAAGGATATTTTGGTCGCCTTCATCGACTTCCGCGAGGATGTCGTCACCCGGCGGACGAAATTCCGGCTCAACAAGGCACGCGACGCCGCCCACGTGCAGGTCGGGCTCGCCATCGCGGTCGCCAATATCGACGAGGTGATCCGGCTCATCCGCACCTCGCCCGACACGGCCACGGCCCGCGAGGCCTTGATGGATCGGGACTGGCCGGCGCTCGACATGGCGCCGCTGATCAAGCTGATCGC
Organism: uncultured Lichenihabitans sp.; assembly: GCA_964245915.1. Lineage (GTDB taxonomy): Bacteria > Pseudomonadota > Alphaproteobacteria > Rhizobiales > Beijerinckiaceae > Lichenihabitans. Next base: position 38,134 of record CAXTOT010000028.1, on the reverse strand, counting down.
CGATCCGCGCCATGTGCTGGCCGAGGACGGCACCTACAGATTGTCCGAAGCGCAAGCGCGCGCCATCCTCGAATTGCGCCTTGCCCGCCTCACGGCCCTCGGCCGCGACGAGATCGCCGAAGCCCTCAACAGGCTCGCGGTCGAGATCGCCGACCTTTTGGACATCCTGGGCTCGCGTGCCCGCATCGTCGCCATCATCAAGGACGAGCTGGCCGCGATCCGCACCGCCTATGCGACGCCGCGCAGGACGGAAATCCTCGACAGCGACGCCGACATGGAGGACGAGGACCTCATCCAGCGCGAGGATATGGTGGTCACGGTCAGCCATGGCGGCTACATCAAGCGGGTGCCACTGTCGACCTATCGGGCCCAGCGGCGCGGCGGCAAGGGCCGCTCGGCCATGCAGACGCGCGACGAAGATTTTGTCGCGCGTCTCTTCGTGGCCAACACCCACACCCCCATCTTGTTCTTCTCCTCGCGCGGCCAGGCCTACAAGATGAAGGTGTGGCGGCTGCCGCTCGCGGCTCCGCAGGCGCGCGGCAAGGCGCTCGTCAACCTGCTGCCGCTGGAGGAGGGCGAGCGCATCGCCACCATCATGCCGCTGCCGGAAGACGAATCGAGCTGGGACAAGCTCGACGTGATGTTCGCGACGACGCGCGGCACCGTGCGGCGCAACAAGCTCAGCGACTTTTCCCAGGTCAATCGCGCCGGCAAGATCGCCATGAAGCTCGACGAGGGCGAGGGCATCGTCGACGTGCAGATCTGCTCGGAAGCCAACGACGTTCTGCTGACCACCGCAAACGGCCAGTGCATCCGCTTTGCGGTCCCCGACGTGCGGGTCTTCAAGGGCCGCGACTCGATGGGGGTTCGCGGCATCTCCCTGGGCGACAACGACACCGTGATCGGCCTGTCGATCCTGCGCCACATGGAGGCCGATCCGGGTGAGCGCGTCGCCTATCTCAAGCGCCGGCGCGCCCGGGAAGGCGTCGTCGAGGACGACATCGAGCACGAGGTCGTGGGGGAGGGCGCCGAGGCGCCAGATGCGCCCGAATACCTGTCGCAGCAGCGTTACGTCGAAATGTCGGAAGCCGAGCAGGATATCCTGACGATTTCCGAACGCGGCTATGGCAAGCGGAGCTCGTCCTATGAGTACCGGCTGACCGGCCGCGGCGGCAAAGGCATCGTGGCGATGGTGACCAATGCGCGCAACGGCAAGCTGGTCGCCTCCTTTCCGGTCGAACATGCCGACGAGATCATGCTGGTCACCAATGGGGGTCAGTTGATCCGTTGCCCCATCGAAGGCATTCGCGTCGCGGGCCGCAACACCCAGGGTGTGATCGTGTTCAACACCGCCAAGGATGAGAAGGTGGTGTCGGTCGAGCACATCCCCGAGGCATCCGACAATGCCCCGGGCAATGGCGACGGCGAACCCGAGGCAGAGGCGGAGACCGAGTGACGCGGACCGGTCTCTACACCGGCTCGTTCGATCCCCTGACCAACGGGCATGTCGGCGTGATCGCGGCAGCGGCCGGTTTCTGCGACCGCCTCGTGGTGGCGATCGGGCTACACCCCTCGAAAACACCGATGTTCACGGCGGATGAGCGTGCCGCGATGATCGAGACCGAATGCAAGGCGGCCGCGGCGGCCCGCGGCTGCGTGCTCGAGGTGACGACCTATGCCGGGCTGACCGTCGATGCGGCACAGGCCTTTGGGGCATCGCTGATCGTCCGTGGCCTTCGCGACGGGGCCGACCTCGATTACGAGATGCAGATGGTGGGCATGAACGCCACGCTGGCGCCAGCCATCCAGACCATCTTCGTACCGGCCTCGGTGGCAACCCGGCCCATCACCGCGACCCTGGTGCGCCAGATCGCCAGCATGGGGGGTGATGTATCGGCCTTCGTGCCCAGGAGTGTGGCCGAGGCGATCGCGGGCAAGTTTCCGAAAAGTTAGGGTGGCGGTCGACAAACCTCACACCGGGATGTCGAGACTCGTGTGTTCCTCGCCCGCGACTTCATGCCGCCGCATGGCACTTCGCAGCATAGGCAGGATATCCTGGGTGCGCTCCGCCACGAGATAATTCACCTCGAAGCCGGGCTGAACGAAGCCGTTCACGCGCATATGGGCGAGCAACGACAGCAACGGTCGCCAAAAACCATCGATGTCGGCGATGAGTACCGGCTTGGTGTGTTGCTCGAGCTGCACCCAGGTCATCTGCTCGACGAGTTCCTCCAGCGTGCCGATGCCGCCCGGCATGGCCACGAACGCGTCGGCGCGCTCGAACATCAGCCGTTTGCGGGTGTGCATGTCGGGCACCACCAGCATCTCCTGGGCGCCATGGAGCATATGCTCGCGATCACGCAGGAAGCCGGGGATGATCCCAGTGACATGGCCGCCGTTGTCCAGAACGGCGCGTGCCGTCGCACCCATGAGGCCGCCGTTGCCCCCGCCATAGACGAGGCCGATTCCAGCTTCCGCCATGGCACGTCCGAAGGCTTCGACGGCGTCGAGATGGTTTGGGTTGGAACCGGTGCCCGACCCGCAATACACGCAAATCGTCTTGAGATCGCTCATGACCGGCTTTTCGCGCGCGCGGACGGACGGGTCAAGCTGGCGGCCAAAAGCTTGCAAGCCGCAATTCCGCCATGAAACTCGCGACCGCCGCCCTGTAAAAGTTGAATCACCGGTGGTGCGCGCGCCACAGAGCCGCTAACGTGCTGTGTTTAACGGAGGAAGAGCGATGTTGGCGTGGATCAGGAGCCCTCGCGGAAGTGCCGCGACCACGACTGCCGTGGTGGCGGTTCTGGCCTTGATCTGGCTGGTTCCCAGCGCGCTGCAACCTCGAAACATGCCCTCGACCTCGGCGGGTGGACAGAGCCCAGCTCCGCTCGCAAGCCTTCCCGCTTCGAGTTCCACGACGCTGGGCATGCCGGCTGGGGATAAGGCGGCCGAACCCGCGCCAATGTCCTCATCGGTGACGGCGCCGCCGGCGCTGGTCGCGGCGCTTCCGACTCCTACGCCGGCCTCCACTCCACCCAGCCCCGCGGCTGCGCCCGCGATCACCACCCCGGCTGGTGCCTCGGCAGCAGCGCCCGTAGTTGCGACCTTGCCTGACGTGGCAGCAATCTCGACCGCGACCGCGCCTGGGTTGCCGCTCTCGAACGCACCGTCGGGGCCGGCCAATCCTGGCGCCCCGGCCTTCGATATCGTTCGTGTCGAGCCGAGCGGGGACTCGGTGGTGGCGGGTCGAGGGACGCCGGGCAGCGAAGTGACGCTGGCCGACCAAGGAACCGTCGTGGCCAGGGTCACGGCCGATCGAAACGGACAGTTCGCGCTGTTGCCGCCGAAACTGGCCGAGGGCGATCACTACCTGACTCTTCGGTCGACGCAGGACGGAAAGCCGACTGTCTCGGGCCAGGGGGTCGCGGTTTCGGTTGCCAAGAGCGGGATCGCCAAGCCCATGGTGGCTCTCATCACGCCGGACCAGCCTGCCCGGGTGCTGTCGGATGGTGCCGCGCCGCCACCACGCAACGCCGCCGGGGCCCCACAACCGGCGGTGCCGGAGCCGGTCGCGATCCAGAGCGTCCAGGCCGGCGGCGGCGGCAAGTTCATGGCGTCCGGGATCGCCAGTGCGGGCAGCCAGTGCCGCCTTTATCTCAACGGCGCCTTCCTGGCCGACGTGACCACCGGGAAAGACGGCCGTTGGTCGGTGAAGGTCGAAAAGGGCATGCGCGGCGGCCAATATACGGTGCGGGCGGACGAACTCGAGCCCGCCACCGGCCGGGTCGTCAATCGGGCCGAAGTGCCCTTCGATTATCCGGCCGCGCTCGAAACCGGCCGCGGCCAACGCATGCTGATGGCCAAGGCAACTCCGGCAGCCCCCTTGGTTCCGCCATCGCCATTGCCCGCCCACGGGGCGCGGCCCAGCCCGGCCGCGCCACCCGCGCTAGTCGCCGCCATCGCTCCGTCCGGGGTTGCGCCGCAACCTGCCGTGCCCGGCTCGGGCCCAACCGATGCGGCGGCGCCGGCCAGCGCTCCCCAAGGCGCCCAGACCGCGCCCGTCGTCTCGACGCCTCCCACCGCCGTCGCAACGGCGGCGCCTGGAGCGAGCGCCCTGGACGCCGCCTCGCCGAACACCGCTGCACAATCGGGGACAGCGGCACCAGCAGCGCCGCTGGCACCCGCCACCACCGCCGAGGCAGGGAAGGCCTCACCCGAATCGGCCGATGCCGGCGTGGGAAAAACCAGCGGTCAACCGGTCGGCCCCGCAGCGTCGCCCAGCGACGCTTCGGCCGCGGCCGCGATCGTCAAGGAATTGCAAACCGCAACCGTCATTCGGGGCGATAGCCTGTGGCGCATCAGCCGGAAGATGCTGGGCCACGGCATCAACTACACGCAGATCTACGCCTCGAACGCGAGCCAGATCCGGGATCCGCGTCTGATCTACCCGGGACAGATCTTCGTGGTTCCGCACCGGGACGCGAAGTAGTCGACGGGACCCGCGCAGGGTTCTCAAAGACGTTTGCGTCGCTATATGGGTAGGACGTACCGGCTTCCCGGGCGTCCCGCCCTTTTGCCCCGATCCCCAGCGCCGAATGTCCGATCAAACAATCCCGGTTGCCGCCCACGATGCGCCGCCGCGCCCTCGCGTCCGGGCCCAAGCCAATCTTTTCACCACCGTTCGTCACCTGTGGCCCTATATCTGGCCGGCCACCAGGGCCGACCTGAGGCGCCGCATCTATGTGGCCCTGGTGATGCTGATTATCGCCAAGCTCATCACGATCGCGGTGCCCTATGCCTTTAAATGGGCCACAGACTCGATCGCGGGGCGGCAGGATAGCGCGCTCGCCTATCTCCCCGGCGCCCTTGCGGGCCCGATCGCGCTGACCCTGATCTATGGCGCGCTCCGTATCCTCATGGCGCTGATCACCCAGGGGCGGGACGCCTTGTTCGCGTCCGTGGCGATGCACGCGGTCCGGCGGCTGGCCACCGAGGTCTTCGTCCACCTGCACGAGTTGTCGCTGCGCTATCACCTCGAGCGCAAGACGGGCGGGTTGACCCGGGTTCTGGAGCGCGGCCGCAGCGCGATCGAGACCATCGTTCGGATGATTATGCTGACCGGGGTACCAACCGCGGTGGAATTCCTGCTCATCATGGCGGTGTTCGCGTTCCAGTTCGACTGGCTCTACGCGCTCGCGGTTTTGATCATGATCGTGGTCTACATGGCCTTCACCACGATTGCCACGAACTGGCGGATTTCGATCCGCGCTTCGATGAACGAGAGCGACCAAGACGCCAACACCAAGGCGATCGACAGCCTGCTGAATTTCGAGACGGTGAAGTATTTCGGCGCCGAGGAACGCGAAGCCGCCCGCTACGATCGTACCATGGAGCGCTACGAGAAACTGAGCGTCAGAACCTACACCTCCTTGGCTTTCCTCAACGCCGGCCAGGCCGTGATCTTCAGCGGCGGGCTCGCGGTCGTGATGGCGATGTGCGTGGCCGGCATCCGCTCGGGTCACAACACGATCGGCGATTTCGTGCTGGTCAACGCGATGATGATCCAGCTCTACCAGCCGCTGAACTTCATGGGCCTCGTCTATCGCGAGGTGAAGCAGGCCATCATCGACATCGAAATGATGTTTGCGATCCTGGATCAGGCACCCGAAGTCAAGGACCGGCCTGGCGCGCAGGATCTCAAGGTCACGGAAGGGCGGGTCAGGTTCGACAATGTCGTGTTCGGTTACGACCCCAACCGGACCATCTTGCGAGGCGTGACCTTCGAGATCCCGCCCGGCAAGACGGTGGCCGTGGTCGGACCGTCGGGCGCTGGAAAATCGACCCTGTCGCGTCTGCTGTTCCGCTTCTACGAAGTGCCCACGGGCCGGATCACGGTCGATGGGCAGGACATCCTGGCGGTCACTCAGAAGTCCTTGCGCGAGGCGATCGGCATGGTGCCGCAGGACACGGTTCTGTTCAACGACACCATCGAATACAACATTCGCTATGGTCGCTGGGACGCCTCGCCCGAAGAGATTCGCGATGCCGCCGAGCAGGCGCAGATCGGGGCTTTCATCGCGTCGGTGCCAGAGGGCTACACGGCCCAGGTCGGCGAACGGGGCCTCAAGCTCTCGGGCGGCGAGAAGCAGCGCGTGGCGATCGCCAGAACGATGCTGAAAGCGCCGCCCATCCTGGTGCTCGACGAAGCCACTTCGGCCTTGGACAGCTTCACGGAACGGGAGATTCAGGATGCCCTGGATCGCGTGTCGCGGGGACGCACCACGCTCGTGATCGCGCATCGCCTGTCCACGGTTGTGGGCGCGGACGAGATCCTGGTCCTGGTCAAGGGTGTCATCGCCGAACGGGGCACCCATACCGAGCTTCTCGCCCGCCGCGGGGTCTACTCGGCCATGTGGAACCGGCAACGACAGGCTGACGCCGCTCAGGATGCGCTTCGGCGTGCCGCTGCCGACGAGGATCTGATCGAGGAGGGGGTGAACGCCGCCTAGGCGAGCACCGCGCACGCCCGGCGAGCGCCGTCGTGACTTCGCGGGCAAAGGGTGCGACAAGGATCGCAAAAATCGAAGGCCAAGAAGACCCGATGTCCATCGTCTCCAGTATCCGCCGGCAGCTCACCCCCGTGCATCCGGAAGGGTATATATTCATTGCTGGCTTTGCGGTGCTGGCCTTGATTCTGGATTGGCTTTGGAGCCCGCTCGGGTGGCTCGGGGCAATCGCGACGCTCTGGTGCGCGTATTTTTTCCGTGATCCACAACGCGTGACCCCGATGCGGGACGGCCTCGTGGTGTCGCCGGCCGACGGGGTCGTGTCCTCGATCGGGTTTTTCGTTCCGCCGTCCGAACTTGGACTCGGTGACCGCCCCTTGCAGCGCATTTCGGTTTTCATGAGCGTTTTCGACTGCCATGTGAACCGCGCCCCGATGACTGGCCGGATCCTCAAGGTGGCCTACAAGCCAGGGCTGTTCGTCAATGCCGACCTCGACAAGGCGAGCGAGGACAACGAGCGCTCGAGTCTTTTGCTGGAGACCTCGAGCGGCCGTATCGGGGTCGTCCAGATCGCGGGCCTGATCGCCCGGCGCATCGTCTCCTTCGTGCGCGAAGGCGAGACGATCGGAGCGGGCGACAGATTCGGCCTAATTCGCTTCGGCTCTCGCGTCGATGTCTATCTGCCCGACGGGGTTCGGGTGCTGGTGGGACACGGGTCGCGGGCCATCGCCGGCGAGACCGTGCTGGCCGACACCAAAGCCTCCGAGCCCTCGCGAAGCTTCAAGGCTGGATAGATCGCGATGTCCATGGCTCCTGACGTCGTTTCGGGTAAGGGCGAGGCTGGCGTTGCAACCAGTTCGGCGCGCGGCCTCGCACTGCCGATCTCCCATCTGCCCCTGTCCGAATTGTTGGCGCGCATGACCCCGAACCGGGCTCGCAAGGCCCTCGGATTGATCGCCTGGCTGCTTGGACCGGACGATCAGGGGGACAGGATCACCAGCGTGGTCGAGGAGTTGTGCGAGCGCCTCCTGGACGCCGGCCTGCCGATCGACCGCTATGGGTCCTCGACCTCCATGGTGACGGCCGAGCATGACGCGATCGGCCGAGTCTGGAAACGCGGCGAGGGGGTGACCCAGACCGTCTATGTTCGGCCTGAGGACGATGACCCCGAATATCTGACCAGCCCTTTCTATGAGGCTGCTCAGACCCGGCAATGGGTGGAACTTTGGCTGGCCGACACGCCGGACGATCGCTTCGGCATCGTTCCGTCGCTCAAACGGTCCGGCTATACCCATTACCTGTGCGCGCCCATCAACCTGTCGAACGGTGCCGACGGCTGGGTGACCTTCGCGACGGCGCGCGAGTCCGGCTTCTCCGAGCAGGATCTGCTGACGATCGCCTTTGTTCTTCCCGCGCTCTCGACCCGAATCGATGCGCGTGTGGGCTGGTCCACCCTGGACAAACTCCTGCGCACCTATGTGGGCGACGAACCCCACAAGGCTATTCTGGCCGGGCGCGCCAAGCGCGGCCAGGTGTCGACCATAAGAGCCGCGATGTTGATCGCCGACCTGCGCGATTCCACCGGACATACGGCGGAATTGAGCGCCGTTCAGGCGGTGGACCTTTTCAACGATCTGTTCGACTGCCTCGTCCCGCCGGTCGAGAGCCGGCGCGGCGAAGTGCTCAAATATCTGGGCGATGGGCTATTGGCGATCTTCCGCGAGAGCAAGGAGCAGTCCTGCGATGCCTCGGACCGGGCGCTCGCGGCCGCCGAGGCCGCGCTGGCGGCGGTCGACGCGTTCAACGCCGGACATCCCGACCGGCGCCCCATGCAGGTGGGGATCGCGCTGCATTATGGCGAAATCGCCTATGGAAACGTCGGCTCGGGCGCGCGGCTCGACTTCACCGTGATTGGTCGCGACGTCGGCCTGGCGAGCAGGATCGCGGGCCTCAATTCCAAACTCAACCAGCCGCTTCTGCTCTCCGCACGTTTCGTCTCCCACGCCCGTAGAGGCGCGCAGCGCCTCGGCTTGTATCCGCTCCGCGGCTTCGAGACCCCGGTCGAGATTTTCCGGCCTGAGCGTGCGCCCGCCGCTCCCTTGCCGAAGGCTTTGTCGACGGCCGGCGGAGACAGGCCTTGATGGCGGAGCCTTTCGAGGAGGGCGCGACCCAGAGGCCGCCGGCGCGGCGATTCCGTAACGTGCCGCTGCGGATCATCCTGCCCAATCTCGTGACCTTGCTGGCCCTGTGCCTGGGCCTGACCGCGATCCGTTTTGCGACGGAAGGGCGCTTCGAGCATGCCGTCTTCGCGATTTTGGCGGCTGCGGTTCTGGACGGTGTCGACGGCCGGCTGGCCCGGGCCCTCAAGGGAACGTCGCGCTTTGGTGCGGAACTCGATTCGCTGGCCGATTTCCTCGATTTCGGCGTGGCGCCGGCGCTCACGCTCTATTTCTGGTCCCTGAGCACGGTGAAAAGTTTCGGCTGGTTCGCCGCCATGGTGTTCGCGGTTGCGTGTGCGCTGCGGCTGGCCCGGTTCAACGTCGCGCTCGACGAGAGTGAGAAGCCCACTTGGGCGTCGCGCTTCTTCACCGGCATGCCGGCGCCGGCCGGCGCCATCGTGGTGTTGATGCCGCTCTATCTTCATTTTTCCGTCCTCGGGCTCGAGTTCACCCGAGTGCTGGTGCCGTTCGAGATCGCCTTCGTTCTGGGGGTGGCGGCCTTGATGGCGAGTCGGATTCCGCATTGGTCCGGCAAGACGTTCGGGCGCGTTCCACGGGAACACGTGATCGCGGTTCTGTTCGGCGTAGCGGTAGTGATCTTGCTTCTCGCGACTTTCCCCATGGAGATGCTGGCCGCGCTGACCCTGGTTTATCTTTTGACGATTCCCATCAGTCTGAAGACTTTCAGGCGTCTGCAAAGGGCCGAGCCACCCCTCGATCCGAGCGCCGGTACCGAGGTGGAGCCGATCAATCCGTGATCGCGGTGCGCAAAGGGGCACGCTGAGGTCGCCATATTTCGCCTTTAGGCTCCGTGGTCGGTTCACAAAGCGCCGGCCTTCCACTACATGCAGGGCAAGCAGAACAGCTGAGCTGTCGCGGGTTCGGGGCTGTGGTCCGGACAGCCTTCTCGCCGCTGTCGTGCCGGACCCGGAGGGCGGACGTTTGTGGTCCAAACACTTGGGCTCGCCTTCGCCTGGTGTCCGGTGGATCGGATGTCGTGCATCCAACATGGGATTGACTGTCGCCGATCTGTTCGGCGTCTAAACCAAATTGTTCGTAGAACGTGCGGCTGTTCCGACCCGAAGACAGCGCTCTAGTCGATTGGATGCGGACCGGCCTGTGCCGCTCCGTTAGAAAGAATGGATCTTATGGCGAAAGAAGAACTACTCGAGTTCCCTGGCACCGTTACGGAATTGCTGCCCAATGCGATGTTTCGCGTGAAGCTCGAGAACGAGCACGAAATCACGGCCCATACGGCCGGCAAGATGCGGAAGAACCGCATCCGGGTGCTCACGGGTGACAAAGTGCTGGTCGAGATGACACCCTACGATCTGAGCAAAGGTCGCATCACCTACCGCTTCAAGTAGCTGAACGGCCGCCGGGCATGGACATTCCCGACGACCGGGCGACGAGCGGGACTGCGGCGACGTGGCGGCCCAGGCTCATCCTCGCGTCGGCTTCTCCCCGGCGTCTTGCCCTGCTGCAGCAAGTGGGCCTCGAGCCCGACAAGTTGATCCCGGCCGACATCGACGAGACACCCAAAAAGGGCGAACTACCTCGCGTGTTGGCCGCGCGTCTTGCGGCCGAGAAAGCCGCAGCGGCATCCACCATTGCACGACAACTCGAAGACGTCGGACCTCATTTTCTCTTGGCGGCCGACACGGTGGTTGCAGTCGGCCGCCGCGTCCTGCCCAAATGCGAAATCCTCGATGAAGCCGATGCTTGCCTGCAGCTTCTTTCCGGGCGAGCCCATCGTGTCTATACGGGCGTAACGCTGCTCACGCCCAAAGGCCAGCAGCGTCACAAGCTGGTCGAGACCAGAGTTCGCTTCAAACGCTTGTCGGCCAGGGAGCGCGAGGCCTATCTTGCGTCTGGAGAATGGCGCGGCAAGGCTGGGGGCTACGCCATCCAGGGACTCGCCGACGCTTTCGTGATCAAACTGATCGGATCGTATTCGTCAGTGGTGGGGCTGCCCCTCTACGACGTTCTCGGCCTGCTGGTGGGCGAGGGATATCCGGCCCATCTTCTGTGGCTTAACAAGGCCTGACGGCTTCGGGGTTCGGCATCCACCCGTGCCTGCGGCGGGCCTGCATTGTTTCGGACGAGCGACACGCCATGAAAGATGCTCCCGCAAGACACGAGGCCGCCAATGACAATCGGTCGCAGGCGGCCCGCGCCAAGCCATGCCCGATCTGCCGGCGTCCCTCCTCGGTGGCCTCAGCACCCTTCTGCTCGGCCCGCTGCGCAGACGTCGATCTGCATCGATGGCTGGGCGGTCACTATAGCGTGCCCGCGCGCGAAGGGCTTGATCCGGAAGAGGGAACCGAGGGGGATTGAGCGTCAGCGGCGCTTGTGATCGAGCACCGCGAAGCGCGTCTCATTCATCGTCGGACTGGTCCGACTTCGCGCCAGGCTCGGGACGGGAAAAAACTTTTAGACAGGCGGCGCTCAACACGGCCTTGTGCCGATTGAGACAAGCAACGATGGCGTCCTCGTTGGGGATCTGGGAGGTACAAAGGCGATAGACATCCGGCGTGCAAGCCATTTGATCCTCCAACGATCCGCCATGTTCTGCGAAAGCGATCGAAGGAAACGCGAGCAGCACGCCAATGCAGGTGAGAATCTTCATCATCAATGGAACCTTGTTGTTTGGACACTGGAGCAATCTCGGACGGGAGAGCGTTTCAATCCCAACCCCACAGAATCACTCGTGATTCAGACTTGGATAGCTTTCGCCGGAGGCGATAGCCGTGGTAGTCAACGCACTCTTCGGGATCATGATCCTTCGCTTGTGGGTGCGATCTCGATCGGCTAGCCGAACCATACCTTGCGTCGGCCGCCAACCACCACTTCACTTGAACACCGCGGCATGATGAATGTCGCGGCGTCGACAAGATCGACGGGGTCATCCCTCCCGTCCTTTTCTGGGTCACTCGCCCGGCCTGGACGGGTCGCCGACCGATCGGCAACGCCATTGGGTCAGGTCTTGCATCCGGAGGGATTTTCTCGTTGCAGCTTTCCTTTGGCACCATGCCCACGCTATCGAATACGGGGCATCGGATGGGTGGGATGCGGCGGAACTGAGGAGACAGAATGCAACAGTTGCCGGCGACCGATGTCGACGCCCCTGAACTGCTCCTCGACGATCAGCTCTGCTTTGCGCTCTATTCCGCCACCCACGCCATCTCGCGCCGCTACAAGCCCCACCTCGACCAGTTGGGGATCACGTATCCGCAATTCTTGTGCCTGCTCGTGTTGTGGGAAAACGACCGGCTGACCGTTAGAGCGATCGGCGACCGTCTCCAGCTCGATTCCGGGACCCTCACGCCTTTGCTGAAACGGCTGGAGGCGGCCGGTTTGGTCGAACGTGCGAAAGACGCTCACGATGGCCGGTTGGTCCGTATCCTGTTGACACCGGACGGGCGAAACCTTCGCGATCGGGCCCGCCGCATTCCCCCTGCCATCGGTTGCGCCACCGGCAGAACGAATGAGCAAATTGCTCGACTGACAGAGGATCTGCTCCGCTTGCGGCGGGCGCTCTGTACAGCGGCGTGAGCGTCCGTTTCAGGCGATCGCGGACTGACGCGGCCGCACGTGCTCGAGAGCGGCGGCCAGTTCGGTCGCGATCCACGGCTTGGGCACGAAATAGCCGTTTGGCGGCAGCCGTTCAACGACGCCCTGGGCCTGCCCGGAGGTGACCAGCAACCCGATATTGGGCGATTCAAACGCGATTTGCGCCACAAGGTTGATCCCGTCCATGTCGCCGGGCATGCGGACGTCAGTGAACACCGCAAGCACGGTCTCTTGATTGTTGCGGACGAAGGCGGCCGCGTCGGTCGCATTGTCGAAGTCTGCCGTCTCAAAGCCGCCATCTGTGAAGGCTGTGACGGCCGCCATGCGTTGGATCGGTTCGTCTTCAACGACGACGACAACGGATTGCCTGGACATTGCAAACCCCCATGACAGTTTCGTGAATTCAACACCGAATTGCCGGCTCCGTTCCTTGTCGACCGCCATGAATGCGCCGCAGTGCTGACGTCCCTCGGCCGTGCGAGACGAGGAACGCAGCGCCGGTGAAGCCGGGCGGGGTGGCAGCCGGAGGCCCAAAGCGGTAATGGGCCAGGGAGCTTGCCGTGCCGGCGAGGAATTTCGGCCGGTAAGGAGCCGCCATTTTGATCCGGATCACCTTGTCGCAGCTTGTTGGGCCACAGGTATGATGGGCCCTGGACGCAGCGATCAGACGCGCGGGTCACGTGCGGGTCGCCGGTTGTTCATTCACATCGGCATGGAACGGACTGGAACGACTTCGCTACAAAATTTCTGTAGCGACCAGCACGCCTTCCTGCGCCGGATTTCGCTGTTTTACCCGAAGAACAATCTCGCTTTCTCCTTCAACAATCATACGCCCCTGGTCGCGAGCTACATGCCGCCCAATGCGGCAGACCACTTCGTACGGGGCCCCTGCTCGAGCAGGCCCGACGTGCTGCGGTCTTTGATGCGCGACATCGATCGGGCGAGCGAGACATCGATCCTGCTCAGTGCCGAGCACCTCTCGTCACGCTTCATGAAGCCGCAGATTCTTGAGCTCGCGTCGGACTTCGCGGATTTCGACTGTCGTGTCGTGGTCTTCGTTCGCGAGCCCTCGGCGCGGTTTTTTTCCGCTTACGCCACTCAGGTGGCGAGCGGCGGGCGCCTGACGCTCCAGGAGTTTGCCGACCAGGTGCTTGCGCCGGGAAACCTCTATATTCGCACCGCCGAGACGATCGCGCTTTGGGAAGAGGTGTTCGGCAGGACCAAGATCGAGGTTTTGGTTCACGCACCGCGACGAAGCACGATCGAGGCATTTTTCACGACGCTGTTTCCCAACAGTGCGGAATTGCCCCCCTCGGCCGCCTACGCGAGCAACCGATCGCTTGGGCCGAGCGCCACGGAAGCCCTGCGGTTGATCAACCTCGCGCTGCCGGATCCGGCCTCTTGTCTGTCCTATGTCGAATGGCTGCGGCAGGGCGAGGTTCGAAAGCACGCAAGACGGTCGCTCGCCGAAATGGCTGGCGATCAGCGCCGTGAGGAGTGGTTGCTCGATTCAGATCGCGGCGAACGGCTGGACGCGATCGGGCGCGCCGATCGTTCTTGGCTCGAAGAGCGCTACGGCGCGGTGCTGGAGGAGGGGCCGGCGCCGCTTCGCCCATCGCGCGCTTTCGAACCGCAACACACCGCCAAGCTTTTGGCCGAGACCCTCGTCGCCGAGCTTCGGGGCCGCTGGAGTTTGGCCAATCTCACAGGCCTTGTTCTGTCGGTGCTCGTGCCCCTTTGGGAGCGCTGGCGAGTTTTTCGCGCAAGGCCGAGACCGGGCGAGTGAAGCGACAGATCTTCCTCTACCCTGCCAGGACCTTACGCGGGCTGGGCATCGGTACGGCCGCCATCAACGCCTCGGTATAGGGATTCTTGGGATTTTCGAAGACGTCGCGGCGCGAACCGGCCTCGACGATCTCACCCGCGCGCATGACCGCGACCTGGTGGCTCATCCGTTCGACCACCGCCATATCGTGCGAGATGAACAGATACGCGATGCCCATCTGCTCCTGAAGTTCGAGCAGCAGGTCGAGCACGCGCGCGCGAACCGACACGTCGAGCGCCGAGACGCTCTCGTCGGCCACGATGATCTTTGGCTCCAGCGCCAGCGCGCGGGCGATGCAGATGCGCTGCCGCTGGCCGCCTGAGAATTCATGGGGGTAGCGCGAGGCATGTTCGGGGAGCAGATGCACCCGGCGCAGCAGGTCCGCGACCCGGTCGCGGCGTTCGGCCGGCTTGCCGAGGCCATGGATGGCGAGCGGCTCGGCGATGGCGGCGCCCACCGACATGCGCGGATCCAGCGAGGCGTAAGGGTCCTGAAAGATCATCTGGGCCTTGCGGCGCACCGGCTTCATGTCTCGGGAGTCGAGCCCCGCGATCGCGATCTTGTCGATGACCACCTCGCCCGTGAAGGGCAATAGCCCGAGCACCGCCTTGCCGATGGTCGATTTGCCGGAACCGCTTTCGCCCACCAGCCCCAGCGTCTGGCCCGGCAAAAGCTCGAAGGAAACCCCTTTGACCGTGGGAGCCGAAGCCGCGCCCTTGCCGAACCAGCTGGAGGCGCGCCCGTAGCTCACCTCGAGATTGCGCACGAACAGAACCGGGCCCTTCTCCTGGAGCGGGCCTCCGGTTGCCACGGGCGAGACGCGCGGGGGACTGTCGGTGCCGCGAAAGGCGCCGAGGCGTGGCACGGCGGCCAGCAGTTCGCGGGTGTAGGACTCACGTGGCCGTTCGAAGATGTCGACCACAGGTCCTTGCTCGACCATGCGGCCCGCGCGCAGCAAGGCGACGCGGTCGGCCATTTCGGCCACCACGCCCATGTCATGCGTGATCATCAAAATCGCGGTATCGAACGCCGTCTTGAGCTCGCGCATCAGGGTCAAAATCTGGGCCTGGACCGTGACGTCGAGCGCGGTGGTGGGCTCGTCCGCGATCAGCACTTTGGGCCGGCAGGACAGCGCCATGCCGATCATGACGCGCTGGCGCATGCCGCCCGAAAGCTCGTGCGGGTATTGCGTGAGGCGCCGTGCCGGCTCGGTCATGTGGACGGCGTCCAGCATGGCGCGGGCACGGGCGAGCGCGCTCGTCTCGCTGGTGCCGCCATGTTCCTTGATGGCCTCGACCAATTGCGTCCCGATCGTCATGACCGGGTTGAGCGAGGTCATCGGCTCCTGGAAGATCATGGCCATGGCGCCCCCGCGAAGGGAGCGAAAACTCCGGTCGGACAGGGTGGTGAGTTCGCGGCCGTCGAGGCGGATGCTGCCCGCGTTCTGCTTCAGCGAGGCGGCCGACAGCAGCCGCATGATGGATAAGGCGGTCAGCGACTTGCCGGAGCCGGACTCGCCCGCAAGGCACAGCGTCTCGTTGGGGAGAAGCGAAAAGCTCACCCCATCCAGCACCCGTTTCAGCCCCTGCGGCGTGCGGGCGTCGACACACAGGTTCTCGACGACGAGAACCGGCGCGACGCCCTTTTCCGCCACCACGGCTCCGTTCACGAGAAGACGATGCGCGGGAAGTAGAAGGAGACGACCCAGTTGGGCATGTCGACGATCTCGCTGATGCGCAGGTCGCCGCACACCGAGCACAGCATGTAGGCATCGACGGGGCTCAGTCCGTGATCGGCGCCGAGCAGGTCGATCATACGCATCACGCTCTCGCGCACCGCCGTCATGAGATCGGGTCCGATGCCGGTCGTCGCCTCGTAGCCTTCGCCGTCGAGATGCCGTGTCACGGGTCCGCTGGTGGTGAAGCGCGGGCTTTTGAGGTTGGCGCCCTTGACCAGATCGAGCGTGGCTTCGACCTCCATCTGGCTCTCGATGGCGGTGCCGCAGACCTCGCCGTCACCCTGGGCCGCATGGGTGTCACCGATCGAGAACAGGGCACCTGGGACCTCGACGGGCAGGTAGAGCGTCGTGCCGCTGGTGAGGTCGCGGATGTCGAGGTTGCCGCCGACGCGGCGCGGCGGAACCACGGAATGAAGCCCCGGCTCGGCCGGCGCCAGACCGATCGTCCCAGCGAAGGGTTTTAGCGGCACCCGCCCTTTTGGGCCGTACAGCGCCGGCGCCATCGAGGATGGATCATAGGTCCAGACGTGCAGGGCAGGATCCGTGAATTGATCGGCCAGGAGACCGAAACCGGGGATGTTGGCGGTCCAGCCTAGGCCGGAGGGGACAAATTTGTGGATCGTGACTTTCAGGGCGTCGCCGGGCTCGGCCCCCTCGACGTAGACCGGGCCGCTGACCGGGTTGACCTTGCCGAAGTCGAGCGCCGAGACATCGGCGACCGTCGAGTCCCGCCCGAGTTGCCCGGCCGAGGAATCGAGACATTCGAAATGAATGGTTTCGCCCGGTTTGGCTCGGATTGCGGGTTCGAAATCGCGGTTCCAGCCGAAATTATGCTGGGCCTGATGGATCGTGTGATTGCACGCGACGCACATGGAAAACCCTCTGGTGATGCCCTTCTCCCGCAGAGCGGGAGAAGGGACCGTCGATCAGCCTTTGATGTAGATCGACGGGTAGTCGATCACCTGGGTCGGATCGATGTAGATCTCGTCGGCGCCGCCCATGCGCTTGGACTTGGCCACCACGCGCCGTTCGTTGAACACCGGCACCCACGGCGCGCTATTCGTCTGGATGTCGGTAAAGATCTGCTTCCAGACGGCATAGCGGGCCTCCTTCTCGGCGGAGCTCGACATGGCGTCGGCCTTGGTGCCGCGATCCTCATAGGTCTTGTCGCAAAGCCACGACCAGTTCCAACCGCCCTGGGTGGCGCCGCCGCAGCCGAGGATCGGCCCATAGAAGTCGGACGGATCCGGGAAGTCGGCGATCCAGCCCATGCCGCCGGACCAGATCAAGGGCGCGGTTCCCTTGGTGCCGCCCGCCGAGATGACCTGCGCCTGCGCCAGCGACTTGATCTCCGCCTTGATGCCGACGCCCGCCAGATCCTGCTGGATCGCCTGAGCGATGCGCGGGTTGGGGTCGGCGTTCATGGTGTAGAGTTCGGTCGCAAAACCATCTGCGACACCGGCCTCCTTGAGCAGGGCCTTGGCTTTGGCGACGTCGTAGGGGTAGCCCTTATAGTCATTGTCGTAGCCCGGCATTCCCGGCGGCAGCACCTGGGTGGCGGGTGTGGCCCGCCCGTTGATGATGCGGATGATGCGGTCCTTGTTGATGGCCATGTTGAGGGCCTGGCGCACGCGCAGGTCGTCGAAGGGCTTCATCGTGGTGTTGATCGTGATGTAGCTCGTCTCGAGCTGGCCGCGATCCACGATGGTGCCCGCCATGGCGGGATCATTCTTCATTTTCAGATATTCGGCCGGCGGAATGCCGTCGCCCGCGATGTCGACCTCGCCCTTCTGCAAACGCAGGATGTTGACGAGCGGCTCCTGGCCGATCTCCACCGTGAACCCGTCGAGATTGGGCCGGGTCTTGAAGTAGCCCGGGTTGCGCTCGAACACCAGCTTCTGGCCGATGGTCCATTCCTTGAGCTTGAAGGCGCCGGACCCGACCGGATGCTTGCCGAAATCGCCGCCCGCGGCCTCGACGGCCTCCTTCGGAACCACGGAGGAGAAATCGAGCGCCAGCACGTTAAGGAAGGTGGCGTCCGGCTGGCTCAGGTGGAATTTGATGGTGTGGTCATCGACCACCTCGATGCCGCTCATGACCTGCGAGGAGCCGTCCGTCACCTTGTCGGCACCGACGATGGAGTGGAAGAAGCCGCCGCCGGGACCCTGCGTCTTCGGGTTGACGGCGCGCTCGATGGAATATTTGAGATCGCCCGCCACCACTTCCCGGCCGTTGGTGAATTTCACGCCGGGGTGGATCTTGAACGTGTAGGTCATCCCGTCAGGCGACACGTCATAGCTGTCGGCCAGCGTCGGGATGAGTTCGGCCGTGCCGGGCTTGTAGTCCATCAGCCGCGAGAACAGGCCGTTGATCATCGACCAGTTCTGCCAGTCGTAGCCGATGGCGGGATCCAGGGTCGCGATGTCGTCCTTGTAGGTGACCGTCGCGACGCCGCCTTGCTGGGGCGTGTCGGCGCGGGCCGCGGTGGCGCCCAACGCGGCTAGGATCAGCGCCGCCGCGGTCGTCCGTTTCAAGCAGGCTTTGTTCATCGACTATTCCTCCATGAGAGATCAGCGCCCGCGAATGCGCGGGTCGAGGATTGGGGCCACGACATCGGCAAGCAGGTTGCCGAGCACGATGGCGAGCGAAGACACGAGCGTGACGCCCATGATGATCGGGATGTCGATCTGCTGGATGGCCTGCCAGGCGAGTTGGCCAATGCCGGGCCAGCCGTAGACGGCCTCGACCACCACCACGCCGCTCATGAACTGGCCGATATCGATGCCGATCATAGCGACGATCGGCAGCAGCGCGTTGGGCAGCGCGTGACGCAGCAACACCCGGGCGTTGGACAGGCCCTTGGCGCGCGCCGTGCGCACATAATCCTGGTTCAACACGTCGATCATGGCGGACCGCACCATGCGGGCGTACCAGCCGGCGCCGAGCAGGCCGAGCGTCAGGGCCGGCAGCACGACGTGACGGGCCGTGCCGAACCCGCTCATCGGAAACCAACCCAACGTGGCCGCGAACACGTAGAGCAGCAGCAAGGCCACGATGAACTGCGGGGACGAGACGCCCACGAAGGAGAGCGTCATGACCAGACGGTCGACGAAGCCGTCGCGTTTGACGGCGGCCAACACCCCGAACGTCAGGCCGAGCAGAACTTCCACCACGATGCCGGTCAGCATCAGGATCAGCGTGGCCGGAATGCGGGCCAGGATCAGGGTGGCGACATCGGTGCGTTGGATGTAGGAGCGGCCGAGATTGCCCCGCAGGAGCCCCATCAGATAATGCCAGAACTGCAACGGCAGGGGCAGATCGAGCCCGAGCTGGTGGCGCACGTTGGCGATCATGGCCGCGGTGGCGCTGCGGCCCGCGATCATCACGGCCGGATCGGCAGGGAGATAGTAGAGCAGCAGGAACGTGATGGCCGCGACCCCGAGCAGGATCAGCAGTGCCTGGCCGATCCGTTGCGCCATGAGGCTCGCCATCAGCCTCTCCCGCGCTGGGTGGGATCGAGCAGGTCGCGCAAGGCGTCGCCGACGAGGTTGAAGCTCAATGCGGTCAGCAGGATCACGGTGCCGGGGAAGAACACCAGCCAGGGCGCGGCCTGGAAATAGCTCTGGCTTTCGTAGATGATGTTGCCCCAGGAGGGCTGCGGGGGCTGCACGCCGACCCCGAGGAAGCTCAAGGTCGCCTCAAGCAGCACCGTGGTGGCGATGCCGAGCGTGCCCCAGACGATCGCGGTCGGCACGAGATGCGGCGCGATGTGGAGCAGAAGGATACGGGCGGTGCCGGCCCCGAGCGAGCGTTCGGCCAGGATGAAATCGCGCTCCGCCAGTCCGCGCGTTTCCGTGTAGACGATGCGGGCGACCTGGACCCAGTTCACCAGCGCGATCACCATGGCCACGATCCACAGGCTCGGCTTGAGCAAGGCCGCCAGCACGATGGCGAGGAGCAACGCCGGGAAAGCCATCATGAGGTCGGTGAAGCGCATCAGGAGCGTGCCCACCATGCCGCGCCAATAGCCCGCGACGGTTCCCACCAGCATGCCGATCGCCACCGCTACTCCGTTGGCCACGAGGCCGATCACCAGCGAGGTTCGGGCGCCGAACAGCAAACGCGATAACAGATCGCGGCCGAGCGTATCGGTGCCGAGAAGATAGTGCCCACTCGGGGGCAGGGGCGCGCCCTCGAGCGACAAGCCGTCGAACGGCTGATCGTCGGGCGAGAATGGCGCGAGCCAGGGGGCCGCAAGGGCGCAAATCACGACGAGGAGGATGAGCGCCAACGCCAAGGCGGTGAGCGGGCGACGGACGAGTTCACCGAGCAGCCGCATCAGCCGGCCTCCGGCAAGGGGCGCCGTTTGGTCAGCGTTCCGCCCGCCACGATCTCGGCCGCTACCTGTTCGACCGCGAGACGCCGTCGCATGGCGTCCTGCCGAATGGACCGGTAGGCCGCGGCCTCGTCGAGCATCTGCGCGCTCATCAGGGCCCGCATGGCGGCGAGAACGAGGGGCCGCATGCGCGCCCGTTCCTCGAGCTCGGCCATGCGGTCCCGGGCTTCCGCCGCCTCTTCGTGAAAACGCGCGGCCGTCACCAAGGCGGGATAGACCGAGGCGGCCGCCACGGGTTTGGTGATGACCGCGGAGGCGCCCTGATCGAGCGCCCAGGCGATGCGCCCCGGCGCTTCCGACCCGAGCAACGCGATGGTGGGTAGCGGCGCGGGCGCCGTGGACCAGGGAAGGAGCCCCGTCCAGCCGGCGTCGGCGTCGACGAAGACGAAATCCGCCGGGGTTGTCGCAAGATCGAGTGGGCACCATTGCTGCCGCACCGTCATGCCGAGCACCTGGCAGCGCCGCATGAGCCGCTCCGCGTCTTGATCGGCCCTGTGCAGGACGAGGGCTTCGCGACCGCGGAAACTGGGGGTGCGGCTCATGATACCAGCCTCAGCCGGGGAGCCGCACGGCGCCGTCGTCCCGCCGCGAGATAAGGATCGGCCGCGGTCGCGGCACGGGACAGGATCACCTGGAAGCCGTCGCCCGCGATGCGGCCCAGGTGGAAGGGCAGGGCCGCATGATTGGTGCTGCCATCCACCGACAGGGGGCCGAGCATGCTGGGCGCCACGGTATGGTGAACCTTGGCCCGCACCTGGGCAGGCTCGTCCGAGCCACAGGCCCCCGCTGCTTCGACGCAGAGCCGCACCGCCGCATAACCCCCTGCGAAGAAGCTGGAGGCGCGGCGATGCGCGCCGAAACGGGCCGCCACGGCCGCCTTGAAGGGTTGGTTGTCGGGCGTGTCGAGCGAGTCGAAATAGGAGGCGGTCGCCAGATGCCCGTCCGCGACGCCGAGCCCGATCTGGCCGAGCTCGCATTCGGTGAGATCGCAACTCACGATCGGGCAACGCTCGGGGCGGAAAGCGGCATCGCGGTCGGCCAATGCCCGCATGGCCCGCAGAAACGTGTAGCTCGAGGGGCCGATCATGTTGTTGAGGATGAAGTCCGGGCGCTTGGCCGCAACGTCGGCGATCAAGCGATCGACGTCGGTCTCCTCGATCGGGATGTAGCGCTCCGCCAACACCTCGCCGCCCTGATCCAGCAGAAGCTCGCGGGCGAGCCGGTTCATCTCCCAGCCCCACACATAATTGGCGCCGGCAAGATAGGCCCGGCGTCCGTAGGTGGGCAGCAGGTGGTCGAACAGCGGCAGCAGGTGCTGGTTCGGGCAGGCACCCGTGTAGATGACGCTCTCGTTGGCCTCAAATCCCTCGTAGGGACAGACGTACCAGAGCTGGCCGTCGTATTTCTCGATCAGCGGAATGACGTCCTTGCGCGACTGCGACGTCACGGTGCCCACGATATGGCGGCAGCCCTGGCGCAGCATGTCGGCCGCAAGGTCGAGGTAGCGGCCGCCCGCGCAGGCCGGATCACCGAAGACGGTCTCGATCCGGAACGGCAGCCCGGCGTCCCGTCTCAGGTGTTCGACCGCAAGCTCCGCGCCGTCGCGGCA
The DNA here is from genome assembly GCA_964245915.1 of uncultured Lichenihabitans sp. GTDB lineage: Bacteria > Pseudomonadota > Alphaproteobacteria > Rhizobiales > Beijerinckiaceae > Lichenihabitans. Next base: position 16,268 of record CAXTOT010000028.1, on the reverse strand, counting down.
ATCCCGGCCGAGAGCTCCGTAAGGCCCTCCGGTCGAATACAGAATGCCCAGGCGAAAGATGTCCATGCTACCCAGATGAACTCCACCGCAAAAAAGAAAAAACCCCACGACACACGCAATCAGGTGCATCGTGGGGCGCATTTGCCCTGTGTCGCGAAGCCGCTTGGCGCCGGCCAATGTAACGGCGGCCAGCGTCTCCAGCCAAGTGAGTTGACCGTATGCGGGACGCCAGTGTCAACGCCGTATAATGGGCAGGAAACCATCACGAACGCCACAAGATTGGGCAGCTTTGGTGATCCTGGCGTCGTCAGGTTGCCGCGAGTTACAAAGAGCGAATAGGGGCAACGCTTCTATCGACCCGGTGCGCCGCAAACGATGCGAGCTTCGCCGATGACACGCCCTTGACGGTTTGGTTGATTGCGGGCCACTAGCCGCGAAGGCGCCTCTGGGCGCGATATGTTGATCCTCGAACCATGGCGCCTGGCATTGTCCACCTCATTCAGCCCGAACGTTCCCTTCGAAACCTACGAGACGCGTTTTCCTTCCGCACAGACCGCCGTGGACGCGGTCGATGGCTGGGTCAGCGGTTTTCCGGCTCGCTATGGCGTGAAGGCGGGCGAGAGCATGCTGTTCGATGATGCGCGCTTGCATTACGCCATCGAGCAGTTCGGATCTTTGGCGGGTCGCAGCGTTCTCGAACTCGGCCCGCTGGAAGCCGCGCATACCGTTGGGCTCGTCGCGGCCGGCGCGACCGTCGACGCCGTGGAGGCGAATAAGAAGGCCTTTCTGCGCTGCCTCGTCACCAAAGAGATCACCAAGCTGCAGAACGCCAACTTCCATCTTGGCGACGCGACGCGCTGGCTCGAGGAAAACCCCAAACGCTACGACCTCATCTTCGCTTGCGGCGTCCTCTACCACATGCCGGATCCGCTAAAACTCCTCCAGCTGATCGCGGCACGGACCGATGCGGTTTACCTCTGGACCCATTACGTTGATGTCGACGCCTTGCCGCCCGGCGACCAACGACGTCTCGACTGGAACACGACCTTGGAAACCCGCGAGATCGGCGACCAGACGGTCCGGCTCTTCCGACGCAGCTATGTCAAGGCCAACGAGACGCCGCTGTTCTGCGGCGGCGCCTTCGATGAGCATCGCTGGATGGACCGGCACGACATCCTGAAGGCTCTCACGGTATTGGGTCTCAGCGACATTCGCGTCGCCCACGACAACAATTCCAATCCGCATGGGCCGTCCTTTTCGGTCTTTGCCCGACGTCCGTAAGCCCGACCGCCACTAGAAAGGTTGAGCCATCATGCCGCTCACCGCGTTGAAGGAGCCCGGCGAAATCGATGCGTTCGGGGTGCGGTTTACGATGATGGATCGTGACAAAGTGGTGCGATGCCATGTGTTTAGAGCCGCGATCGACCACATCGAAGAGCGTCCGGCTGGCAACGACGAGGACGCGCTGGCGCGGTTCGAAAAGAGCCGATGGATGTTCGAGCGACTGGCCAGCAATCTCTATGACGCGGGCCACCGCACGCCGTGGATCGGCGCTTTTGGCCTTACGGTCTGACCGCTGACCCCGATGCGAGCTAGGCGTAATGGAAGGCAGCGCCGTCCTACAAGGCATGCACTTGGGGGATCAAGGCAGCGGCGAGTTGCAGATGGCCTGACATGACGCCCTTCATGGCGATCATCTCGTCGGCAATGGCTTGCAACCTGCGCGCCGGACCCTGGACGAGCACGACCTCCAAGGTCTGGCTCTGTTCCAGGTGAACATGCAGCGAGGAAATGACCTCATCGATGTTGCTGCGCTGCAGGTCGGCGAGCCTTTGCTGCACGCCCGCAATGGTATGATTGTAGAACAGGGTGATGGTGCCGACCATGACGCGGTCGCCGAGCTTCTGCCGATGATCGGTCAAGGCCCGGTGCAGGATGTTCGAGACCGCCTGCGATCGGCTCGCAAACCCTCTCGAGCCGACCATCAGGTCCAGTTCCTGCAACAGGTCTTCGGAGAGCGAGATGCTGATGCGGCTGACGAGAGCCCGCTGCCCGCTCTGCCCGTCTTGCTCCGGCTCCTCGTGCGGGGCGGCTTCATGGTGGGTTGCGGGTGCGGCCGAGGGTGTTTCGGATTTCGTCATGGCACGAGGTTTGCTCATCAGGGATCGTAACACGATTGAGGATAATCGTAATACGATAACGGCGAAGGACCAATCGATGGCTGCTTTTACGTCCCAATCCATTCGCCGGTTCGCGACCGGTGCGCTGTTCTGCGTCGCGGCCGCGACCGTGAGCCTGACCCCTGTCGCCTCGGCCACCGCCGAGCCCCTGAAGATCGGCTACAGCGACTGGCCCGGCTGGGTGGCTTGGCAGGTCGCCATCGACAAGGATTGGTTCAAGGCGGCCGGACTCGACGTCAAGTTCGAATGGTTCGACTACTCCGCATCGATGGATGCTTTCTCGGCCGGGAAGCTCGACGCCGACATGGTGGCGAACGGCGACGCCCTCGTGATGGGCGGGAACGGCGCCAAAAGCGTCATGGTGATGTTGACCGACTATTCGAACGGCAACGACATCATCGTGGGCAAGCCGGACACCAAGACTCTCGCCGACCTCAAGGGCAAGAAAGTCGGTCTCGAGGTCGGCCTTGTCGAACACCTGCTGCTGGTCAACGGCCTGACCAAGGCCGGCATGAGCGAGAGCGACGTCACCCTGGTCAATGCCAAGACCAACGAGACGCCTCAGGTGCTCGGTTCGGGCGATGTGGCGGCAATCGGGGCCTGGCAGCCGATTGCCGGCGAAGCGATGCGTGGCTCGCCCGGCTCGCATCCGCTCTATACCTCAGCCGACCAGCCGGGTCTGATCTACGACGTGATCGCCGTATCGCCCGCGAGTCTGGCGGCGCATCGGGCCGATTGGATCAAGCTGACCAAGGTCTGGGACAAGGTCGTGGCCTATATCGAAGATCCCAAGACGCAGCCGGACGCGGTCAAGATCATGGCGGCCCGGGTTGGCGTCGAGCCGGCGACCTATCTTCGGCTGCTCAAGGGCACCAAGTTGCTCGACCTGGCGGCCGGCAAAGCCGCGATGGTCGATGCCGAGGGGTTCACGTCGCTGTACGGCTCGTCCCGCAACGCCGATGCGTTCAACGTGAAGAACAGCATCTACAAGGAGAAGCAGGCGGTCGAAACCTATATCGACCCCAACATCAGCTCGGGCAAATAGGCCTTTCGTGGCCTTGACCCAGGCCATCGCATCGGCCCCGGCTGCCGAGCCAAAGCGCGCGCGACCCAGCCGTCTACGCGCGCCCCGGCACCCCGGCCGGGTGCTCGCGTTCCTGTCCTTCGTATTGCCGCTGATCGCCTGGTGCGTCGTCTCCTACGTGCCCGCGGTTTGGCATCCGCTGGTTCTGGTCACCAATCCCGGCGAGGTCGACTATCTCGAAACCGGAATGCGGATGGATCGCGCGGCCTTCGCTAACGCGGTGCTGGCGGCCGAAAACGCCAAGACGGCCCCGCCCCAGGGTGTGGCGTCCAATCCCGTCTACCTGCCCGCCCCGCACGAGGTGGCGGTCGCGCTATGGACCGCGCTCACGGCCGCTCCTGTGCAGCGTGACGTCCCGACCCTGCCGTGGAGCCTCTGGCACAGCATCCAGATCATCTTCTGGGGATTTGTCCTGTCGTCGCTCTTGGGCGTTCCGCTTGGCATCCTGTGCGGCGCGTCGAAAAGTTTCGGGGGCTTGGTCGAGCCCTTCGTCGATTTCTTCCGCTACATGCCCGCCCCGGCTTTCGGAGCCCTCATGGTGGCGATCCTCGGGATCTACGATGCGCCCAAGATCGCCATCATCGTGATCGGCACGTTCTTCCAGCAGGTTCTCATCATCGCCAACACGACCCGGCAGGCCGACCGCCTGCTGATCGAAGCGGCTCTTACGCTCGGGGCCCGCAAACTCAAACTGCTGACCCATGTGGTAGTGCCGGCCGTCATGCCGCAACTCTATCGCGACCAGCGCATCCTGCTCGGCTGGGCCTGGACCTATCTCATCGTCGCCGAATTGATCGGCACCTCCTCCGGAATCACCTTCTTCATCACCCAGCAGGCCCGCTACCAGCATTTCGAGAACGTCTACGGCGCCATCCTGATCATCGGGCTGGTCGGCTCCCTGACCGATGTGGGGCTGAGCCGGCTCGGTCGCTGGCTGTTTCCGTGGGATCAGGTCAATCGATGATCGCCGCCCCTTCCCCGCTGGGTGACACATCGCGCCTCCTCGTCCAGTCGGATGCCGTCAAAGCAAGGTTCGACAAGCTCAAGGCCCGCAACGTCGTGCTCCGCGTCGAGGGTCTCGGCAAGACGTTCCTGAGCCAGGACGGCCGCGAGGTCGTGGCCTTGCGGGAGATCGATCTCGCGACACATCGGCGCGAGTTCCTGTGCGTGGTCGGCCCTTCAGGCTGCGGCAAGTCGACCTTCATCCGTATCCTGGCGGGTCTCGAGACCGCCACGACGGGAGCCGTGCTGGTGGACGGCATCCCGGTGTCCGGTCCGGGTGCCGACCGGGGCATGGTGTTCCAGGGCTACACGCTCTTCCCGTGGCTGACGGTGCTCCACAACGTGATGTTCGGGCTGCGGATGAACAATCACGAGCGTCGCGAAGCGGAACGTGAGGCGCGGCAATGGCTCGACCTCATCGGCCTCGCGCCCTTTGCCGACGCCTACCCGCATCAGCTCTCAGGGGGCATGAAACAGCGCGTCGCCATTGCCCGCGCGCTCGCCAACAAGCCTCGAATCTTGTTGATGGACGAGCCTTTTTCCGCCCTGGACGCGCAGGCGCGCGCCAAAATGCAGGCCTACCTGCTCGATATCTGGAAGAAGATCGACATCACCATCGTGTTCATCACGCATGATCTCGACGAGGCCGTTCTGCTCGCCGATCGCATCCTGGTGCTCAAGGCGCATCCAGGCGAAATCGCCGATTTCATCGAGGTTCCGGTTCCGCGGCCGCGGCATGCGCGGCAGGCCATCGAGCCGGAATTCATCGCCACCCGAGCCCGCCTCGACGCGCTGATCCATCCCCCGGTCCTCGATGACGACGATGCCGGTGCCACCGTGCTGCGTCTCGTCGCCGTCGACGACGAGGTGGAGTAAGCCGCCGACCACAGTGCGATGTTTTGAAGGCCAGCCGAATGCAAGCAGCACCACCGCCCGCCTCTCCCGGCACGGCCGACCCCTACGGCGCGCAAGCCCACGCCCGCGCCATGGCTGGAACCCGAGTGGAAACCATGCCGATCGTGCCGGCAAGTGCGGCGGTCGGACTGCCGCCGGGCACAGCCTGCGAGGCCGCGGTCTGGGAGGAAACCATCGCGGGCGGCGGTTACGCCACCCGCCAGCTCGCGCGCGGCACCCGGCTGCGTGTCGTCGACCTTGCCGGCGACGCCTGCCTGTCCATGCTGATCTTCAACGCCGAGCGCACCGTCGAACGATTGAACGTCGCCGATACGCTAAAAGTGCAGTGGAACGCCTATCTCGGAACGGGCAAACTGCTGCTGTCCGACATGGGTCGCGTCTTGATGAGCATCGTCGAGGATGGTGCCGGCACCCATGACGCCTTTTGCGGCGCCTCGAACGAAGCCGCCAACGCGCGCCGCTACGGCGACGGCGCCAATTACGGATCGCATCCGAATGCGCGCGACCGTTTCAAGATCGCGCTTGCCAAATACGGCTTGGGCCGCCGCGACATCCATCCCTGTATCAACCTGTTCAAAGGGGTCGGCATCGCGGCCGATGGATCGACGATCCTGAACGGCGGGCCGTCCGCGCCGGGCCGTGCCGTGACGCTTCGCGCCGAAATGGACGTCATCGTGATCCTGGCGAACTGTCCCCACGTGCTCGACGCGCGGCCCGCCTATACCGTGACGCCGGTGCGGGCCACGGCCTGGCGCGACCGCGTGACGCCGGAGCAGGATCCCATCCGCGTGGCGACCCCGGAGGGGCTGCGTGCCTTCCTCAACACCGAAGACTATTACCGCCGATAGGGTGTCAACCGATGCGAAACGATCATGCCCTCGACGGCCTGCCGGGCACCGTGCTCCATGACGAGATCGTCCCGGCCCGCGCGCCGTGGATGTTCGAGGTCAAACGCGGCCAGACCTTGCGGATCGTCGATCTCGAGGGCAACCAGGCCGTGGACTTCTTGATGTATCGCGCCGACGACGATGCGGAACGCTATAGCGCCCAGGATACCATCGCGGCGCAAGGCAATCTCTTCCTTCGCAGCGGCACGACTCTGCTGTCCAACGAGGGCCGGCCGATGATGCGGATCACCGAGACCGCGGTCGCCTATCACGACACCATCGGCGGCGCCTGCTCCTGCGAGTCGAACACCCTGCGCTACGGGCACCACACCAAGTCGCAGCATGCCTGTGTCGACAATTTCCTCGAGGCGAACGCGCGGGCCGGGCGCAGCAAGCGCGACATGGTGTCGAACATCAATTTCTTCATGAACGTGCCCGTCGAAGCCGATGGCGCGCTCGGCATCGTCGACGGCATTTCGGCGCCCGGGTTGTACGTCGATCTTCTGGCCGAAATGGACGTCACGGTGGTGGTGTCGAACTGCCCGCAGATCAACAATCCCTGCAACGGCTTCAATCCGACCCCGGTGCGCATGATCGTCAGCGAATAGGTCATGTTCAAAACGGTTCTGATCGCCAACCGGGGCGCCATCGCGTGCCGCATCACCCGCACGCTGCGCCGCATGGGGGTGCGGACGATCGCGGTGTTCAGCGATGCCGACATTGGGTCGGCCCATGTCGCCATGGCAGACGAGGCGGTGCGGATCGGGCCGCCACGGCCCGCCGACAGCTATCTCAACGTCGAAGCCATTCTGGCGGCGGCACGGCAGACCGGGGCCGAGGCCATCCATCCGGGTTATGGCTTTCTCTCGGAGAATGCGGACTTCGCCGAGCGCTGCGCCGGGGCAGGGATCGTCTTCATCGGTCCGACGCCCGACAACATGCGGGCTTTCGGGCTGAAACATACCGCGCGCAAGCTGGCGGCCGAGCAGGGCGTGCCGCTTGCGCCCGGGACCGGCCTGTTGCGGGATGTCGAAGAAGCCGTTGCCGGGGCGCGGGACCTCGGCTTTCCGGTGATCCTGAAGGCGACGGCCGGCGGCGGCGGCATCGGCATGCGGGTCTGCGCCGACGAGCAAGCCGTGCGGGCGGGTTTTGACGCCGTGGCGCGTCTCGGGGCGGGTAATTTCGGCGATGGCGGCGTATTCCTCGAACGCTATGTCGCCCGCGCCCGGCACATCGAGGTGCAGGTGTTCGGCGATGGAAGCGGCCGGGTAATCGCGCTCGGCGAGCGCGATTGTTCGCTGCAACGCCGCAACCAGAAGGTCGTCGAGGAAACCCCCGCGCCGCATCTGCCCGGAGCCACGCGCGCCGCGATGCTGGATGCCGCCGTGCGGCTGACCTCGGCGGCGCGCTACCGTTCGGCCGGGACGGTCGAATTCCTCTACGACGCCGCCCGCGACGATTTTTTCTTCCTCGAAGTCAACACGCGCCTGCAGGTCGAGCATGGGGTGACCGAACAGGTCACGGGCGTCGATCTCGTCGAATGGATGGTGCGCGAGGCCGCCGGCGAACCCGACGTGCTCGACCGCTGGGACGGCCGCAGCAGCGGCGCCTCCATCCAGGTGCGGCTCTATGCCGAGGACCCCGCGCTCGACTATCGGCCGAGCTCTGGCACCCTCACCGAGGTCGTGTTTCCGACCGATGTCCGGGTCGTTGGCTGGGTCGCGGCTGGCACGGAGGTGAGCGCCTTCTACGATCCGATGCTGGCCAAGCTGATCGTCACGGCGCCCGATCGTGGCCAGGCGGTCCCCGCCATGGCGCGGGCGCTCGATGCCACGCGCCTCGCCGGGATCGAGACCAACCTCGAATGGCTGCGTGCGGTGGTGCGCGGCGCCGCTTTCATGAGCGGCGAGGTGTCCACCAGCGCCCTGGCCGAGATCGCCTATCGGCCCCGTACCGTCCGGGTTCTCGCGGCCGGCGCCGCCACGACGCTGCAGGATTTTCCTGGACGCGTCGGCTATTGGTCGGTCGGCGTGCCGCCCTCCGGGCCGATGGATGCACTGAGCTTTCGGCTCGGCAATCGGCTGCTCGGCAACGCCGAGGGTGCCGCTGGCCTGGAGATCACCGCCGCCGGACCGACGCTCCTCTTCAATGTCGCCACCCGGCTCTGCCTCACCGGCGCCGATTTTCAGGCCACGCTCGACGACGCTCCCATCCCGTTCTGGCAGCCGTTCGAGGCCGAGCCGGGCCAGACCCTCAAGATCGGGCGTGTCCAGGGACCGGGCCTACGCGGCTACCTGCTGGTCGGCGGCGGCTTCGACGCCCCCGCTTATCTGGGTAGCCGGAGCGCCTTCACGCTGGGCGGTTTCGGCGGACATGCCGGGCGGGGGTTGGTGACGGGCGACACCTTGCACCTCGGCGACGTTCAGAATGCGCCTGCCCAGCCGCAAACCTTCCCCGCATTGCGTCCAGCGATCGCGGCCGAGTGGTCGATCCGCGTCCTGCCGGGGCCGCACGGCGCGCCGGACTTCTTCACCGCGGCCGACATCGCGATGATCGCGGCAGCCGAATGGACCGTGCACTACAACTCCAACCGCACCGGCGTGCGCCTTAGCGGCCCCAAGCCGGAATGGGCACGGCGCGATGGCGGCGAGGCCGGCCTGCACCCCTCCAACATCCACGACAACGCCTATGCGATCGGGGCCGTGGATTTCACCGGCGACATGCCGATCATCCTGGGGCCGGACGGCCCGTCGCTGGGCGGGTTCGTTTGTCCATTCGTGATCATCGCGGCGGATCTGTGGAAAATCGGTCAGCTCGCGCCCGGCAACAAGGTCCGCTTCGTCGTTGTCGACGATTCTGGCGCGCAACGGGCCGAGCTGATGCAGAACCAGGCCATCGCGGGTTTGGACCGCGCCGCGCCGCCCGCCGATCCGCCGTCACGCGAGGGCCCGCCATCCCCCATTCTGGCCAGCCGGGCTGGCTCCGGGGAGCGGCCGAGCGTGACCTACCGTCGGCAGGGCGACCGCTCTCTGCTGGTGGAATACGGCCCGATCGTGCTCGATCTCGAACTTCGCCTGCGCGTCCATGCCCTGATGCTGGCGATCGAGGCCCTCAGACTGCCCGGCATCATCGACGTCACGCCCGGCATTCGATCGCTGCAGATCCACTACGACGGCTTGACGCTTCCCCAGGCCCGTCTGCTCGACGCCCTCCAGGCCGCCGATGACAGGCTCGGGACCCTCGACGGCTTCGAAATCCCCTCGCGAATTCTGCATCTGCCGCTGAGCTGGGGCGATCCGTCGATCTACGAGACGATCGACAAATACATGCAATCGGTGCGCGACGACGCGCCCTGGTGTCCGGACAACATCGAATTCATCCGCCGCATTAACGGCCTGGGCAGCCCCGATGCGGTCAGGCAAATCGTGTTCGACGCCAATTATCTCGTCATGGGGCTGGGCGACGTCTACCTCGGGGCTCCGGTCGCGACCCCGATCGACCCGCGCCACCGGCTCGTCACGACCAAATACAACCCGGCCCGCACCTGGACGCCGCCCAACGTCGTCGGCATCGGGGGCGCCTACATGTGCATCTATGGCATGGAGGGGCCGGGCGGCTACCAGTTGTTCGGCCGCACCATTCAGGTGTGGAACACCTATCGGCAGACCGCCTCGTTCGGCGAGGGCAAGCCCTGGCTGCTGCGGTTCTTCGATCAGATCCGCTTCTTCCCCGTGACGGCCGAGGAGCTACAGGATTGGCGGCGTGATTTTCCGCTCGGGCGCCGCGACATCCGCATCGAGCCGACCGTGTTCCGCCTTGCCGACTATCGGGCGTTCCTCGCGGAACACCGCGACGGCATCGCGGCCTTTCAGACCACCCGGCAGGCGGCCTTTGCCGCCGAGCGCGCCGATTGGGAGCGGCGCGGGGAATTCTCGCGGTTGGAGGCGCTGGCCACGGAGGAACCGCTCGACACGGTCGCCGCCGGCATCGACCTGCCGGCGGGCTGGGAACTGGTCGAAGCCCCGTTCGGCGGCAGCGTCTGGCGCATCGGGGTGGCGATCGGCGACCAAGTGGAGGCCGGCGCCATCGTGGCCATCATCGAGGCCATGAAGATGGAATGCGAAGTCATCAGCCCCATCAAGGGAATCGTCCGCCGGATTTTCGTCGAGGAACGCGCCTCGGTGGCGGCTGGGTCGCCTTTGCTGGCGATTGAGGAGGTGGAGTGATTGGCCTGGAAGGGTCGGAAGTTGGTAGCGAGAGTGCGAGTTTTCCACCGTCAGATTTCAGTCCTGCTTGTTCACAGTTTGTTCGACCGCTCGGATGTGCTATTAACAATGTGCCTCCAGAATTGGCTGGTTGGCACAACTGTTGAGACCGTCAAGTGGGCCGACGATCAGACTGGCGATGATGACGACGTTCATCCACGCCGGCGCGTGAAGCGACCATGAGATGCTGAGCATCGCTCGGAACTCCTCCGTTACACTATACCACCTCGCGTTTATTAGGCCCGCGTCGGTGACACCAGATAATGTCGCTGGCGGATTGGTGGCGTGCGTTCGAGGGGCGTTCAGTTTCGGCTGAGGCTTCGGGTCAAGGTTAGGCCCCTCGAACTCTGCGACCCCAATGACACCTTCATGGTTCGTACCGCGACGATATAAGCACTTAGACGTAGTTGTGAAGCCGGAATTTGCTTCAGCGGTACTCAACCCATATTTTGTGTCGCGGCATTCCTTTGTCCCGCTTATTGCTTATGAAAAGCGGGAGCGCCGGTGTAAACCAGATCTCAGGAAAACTGTCTTCAAACTACGTCCGATAATGTACGCTTCTCATCGTGATGCCTGCATATTGAGCTACTACTCGTGGCGACTGTCGGGGCTACTCGAAGAGCGCTACGCGTCACTGAATATAGGTGAAAATGTAATCGCCTACCGGGCACTTGGGAAAGGTAACTACCATTTTTCGGCAGACGCTCTTCGCTTTGCTGCAAAAAACTCCCCCTGCAAGATATTGGCGTTCGATGTCAGCGGATTTTTCAACGGGCTGAATCATGGGCTCCTTAAGCAGCGGCTCAAGGCCATTTTGGGTCAGCCGGAGCTGAGCAAGGACTGGTATGCCGTCCTGAGGCATGTCACCCGGTTCAGGTACATTTCTCGCGATGAGGTGAAGGCACACCCAGTATTTGGCCCTCGTTTGAAGGACCGACGGCGGCGGTTGATCGGTACGATTGGGGAGTTGAAGGCTGGAGGCATACATGTGCAATCAAACGCTTTGCCCTTCGGTATCCCCCAAGGCACACCAATCAGCAGCACACTCGCAAACCTATACATGATCGACTTCGATCAGGCCGCGGCCGCGTTTTGCGCCACGTTAGGCGCTTTTTATCGCCGGTACTCGGACGACCTTATATTCATCTGTCGGGAGGCATATTCATCTGTCGGGAGGCGGACGCCGCGAACATTGAACGTTACGTTGACTCCACAATTGACGCCGAGAAGTTGAAGCTCAACAGCGACAAGACCGAGCGAACGGTCTTCGATGCTGCTTCTACAACGGCAGCGCAGTACCTCGGTTTTCACCTCTCTCATCGTGGCGCAACGATCCGTCCTAGCTCTCTTGCGCATCAATGGCGCAAGCTGAAGCACGCGGCGCGGCGTACAGAACGTGCCGGGCGTGAAGCTATCGCTGTTGGTCGCGCAACTAAGATATACACCCGTAAGCTGCGCAAACGGTTCGGGGCAATGCCGGCTTCGGTACGCAACTTTTCGGCTTACGCCCGGCGATCGGCCGACGCCTTCGGCTCACCGCATATTCTGCGGCAGGTCCGCCGATTAGAAAGAAAGTTGGAGGCGTTGATTCGGAAATTTTGACCTGGCCGAAGCCATTAAAGCCAAAACGGCGACCTGCCATTGTGAGTTTTCGTGCACGACCGACAAGTTCTAACGTTGGCGCGCCATCGCGCGCGAAGGGTGAGACGGCCGAGCTGCTACTGGCTCGCTGCTCCTGTCCCGATGGGGTCCTGCGATCTCAGCCATCTAGAACATATCAGGAACTCTTGTTTATCCACATGAGAATGCCTAGCAAAATCAGTCGCATTGTGAGCTAAAACCGACACAGCCGATTCTAGACACATCCCGCGACTCTGATGCTGACGCAAGTCAAGCACATCCAAACGCAATCCACAGAAAAGACGATTAGCTTGTAACGCGACCGCTGGCCTAGAATTGAGGGGTCGGCGTGATGGGCGGGCGTCCCTGGAAGTTCCCCGCGCCCATGATGGCCCGCCGACATGGCAGGAGAGGGTCCCCGGTGAAGCCATCATTCATCGGGGACATCAACCACACGGCAAATAAGCACTAGGCTGAGGCCATAGGCAACAGTCGGAACTCGTGATTTTCCATTAATGGTGCCCAGGGGCGGAATCGAACCACCGACACTGCGATTTTCAGTCGCATGCTCTACCAACTGAGCTACCTGGGCATCGTCCCGGGCCAGCTTGGGCGCGGGAATTCGGCTTATAGAGAGCCGTTTTGGGCTTGTCCAGCACCCAAGCTGGCCGGCATTCAGGCTGCCAGCCCGGGCAGGCCGGCCCGCGAAACCGGGTGGCCGAGGCCCGCCACCCGCCCCCTCCGATCAGCCATCCGGCTGCCAAGCGGGGCAGCGCTCCGGCTTGAGGTCGACGAGCGGCGTGCCGTCGACGCAATCGAGGCCGCGAACGATAAGGGTCGTGCCGCTCCGCCCGATGAGCCGGACGCGGGAGGAGGCGATCGGGTTGGGGCGCATCGGCGAGCGTAGCGCGAAGGTGCCGGCCAATTGCCCCGTCGAGCGCGGGCGCTGGCGCGCGAGGTCGCGCCGCGCGAGATGCATCCAGTAGAGCACCTGCAGATGTTCGTGGCGCTCGATCCCCTCGAGGGCCTCGGCCCAGATGGCGTCGACCACGATGCGGCAGTCCGGCCCATCGGGATCACCGCGCTTGGGACAGGCGTCGCGTTTCGCCCACGGCGTATGGATGCGACCGATGAAATAGAGGCCCTCATCCGGGCGGGTGGGCAACCCGACCGTGGTTTCGCCCAGGCGGCGTTCGGCGTCGGCCGCGGAGGGTGCTGCGTCGGTCGCCATCTTGCGTCTCACGGGTTCGGGGATGGGCGCTCATTGCCCCGGCGGCCCGGCGTTCGCGTCGGCGGGAAGCACGTCCAGCCGCAGGTCGCGCCAGGGTCCGAACAGCCGCATGCTGGCCCTCACCGCGGGGTCGACGCCGCTCTCGTCGGAGACCGGCATCAAGGCCGCGGTCACATCCAGCGTTTGCGCCGGGAGCGATGCCGTGCCGTGCAGGTCCGCGCGGAGACTTTCCTGCGCGATCCAGCCGGTCGCGAGCGTGCCGACACCCTGCTTGATGTCGAACCCGAGCGTGGTCGAATCGAACGGCAGCACGTCGCGCGGGCGCACGGAAACCGACACATCCGACGGCGCGGATCGGGGATGGATGATGCGCGCGATCAGGCCGGGCCCGATCTCGCCGTTGCGGATGCTGACCTCGACCCATCCCGCGGCCGAATCCATGAGGGATTTGGGGGTGGCGCCGCTCGCATCCAGCGTGAGGTGGGCCGTCGAGGTACCGGTGAGCTGATCGCCGAGGTCGATTTTTTTGGCGAAGCTCGCGAGATTGAGCTGCGAAACATTGGCTTCCACACGCACGTCCGTGCTGGCGCCGTCGACCTGCGCCACGACCCGGCCCTTGACCAGCCCGTCATAGGCGCGGGCCTCGCCGAGCGAGAGCTCCATGCGACCGCTGCCGCTCTGCAGGGACAAACCGCCGTCCTCGAATTCGAGACGGCCCATCCTGGCTCGGGAGGCCGAGATGCGCAAATCCACATCGTCATAGGCCATCGCCTTGGTTTCGATCAGGGCCGAGCTCCAGGCGCCGTCGGGCGCTTGCGGATCGGGAAGCGCGCTGAGGAATGGATCGAGGTCGATGCGGTCGGTTGCCAGCGTCCCGGTGATGCAGGGGTGGCCGGCGCGTTGACCGAAGGCTAGAGCGCCCTCGAACAACATGTCGTCGAGTTCCAGACGCGTGTTTTCGAGCGCCAACCATCCGTCGGCCAGGCTCCATTCGGCGTTCAGCTTGGCCTGGCTGATCCCGTCCAGGGCGGGAAACGGCATTCCGATCCGTCGCAGGAAGAAGGGCAGGGTGGGTGAGGAGGCCGAGATCTTGCCCATGCTGCGGTTGTCGTTGCCGGACCCGAGCGTGCCCTCGATGGTGAGATCGAGGGTCGGCGATTTCACCCGCAAAAAGCCCGGCGAGAGCGTGCGGTCGAGCAAAGCTTGCGGCGCATCCAGCATGGCCGTGAAGGCGCCATGCTCGCCGTGCCAGGTGGCCTCTCCCGAAAGGCTCGCTGCGGCCTCGCCCGGCGGCCAGGCCCATGTCGCGGTCACATTCGTCAGCAGCGTGTCGAGATCGGGATTGCGCGACACCAGGCGCAGGGTGCCCGAACGGATCGCCAGACCGTCGCTTCGCAGCAGGGTCGCCAGCGGACCCGAGGCCGCAGATGCTTCGCCTAGCGGCTGAGAAAGCCGCTGGATCAGGGGCATCAGGCGGTCGAGGTCCATCATCACGGTGGGCTCGTCCAGCGTGGTCTTGATGACGCGCACCTGCCCGGCCAAGAGCCCCGCCAAACTCAGGCGAGTCGCGACCGCTGTCGAGTCGAGCGCGATCCCGCCGTCGGCGCCGGTCATCACGACGTCGCGGAGCTGGATCGAGGGGCGCGGCAACAGCACCAGGGTCATGGGCCCCGTGGCCTCGACCTGCAAGCCGCTCGAGGCTTCGAACTCGCGGATCATGCGGCGGCGGAGGCCGGGATCGCTGATCGTCCAATGGATGAGGAAACCGCCGACGCAGACAGCGACGAGCGACAGGGCCAGGGCGGCCAATCCGACGCGGGTCACCAGGCTGGACATGAGGGCTCGTCTACTCCGTACGTGAGACAGCCTTCTAATCGCTGCCGCCGGCGCACGCCATGCCGCGCGTTCCGATTCGGTCCGCGGCAGGCTGGCAGCTGCCATCCGCTTCACGAATCGAGGTCGATCGACGGCCCGACGACTGTGGCCCGGATACACCACGCAGGCTCTTCGTTCCGCCGATCCGGCGTCGCCCAGGAGAGCAATGACGATTTCGCTGAAGAATCAAGCAAACTTTGGTCGATCGTCGGCACGAGCCGCCACAAAACGGCCGAACTATTTGGGCGTCATCAAGTTAGACAAAAAAAGCGTACAGGCGTAGCGCGCGACCGCTCCCGACAGCGGCTTAAGCTTGATTCCAAAATCCGAAGATCGGCCGTTCTTGAACGGCAGGTACGAGGCCCCGAGCTGGTTCGTGTGCGCGTGGACGCAGCGGCCTATTGATTGGAGCGTTTTCGTGGTGCGACAAGAGCGACTATATCCCGCGATTTCGGTAAGCAGGCCGTTCGGCGTTCGCCATTGGGCGTTCGGGTTGTCAGCGAGCCTGATGCTGCTGTCCGGCAGCGCCTGGGCCCAGGAGGCCGACGCGGGAATGGTCGGGCAGCAGGCCGAATGGGCCCAAAAATATGATTCGGACCCGCGGCTCGAAGTGCAGCGCTCCACCACTCCGGTGCTCTCCCAGCAGACCGTTGCGGCGACCGAACAGGCGATCCAGACCTATCAAGCCATCGTGGCCAAGGGGGGCTGGGGCACGATGCCCGGGGGCGTCAGCCTGCATGTCGGCTCCAAGGGGCCCGCGGTCGTGGCGCTGCGCCGACGGCTCATGGCGTCGGGCGATCTCGACTCCGCGGCGGGCGTGACGCCGATCTTCGACAGCTACGTGGCGGCGGGCGTCAGGCGCTTCCAGGCCCGCCACGGCATCGGTGAGACCGGCGTGGTGTCGTCCGAAACCCTCGCCGAACTCAACGTCCCGGCCGAGACCCGCCTGCGCCAGCTCGAGATCAACCTGATCCGCTTGCGCTCCTTCGCGGGCAATCTCGGCGAGCGGTTCGTCATGGCCAACATTCCGGCGGCCGCGGTCGAGACCGTCGAGAACGGCGTCGTGCATAGCCATCATGTGGCGGGTGTCGGCAAGATCGACCGTCAGTCGCCAGTCATGCAGACCAAGGCGACCGACATCAACTTCAACCCCTACTGGACCGTGCCCGCCTCGATCATCCGCAAGGATCTGATCCCCAAGATGCAGGC
>CAXTOT010000027.1:0-58894 GCA_964245915.1 uncultured Lichenihabitans sp. | reverse complement strand
TAGACGATGCCGGCTTCGTCGAGGTTCTTCAGCGCTTCTTCCGACACGTTCGGAATGTCGCGCGTGATCTCCTCGGGACCCAGCTTGGTGTCGCGGGCCATCACCTCGAACTCCTCGAGATGGATGGAGGTGAACACGTCCTCCTTCACGATTTTTTCGGAAAGAAGGATGGAATCCTCGAAGTTGTAGCCATTCCACGGCATGAACGCGACCAGCACGTTGCGGCCGAGCGCCAGATCCCCGAGGTCGGTCGAGGGACCGTCCGCGATGATGTCGCCCTTGGCCACCTGATCGCCAACCCGCACCAACGGCTTCTGGTTGATGCAGGTCGATTGGTTCGAGCGCTGGAACTTCATCAACCGGTAGATGTCGACGCCGGGCTTGCCAGCATCCACATCCTGCGTGGCGCGGATGACGATACGCGTCGCATCGATCTGATCGACGACACCGGTCCGGCGGGCCGCGATCGCGGCACCGGAGTCACGCGCCACGATGGCCTCCATGCCGGTCCCCACGAGTGGGGCATCGGCCTTGACCAGCGGCACCGCCTGGCGCTGCATGTTGGAGCCCATGAGGGCGCGATTGGCGTCGTCGTTCTCGAGGAACGGGATCAGCGCGGCCGCGACCGACACCAACTGCTTGGGCGAGACGTCCATGAAGTCGACGCGCTCGCGCGGCACCAACATCACATCACCGGCATGGCGGCAGAGCACGAGCTCTTCCTCCAAGGTCAGTTCCTTTGTGATGACAGCATTGGCCTGCGCCACGTAATGCTTGGTCTCCTCCATGGCCGACAGATAGACCACTTCCTCGGTCACCCGGCCGTCGCGGATGCGGCGGTAAGGCGCTTCGATGAAGCCGTATTTGTTGACGCGCGCAAACGTGGCGAGCGAGTTGATGAGACCGATGTTCGGGCCTTCGGGCGTCTCGATCGGGCAGATCCGGCCGTAGTGGGTCGGATGCACGTCACGCACCTCGAAGCCCGCGCGCTCCCGCGTCAGGCCACCGGGTCCAAGCGCCGACAAGCGGCGCTTGTGGGTGATCTCGCTCAGCGGATTGGTCTGATCCATGAACTGGCTGAGCTGCGAGGAGCCGAAGAACTCGCGCACGGCCGCGGCGGCCGGCTTGGCGTTGATCAGGTCCTGCGGCATCACGGTGTCGATATCGACCGAGGACATGCGCTCCTTGATGGCGCGCTCCATGCGCAGCAGGCCGAGCCGATATTGATTTTCCATCAGTTCGCCGACCGACCGCACGCGGCGGTTGCCAAGATGATCGATGTCGTCGATCTCGCCGCGTCCGTCGCGCAGGTCGACCAGCGAGCGGACCACCGCCAGGATGTCTTCCTTACGCAGGATGCGGACCGTGTCGGCGGCATCGAGATCCATGCGCATGTTCATCTTGACGCGTCCGACCGCGGACAGGTCGTAGCGCTCGGAGTCGAAGAACAGCGAATGGAACATCGCCTGGGCGCTATCGATCGTCGGTGGCTCGCCCGGCCGCATCACGCGATAGATGTCGAACAAGGCTTCCTCGCGGGAGGAATTCTTGTCGACCGCCAACGTGTTGCGGATATACGGGCCGATGTTGATGTGATCGATGTCGAGCACGGGCAATTCGGTGAAGCCGGCCTCGATCAAGGCGACCAGCGATTTTGCCGTGATCTCGTCGCCGGCTTCGGCGAAGATCTCACCCGTCTTGGGATCGAAGAGGTCTTCGGCGATATATTGACCAAACAGGTCCTCGTCTTGCGCCTTGAAGGCCTTGATGCCCTTTTCGACCAGCAGACGCGCGGAACGCACCGTCAGCTTCTTGCCGGCCTCGACCGCCACTTCACCGGTGTCGGCATCGATCAGGTCGACCGATGTCTTCACGCCCTTGAGCCGATCCGCATCGAAAGGCACCCGCCAGCCATCCTCGGTGCGGGTAAAGACGATCCTTTTGTAAAAAGTGTCGAGGATCTCCGGGCCGTCCATGCCGAGCGCATAGAGCAGCGACGTCACCGGAATCTTCCGGCGCCGGTCGATACGCGCATAGACGATGTCCTTGGCATCGAATTCGATGTCGAGCCAGGAGCCGCGATAGGGGATAATCCGCGCCGCGAACAGGAGCTTACCGGAGGAATGGCTCTTGCCCTTGTCGTGGTCGAAGAACACGCCCGGTGAGCGGTGCATCTGCGAGACGATCACCCGCTCGGTGCCGTTCACGATGAAGGTGCCGTTCGACGTCATGAAGGGCATGTCGCCCATATAGACGTCCTGCTCCTTGATGTCCTTGACGGACTTCGAGCCCGTATCGGGATCCACATCGAACACGATGAGGCGCAACGTGACCTTCAGTGGTGCCGCGAACGTCATGCCGCGCTGGCGGCATTCGTCGACATCGAACTTCGGCTGCTCGAATTCGTAGCGCACGAATTCGAGCAAGGCCGTTCCGGCGAAATCCGAGATCGGAAACACCGATCGGAACACCGATTGCAAGCCTTCGTCCGGCCGTCCGCCTTCAGGGACGTCGACCAGGAGAAACTGGTCGTAGGATGCCTTTTGAACCTCGATGAGGTTCGGCATTTCCGCCACTTCCCGGATGTGACCGAAGAACTTGCGGACCCGTTTCCGGCCGGTGTACGTTTGCGCCATGTTGCTCCTCGTACCTTCTGGCACCAACTCCGCCGCATGGGACGAAGCGTTGGTTCTTCGAGCCCTTGATGACGATACCGATCGTCACGTGGGACTCAGGCGCGCCCACTAGGACCGCACCGAAACTACTGAGGCGACCCATGGGGCGCCTGCCTTAGATCTTGGAAGTGCCGGCACGCCTGCACTCCGCCCCGATCCTTAGGGCTCAGGGTCGGAACGGACCCCGAAACGCATCAAAGGTCCCGGGGAAATTCCCCGAGACCATGACATTCCTCAAATCGGAATGAAGCGCGAAGCTCGCGCCTGAGTAAGCAAAACCCTTACTTGAGCTCCACCTTGGCACCAGCCTTCTCGAGCTGGGCCTTGAGCTTGGCCGCGTCATCCTTCGAGACGCCTTCCTTTACGGCCTTGGGCGCCGCTTCAACGAGGTCCTTGGCTTCCTTGAGGCCGAGACCCGTGATGGCGCGGACTTCCTTGATGACTTCGATCTTCTTGTCGCCGATGGCGGCGAGCATGACCGTGAATTCGGTCTGCTCTTCTACCGGGGCGGCGGCGGCGGCCGGACCAGCCGCAACGGCGACCGCTGCGGCGGCGGAGACGCCCCACTTCTCTTCGAGCAACTTCGCGAGTTCAGCCGCCTCGAGGACGGTCAAAGCCGACAGGTCGTCGACGATCTTTTCCAGATTTGCCATGTGAGTGATCCTGATATTTGGTTTGAACCGGTTGTTTACAAGACGCCGCCGTCAGGCTGCATCGCGATCGGCATAGGCCGCGAAGACGCGCGCCAGCTTGGCAGCCGGGGCCGTCGAAAGCTGCGCGAGCTTGGTTGCGGGCGCCTGAATGAGGCCCACGAGCTTGGCACGCAGTTCGTCGAGGGAGGGAAGCGTCGCAAGCGCCCTCACTCCATCGACATTCAAGGCGGTCTGGCCCATGGCACCGCCCAGGATCACGAACTTGTCGAAATCCTTGGCAAAGGCCACGGCTACCTTCGGTGCCGCTACCGGATCGTTCGAATAGGCGATCAGGGTCGGTCCGCGCATGAGCGGACCGATGGAGGCGACATCCGTGCCTTCGAGAGCAATCTTGGCGAGGCGGTTCTTGGCAACCTGAACCTTGGCTCCAGCCGCACGCATCTGCTTGCGCAGATTCTGCATCTGAACCACGGTCAGGCCGGAATATTGAGCTACGATCACGACCGATGCCTTGTCGAAAACATCGTGGAGCGTCGTGACGAACTCCTTCTTTTCCGCTCTGTCCACAGCGTAGTCTCCGCTTGACGGAACGCGATGTCCCGCCGGTTGCACATCAATGGCCGAAGCGGCTCGCGAACCAAGGGCTCGCCAAAAGCCTCGACCTCTCTTTGTGCCTGCCCCCGGGAGCGACACGAGATCGCGGCCGGACAGAAGGTTCGAACCAAATAAAGGACGGCCGCTCGCGCGCCGCCCCCAACATCCGGTCATCCCCGTCTATGCAAGCCTCGCGAGGAACACCTTCCGGCTTACGGCCGTTAGCATTCCGACGAAGATCAAGCCGCCCGGAAGACCGGACATTCGGCACGCCGAACAAAGGCACTTGCAGTCTCGGACAGGACACGGCCACCAACCCGAACCGAGGTTCGATGTCAGCGACCTATCCGCCACACGCCGATGCTCCGTTTGAAACGACGCACAGGACATGGGGTTTCGGACGCGCCGTTGGCGCAAATCCAAATGGCTTCTTAACGCCCCTCTAGGCTCTTGCCAAGAGGGGTTCGCGTGAATTCGGACAATCGCCAAAGAAATGGCCTGAGCCTTGGCGTCAGCCCTGGGTGCTCATCGTCCCGAGCGTTGAGGGATCGACCTTCACGCCGGGCCCCATGGTGGAAGAAATGGCCACCCGCTGGATGTAGGTGCCCTTGGCGCCCGCCGGCTTGGCGCGCGACACCGCGTCGACAAAAGCCTTGATGTTCTCGACTAGCTTCTCCTCGTCGAACGAGGCCTTGCCGACGCTGCCCTGGATGATGCCAGCCTTCTCGACGCGGAACTCGACCGCGCCGCCCTTGGAGGCCTTCACGGCGCCCGCGACGTCCATGGTCACGGTGCCGACGCGCGGATTCGGCATCAGCCCGCGCGGGCCCAGCACCTTACCCAGGCGTCCCACGAGGCCCATCATGTCGGGCGTGGCGATGCAGCGGTCGAAGTCGATGGTGCCGCCCTGAACGGCCGCGACCAGATCTTCGGCTCCAACGATATCGGCGCCGGCCGCCTCGGCTTCGGCTGCCTTCGGACCACGGGCGAACACCGCGACACGCACGGTGCGGCCCGTGCCGTTCGGCAGGTTGACCACGCCGCGAACCATCTGGTCGGCGTGTTTGGGATCGACGCCGAGATTCATCGCGATCTCGACCGTCTCGTCGAACTTGGCGGTGGCCCGTTCCTTGACGAGGCTGACCGCGTCGGTGACGCCGTAGAGCTTCACCCGGTCGATGCCCTCGCGCGCCTTGGCGAGCTTCTTTGCAACATGTGCCATGATCAGCCCACCACCTCGAGGCCCATGGAACGGGCGGAACCCTCGATCATCGCCATCGCGGCCTCGACCGAATCGCAGTTGAGATCGACGATCTTCTTCTCTGCGATCTCACGCACCTGGCTGCGGGTCACGCGGCCGACCGAACCCTTGCCGGGCGTCTTGGATCCGCTGGTGATGCCGGACGCCTTCTTGAGCCAGTGCGATACCGGCGGCAGCTTCATCTCGAACGTGAAGGAACGGTCCTGATACGCTGTAATCACGACCGGAATCGGCGAGCCCTTCTCCATCTGCGCGGTGCGCGCATTGAAGGCCTTGCAGAATTCCATGATGTTCAAGCCGCGCTGACCGAGCGCAGGCCCGATCGGTGGGGAAGGGTTTGCGGCTCCGGCAGGCACCTGGAGCTTGATGTAACCCGTAATCTTCTTTGCCATTCACATACTCCGTATTCGCCGCATGGCTTGCCGCCAGCGGACGATTGCAGGTCCGTGGTGCGTCCCGTATCCGGCTGGCTGGCCGGGCGGCAACTTCCACGTTTCGAGCCGGCCCAGCGGGCCGGCGCCTCGCGCCCCGAAAGGCGCGAAGATCAAAAGTCAGAGCTTTTCGACCTGACTGAATTCCAAATCCACCGGGGTGGCGCGTCCGAAGATCGACACCGCGACCTTGACGCGAGAGCGACCCTCGTCGACTTCCTCGACGGTTCCGTTGAAGGACGCGAAGGGGCCGTCGGCCACCCGCACCTGCTCGCCGACCTCGAAGATGATCGAGGATTTCGGCCGTTCCACACCCTCGGCGACCTGGCCCTTGATACGCTCGGCCTCGGCGTCCGGGATCGGCATGGGCTTTTTGTCGGCCCCCAAAAAGCCGGTCACCTTCGGGGTGTTCTTGATCAGATGGTAGACGTCGTCGGTCAGGTCCGTCTTCACAAGCACGTAGCCGGGGAAGAATTTCCGCTCGGAATTGACCTTGCGGCCGCGTTTCACCTCGATGAAATTCTCGGTGGGCACCAGGATCTCGTCGAACTTGTCGGCGAGGCCACGCTGCGCCGCCTGTTCGCGAATGGACTCCGCGACCTTCTTCTCGAAATTCGAGTAAGCGTGGACGATGTACCAGCGCATGCTCATGAATGTTCTCGGAATCGCATTTGAACGTGGTGCGGATGGTTGGACAATGTCAGCGCCCCAAGCCTAGGACGAAACCCACGGCCAGATGAACCACTTGGTCGACCGTCACGAAGAATAAGGCCGCCAGAATGACCATCACCAACACCATTCCGGTGGTGATCAGCGTTTCGCGGCGGGTCGGCCAGGTGACCTTCTGGGCCTCCGTGCGGACGTCTTGAATGAACTGGAAAGGGTTCGCCATCGCCGATGATCCAACAGCCTCCGGATAAGTCTCGAAAATCCCGGCATGGCATCGGCCTGCCTACATCCGGACGCTCAGCCTGAAAGAAGAGCGGCGCGGGACCGGTCGGTCACGCGCCACGCCAGTCTCTATACTGCGAGTTATTCCAGGGGCCAAGCGAAAAAGCAGCCACCCGGCACACCGGCCAGGGCGTGCCCTCGCCGATGCATGGCTGACCAGCCTGTGAGGGTGATCCGGAAGGGCCATTCGGGGGTTGCGCCCAGCATCGGGCTAGTCGGGCGCGGCCATGCAACGGCAGATCTCGCGAAGACCAGTCTCCTGCCGCTCTGACCCGCGTCGGAATGGTCCCGCTGTGGACGAAGGCCGCGGCGCTGGCAGGAGAGGTGGGACTCGAACCCACAACCCCCGGTTTTGGAGACCGGTACTCTAGCCGATTGAGCTACACTCCTAGCGCCTCGCGGTGCGGCATGGTTTTGCCGCATCACAAGGCTCGACGCAAGCCCGCAGTCGATCTCAACGGCTGCGTTCGACCGTCACCGCGGTGCCGTAGGCGAGCACCTCCGTGATCCCGTCCATGATCTCGTTGGCATCGTAGCGCATGCCGAGGACCGCATTGGCGCCCGCTTGGGCGGCATGATTGACCATGTCCTGGTAGGCTTCCTGGCGGGCATTCTCGGCCAACTTTACGTAGATGCTGAGGCGTCCGCCGAAGAAGCTCTGCCAGCCACCAGCCCAATTACCGACGACGCTGCGCGAGCGCACCGTGATGCCGCGACAGATCCCGAGATGCTGGGTGACGTTATATCCGGCGATTTCGTTGGTCGTCGTCACGATCATAGTGTCACACCCGATACGAAGCACCTCGCCGACGCCAGACGCTCACGAAGCGTTAGGTGCCGGACCTTAGGATATAACAAATTCTGTCTACGTTAAGGGACGACATTCGATGTCGGGTGCCAGACGCTGCAAGGGTTGCCAGGACGGCGAGGGTCTCGATTTCGATTTTACGATGGCGTTTCAGCCCATCGTCGACCTGCAAAGCCATTCGGTCTGGGGCTATGAGGCCCTCGTGCGCGGCTCGGCCGGCGAGCCCGCCGGAGCCGTGCTGGCGCGCGTGAACGATCAGAATCGCTATCGCTTCGACCAGGCATGCCGCGTCAAGGCCATCGAACTGGCTGGGCCGCTCTATGCTGGGCGCCCGCTCAAGCTTTCAATAAATTTCATGCCGAACGCGGTCTACGAGCCCGCCGCCTGCATTCGCGCATCGTTGCAGGCCGCCGATCGCGTCGGCTTCTCGCACGATCAATTGATGTTCGAGTTCACCGAGAACGAAAAGATGGCCGATGTGGCCAAGGTCAAGCACATCATCCAGGAATATAAGCGCTTTGGCTTCATCACGGCGCTCGACGATTTCGGCAGCGGTTATGCGGGACTGAACCTGCTCGCCTCGTTCCAGCCGAATCTGATCAAGATCGACATGGATCTTGTTCGCGACATCCACCTCGACCGCGCCAAGCAGGTCATCGTGTCCGGGATCGTCGGCATGTGCCGCGATCTCGGGATCACCGTGCTGGCCGAAGGCATCGAGCGGGGCGAGGAGGCCTCGGTGCTGCGGGCGGCCGGCGTTTCGCTCATGCAAGGCTATCACTTCGCCAAGCCCGCCGTGGCAATCCTGCCTCCGCTCAGAACCGGGGCGAGCGACCCCGCGGAGGCTCAGGCGTCGGCCGCTTGAGCGGTCCGCACGACCAATGCCATCCCAGGAACAGCTAGGCCTTAGCAGTGGCATCTCATTTGCATATTTGACATGCCGCAAAACTCTGTCGCAATCTCGACATCGGTGTCGCTCCCGATGGAATAGAGACGTCCAACCGTCTCTTCCGACAGAGCCACGGTCGAGGGTCCCATCAAACCGTCCGCTGCCGTTCCGCTTGCTCCGGTTGCCCGCCCGCTCGCCTGGTTCGATCCGAGGCAGGAGCCGCCGCGCGTGCAATCGCAGGACAGCCTGCTCGGCCCACAATCCCCCGACGCGACCAGCACCATCCTTTTCCTCATGGTGCCCTCGTTTTCGATGATCGCCTTCGCGTCCGCGATCGAGCCGCTGCGGCTTGCCAATCGCACGATGGAGAACGAGGCTTACAGGTGGCGGGTTCTGACCCAGGATGGGCAGCCCGTGCTGGCTTCCAATGGCATCCCGGTCACGGCTGACGGCAGCTATGGTGATTTGGCCGGGGCTACGGCCGCTATCGTCTGCGCGGGAGTCGACGTGCAGACGTTCGACCACCGCGATCTCACCGCCAAGCTCCGCACGCTTGCGACCCGTGGTGTTCCGCTCGGCGCCCTTTGCACCGGCTCACACGTACTGGCCCGGGCCGGCCTGCTGGATGGCCATCGCTGCACCATTCACTGGGAGAACCACGACGCCTTCCACGAGGAGTTTCCAGAACTTTCGGTGACCCAGGAGCTGTTCGAGATCGACAGGTCCCGCTTCACCTGCGCGGGCGGCACCGCTGCGATCGACATGATGCTGTCGGTGATCGCCCGGCAGAAGGGGCAGGAGGTCGCGTCCCAGGTCACCGATCAATTGATCCATCATCGCATGCGCGATGCGCACGAGCGGCAACGGATGGAGCTCCGGGCCCGCCTTGGCGTCGCCCACCCCAAACTCATCGGCGTCGTGGGCGAAATGGAGCGCTGCATCGAACAGCCGTTGTCCTGTGCGGATCTCGCCGACGGCGTCGGTCTTTCGACACGCCAGCTCGAGCGCCTCTTCCGCAAATATATCGGCCAAGCGCCGACGCGTTACTATCTCGGGCTGCGGCTCGAACGCGCCCGTCACTTGCTGCTGCAAACCAGCATGCCGATCCTTTCCGTCGGGCTCGCCTGCGGCTTCGTCTCGGCGTCGCATTTCTCGAAATGCTACAGCGAGCATTTTTCCCGCACGCCCTCGCAAGAGCGCCGCAATCCTCGCCGAGACGAACGTGCCCTCCGCCACAGTTGAGTTCGACTACATCATCGTGGGGGCAGGTTCGGCCGGCTGCGTGCTGGCCAATCGGTTGACCGAGGACGGGAATGCCACGGTTCTGCTGATCGAGGGCGGCGGCAGCGATCGCCACATCCTCATGGCCATGCCGAGCGCGCTCGCCATGGCGATGAACATTCAGCGGGCGAACTGGAATTACGAGAGCGAGCCCGAGCCGGCGCTCGACAATCGCCGCATCTCGGCGCCACGCGGAAAAGTGCTTGGCGGCTCGTCCAGCATCAATGGCATGGTCTACATCCGCGGCAACCCGCTCGACTTCGAAGGCTGGGAAGCAGCCGGCGCGCGGGGCTGGGCCTATCGCGACGTGCTTCCCTATTTCAAGCGCGCCGAAACCCGCGCGGAGGGCGACGACCTCTATCGCGGTGATGACGGTCCGCTCCATACCAGCTATGGCCCGATGAAAAACCCGCTCTACCAGGCCTTCATCGAGGCCGGGCGGCAGGCGGGCTATCCCGTCAGCGAAGACGTCAACGGGTTCCAGCAGGAAGGGTTTGGCCGCATGGACCAGACCATCCACAACGGCCGGCGCTGGAGCGCGGCGCGCGCCTATCTCGATCCGGCCCGCTCGCGCCGGAACCTAACGATCTGGACCGAGGCGCTGGCCGAACGCATCCTGTTCGAGGGGCGTCGCGCGGTCGGCGTACAGGTCTTGCGGGCGGGATCAACCGAGAATCCCCGGGCGCGGCGCGAGGTCATTCTTGCAGGGGGCGCCATCAACTCGCCGCAGCTGCTCAAACTGTCGGGGATCGGACCCGGGGCCGAGCTGAGCCAACACGGCATCCCGGTCGTGGCCGACCGCCGGGGCGTCGGCGCCAATCTCACCGATCATCTGGAGATCTACTTCCAGGTCGCCTCGACCCAACCCATCACGCTCTATTCCTCGATGGGCCTGCTGCCCAAGGCGCTGATCGGGGCGCGCTGGCTGCTGCGCCGGGACGGCCTGGGCGCGACAAACCATTTCGAGAGCTGCGCCTTCATCCGCTCCAGGCCGGGCGTGCGCTGGCCCGATCTGCAATATCATTTCCTGCCCGCCGCCATTTCCTACAACGGCAAGGAGCTTGCCACCCAGCACGGCTTCCAGGCTCATGTCGGCCCCATGCGGTCCAAAAGCCGCGGCCATGTGCTGCTGCGTTCCGCCGATCCGCGCGACAAGCCCGCCCTGCATTTCAACTATATGAGCCATCCGGACGACTGGACCGAGATGCGGGCAGCCGTGCGGCTGACGCGCGAAATTTTTGGCCAGCCCGCCTTCGCGCCCTACCGCGGCGAGGAGATCGAGCCCGGTTCGACGGTGACGAGCGACGCGGCCATCGACGCCTTCATCCGCAAGCGCGTCGAGAGCGCCTACCACCCCTGCTCGACATGCCGTATGGGCGCCTCCGATGATCCGCAAGCGGTGGTGGACCGCGACACGCGGGTGATCGGGGTGGAAAACCTGCGTGTGGCAGACAGCTCCATCATGCCGATGATCACCACCGGCAACCTCAACGCCCCGACCATCATGCTTGCGGAAAAAGCCGCCGACCACATCCGCGGCCGCCCGATGCTGCCGGCCTCCAACGCACCCTACTATGACGCGCCTGATTGGCAGACCGCGCAGAGGTAGGCCGATTTCAAGTCCTGCCTCCGAGACGTCATTTCGGCGCTGTCATTGAGCGTCCAGCCGGTGGGACATCATCGCCGACGAACCCCCGCGAGGGGCGGCACGTTTATTGCCACGAACTTCCGTTGCGCGCCGAGCAACTCGGCGCCAGCCGGCCTGGGCGATCGGGCCATCGGGATCCGCGGCTTGGATCCCGCATCACGGAGGGCGGGTCATGTTGGAATTGCGAAGAGACAGCTTGTCGTTTTTGGAAACGCTGGGGCAATCCGTCGCCAACGTTTCGCCGACCCTGACGCCGGCCCTGGCGGTGGCAGTGGTGGCCGGCATGGCCGGTACCGCATCATGGCTCGTCTATGTCGCGGCCACGATCGCCCTGCTGATCGTGGGCGTCAACGTGGGCAAGCTGGCCAAGCGGATTCCGAGCGCCGGCTCCTTCTTCATCTATGTGTCGCGCTCCCTCGGCCCGGCCTATGGACTGCTCGCGGGATGGGCGATGCTTGCCGCCTATCTGTTCACCGCGATGGCGCTCACGGTGGCCACTTCGATCTTCGTCAAGACCCTGTTCACGGCGCTGAAGATCGGATTCGTGCCGAACACGCTGCTCTTGTACTTCATCGTGTCGGCCCTGGCGCTGCTTCTCGCGGCCCGCGACATCCGCTTTTCATCGCGCGTGGGGCTGACGCTCGAAGCCATCTCGGTAGCGATCATCCTGATCGTCAGCCTGGTGGCGCTGGCCCATGCCGGCTTCAAAATCGACACCAGGCAGCTCAGCCTCGAAGGCGTCGATCCCAGCAAGGCCATCCAGGCCGTCGTCTTCGCGATCTTCTCCTATGTCGGCTTCGAAAGCGCCGCGACCTTGGGAAAGGAGGCGCGCGACCCCGGCCGTGTAATCCCCCGCGCCATCCAGATGACGGCGCTGTCGGCCGGCATCTTCTTCATCTTCACGACCTACATCATCACGCAGGGATTCGGCGACGACGCCACCAAGCTCGGGGCGAGCGGGGCGCCGCTCGGCGACATCCTGGCCGACCAGACCACGCTTCTTGTCGCCCTCGTCTATTTCGGCGCCGCGATCAGCAGTTTCGCCTGTGCCCTGGCTTCGATTAATGCGTTCGGCCGGATGATGTTCTCGCTCGGGCGTTACGGCATCCTGCACAAATCCGTCGGCAAAGTGCATATGACGCACCAGACGCCCTACATCGCCCTGGCGTTCGCCTCGGCGTTGAACTTCATCCTGACCGCCGCCTTCGTGGCCAATGCCGAGCTCGACACGTTCGGTTGGTACGGCACGCTGGCCTCCTACGGCTTCATCATCGTCTACGGCCTGTGCTCTGTGGCGGCGCCCGTCTACCTGCGCAAGACCGGTGAGGTCACGACCGGCGACTGGATCTTTGGCGGCCTTGGCACGGCGCTGATGGTTTTGGCCCTGGCCGGGAGTCTCTACCCCGTGCCGCCTTACCCTTACAACCTGCTGCCGGTGTTCTTCGTGATCTACATGCTGGCCGGCGCGCTTTGGTTCTTCATGCTCAAGTCGAAGGCGCCATCGACCCTGCTGCAGGTGGAGCATGATCTCGAAGCGGCGGTCATCCCGGCTGGCGCCAAGGTGCTGTAGCCCCGGCGCTTGGCGATGCTGTCCGGACCAAGCCCGGGCAGTGTCCATCACAACAATCCCAAGTCCCGCAATTCCCGCCGCATGACGGCGGGCATGGCCGCGACATCGGCCCGAACGCTGCCGAAATCCGGCGGCGCTTCGGCGGGCTTGAGATAGCGCCAGCCCTGGAATGGCCGGTGCGGACGGGCGTCCAAGGGCACCATGGCGGGATCGAGCACCAGGTGGCAACGGCCGATCCCATCCACGTCCGTGAAAGGCCGAATGGCCAGCAGGGGCTGCCGCACCGCGATCTGGCCCTTGATGACCCAGTAGAGCGAGCCATCATCGAGCAGTTCGTCGACGCGCTTGGGCACCATCCGGGTCGTGTGGCGCTGCTCGGGCGTCTGACCGCTGGCCGCCATTTCGGCCATCCGGCTTTCCACCCAGCCCTGGAGATCGGCGATCGACTCTGCGCCGACGCAGAGTTTTAGGATGTGAAGCGGCATGACTCGGCTTTAGATCGATGTCGTTGACGGAGCAACCGCCCGCCCTGCCCCGTCCCCGATCTCCACCGCTTTCGGGGCTTCAGATGGCCTCGTATTTGTCCAGAAACCAAGGTTCCGCCCGAGCGCCCGCGACCCAATCCTGCCAGGCCGGAAGCGTCATCACGGCCGCCATATAGGCGCGGCTTTCCGGCCTCCGGGCGAGATCGTAGACGTGCAGGCGGTTGACCACCGGCGCGTACATGGCGTCGGCGGCCGAAAAAGCGCCGAACAGGAAAGCACCGCCCCGCCCGTAGTCATTGCGGGCCGCCGCCCACAAAGTCTCGATCCGGTCCACGTCGGCTCGAACGGCATCGCTGACCGCGATCTGACGGACCGAGCGGCGCAGGTTCATCGGGCAGGCTTTCCGCAATTCGCCAAAGCCCGCGTGCATTTCGCTCGACACCGCACGCGCGATGGCGCGAGCCAAAACATCCTTGGGCCAGATCGCCTTGGCCGGATTCTGGTCGGCTAGATGTTCGATGATGGCCAGCGTCTCCCAGATCACGATCCCGTCCACCGCGAGGGCCGGGACCTTGCCGGTCGGAGAATGACGCAGGATGTCGATGGAGGTGCTCGGCTGGTCGAGCGGGATCACCTCCTCCTCGAAGGGCAGATCGAAATGCCGCATCACGAGCCAGGGGCGCATCGACCAGGACGAATAGGCTTTGTTGCCGATGAACAGACGCGGTGCCATGTGGATCTCCCCTCCGAGTGGCGCATGATTGCCGTAGGGGTCCGTCTCGCCAAGCCAATTATGTTGCTGATACCGATAAGCGTCCGGAATGGATGGCCGGGGCTTACGGTCCCGGAAACAGGGTCGCGGTCTTGCCCGTGGCGCGATAGGCCAGGAGGCCAACCCATTCGTGAACCGCGAAATTCAGCTGCGCGAGGCTGTCCGCCACATCGGGGCGCAGCGCCCAGTCGGCGATCGTGCCGGTGGTGCGGTAGTCGACCGGATCGGCAATCACGGGAAAGGCGTTCGCCCGGAACAGCCCGACTGCGCGCGGCATGTGATAGGCCGAGGTCACGAGCAGCCATGTGTCGCCCGGCCTCGGTTGGATCAGGGCCTTGGTGAACCGGGCATTCTCGTCCGTGTTGCGGGAGCGGTCCTCTGTGGTGATGCGTTCGGGCGCGACCCCCATCGCGATCCAAAGCCGGCGGGTGTCCTCGGCCTCCGTCAGGGTGACGCCGCTCAGCGCCGCCGAGCCGCCAGAGAAGACCAGCCTGGCGCGCGGATAGCGCCGGGCCAGGATGACGGCCTCGGTGATCCGATCACCCGCATTGGCGATCGTGACCCGGTCGCGGGCCGCCGCGATGACCTCGTCGGTCGAGCCGCCCAGGACCACGATGCCGGTCGGCGGCGGCGAGTCGGCGGGCAAAGTCGGGAAGCGATCCTCGAGCGGCCGAAGCAGCAAGGTGCCGAGCGGAAAGAGGCCGCAGAGCAGCAGCAGGACGGCTCCCGTCAAGGCGAGGCGCCGGCCCGTCCGCGCCATAGCTGGCCGCCGCAGCCCCGCAAGGGCGCTGCCGATCAGCACCGCCAGCAAAAGCAGCGTGACGGGTGCGGCCGCGATCCACAAAAGCTTTGAAAGCAGAAAGAACATGCTTCGTCGTCACTCCCCGCGATGCCGCGACCGCGCTCGCCGCTCTTGCTCCGATGATTTCTTCATGCCGGGTTCAGCGGCGGTTTGCGACATGTTAGGCTGGCGGGGCGCGGGCGGCAGGATCCAAGTCTGCCTTTGCCCGGCGTCACGCACGGGACCGGCGACGTCGCCGACCGGCACAAGGGGGAGTTCATGGTCAAGTCCGGCTGCCTTGTGGTGATTTGGACTATCGGGGTAGCCGCCACCGCCGCCGGGCCCTCGCTGGCGCAGACGGGCAGCCCCGCGCCAGCCCCGCAAGCCGCGCCAACTTCACCTGGCCAATCCGTCCTAGACAAGCTCACCGGCGCGGCCGCCTGGGCGGCCCTGCGCGGCAACACCATCACGAGCAAATCCGCGGTCGAGACCTTCGCGGAGTATTTCGACCCCTCCGGGACCGTGAAATACGTCGACCAGGACGGGCCCTCGTCGGGCACCTGGGCCGTCAAGGACGACAAGGTCTGTCTGGACTTCCCCGATAGCGACGAGGCGGTTTGCCTGACCTTCGAGGTTACCGGAACGACCGGCAGCTCCGTCGCGGATGACGGCGCCACGGTTCGCTTCGATATTCTGCCGGGCAACAGCAAGGGATTGTAGGGCGGTGCCGCGGACGGACGGCGGCCGCCGACCGCGTCAGTTTCGCGCCATGGCGAGCAGGTTCTTGCCGCGCGTGAAATCCTGCCATTGCTCGGCGGTGCCGAAAAAGGCATTGCGGTCCACCTTGGCGTTGATGCCATCGATGTGGCCATCCGACTGGTACTGCCAGAAATGCCACCGGCGATCGCCGTATTTGACGCTGGGGAAGTATTTCGTGCTGCGGACCCAGATGGGGTAATCCTCCAGCGCATGGCCCTGCAGGATGCTCTGGTAGAAATCGACCGTCGAGTAGATCACCGGCTTCTTGCCGAAATGCCGCTCCATCTCGGCGAGCATCTGGCGCATCTCGTCGATCGTCTCCTCGCGCTGAAGATGCCGTCGGCAGGTTTTGGACGTCGGAGTGGCCTCGACGTCGAGCACGGGCGGAAGCGCGTCGTCCTCGACCGGCGCCACGCGTTCGAAGAAGGCCATCTCTTCCTGCCAGGGCCGGCACCAATAGACGAAATGATAGGCGCCATGCTTCACGCCGGCGGCGCGTGAGTTCGCCCAATTCTCGGCGAACCGGTTGTCGGCGAGGTCACCGCCCTCGGAGGCCTTGATCCAGGCGAACCGCACGCCCGAATGTTTGACCCGGTCCCAGTCGATCAGGCCCTGATATTTGGAGACATCGATACCGTGCACCGCGTAGTCGCTCGGCAACGGGAAATCCGACATCTCCAACGAGCCCACCGAGGCGGCGCAGCCCGACAATGTGAGGGCGGTGAGGGAAGCGGCCAGAAACCTTGCAACGTTCATCGCCGATCGAAACCCGAATTGCCTTGGGATAGGCAGGATTAGCCTCGACTTGGTAATGGCACGTTAACGGGCCTGCAAGTCTCCGCCCAGACACGAACGGGCGAGTCGCCTTGAGAATGCCGCAAGCGCCCCGGAGAGGAGCGTCATGTTCAAAACGCTCCCCTGGCTCGTCGCCGCTCTGGCCCTCTCGGCGCCCGCTCTGGCCCAGACATCGGCCGCGCCCCCTTCGGTTACCTGTCCCGGCAATCCGACCGCCCTGGGCACGAGCCGCACCCTTTCGATCGACACAGCCGTGCCGGTGCGGGTCGGCCTGAAGACCTATCCGCAGACGCTCGACCTGCAAGACCACGAGGTGGTGCTGACCTTCGACGACGGACCTTCGCCAAAAACCACGCCCCGCGTGCTCGATGCGCTCGAACACGATTGCGTCCACGCCGTCTTCTTTCTGATCGGCCGCAACGCGCAAGCCTCGCCCGGCCTGGTCAAGCGTGAAATCGCCGACGGTGACACGGTCGGCCATCACAGCTGGTCGCACCCCGAGATCACCGAACGCGGCTTGCCGGAAGCCAGGGCGAGAGCCGACATCGAGCATGGCTTTGCGACCGACGACAAGGCCGGCTACGGCAGCGCGACCGGCGCACCTCGGGTGCCGTTCTTCCGCTTTCCAGGCTTCGCCGACAGCCCGGCCCTGCTGACTTGGCTTGCGGCGCGCCATGTCTCCGTGTTCGGTGCGGATCTGTGGGCCTCCGACTGGGTGAAGCAGACGCCCGAAGCGGAGTTGGCGCTGGTGATGAAGCGGCTCGACCAGCAGGGTCGCGGCATCATCCTGCTGCATGACATCAAGGACCAGACCGCCGACATGATCCCGGCCCTGCTGCAAGCCTTGAAGGCCGGCGGGTACCGGGTGGTGGCCATCAAACCCGGTGCGGGTCCGACTCCGCTGCGCGAGGCACCCCTCGGCTGGACGTCGGAAACCGAAAAGACGATTGCGGATCTCTGGCCGAGATTGGAGAAGCTTGGCGCCAGCCCTGCCGCAGAGCCGCGGGCACCCGCAGCCTCGCCGGCCGCTACCGGGAACGACCTTCCATTCCGCTCGACGCAATGAGTCCGGCCGGTTGTTGCGATCGGGAGACAGGGGATCGCGCACGACAGGTGGCCGCAGGAAAGCCATGCTTCGGCCCGCATCGGGTGGCGAGGTGACCAGGAGCGCGCAGCGAGGGTGACCCTGGCTGCGCCTTCGCTTCAGCGTTTGCGCCTCGGCCGCAATGCGAGACGGGTGCGACGCTTCAAAAAGGAGAACAGAATGGTTCATATCAACCGGGCCGCGCTGGCCGCGCTGACGCTCGCCACCCTGGCGGGAAGCGCCGTGACGGCTTCGGCCCAGAACGCCTACCGGCCGCTGACGGTCGGCCGGCACCACACCGCCGCGCCGGATGTCGTCTACGTTCCCGTGGCGCCGCAGTACAACCCATATGTCGGCCCGACCGCGATCTTCACGGCTCCGATCGGGGTCGCCAGCACGGCGGTGGACCTGCCCTTCCGCGCCTTTGCGGCGGTGTTCCCCTACCAGGGTAATTCGCCGCTGGTGCTCATCGGCGCGCCGGTCGCGGCCGCGGGACGGCTCATCCAGCTTCCGTTCCGCATCGCGGAAGCCCCGTTCGGCGGCCCGAACCCGTTCGAATACTGAACGAAAAACCTGGCGAGGCGAGCGGCATCGGCCGCTTGCCTCCCCATCTCGCGATGTGATCGAGGAATGTGGCTAGGGGTCGGCCGCCAGTTAGGCTACGGCTTCTGGGTGCCCTCGGATTGCCCAAGCCCATGTTCAAGTTTTCTGTTTTCGTCGTCCTTGTCGCGACATCCTCGCCTGCCCTCGCGTCCGAGACCAAGGCCGACGCTTTCGTGCCGCGGCTGATCGCGGCGATCGACGACTATATGAGCGCCTATCAGGTCTGCCTGGTCCGAACCATTGCGGCCTATCCCGCCAAGGGCGAGACCCCCGAACAGATCGCCTCGGCCTCCATCGCGACCTGCCAGAAGTCAGACGCGGCCATCAAATCGGCCACCAAGCGCGTTCAGGCTTTCCCCAGCGTCGCCAACTTCATGAGCGGCACCAGCGAGCGGATTTTCGCGTACAGCCTGATGCTGGCCAAGGCTAGGCTTGCAGAGCGCTGAGCTGGAAATATTTCCCGCCAATTGCCGAAAGCACCCTTGCCGAAAGTCGGGCGTTGCGTCGACGAGAAACCCAACCGATGTAAAACTTACAGTTGTGCCCAGCCTGGGTCTTGGCCGGAGCATCGCGTCGTGCATGCTCTCGACAGTTGTCGATCGGGGCACGGCCATGACCCATTTTGCAGTTCTTGTCATCACCGAAAGCAAACCGACGCACGAGGAACTCGAGGCCATCATGATGCCTTGGTACGCGTCGAGTGCCACCCCTTATTGCGGTGATCAATATATCAATTTCGACTGGACCGCCGAGGTTCAGGCGGCAATCGACCGCGACGGCCTTGCGGCGGGCCTAGGCGCCTTCCGGCTCGACGACAAGATCATTGCCGACGAAGCCGAGCTCGATCGGAGTGGACCACACCAATTTGGCGCAGCAATCGTCCAGGACGGCCGGCTGATCAAGGCGATCGGTTGGACCAGTCCCGATCCGCAATGGGATTTTTGGAACTTGGGCGGCCGCTTCACGGGACGGCTCGCGGCCGGATATGAGCCCTGGAGCGATCCTGAAAACATGGGACCCTGCCGCTTCTGCGGCGGAACCGGGACACAGCCGGGCGTTCCCGTCACGGACGGCTGCGATCATTGTGACGGCACCGGACGGCAATTAAAATGGGAAAGCGAGTGGCGCCAGTTCGGCAATCAATCGCGCCTCGGCGACGTCGACGTCGCTGCAATCCGCGAGGTGGCAGCCCAGCGCGCCGCCGAGCGCTACGATGCCTTTCGGGCGAAAGTCGGTGAAGATGCCGTTTGGGAAAGCATCAAGACGCTCATCGACCGTTTCGCGCCCGACCACGACGCGGCTTGGAAAGCCTATCAATCCCAGGCACCTTTACTGCGGCTCAGTCCCGCAGGGGTTGGCTCGTCTCTATCGGATAACTTCCTGGTATCGCGCAACGCGTATGTCCAGAAGGCGCGCGAGCAGGCGTTCATGACCCGCGCGGTCATCAAGGACGGCCGGTGGCACCAGCGCAAGGGCCCGGCGTGGATAGGTGTCTAAGACGACGAGGACAAAGCGAACCGGCTCGCCTGGGACAAGGAGTTCGCGCGCCTGCTAGACGGGGTACCCCCCACGGATTGGCTCAGCGTCGTCGACTGTCACATGTAGCGCGTCGAACAACCTTATGGTGCGGCCAAGAGGACTCGAACCTCCACCCCTTTCAGGACTAGCACCTCAAGCTAGCGCGTCTACCAGTTCCGCCATGGCCGCAAAACCTGAAAACCGGCAAGCCCGTTTTCGGCAGGCGCGTCGTCTAACAAATCCACCCCCGAGGCGCAAGGGCGGTTGTTGGCGCGGTCACGCTCGAGCTTCTGACGCGTCCACGGAGTCGCCGTCATGCGCGGGCTTGTCCCGCGTATCCACGCCGGCGTGCGCTTCAAAGTCCGAGAGGAGACAGGCGGACCGCGTGGATGGCCGCAACAAGTGCGGCCATGACGTCGAAGGACCCGTGCTGGATCGGGTGCCTTGGATCAGCCTGCCCTCAAACCAGCCCGGCCCGGGGCGAAACATGATGTTCATGCAACACCGTGCCGGCCGCCTCGTCGATTTCGAGCAGCACGACGTCGTAGCTCCACAGGTCGGCCAGGTGCTGCAGCACCCGCCTGCAATCGTCCGCCTGCAGCAGCTGGCCGTCGAGCACCCGATGCTGGACGATCAGCTTGCGGTCGCCCGCGAGATCGACATCCACCACCTGGATGTCGGGATCGGTCCAAGCGACGTCATATTGGCGGGCAAACGACCGGCGCAGGTTCCGATAGCCGCGTTCGTTGTGGATGGCCGCGACCTCGAGATCCTCCTCCTCCGGATTGTCCGCGATGTGGAACAGCCGCCAGTCGCGGATCAGCCGAGGGCTCATGAATTGGGCGATGAAGCTCTCGTCGCGGTAGTTGGCCCAGGTATCGCGCAGCACCGCCATCGAGTCGCCCTGCCCCGCGAGCTCCGGAAACCACTGGCGATCCTCCTCGGTCGGCTGTTCGACGATCCGAGCGATATCGGTCATCATGTCGAAG
Organism: uncultured Lichenihabitans sp.; assembly: GCA_964245915.1. Lineage (GTDB taxonomy): Bacteria > Pseudomonadota > Alphaproteobacteria > Rhizobiales > Beijerinckiaceae > Lichenihabitans. The sequence goes on along the minus strand of CAXTOT010000027.1, from coordinate 38,347 downwards.
CCGAGCGCATAGGGGTTGATGCCGCCGTAGTGCTTGCTCTCGAAGGTCGGCTGCCGCACCACATTGGTGTGCGACTGAAGGAATTCGAGGAAGGAGCCGTCGTCGATCTGGCCGGACTGGTGCAGCGCATTCATGATCCGGTAGTGACAGTAGGTGGCGCAACCCTCGTTCATCACCTTGGTCTGCCGTTGCGGATAGAAATATTGCGCCACCAAGCGGACGATGCGCAAAATCTCGCGCTGCCAGGGTTTTAGGCGCGGCGCGGTTTTTTCCAGAAAATGCAGGAGGTTTTCTTGCGGCAGGTCGAGCAAGGCGCGGCGCGCCGACTCGGACTTGCCCTTGCCGCTCGCGCGCGCCTTGGCGGGCACGGTCCGCCACAGGTCGTTGAACATCCGCTCGTTGTGGTCTTCCCGCTCCCGCTCGCGCCGTTCCTCGGATTTGAGGTCCATGGGCTTCTTGCGCTGGTATCTGTGCACCCCCTGCGACATCAGCGCGTGGGCGGTATCGAGCAAGCGCTCGACCGCAAGCTGGCCGTAGCGTTCCTCGCAGCTCGCCACGAAACGCTTGGCAAAGGTGAGGTAATCGAGGATGCCCTCGGCATCCGTCCACTGCTGGAAGAGGTAGTTGTTCTTGAAGAAATGATTGTGGCCGAACGCCGCGTGGGCGATCACCAAGGTCTGCATCGTGGCCGAATTCTCTTCCATGATGTAGCTGATGCAAGGATTCGAATTGATCACGATCTCGTAGGCGAGACCCATGACGCCCTTGCGGTAGCCGCCCTCATGCTGGGCGAAGTGCTTGCCGAACGACCAGTGTTTGTAAAGCAGGGGCATGCCGGTCGACGCGTAGGCGTCGAGCATCTGCTCGGCCGTAATCACCTCGATCTGATTTGGATAGGTGTCGAGCCCGAGGTCGCGATGGGCGATTTCAGCCACGGCGTCGTTGATGCGGCGGATGGTATCGAAGGTCCAGTCGCTGCCTTCATAGAGCAGCCCCTTGGATTTGATCAGCGTCATGACGCCGCCTTCTCGGCCGCCCCCTGTTTTTGGAACAGTTCGCGGAAGACGGGGTAGATGTCGCCGCGCTGATGCACACGCCGCATCGCGAATCGGCCACTCGCCTGCACGGTCTTGTAGGTGCGCCACAGCGTGGTGCCCTGGCTGGTGGCCCCGAACCGGCCACCGCCATCGTCGCCCACTTCGAGATAGGCGAAATACTGGCAATGCGGCAGCAAGCCCTGCTGCAACAGCGTCCGGGTGCGCTCGGCATCGCTCGAGGAATTGTCGCCATCGCTGGCCTGAGCGCCATAGATGTTCCAATCCTCCGGGCGATAGCGCTCGGCGATGATGCGTTTCATCTCGACCAGGGCCGAAGAAACGAGCGTCCCGCCGGTCTCGGCACTGGTGAAGAAGGTCTGCTCGTCGACCTCTGACGCCTTGTCGGTATGGCGGATGAACACGATGTCGACGTGTTTGTAGCGGCGCGTCAAAAACACGTGCATGAGCATGAAGAACCGCTTGGCCAGATCCTTCATGTGTTCCGTCATGGAACCCGACACGTCCATCATGCAGAACATGACGGCCTGGGCGATCGGCTTGGGATAGGGCTCGAATCTGCGGTAACGCAGATCGATCGGGTCGAGATAGGGGGTCCGGCTCTGCCTCTGCCGCAGGGCCGCCAGCGCGTCGCGCTTGCCCCCCGCCTCCGCTTCCCCTGCCAGGTCCAGTGCCGCGATCTCCCCCTCGAGCGCCGCGATCTCCGAAGCCTTGGGGCGCTTGAGCGCGATCCGTCGCGCCATGGCGTTCTGCATGGTCCGGTTCAACGCGATATTGGCGGGCGATCCCGAACTGGTGTAACCGGCGCGGCGCATCCCTTGCGTTTCTGTGACGGAGAGGCGGCGCTTGGCCAGATCCGGCAATTCGAGATCGTCGAGGAAGATGTTGAGGAATTCCTCGCGCGTCAGCACGAAGCGGAACGTATCCTCGCCGCCGCCGCCCTCGCCCGCCCCGGAGCCGCCACCCTGGCGCGCTTTCGGTCGTTCGAGCCGATCACCGTCGTTGTAGACTTTGTTGCCGGGCAGGATGTAGTCGCGTTTGCCGCCCGAGGACTGCCGGCGCAGGTTGGGCTCGTCGATCCCGTCAAGGGGGATCGCCACTTCTCCGGCCTGGTCTAGTTCCTTGATGTCGCGGGTCTTGGCGCTGTCGCGCACCGCTTTCTGTACGAGGTCTTTCGCCCGGCGGAGAAACCGCTGCCGGTTGGCAAAACTCTTTCCGCCAGGATTGAGACGGCGATCAACGATGTGCATTCGGACGCTACCCGTTCGAGCTGTATCAGCCGGCCTGCTTCACCCGCATGTACCATTCCACCAACCGCCGCACCTGCCGCTCGGTGTAGCCGCGGGCCACCATCCGATCAACGAACTGCTCGTGCTTCTTCTCCGAATCGCTGTCCTTCTTGGAACCAAAGCTGATCACGGGCAGAAGTTCCTCGACCTGACTGAACATGCGGCGTTCGATAACGTCCCGGATCTTCTCGTAGCTGGTCCAGGAGGGGTTGCGGCCGCTGTTGGCCGCCCTCGACCGCAGCGCGAACTTGACCACCTCGTTGCGGAAGTCCTTGGGATTGGCGATGCCGGCCGGCTTCTCGATCTTGGTTAGTTCGGCGTTCAGCAATTCGCGATTGAGCAACTGGCCGGTGTCCGGATCCTTGAAATCCTGGTCCTCGATCCAAGCGTCCGCATAGTCGATGTAGCGGTCGAACAGGTTCTGACCGTAGTCGTGGTAGGATTCGAGATAGGCCTTCTGGATTTCGTGACCAATGAATTCGGCATAGCGTGGCGCCAGCTCCGCCTTGATGAATTCCACGTAGCGTTTCTCGACCTCTGGCGGCAGTTGCTCGCGCCGCAACGACTGCTCCAGCACATACATGAGATGGACGGGATCCGCCGAGACCTCCACGGTGTCGTGGTTGAACGTCGCGGCCAGAACCTTGAAGGCGAACCGCGTCGAGATGCCGTCCATGCCTTCGTCAACGCCAGCCGTGTCCTTATATTCCTGCAGGCTCCGCGCGCGCGGATCGACCTCGCGCAAACTTTCCCCGTCGTAGACCCGCATCTTCGAGAAGAGGTTCGAGTTCTCGTGGTGGCGCAGCCGCGACAGAACCGAGAAGCGCGCCAGCATTTCCAGCGTGGAGGGCGCGCAAGGGGCAGCCGAGAGTTCCGACCCGCGGATCAGCTTGGCATAGATGCGCTGCTCCTCGGTCACGCGCAGGCAGTAGGGCACCTTGATGACGTAGATTCGGTCGATGAAGGCTTCGTTGTTCTTGTTGGTCTTGAAGCTCTGCCATTCGGATTCGTTGGAATGGGCCATGATCACGCCCGAGAAGGGGATGGCGCCGATATTTTCGGTGCCGATGTAATTGCCCTCCTGAGTGGCCGTCAGCAGCGGGTGCAGCATCTTTATGGGCGCCTTGAACATCTCGACGAATTCGAGCATGCCCTGGTTGGCGCGGTTGAGCCCTCCCGAATAGCTGTAGGCATCGGGATCGGCTTGGCTCAGCGTCTCCAGTTTGCGGATATCGACCTTGCCGACCAGCGCCGAGATGTCCTGGTTGTTCTCGTCGCCCGGCTCGGTCTTGCTGATCCCTACCTGTCGCAGCCGCGAAGGCATGACGCGAACGACGTTGAAACGGGACAGGTCGCCGCCGAACTCGTCGAGGCGCTTGATGCTCCAAGGGCTCATCAAGCCGGTCAACTTGCGCCGCGGGATGCCGTAGCGGTCCTCGATCATGTCCCCCATGCGCTCGGGATCGAACAGGCCCAGGGGGCTTTCGAAAACCGGGCTCAACTGATCGCCGACCTTGAGCACGTAGATCGGGGAGACCTCCATGAGGGCTTTCAGCCGCTCGGCCAGCGACGACTTGCCGCCGCCGACGGGTCCCAGCAGGTAGAGGATCTGCTTGCGCTCCTCGAGGCCCTGCGCGGCATGCCGGAAGTAGCTGACGATCCGCTCGACCGTCTCTTCCATGCCGAAGAATTCGGCGAAGGCCGGATAGGCCCGGATGGTACGATTCATGAAGATGCGGCCGAGCCTCGCATCCTTGGACGTATCCACCATCTCGGGTTCGCCGATGGCATGGAGGATACGTTCCGCCGCGCTCGCATAGAGCATGGTATCGGTGCGGCACGCCTCGAGGTACTCGGCCAGCGACATTTCGGCGTCGCGCCGTTCCTGGTACAATCGAGCAAAATCCGAAAGAGGTCTCGCAGCTTGGGGCATGGCGAATCCGAAGGTTAAGCCTCGACCATCAAGTGTGACTCAGAATGCAGGCAACATTGAGTATCCCTGATGTCGCAGCGATGAACGTGTCATTCCCCCCTCGACGGCAGAGTTTCTGACATTCGCAGCCATCGCGGATATGATGATTGCGGCCCCGTCGTGAACAATCTACCAACAGCTACCCAGGTACTTGCGAGAGTTTCGGCCCATTGGCGACCAAGTAAAGCTGTTCTTAAAGTTTTGCACCGTGTCGAAGCGTCCCGTGACAGAGAGGCAACACTTGTGCCAACTCGCGACGACCTGACCGCCTCCTTCCTGCCGACCACCGATCTGAGGCCGGTCATGTGGACCGTCGCCGAAGCGCCGGTGGCTTATGCCGCGGCCGTGGCCGCCATGGAATCGCGCGTCGCCCGAATCGCCGACGGCGAGGCGCCCGAATGGGTCTGGCTGGTCGAGCACCCGCCCCTCTACACGGCCGGCACCTCGGCACGGCCCACCGATCTCAAGGGCGACGGCCTGCCCGTCTTCACGACGGGACGCGGCGGTCAATACACCTACCACGGGCCTGGCCAGCGCGTCGCCTACGTGATGCTGGACCTCAAGCGCCGTGGGCCGGACCTGCGCGCCTTCGTCGCGGCCCTGGAAGACTGGATCATCGCGACCCTGGCGCGCTTCAATCTCCGCGCCGGTCGGCGGGAGGATCGTGTCGGGGTGTGGGTCGAGCGGCCCGACAAACCGCCTTCCCCGGATGGCCAAATGGCCGAGGACAAGATCGCGGCGATCGGCATCAGGGTCCGGCGTTGGGTGACCTTCCACGGCATCTCGATCAACGTCGAGCCGGACCTCTCCCACTACGAGGGCATCATACCCTGTGGCGTCGCGGAGGCTCACCGCAGCGTCACCAGCCTCGTCGATCTCGGCTATCCCGTCACGATGGTCGATGTGGACGCGGCGCTGAGATCCGCGTTCGAGACGATCTTCGGACCGACCACGCGGGACTGAGATTTGGGCTCGATCAGCTTGGCTGCGGCGAGAGGCTTTCGGCCGTTAGCTGAAGTTTGAGCTGTCCAGCGAGAAGGCTGCCACCTCGCCCCGCGTTCGCAGGTGCGCTTTGCGGCCGTCGAAAGTGTGATAGAGTCGAGCATGCCCAGCGAACGAGGACGGAGTCGCGCGCGTCCAGTAGGCGTTGGCCCAATCCAGCAACGCTTCCTGATCACTCGGGGTCATGCCGCGCCGCGGCCCCCGCCGAAGCAAACCCTCCCGACACTCGGCCCAGGACAGATCGAGCCACACCAGCGCGGTGGCCCGGGTCAATGCGACCTCTGCCAGCCAGCCGTATACACCCTCGATCACCCAAGCAGCGCCGGCAGCAATTTCAGCGACGAGCATCTCGGCCTCAGCTTCAGCACGCTTGCGTCCGTCTGCGTGCCAATGGAGGCGATCTAGGTCGTGAGTCGGCAGGCGCAGCGCCTCACCAACCTGCTTGGCCAGGGTGCTCTTGCCTGACCCGCTGTTGCCGATGACAACCAAACGCGGAGCGGTATCGAGGATCATACGTCAGCGTCACACCGGTTCTATTGCTTCAACTACAGCTGACAGCCCACTGAGGAGGGAATGACATGCGGCCAATCAGGTCCGGTCGATCGGTGTCGCGAATCGCGGTCGAACGTTCGGGCTCGACACTTCGGCAAGCCCGGGCCAGCTCGGCACCGGCCCCTCCGATTGCCCGGCCCCGCTTCGGCTGCCGGGCGGCTGCAAGGCCGACAAGGCGCGGACGTAGGTGTCAGGCAGGCCGATCGCGCGGGCCGAGGCGATCACCGCTTCGAGATAGCCCGGCCGAGGCGGCCCCTCGTCGAGCGTGTGTCCGACATAGACGAGCGCCTGGGCGGCGCCCAAGCGTTTCACGACGGGCTGCATGACCTTGGCGTAGAGCCCGCCCGCCACCTCCTCGAAGCGATCGAGTGGACGCACGTCCGCTTGAGACAGGGTCCACAACAGTCCATGCACCACGCTGCCGGGGGCGCGACGCACCGACGCAACACCGGCGCGCATGATGAAAAATCGATGGTTCATCAACCGAGCCGGCCCGATCACCGTCGAGGTCGGGCATCGCCGGGCCATGGCTGCGATGTCCATGTTGGCGCCATAAGCGAAATAGATCGGCACTTGCTCAAGCCTCATCGGGAATGGGCGTTCATCCTGCCGGAGCCGCAAGGGTCAAGCAATGCGGAACCCGGGCTGTGGAACAATCCTCGCCGGCTTGTGCTTCCCTTCAGATTCCGGCACTTCTGCCGTCGGAAAGCCAGAAGGGTGAAATGGATGTCCGAGCGACCGACCAAAGTCGAGAAGACGGAAGCGCGCCAGGGTCAGTCGGGGCTGGGCGTGCGCTACGTCCTGATCGGCGGCCTCGTCCTGGTGATCGTGGCGTTCCTGATCGTCTATCTCGTCGCTAAGTAGCAGGGCGTTCCGCCCCAAGGCGATGCGCGGAGCTTATGCCACGAGACGCAGGTGACCCATGGATCGCTTGGACCCATCGGACCTGGCGCCCGGGCTGAACAGCGCCGCTCGGTGCCGAACCGCGGCCACGAACCAATGCGGGACGCGATGGGCCTCCTCCAGTACGCGAGCCAGCAGGCCGAGTACCGCAAGCGAAGGCGCCTCGTCGAAGCGGGCGAGCAGCCAACAGGCGTCCATCTCGGTCAGAGTGCCGGTGGGGCGCTCGTCCCAAATGAGCTGCGCGCTCGCGGTTTCGATGAAGAAGGCCGTCCATTCGGGCGTTGGCGCCGTTTGCGCGGCCTGCAAAGCAAACAAAACCGCCAAGGTATCGCGGGTGGGCAACAGCGCCGCGTAGATGGCACGGACCCGGTCCAGACCGCTGGTCGTGAAGTTCTGAAACGGCGTCAGGGCCTCGGCGATGGCTTGGCCTGCCCCGGCCGGCAGCAATTCCTGTTCGGTGGTGGTCATGTTCGTTCCCGCTTTTTGTTGTATCGACCATGAGGGGGCGCGGGTTGACGGGAAATGAATCGAAGGAAACTGCCAAAAGGCAGGGTTAAACGACGCAAAAGAGGTAAGCTTTCGCAAGTGTTGCTTGGTTCTGAACAATCCATTTATTTAATGTGTTTAGGAAAGCTTACGCCTCGACCGCCTAGAGCGGAAACCTGGACGGCCACGGGCTACGCGACGGCGACAAACAGCCGAGCCGCAGCCCGCATCTCGGTCCACCGGCGTTGCCGGCGCTGCGCCGCCTCGTGGTCCTCGCCCCAGCGCTCGATCTGGAAATCCTCGTCGACATGCGCCTTGCGCCAAGCGTCTTCGACGGTCAGCGCCCCCCGCGCCACGGCGAGCCCCAACAGCGCCGAGCCGCACAAAGTCGTCATCACATGCAGGGCGGCCAGCCGAAATGGCGCCGCCGGACCGGTTCCGACGCTCGCCGCAACGGCCTGGTCGATCGCCGTGAGAGCGTGGTCGGGCTGGGCCACGAACATCACGCCCTGGGCGAGATAGAGGCGGCCCCCGAGTTCGGCGCGGCCCCAGGCGAGCACAGGATCCCATTCACGCGCCTGCCGCTCGATCAATTCCGGCGGCGCCTCGGCGCGGTAGCAGAGCAGGTCCGTCCCCGCGAACCGCAGGATCTCGGCCTGGACATCCGCCATGCTCCGCGCCACGCCGTCGATCGCCGTATTGATCAGCCGCGTGATCGGCATGTTGCCGGGCTGGATGATCTCGCCTTGCAGATTCCACTCGTCGGCGACAGCGTCCGCGGCAGCGCGGCTCGGCAGCGCAACGTCTTGGCGAGCGGGGCTTTTGAGAGGTTGGCCGTCGAGCAACGGCAGGAAGGCGCCGTCGCGCTCGGCCACCGTGGCTTGCGCATAGAAGCGCTTGAGCCGGGTCGCGGCCCGCTCCCGCCGCGCCAGCCCGTAGGGGTCGATCGCCACAAACTCCGCCGCGCCAGGCTTCGCGAGCTCTTCGGTCATGACGCCACCCTATTCTTCCGGCGCCTCGTCGATCGGATCGAACTGTTTGGCGTCGAAGCCGAACAAATCCCAGCTCGCCTGCATGTGGGGCGGCAGGGGCGCCGTGACGTCGAGGATGCCGCCGCTGGGGTTGGGCAGAACCAAGCGCCTGGCCAGCAGGTGAAGCTTCCGTTCGACACCATCAGGGATGGCCCGCAACGGGTCTAGGCGGCGCGGATCGGGGCCCGTTCCGCCGTTGTATTTGGGATCGCCGACGATCGGGTGCCCGATGGCCTCGGCGTGCGCCCGCAGCTGATGGGTCCGGCCCGTGATGGGTTTCATCGACAGCCAGGCGAGACGCGGCAGCACCTTGTCGACGATGGTGTAATAAGTGACCGAATGCTGGGCATCTTCCTCGCCGTGGCGGGCCACGCGCATGCGCTCCTGGGCAGCGGCGCGTTCGGGCGCGGACGGCGGTTTCCGCCCCGCTCGCGCGTCGCCCATGGCCTCACCCTTGGCCAGGAACAACGAAATCCGCCCCTGAGCGGGCTTCGGCACCCCCTCGACGAGAGCCCAATAGACCTTGCGGGCCTGCCGGGAGCGGAACACCGCCCCGAGATCGGCCGCCATCTTGCGGGTCTTGGCGACGAGCAGCACGCCCGAGGTATCGCGGTCGAGCCGATGCACGAGGCGCGGACGGTTGCCGCTGTCGTCCATGAAGGCGTCCAGCATGCCATCGATATGGTGATAAGTGCCCGAACCGCCCTGGACCGCCAGCCCATAGGGTTTGTTGAGAACCATGAGGCCGCGATCCTCGAACAGGATCATGGACTCGATGGCGCGCCTATCCTCCAGCAGCGCGGCGGCGCGCGCCCGGCTCGGCGCCTCGCTCTCGGTGACCTGCTCGTCCCTGATCGGCGGAATCCGGATCTTCTGGCCCTCGGAGACCCGCGTCGAAATCTTGGCGCGGCCGCCATCGACCCGGACCTGCCCGGTGCGAATGATCTTGTTGAGATGCGACAAGGTGAAGGCGGGCGCCCGATGCTTGAACCAGCGATCGAGCCGCATGCCCTCCTCGTCCCGGGTGACGACGAGCGTCTCGACACTCACCGCGTCGTGCCCCTCGCGAAGCGCAGGTCAGCCCCCATCCGGCTTGGCCGGCACCGCGCTAGGGGCCGGCAGGGTCGGCGTGGTCGCGGCGGGGGGCGCCGTGTCGGGACTGGGCGCGATCGCGGGCGGCGGGGTCGGGGCATTGGCGGGCGCCGGCGGGGTCTCCGTCGCGGGTTTAGCGGCGGGTTCTGGCGCCGCAGGCGCGTCCGTGGGAGGGGCGGGAGAGGCCGGCACCTTATTGGCGGCGGGGGCTGCTGGAGGCGCAGACGAAGCGGCCGGCTGCGAGACGGGAGTGGTCGCCGGCCCGGCACTCGATGGCGGTGCAACCGGTTGGGCCAGGGCCGACGCGGGGACGGCCTCGTCCGGCAGGCCATCCGCGATCTTCTTCACGATCCCGGGCAGATCCTCCGGATCGGGACTCAAGTCCCGCGCATGATTCCACTGGAAATGGGCCTCCAGCTTGCGGCCCGTTCTCCAATAGGCGTCGCCCAAGTGATCGTTGATGGTCGGGTCGGACGGCTTGAGCGTGATGGCCCGCTCGAGATCTTTTACGGCCTCGTCATATTCGCCGAGCTTGAAATGGGCCCAGCCCAGGCTGTCCACGATATAGCCGTCTTCCGGCCGCTGCGCGACCGCCCGGCGAAGCATCTTGAAGGCCTCGTCGAGGTGCAACCCGCGGTCGATCCAGGAATAGCCGAGGTAGTTCAACACGAGCGGCTGGTCGGGCGAAATCTCGAGCGCCTGTTTGAAGTCGGTTTCCGCCTCGGGCCACTTCTTGACGCGCTCGCTCGCGATGCCGCGGAAATAAAGCAGCGGCCAAGCGGTCTTGTCGCCCGGCAGAATATGGCTGAGCGCCTTGGAATAGGTATCGATCGCATCGTCGTAATGCTTCTGTTCGCGCTGGATGTTGCCGAGCGTCGTCAAAGCCTCGAGGTCGTTCGGCTTCTCGGCCAGAATGGTGCGTAGATGTTTGATGGCATCCTCGGGCCGGCCGAGGGTGTCGAGCGTCAATCCCGTCTGGATATCGGCATTGTCCCGCAAAGGACTCGACTCCGGCACGCTCTCGTAGACATCGATCGCCGCTTCGTTCTGCTTCAGCCGCCCGTAGATGTCGGCGAGAGTCACGGTCGCCAGTGCGTTCTGCGGGGCGAGGAAGAGCGACAGGCGCAGGTAGACCATGGCGGCGAGTTCGTCGCCCTGGCGCCCACCGGCGGCGCCCAGGCCGTAGAGAACCTCGGCAGCCCCCTCCTCGACGCTGCGGATCAAGGGGGTCAGTGGTTTGCCGGCGCTGAGGTCGGCCAGCGCCGACGTGATGATGGGGTGACGCGGCAGGCTGCGGTCGAACTCCGCATAGGCTCGGCGCGCCTCCGCGACATCGCCGTGCCGCGCGAAAAAGCGGCCATAGGCGTCCACCAGTCGAAGGATGGTCTTGTCCGCCCCATAGGCGGCTTTGTACCGCTTGGTGGCCTCGGCAACGTCGCCCGCAAGATCGGCGATGAGCGCCGCGTGATAGTCCTTGAAAAGCGCGAAACTCGAATCGTGAATGGTCTCGAGGGAGGCGAGCGCCTTTTTCTCGTCGCCCTGCCCCGCAAAAGTCCAGGCGGTCAGCAAAGCGGCCGTGACGTCGTGAGCCTGGCCGCCGGCGCCTTGCGAAAACTGCCGCCGGGCCGCTACGTAATGCTTGCCCTTGAGCTGTTGCACGCCGAGCACGAGGTGGCCCAAGCTGTTCTTCGGGTCGCGTGCCACCAACCGCCGCGCGAGATCGGCAGCCTCGTCGATATCGCCATTCGAAAGCGCCGCCACGAAGGTGCGCTCGATCAGCTCCGCGTTGGCCGGGTCGGCACGCAGGGCCTCGCGGAAGAAGGTGGCGGCCGCCACGGTGTCTCTGTCCGCGCCAGCCACGAGCGCGGCCAGATAATTGCCCAGCGGGCTGCCCCCAACCTCGAAGGGTGTCGGAATGGTAACCGCCTCGCGGGCCAAACCGGAGCCCGGCAGCAGGCCGACCGTAAGGCACAGCGCCGCTGCTGCCGCGTTGCGAACCAGTCGCGACCTCAACGAAGCCGTCATAGAGCAAGAATCAAGGGACAAGAGCGCCAACATGCGTTGCAACCTCGGCTGAAAGCCGACGGGGCCGACCTGAGCAGGGAAACGCTGAGGTGAGCGGTGAAGATGTCCTTTTTGCGAAGCAGCCGCAAGCTTTGCCCATCGAGGCACACGGCGTGGGGTCTCGTGCCGCGATTGACGGACGCGCGCGCAGTGGCTTTGGTGGCGTGGAATGAGCCAAGGCGCCCAGGAACTCCAGATGTCCGTGTTCAAAGCCATTCGCATCGACAAGACGGAAGCCGGCCAGACGGTCGTGGCGGGTCAGTTTTCCGATGCCGATCTGATGGACGGTGACGTCACCCTGCGGATCACGCATTCGACGGTGAATTACAAGGACGGCCTTGCGATCACCGGAAAATCCCCGGTGGTGCGGCGGTTCCCCATGATCCCCGGCATCGATCTTGCGGGCGTTGTCGAGACCAGCCAGGACCCCGAGTTCAAGCCGGGGGACCAGGTGGTGCTGAACGGTTGGGGCTTGGGCGAAACCCATCTCGGAGCCTATGCGCAACGCGCTCGGGTCAGAGGCGCTTGGCTGATCCCCTTGCCCAAGGCCTTCAGCCCCGCCCAGGCCATGGCGATCGGGACGGCGGGCTATACCGCCATGCTGTCGCTGATCGCGCTGGAGAAATTCGGGCTCACGCCGGCCCACGGCCCCGCTGTCGTGACAGGCGCCTCCGGCGGCGTCGGGTCGATCGCGGTGGCGCTGCTGGCCAAGACGGGCTGGCACGTGGTGGCCTCGACGGGTCGCCCCCAGGAGGCGGAATTCCTGCGCGATCTCGGGGCCGCCGAGATCATCGGTCGCGCCATCCTGTCGGAGCCCGGCCGCCCGCTCGGCAAGGAGCTTTACGGCGCCGGCATCGATTCGGCCGGTTCGCACACGCTCGCCAACCTGCTGGCTCAGACCAAAGCGCTCGGCGCGGTTGCCGCCTGCGGGCTCGCCCAAGGCATGGACCTGCCGACCTCCGTGGCGCCTTTCATTTTGAGGGGCGTGTCGCTGATCGGCATCAACAGCGTAACGGCCTCGCGCGAACGGCGGCTGGAAGCCTGGGGTCGGTTGGCGCGCGATCTCGATCCAGCCAAGCTCGAGGCCATCACCACAACCGTCGGCTTTTCAGACATCATCCCCACCGCCCACGCCATTCTGGAGGGCAAGGTGCGCGGCCGGGTCGTGGTGGAAATCGACTGATCCGGTTGCGCCTCGTCATCGGCGGGGGGCCGCGGCGCGGGTAAGCCGGTCGTTGATGGCCTCACCCAGACCCTCGAATGGCACGGCCGCGACCGCGATGGCGGCGACGTCCGCCTGATCGAGGCCACGCAATGCCGCGAAGAGGTTCGCGGCGGCCTCGATCAAATCGCCCTGCGCCGACAGATCTCGGTAGCTCCCGCGGCCCGCCAAGGCGCGAAGCTGGCCGGCAAAGTCCAGAATCGCCTCGCCCTGCTCCACGCTGTTTGCGCTCAGGCGAACGCGGGCCTTTGGGGCATAGTGCGAGGCCAGCATGCCGGGCGAAACGGGAGCGCTTCCCCGCTCCTCACCCGCCTCCAGACGCTGCCCCAGCACGGCCTCGAGCGCGGCGCGCGGCACCCCGCCCGGCCGCAGGAGCTTTGGCGCCCCGAGGCAAGACACGATCGTCGACTCCAACCCGACCGCGCAAGGCCCGCCATCAAGGACGAGATCGACCCTTCCGTCGAGTTCGTCCAGCACATGCACAGCCGTGGTCGGGCTGATGCGGCCCGAGCGGTTGGCCGAGGGTGCGGCGACCGGACAATCCGCGGCTTGCAGCAGGGCTTGCGCGACCGGATGCGAAGGCACGCGCAGGCCCACGCTGTCGAGACCGGCGCGGGCCAGCAGGCCCACCGAACACGTCGGCGCAACCGGAACCACAAGGGTCAGCGGCCCCGGCCAGAACGCCTGAGCGAGCTTCAGCGCGGCCTCGTCGAACATCCCCTGCCGGCGCGCCGCATCCAGCGAGGTCACATGCGCGATCAACGGGTTGAAGCTCGGCCGCGCCTTGGCGGCATAGATCTTGGCCACCGCCACGTCGGAGCCTGCGTCCGCGCCGAGTCCGTAGACCGTCTCGGTCGGAAACGCCACCAGCCCGCCACCCCGCAGGACCGACGCGGCCTGCGCGATGGCTTTTGGGGTGGCAGGGAAAAGCTCGGTCATGCGTGGGTTCCTGGCATCGCCGCATCGCGAGGTGGCGCACAAAAGGCTATGCTCCAGTCAAATGCAACGACCGAGGAAACCATGCCCTACCGCGCGCCGGTCTCCGACATCCTGTTTTCGATGCGACACATCGGTGGCCTCGATAGAGCAATTGCGACAGGGCTGTACCCGGACCTTGCGGAAGGCGGCGCAAACGCGATTCTCGAGGAAGCGGGTCGGATCGCCGAGACGCTGCTTCTCCCGCTAGACCGCAGCGGCGATCGCAACGGCGTGACGCTCGAGGAGGGGGAGGTCAGCACCGCGCCCGGTTGGCCGGCCGCCTACAATCAGTGGCGGGACGGCGGCTGGAACGGGGTTACGGCCCCCGCCGAGACCGGCGGCATGGGTTTGCCGGCCCTGCTCAATGCCGGCTGCCTGGAAATCTGGAGTTCGGCCAACGCGTCCTTCGCCCTCGCTCCAGTACTGACCATGGGGGCCATCGAAGCGCTGCGGACCCATGGCGACGAGGCGCTGCGCGACCTGTATCTGCCAAAACTCGTCTCGGGCGAATGGACCGGAACCATGAATCTGACCGAGCCCCAGGCCGGCTCGGACGTGGGCGCCCTGAAGACCCGTGCGGAGCCCGTCGGGGATGGCACATACCGCATCACCGGGCAAAAAATCTACATCACCTACGGCGACCACGACATGACGGACAACATCGTCCATCTCGTGCTGGCCCGCCTGCCCGGCGCACCCGCCGGCACACGCGGCATCTCGCTGTTCCTCGTCCCCAAATTCCTGCTTGGCCCAGACGGCCAGCCAGGCGTCCACAACGATCTCTTCGTCGCCGGAATCGAACACAAGCACGGCCTGCATGCCTCGCCCACCTGCACCATGGTGTTCGGTGACCGAGGAGGTGCAGTTGGCTGGCTGATCGGAGAGGAAAACCGCGGACTCGCCTGCATGTTCACGATGATGAACAATGCCCGGCTTGCGGTTGGGCTCCAGGGCGTGGCCGCGGCCGAGCGCGCCACCCAGGCGGCTCTCGCCTTCGCCAGGACGCGGCGGCAGGGACGCGGCCTGGCTGGCCGGGACGAGCCGAGCGTGATCCTCCACCACCCGGATGTGGCACGCATGCTGCTGACCATGAAGGCGCAGACCATGGCGGCCCGGGCGCTCTGCCATCTCACGGCCGCGGCCCTCGACAGAGCCGCCCGTGACCCCGATCCCATGAAGAGACAGCACGCCTCCGACCGCGCAGCCTTGCTCACACCCATCGCCAAGGCCTATTCGACCGATGTCGGCTTCGAGGTCGCCTCGCTCGGGGTGCAGGTGCACGGCGGCATGGGTTACATCGAGGAGACCGGGGCCGCTCAGATCATGCGCGACGTCCGCATCGGCGCGATCTACGAGGGCACCAACGGCATCCAGGCCATCGATCTCGTGACCCGCAAGCTGCCACTTGGCGACGGTGCCGTGGTGGCGGCCGAGATCGCGGACATGCGGGGGGTGGTGGCCGCACTGCGGGAGTCCAATGTCGAAGGGCTCGGCGACGCGGCCGAGCGGCTCGGCGAGGCCGTGGACGCGCTGGATCGCGCAACAGAGTTCATGCTGAGCCGGCTCGAGCCCGCGCCCGTTCAGGTCCTGGCCGGCGCGACGTCCTATCTGCGCCTGTTCGCGCTCGCGCGGGGCGGCACGGCGCTCGCCGTCCTGGCACTGGCGGGATCCCGTGATGCGGAGGCGCCGGCCGGAATCGCGGCGGTGTGCCGCTTCTTCGCCGAACAGCTTTGTCCCGCCGCCCAGGGTCTTGCGACCGCAATCATCGAGGGCGCGCAGTCTTTGGCAGGGGCCAACTCGGTCTGGGCCGACTGACCAAGGCGCCAAGTTGCGTCCCACCTCCAATCGAGCCCCTTGAGACGCCATGTGCGGACGCTACGCCATCACCCTGCCCCCGGAAGCCGTCCGGGCCTGGTTCCGCTATCCGGAACAGCCGAACTTCCCGCCGCGCTACAATATCGCGCCGACGCAGCCCATTCCCATTGTGTGCCGCGACGATACCCGGATCGGAGCCTCGGAGCGGCATTTCAGGCTGGTGCGCTGGGGCCTCGTGCCGTCCTTCGTCAAGGACTGGAACGCCTGGCCGTTGATCTTCAACGCCCGCGCCGAAGAGATCGCCACGAAGGCCAGCTTCCGCGCTGCCCTGACGCGGCGACGCTGCCTCGTCATCGCCGACGCCTATTACGAGTGGCGGCGCACCGAAGCCCGCAAGACTGGCACGCCCTTCCTGTTCCGGCGGCGCGACGGCAACCCGATCGCTTTCGCGGGCTTGCATGAGCGATGGATGGGTGCGGATGGCAGCGAGATGGAAACGGCCTGCATCATCACGACGCACGCCAACGGCAGCACGGCCGCCATCCACCCGCGCATGCCCGTCATTCTGGAGCGGGAGGATTGGGAGGCCTGGCTCGACGCCGATGGGGTTCAGCCGGAGCGCGCCGCGGCCTTACTGCGGCCCGCGTCCGACGACGCGCTGGAATTTTTCGCGATCGGCCCGGCCGTCAACAAGGTCGCCAACGACGACCCGGCCGTACAGCACGCAACCGGCGCTTCCCTGGCGATCCAGCCTGGTGAGGCGCAAGGACGCTTGTTCTAGGCAACATCCTGGATGTCGAAGCGAGCCACCTTGCCCTCTCGAAGACGGAAAACGTGTCCGACCGTCTTGTCTTTGAGCCCGTGCGTCTGCCCCTGGAGCGGGTTGCCTTCGAGATCGCGGACGGACTGCCGGACCTCTGCGATGAGGGCGCCATCCGCAGTTCGATGAAAGCCCATGGGCTCGACGTGCGGACTGACCATGGTCCACTGGCGTGTCCAGTACGCGCGTACGGCCTCGCGGCCATGAACGTGGCCACCCTCCATACCGTTGGCCCAGGCGACATCATCGGTGAGCACGGTCAGCACGCCGTCGATGTCCCGCGCGTTGAAGCGATCGTAAATGCGTTCAAGGACTTTGACGTCATCGTCCATTGGGTCTCTCCTTACATCGCGCATGTTTTGTCAGAGGCCAACTGTGTTGCATATGCACATATGTATCGTGGCGACGGTCGACGCAAGGGGTGAGGTGCGATGGATCTTGATGTGCTCTCGACGCCTGGGCACCTGATCAGCCTCGCGGCGCGGGGGTTCGCCCGCCTCAGCGAAGCGCGGCTCAAGCCGCTTGGCTTCGGCGTGGGACACCTGCCGGTGCTGGTCGCGCTTCGGGATGGCCGGGCAAGCACGCAACGTGATCTCGCCCGCTTCGCCAAGATCGAGCAGCCGCCGATGGCACAGATGCTCGCCCGCATGGAGCGGGACGGGCTAATTCAGCGCGCGCCCGACCCTGACGATGGGCGCAGCAGCCGCATCACATTGACGGCGGTCGCAGAAGCGCGCCTGCCGGACGCGGTTGCTGCCCTACTTCGGGGTAATCATGAGATCCTGCGCGACTTCACCGACGAGGAGGCTGGGCTGCTCATCGACCTGCTCACGCGCCTGATCGCAAACCTCGATCGGGTTGCGAACGTCGAAGTGTCGCCTGCCACGCCAATTTCCGAGAAGGGGGACTGACCTGACCGTCCGTTGGCTGGCTGATCGAGTGCGAACCCCAGCGCCTCATGAACCCTGCACGGGTCCGAAGAAGCAATAGATCGGGCTTTGCGTCCCGTCCGAATAGTCCCGGTAAAACACCCACCAGCTCCCATCGGGGGAGGGCAAACGCTGATCTTCTTTGATCAGCCCGCGATAGCCATCGAGTTTGTACCCGTTCGGGGTCACATGAACCTCGTCGGAGTTGAGGTGGTGGGCGTCCGAGACGCCACAGCATTGTTGCTTGACCCATCCGGGAACCGGCTCGCCGTCGATCCAGGTGTCGTGAGCCAGAGCACCCTGAATCGAGGCGGAAACGCAAAAAAGCGCGAGCGCAGGAGGAGCAATGTGCATCGTCGCAGTCCCGTTGGAGGTGTCCAGCGGATCGCAAACGTTACAAGCTGACAAACTCACGATGGATCCGCCTCGGCGGTGCTCTGCAAGGACTACGCCAGCAGCGACCGCCGCCCCCGCGACTTGATGACCGCGCGGCGAAACACCGCCACGAGTTCGAGGTGGGACGCGTAGATGAACTGGTCCACGGGAACGAGGCGCTCGATCGTATAGCCCGCGCGCACCAGAACGGCTGCATCACGTGCGAAGCTCGCAGGGTTGCACGATACGGCAACCACGATCGGCACGTTCGAGGCCGCGAGCTGCTCGGCCTGGGCCAGTGCACCCGCGCGCGGTGGATCGAACACCACGGCATCGTAAGCCACGAGTTCGGCCGTCGAAAAGGGCCGGCGGAACAGGTCACGCGTCTCGACGGTCACGGGACGGAGCACCGCGGTCGCCCGAGCCGCACGGGTCAGGGCTGCAAGAGGCTTGGCCTCGAAATCCACCGCATGAACGGTGGCGCGCTCGGCCAGACGAAGCGCGAACGTGCCGACACCGCTGAACAGGTCGAGCACCCGGCGGCTTGTACCGACGCCTGCGAGGACCTCTCGGGCCAAAGCCTCCTCGCCCGCCTGGGTGGCCTGGAGGAAGCAGCCGGGCGGGATCGGCACCGAGGCGAGACCCATGGCGAGGACGGGCGTCCTTGCCTCGATGATGACCTCGCCATGGTTGGACACGCGCGCGCAATGTTGCCCCGTGGCGGCCGCGATCACGCGATCGGTAAAGACGGCATCGAGCGGACCGCAGCCGCGCAGGTCGATGTCGAGGCCGGCCGCGGTCGCGGTGACCAGGATGTCCAGTGGTTTGCCCAAAGGCGCCAAAGCGGCAGCCAGAGCACGGCCGGCCGGCAGAGCGCCAGCCATCTCAGGCGCGAGGATGGGGCAGAAGGCGATTTCCACGATGTCGTGCGCGCGCGCACGCATGAAGCCGACCACGGGCGGGGTCTCGACCAACAGGTTGACGACGTCGCGGGCCCGCGCATGGAAGGTGGCGCGGCGTCGGCCCGCCCCGTGGGCGGCCAGCATGGGCGAGAGGACGGCCTCCACCCGCGCCATCGACAAGGCCGTGACCAGCAGGTCGCGCTTCCACACCGCATAGGCGTGAGCCTCGAGCGATTGCACCGCGCAGCCCCCACAGGTCCCGAAATAGGGACAGATCGGCTCGACCCGATCTGGACTGGACCGGACAACTTCGAGCACGCGACCGCGCTCGACCTCGACCTCGGCCACCACCCGCTCGCCGGGAAGCGCGTCCGGCAGGTAGACCGGTCCGGACGGACCCTCCGCCACACCCTCGCCGCGCTGGCCGAGGCGCAGGATATCGAGTTCGACCGCCATGCTCATCGACGGGCGCCGAGGAGGAATTCCCGATTGCCGTCGCCACCTTCGATAGGAGAGGCGATCACGTCGAGCACGCGCCAGCCGAGCGATTCGACCAATGCGCGGATATCGCGGCAGACCTCGTCGTGGATGGCCGGATCGCGCACCACGCCCTTGTTGACCCGGCCGAACCCGGCCTCGAACTGCGGCTTGACCAGGGCGACCAACTGCGCATCGACGTCGGCAAGAGCGAGAACATGAGGTAGAACAAGCTTTAGCGAGATGAAGCTCACATCTATGGTGAGCAGCGAGGGCACATCGCCCAGCATGTCGGCCTGAAGCGCCCTGGCGTCGGTGCCTTCCAGCAGGGTGAGCCTTGGATGGGTCAGCAGCGAAGCGTGAAGCTGCGCGCGGCCGACATCCACCGCGGTGACGTGGGCGGCGCCTCGATCGAGCAGAACCTGGCTAAACCCGCCCGTCGAGGCCCCGATGTCGAGACAGACCCGCTCGCGGGGATCGAAGCCGAAGTGATCGAGCGCGGCCGCCAGTTTTACGCCGCCGCGCGATACCCACGGATAGGCGGGCGTGGCTTCGATCAAGGCGCCGATGCGAACCGAGGACGAGGCCTTGGCGACGAGCTTGCCGTCGGCCGTCACCAGCCCGGCCTCGATCGCCTCCTGGGCCTTGGCTCTGCTTTCGAAGAGGCCCGCCTCGACGAGCGCCACATCGGCCCGCGTCGTGTCCGCCTGCAAGGGGACACCCGGCGGTTCGGGTCGATTATCCCTCGCGATGGGTTGCCACGCGGCGCGCTGGCTTGACGGGCACCACGGCCGGCGCGTGCCCGATCACCTCGAGGGTCTTGGCCACGATGGCTTTGGCGTCGAGCCCCGAGCGGGCATACATGCGATCGGGCTTGTCGTGATCGAGGAATTCGTCCGGCAGGACCAGGCTACGGACCTTCAAGCTGCCGTCGAGCAGGCCCTCCTCAGACAGGAAGCGCAGCACGAAGGACCCGAACCCGCCCACCGAACCCTCCTCGATCGTGATCAGCACGTCGTGGTTCTTGGCGAGCTTGCGGATCAACTCGTGGTCGAGCGGCTTGGCGAAGCGCGCGTCCGCCACCGTGGTCGAGAAGCCCTGGGCCGCCAATTGGTCGGCTGCCTTGAGGCTTTCGCCCAGCCGCGTTCCGAGCGACAGGATCGCGACCTGCTTGCCTTCCCGGATGATGCGGCCCTTGCCGATTTCGAGCGGGATGCCGACCTCCGGCAGGTCGATGCCGACCCCCTCGCCGCGCGGATAGCGGAGTGCCGAAGGGCCCTTATCGTGGGCCACTTGGGTCGCCACCATGTGGACCAGTTCCGCTTCGTCGGCCGCCGCCATGATCATCATGTTGGGCAGGCAACCGAGGTAGGCGAGATCGAACGAGCCCGCGTGGGTGGCGCCGTCCGCTCCCACCAGTCCGGCTCTGTCGAGCGCGAAGCGCACCGGCAGGTTCTGGATCGCGACGTCGTGCACCACCTGATCATAGGCGCGCTGCAGGAAGGTGGAATAGATGGCGCAAAAGGGTTTGTAGCCCTCGGTCGCGAGACCGGCCGCGAAGGTCACGGCATGCTGTTCCGCGATGCCGACGTCGAAGGTGCGGTCCGGAAAGGCTTGTCCGAACAGGTCGATCCCGGTGCCGGACGGCATGGCGGCCGTGATGGCCACGATCTTGTCGTCCTTGGCGGCCTCTTTGATCAGGCTTTCGCCGAAAACGCGCTGGTAGGCGGGCGCATTCGGCTTGGCTTTGGCCTGCGTGCCGTCGATCACGTCGAAGGTCGATACCGCATGGTATTTGTCGGCCGCGGCCTCGGCGGGGGCATAACCCTTGCCCTTCTGGGTCACGACATGGATCAACACGGGCCCGGCCTCGCTGTCGCGCACGTTCTTCAGCACGGGCAACAGGTGGTCGAGGTTGTGGCCGTCGATGGGACCCACGTAGAAGAAACCCAGTTCCTCGAACATGGTGCCGCCGGTAAAGAAGCCGCGGGCGTATTCCTCGGTCTTCTTGGCCTTCTCGTAGATGAATTTGGGCAGGTGTTTTGCGAGCTGCTTGCCGAAATCGCGCAAGGATCGGTAGGTGCCGCCCGACACCAGCCGGGCCAGATAGGCCGACATGGCGCCCACCGGCGGTGCGATCGACATATCGTTGTCGTTGAGGATGACGATCAGCCGGGAATGCATGGCTCCGGCGTTGTTCATGGCCTCATAGGCCATGCCGGCCGACATCGACCCGTCGCCGATCACCGCGATGACATTGTTGTTGCCGCCCGACAGATCGCGCGCCACCGCCATACCGAGGCCGGCCGAGATCGACGTCGAGGAATGCGCGGCTCCGAACGGGTCGTATTCGCTCTCGCTCCGCTTGGTGAAGCCCGACAGTCCACCCCCCATCCGAAGCGTGCGGATGCGGTCGCGCCGCCCAGTAAGGATCTTGTGGGGATAGGCCTGATGCCCGACGTCCCAAACGATCCGGTCGGCCGGCGTGTTGAAGACGTAGTGCAGCGCGACCGTCAGTTCGACGACGCCAAGCCCTGCCCCGAGATGGCCGCCCGTGACCGAAACCGCGCTGATCGTCTCGGCCCGCAACTCATCGGCCACCTGCCGCAGATCGCTCTCGGGCAGGCGCCTGAGGAGGTCCGGCGTGTTGACCCGGTCAAGCAGCGGAGTGGAAACCTTCATTGAAAACTCGCGTCGAAAGTGCGGCAGAATGTGTGTTAACGATCGGAGCTACACCAGAACGGGGTTGGTACGCAAACAAGAGCCAGGGCGTGCTTTCCCGATCATGAACGGCGACTTTAGGGCGGCTGCAGGAACATTTGTTTGCCTGTTTCGTTTCGCCGGGAGCTGGCAAACAGGGGTTTTCGCATGAGCAATCCGGTTCCGCCCAACGCCCGTCCTCACTCGCTCGACGCGGCGGTGGAGCGCATTCGGCATCAATGGGGATGGATCGTGGCGTACGGCGTCTTCGCGGCGGCGCTCGGCGTGATCGCCTTGGTGCTGACCGAAACCGCCACCGTCGCGTCCGTCCTGGTGATCGGCATCTTCATGATCATGGCCGGAGTGGTTGAGATCGGGATCGGGCTCCGCACCCGAACTTGGGGCCGCATGTTCCTCTGGGAGGCCGCGGGTCTGCTCTATGTCCTGGCCGGCGTTTTCGCGATCCTGCGTCCCGACGATGCTTCGGTGGTGCTCACGCTGCTGCTCGGCGCCGGGTTGCTGGCGACCGGCCTCGTGCGCATCGTGGTGGGCAGCCGCATGACGGGAACGCGCTCACGCGGCGGAGTGGTTCTGGCGGGCGTCGTCACGACCCTGCTCGGGCTGCTGATCGTGGTCGGCTGGCCGGGCAACAGCGTCCTCGTGCTCGGCACCTTCCTTGGCATCGATCTCGTGCTGTATGGCGTGACGTGGATCGTCTTGGGCACGCGCATCCGGACGGCGGTCAGGCCGTTGTGATCGTGAGCGGCCGACGGTAATTGTTGCGATCGCGACGTGAAGCCCGCGACGAAAACGCGGCACGGGTGAGGAAACGACATGACCAAGTGGGTGTATGCTTTTGGCGACGGGCGGGCCGAGGGCCAGAGCGGGATGAAGAACCTGCTCGGCGGCAAGGGCGCCAACTTGGCCGAAATGTCCAACCTCGGCCTTCCAGTACCCCCGGGCTTTACGGTCACCACCGAAGTTTGCACCTATTTCTATGGCCATGGACGGCAATACCCGCCTGAACTGAAGCAGGAGGTCGAAGATGCCCTTGTCAAGGTCGGCCAGCTGACATCGCGGGGCTTCGGCGACAACACGGACCCGTTGCTCGTGTCGGTCCGTTCGGGAGCCCGCGCTTCCATGCCGGGCATGATGGACACCGTTCTGAACCTCGGCCTCAATGACAAGACGGTTCTGGCCCTGGCCAAGTCCTCGGGGGACGAGCGTTTCGCCTACGACAGCTATCGCCGCTTCATCCAGATGTATTGCAACGTGGTGCTCGACCTCGACCATCATCACTTCGAGGACATCCTGGAGCATCTCAAGGAAATCCGCGGCTATATGCTGGATACCGACCTCGAGGCCGACGACTGGCGCGCCGTGGTCGAATCCTACAAGGCCAAGGTGCTGAGCGAGCTCGGCAGGCCGTTCCCGCAAGACCCGCACGAGCAATTGTGGGGCGCCATCGGGGCCGTGTTCTCGTCGTGGATGAACAACCGTGCCATCACCTATCGGCGGCTGAATACTATTCCCGAGGAATGGGGCACGGCCGTCACGGTTCAGGCCATGGTGTTCGGCAATATGGGCGAGACCTCGGCGACGGGCGTCGCCTTCACACGCGATCCCTCGACCGGTGCCAATGCGCTCTACGGCGAATTCCTGGTCAACGCCCAGGGCGAGGATGTCGTGGCCGGCATCCGCACCCCGCAGAACATCACCGAAGCCGCGAGGCTGGCGGCCGTTTCGGACAAACCCTCCATGGAACGGCTGATGCCGGAGGTATTCGCCGAGTTCGTGCGCACCACCCGGCTGCTCGAACAGCATTACCGTGACATGCAGGACATGGAGTTCACGGTCGAGCGCGGTAAATTGTGGATGCTGCAGACCCGTTCGGGTAAGCGCACCGCCAAGGCGGCGCTCAAAATCGCGGTCGACATGGCGAACGAGGGCCTCATCGATCGCGAGGAGGCGATCAAACGGATCGATCCCGCATCGCTCGATCAATTGCTGCATCCCACCATCGATCCCGGGGCCAAGCGGGATCTGGTCGCCACGGGCCTGCCCGCCTCGCCCGGTGCCGCTCAGGGCGAGATCGTGTTCTCCTCCGACGAGGCCGAAACCCTGAAAATGGCCGGCCGCAAGGTGATCCTGGTGCGGATCGAGACCTCGCCCGAAGACATCCACGGCATGCACGCGGCCGAAGGCGTGCTGACGACGCGCGGCGGCATGACCTCGCACGCGGCCGTCGTCGCACGCGGCATGGGAAAGCCTTGCGTTTCGGGCGCCGGCACCATTCGCGTCGATTACGCGGCCAAGACCATGAGCTCAGGCGGGGTGACGCTCAAGAAGGGCGAAATCATCACCATCGACGGCTCGACCGGCCAGGTCCTCAAGGGCGGCGTCGACATGCTCGAGCCGGAGCTGTCGGGCGATTTCGCCACCATCATGGCATGGGCCGACGGCGTGCGGCGCATGAAGGTGCGCGCCAATGCGGAGACGCCGCTCGATGCCCGCACGGCGCGCCGTTACGGCGCCGAGGGCATCGGGCTCAGCCGCACCGAGCACATGTTCTTCGAAGCCGACCGCATCGTCGCGGTGCGCGAAATGATCCTCGCCGACGACGAGGCCGGCCGCCGCGTGGCGCTCGGCAAGCTGCTGCCGATGCAGCGCCAGGATTTCGCTGAACTGTTCGAGATCATGTCGGGCCTGCCGGTGACGATCCGCCTGCTGGATCCGCCGCTGCACGAATTCCTGCCGCACACCGAGGCCGACATGCAGGAGGTCGCAACCGCGATGGGGGTGAGCGTCGAGAAGCTGCGTCACCGCGCCCTGGCCATGCACGAAACCAACCCGATGCTCGGGTTCCGTGGCGTGCGCATCGCGATCGCCTATCCGGAAATCGCCGAGATGCAGGCGCGCGCCATCTTTGAGGGCGCGGTCGCGGCCCAGAAGAAAACCGGCCAACCCGTCACGGCCGAAGTGATGGTGCCACTGGTCATCACGCGACGGGAATTCGATCTCATCAAGGACCGCATCGTGGCAACCGCCGAGGCGGTGGAAAAGGAAACCGGCGTTACGATCCCCTATCAGATCGGGACCATGATCGAACTGCCCCGCGCCGCCCTGATGGCGGGCGAGATCGCGCAAAGCGCCGAGTTCTTCTCGTTCGGTACCAACGACCTGACCCAGACCGCGCTGGGCATCTCGCGCGACGATGCGGCCTCCTTCCTGGGCTCCTATACGGCCAAGGGCATCCTGGCGGCCGACCCCTTCGTGACGCTCGACCGGGAGGGTGTCGGGGAGCTCGTGGAGATCGGCTGCGAACGGGGCCGCGCGGTGCGGCCCGGGATCAAGCTTGGCATCTGCGGGGAACACGGCGGCGATCCGGCCTCCATCGCGTTCTGCGAGACGGTCGGGCTCGATTACGTGTCCTGTTCGCCCTACCGCGTGCCGATCGCACGGCTCGCCGCCGCCCATGCGGCGCTCGGCATAAGGGTGCAGGAGGGCGGCTGACGCCGAAAGCCGTCCAGGACGAGGACGGCCTTCGCGCCGCTCAATTAACCTTCCGTCAAGCCTAAGTTCCGATAAACGGTGTTCCGGCATTTGTTCGGTCTTCGGGTGACTCGCGGTCACCCTGGATCGCCCCAGCGCCGGCGGTGACTTACAGCTTGGCGAAGGGTCAGGGATGGTCCGCACACGGGTCGGCGTCCGGTCGAAGATCAAACGGCCGTCGCGCGTCGCCTGGGCCTGCGCGACCGTGGCACCCTGGTGCGCCGCACTCGTAATGCTGGTGTCCTACGCGGCCGATGCCGGACAGGAAACCCGGGTAGAAGCCAGCCAATTGTTTCGGCTCGGCGCCGCAAGCCAGCCCACTGTCCTCGTACCTTCGGACGGCCTCGGCAACTTCGGGTTCACGGCGCCGGTCGGCGACCCCGCATGGCGACAGGCGCGACTGGTCATCGGGGATCCCAAGGAATTCCAATCCGCGCTCGACGAGATCGACCCCCGCGCGGTCCTGAAACCCAATGTCAAGACGTTCCCGACGGTGGATCGAAGCCATAAGGGCGATCCGGCCGTGGGGTTGCGGCCCACCTTCGATGCCAGGCTGAGAAAGCCCGGATCGCTCGATCTGGCCCGCCAGTCGGCACTGGTCTTCACCGGCGACAATCCCGCCGCCGAGCCGATGGGGTTCACGGCCAGTGACGGCCTGGTGCCCGGCCCGGAGTCGGTCTCGACGTTCGAGCCCGTCGCGGAAAGCGTGACCCCGACCACGGCGGCATCGTCATCGGCGGCGTCACCCCCGCAGGGTTCGAGCGCCACCACGCCCCACAACCAGGACGGTCTGACCCCATCGGTGGCACGCGCCTCGGCGCTCAACTCGACCACGCCCACGCCTGGGGATTCGACCCCCATCGAGATTGGCGCCCTGCCCAAATTCTCCCGCGGTCCGCACGGCCTGGTGGGCGGCAACACCACGGTCGTCGGGGTCGAGCCCGCCCATCCGGACTATGCGATGCTGATCGATGCCGCGAAGGCAGCGAGCGAACAAAAGTGTTTGGCAGAAGCCATTTATTTCGAGGCGCGCAGCGAGCCTGAGGAGGGACAGGCCGCGGTGGCCCAGGTCGTGCTCAATCGCGTCAGCAGCGGACTTTACCCCACTTCCGTCTGCGGTGTGGTATTTCAGAACCAGCAGCGCCACAATGCCTGCCAATTCTCCTTCGCATGCGAAGGCCGTGCGCTTCGCATCACGGACCCGGATTCCTGGACGACCGCAGTTCGCGTGGCTCGCGAGGTGACGGACGGCACCGCCTATGTGTCCGACATCAGCAGCGCCACGCATTATCACGCGAACTATGTGCGTCCGCTGTGGGCCTCACGCCTCAAGAAGATGGACGTGATCGGGCACCACATCTTCTACAAGCTGCGGCCGGGGCAGACTTAGGGCCGTCGTCGCCGGACGTTAGAAGCCCCGGGTTCCGTCATGGCCGCACTTGTTGCGGCCATCCACGCGTCGGGGCGCCGCACCGCGTGGATACGCGGGACAAGCCCGCGCATGACGCGCTTCATGTTTTCGGCGCCACCCTTCACCCCTCGACGGCCACCGCCGCATTGGCCTTGGCGGCGCGCCGGCGGGCATGCAGAATCCACTCGGTGTAGCCGTTGGGCTGGTCGCGCCCTTTGAAAACGAGGTCGCGCGCGGCCGCGAAGGCCTCGCCCGCGAAGGCGGGTGCCATGGGCGTATAGAGCGGATCGCCTGCATTCTGGCGGTCCACGACGGCCGCCATGCGGCGCAAGGTTTCGTCGACCTGCCCGGGCGTCACCACCCCATGCTGCAGCCAATTGGCCACGTGCTGGCTGGAGATCCGCAAGGTTGCGCGATCCTCCATCAACCCGACGTCGTCGATGTCAGGCACCTTGGAACAGCCGACGCCCTGGTCGATCCAGCGCACCACATAGCCCAAAATGCCCTGCAAGTTGTTGTCGAGTTCCTGCTGCACGGCCTCGGGCGCCCAGTTCGAGCCCGACACCGGCACCTCGAGGATCGCCTCCGCCTTGGTGCGCGGCCGCTTGGCGATCTCGGCCTGACGGGCCGCCACGTCGATCGCGTGATAATGCAGCGCATGCAGGGTCGCGGCGGTGGGCGATGGCACCCAGGCCGTGTTGGCCCCGGCGTTCGGGTGAGCGTCTTTCTGGGCCAGCATGTCGGCCATCCGGTCGGGCGCGGCCCACATTCCCTTGCCGATCTGGGCTTTGCCAACGAGTCCCATCGCGATGCCGTTGTCCACGTTGGCATCCTCATAGGCCTTGATCCAGCCCATGCCTTTCATGTCGTTCTTGCGAACCATCGGGCCAGCCAGGATCGAGGTGTGGATCTCGTCCCCGGTGCGGTCCAGAAAGCCGGTATTGATAAAAGCGACGCGATGGCTGGCCTGGGCGATACAGGCCTTGAGGTTGACCGAGGTGCGGCGCTCCTCGTCCATGATGCCGATCTTGACGGTATAGCGCGGCAGACCGACGAGATCCTCGACGCGGCCGAACAGTTCGTCGGCGAACGCCACCTCGTCGGGTCCGTGCATCTTGGGCTTAACGATATAGATGGAGCCCTTGCGGCTATTGCGGATATCGGCCGGGGCATCGAGGTTGCGCTTGGCGATGAGCACGCTGACAGCAGCGTCCAAAAACCCTTCCGGGATCTCCTGGCCGGCGGAATCCAGCACGGCATCGGTATACATGTGATGCCCGACATTGCGGATCAGCATCAGGCTGCGGCCCGGCAGCCGCAATTCCCCGCCCTTGGCGGCCTGGTAGACGCGGTCCTTGTTGAGGTGCCGCTCGACCGTCTCATTGCCCTTCTTGAAGGTGGCCGAGAGCGTCCCGTTCATCAGCCCGAGCCAGTTGCGGTAGATCTCGGTCTTGTCCTCGGCGTCGACCGCCGCGACGCTGTCCTCCATATCCACGATGGTGGTGACGGCGGCTTCCAGCACTACATCGGCAAGTCCCGACGGGTCGGAGCGGCCCACCGCGTGCGTACGATCGATCACGAGTTCCGCATGCAGGCCGTTGTGGACCAGCAGCACGGAGTCCGGCGCCGGCGCCGCACCGCGAAAGCCCACGAAGGCCTCCGGATGTTTCAGGCCGACCGGCGCGACGCCTTTGGCGAGATCGGCCTTCAGCACGCCGTCCTCGACCGAATAGCCGATCACCTGGCTGTGCGACCCCGCTTGCAGTGGTGCGGCCTCGTCGAGAAAGGCTTTGGCGCGCTCGACGACCTTGTTGGCGCGGGCAGGGTTAAACCCCTTGCCGCGCGCAGCTTCCCCGTCGTCCGCGATGGCATCGGTGCCGTATAGGGCGTCATAGAGGCTGCCCCAGCGCGCGTTCGCGGCGTTCAGCGTGTAGCGTGCGTTGGACATCGGCACGACCAGCTGCGGCCCGGCGATCTTGGCAATCTCGTCGTCGACGTTCGTGGTCTGCAGCGGCTGGTCCGGTGCTTCGGGCAGCAGATAGCCTATCTCGCGTAAGAAGGAGAGATAGGCCTCGCCCGCGAGCGGCTTGCCGTCGCGGTGATAGGCATCGATCTTGGCCTGAAGCTCGTCGCGAACGCTCAGCAGTTGGCGGTTGTGGGGCGCCAAATCACGCACGATCGCCGCAAAGCCGCTCCAGAATGCGTCGCCCGTCAGGCCTGATCCCGAGAGCGCCTCGCTCTCCAGAAACGCGTGCAGGACATCCGCAACTTCGAGATCGGAGGCCTTAACCCTACCCATGCAATTGCTCCTTGCCAGACCGCCGGCGCGGTCCCATTTTCGCAGCGGCGGGCGCTGCCTGCCCGCCGAAATCCTCATGACGTGTACATGGTTCAGTCACCGGGGCCTAAACACCCCTGGACGAACGACAACATTGGAAACCGACTTGCTGTCGCCCCTCGTGTCATCGCTGTCGCGGCCCTGCTCATGTTGACCATGAAGGGCAAATACGGCCTCAAGGCGATGGTCCATCTGGCCGGGTGTAAACCGGGACAGCCCGAACTCGTCAACTTCATCGCGACCG
The DNA here is from genome assembly GCA_964245915.1 of uncultured Lichenihabitans sp. GTDB lineage: Bacteria > Pseudomonadota > Alphaproteobacteria > Rhizobiales > Beijerinckiaceae > Lichenihabitans. Next base: position 9,138 of record CAXTOT010000027.1, on the reverse strand, counting down.
AAAACGCCATTTCGAAGAAATTCCTCGATGCCATTTTGGGCGAACTCAGGGTGGCGGGATTGGTGAAATCCAAGAAGGGCAAAGGCGGCGGCTATGTGCTGGCCAAGCCACCCACCGAAATCAGCGTCGGCGAGATCATCCGCGTGCTCGACGGCCCCCTCGCCCCGATCGACTGCGCCAGCAAGAACTACTACCGACGCTGCATGGACTGCACCTCCGAGGAGCAATGCACGGTGCGGCGGATGATGCTCGAAGTGCGCGATGCCATCGCGCGCGTGCTCGACAAGCGCTCGCTCGCCGAGATGCGGGCCCTTGGCGATCTCGACGCGCATGCGCTGACCTACGAGATCTAGACAGGCTTCCAGCCACCTTCTCGTGCCGAGCCGTAGATGGCCTCGATCACCTTGGCGACCTCCCAGCCCTCTCGGAAGTCGGCGTGACCTGGCGTTTCCCCGGCGATCGCCCGCAGGAAATCCCGGACCTCGATGGTCTTTAGGTCATTGAACCCGATCTGGTGACCGCCCGCGACGCAAAACGCCCCATAAGGCTCGTGCTCGGGACCCGCGAAGATCGTCCGAAAACCGCGACGGTCCTGCGGATCACCTCCGTTATAATAGTGCAATTCGTTGAAACGCTCCTGGGAGAAGACGAGCGCGCCTTTGGAACCGGAAATTTCGAAATCGTGCTGCATCTTGCGCCCGGTCGCGAGCCAGTTCGCCTCGAGCACGCCGCTGGCCCCGTTCTCGAACCGCACGAAGGCCCGGGCGACATCGTCCACCTCGACCGCACGCATGGCACCCTGCCCCGGCAGCGGGCGTTCCTTGATCGAAGTGACCACATCGCCCAACACGGACGCGATCGGGCCCAGCACGTAGCGGGCCGCCGCGATGATATGGCTGCCGAGATCGGCGAGCGCGCCGCCGCCGCCCGCAGGGTCCAGTCGCCAAGTCCAGGGGCTGTCGGCATCGGCCATGAAATCCTCGGCGTGGATGCCGCGAAAGCTGCGGATCTCGCCGAGTTCCCCCGACTGCACCATGTCGCGCGCGAGCCGCAGCATGGGATTTTTCAGATAGTTGAACCCCACCTGGGTCTGCACGCCGGCACGCTCGGCAGCCAGGCACATCTCGCCCGCCTCGGCGGCGGTCGGCGCCAGCGGCTTCTCGCAATAGACATGTTTGCCGGCCGCGATGGCGGCGAGCGCCATCGGCTTGTGCAGCGTGTTCGGGGTCGTGATGTCCACGATGGCAACCGCGGGATCGGTCACCAGGTCGCGCCAGTCCCCGGTCGAGCGCGCGAAGCCGAGGCTGGCGGCCGCCCGGGCCGCCGAAGTGGCATCGACGTCGGCCAGGCAGGCGAGTTCGACCGCCACAGGCAGCTCGAACACGCGGCCCACGTTGGCGAAGCCGAACGCATGCGTCCGGCCCATGAATCCGCACCCAATCAGGCCGATACCCAGTTTCACGGCGCTCTCCCCTTTTTGGCGCATATCACCCGCGTCGGTGCGGGCTGTCGAGGGGTCAGAGGTCCGGGTCGACCAGCCGGCTCGGCAACAGCCCGCCCTGGCGTTCGAGCACCGGATAGGCCGAAGCCGCAACGAGGTGGCTGTTGACGCGCTGCAAGTCGCGCAAGGCGTCGATGTGCAGCGCGCTGGTTTCTGCCGATCCGGTGCGGCCCGAACGCAACCGTTCGAAATGGGCGCGCGTGGCGGCCGCCTCCATGTCGCGGAACGCGACCTTCTCCTCGGCCAGCACCCGCGCCAGCCGGACATCGTCGACCATCAGCAGCGAGGCGGCGCGGCGCAGGTTGGTCTGCACCCGGCTCAGCATCCCGTCGAGATCGGCGAGGCCCTCCTTGGAGAATTCCAGGCCCCGTTTGATGCGCCGCGCCGCGAGCGGCAGAAGGTTGCGGTCGATAACGTCGCCGGCATGTTCCATATTGGTCGAGAAGGCCAGGATCTCGCTGAGGCGCCGATGATCGTCGGCGTTCATGCCCTCCGGATCGATGCCGGTGAGGTAGGTTTTTATCGCGGCATTGAGCGTATCGAGGACGTCGTCGAGCCGCTTGGCTTCCGTGATGGGGCGGCGATCCGCCTTGGCAAAAGCGTCCTGCACATTCTGCAGCATGGCTTCCAGCACATCGGCCATGCGCAGCGCCTCGCGGGCCGCCCCGCCCAGCGCCTCGATCGGCGATTCGCGCGCCGCCGGATCGAGATACATCGGGCGCGAGGGGTCGGCCGGATCGATTCGCGTCGGGAACAGACGACGGAGCAGCCCCGCGTAAGGGCCAAGCAGGGGAAAGGCCAGAAACGCGATGGCGAGATTGAACGCCACATGGAAATCCGCGACCGCCCGCGCATTGTCGGGCTGCAGCGTGACGACGAGCCGTCCGATCGGCGCAAGCAGGGCGAGGACTAGGGCGACCGCGACCCCACGCAGCAGGAGATTGCCGACCGGGAGCCGTTTGGCGGCTGGATCGGGGCCCTGCACGCCTTCGATCACCGGATTGAGCGAGGTCCCGAGATTGGCGCCGAGCACGAGCGCGAAGGCGACGTCCGGCGGCACCACGCCCTTGCCGGCCAGCGACACGATGACCAGGATCACGGCGACGCTGGAATGGGCGAGCCAGGTGGCGGCGGCCGATAGCAGGAAGGCCAGGATCGGCATGGTGGAGATGGCGCCGAGGAAGAGGCGAAGGCTCGGCTCGTCCTCATAGGGGGTAAGAATGCTGACGAGCTGATGCAGGGCGAGCAGCATCAGGCCCAGGCCGATCGAGGCGCGACCGATGTCCCGGGTCAGCGAACTCGTGCTCTTGCGGAACATGACAACGCCCACGACGATCAGGGCCGGTGACACGGCCGTCATGTCGAAGGATAAAAGCTGCACGATCAAGGTCGTGCCGACATTGGCGCCCAGCATCACAGCAAGGGCGGGAACGAGATCCACGAATCCGCCAGCTGCGAGTCCCGACACCATCAGGCCCGTCGCGGTGCTGCTTTGCAGCAGCGTGGTGACGCCGAGCCCAGCCGCGAAGGCCCGCGCGCGGCTGCGCAGGGCGTGTCCCAGCACCACCCGCAGCTTTGCCCCGAAGGCCCGCTGGACGCCAGTCTGCACCATATGGGTCCCCCACAGGAGGAGCGCGATGCAGCCCGCGAGATCGACCAGCGTGACGGGGACTTCCATGGCGGGCGGACCTTTACGGGATGCAGGCCCAGAACGGCAGGCGCCGCTGGACCGAAATTTGCCTCGAAGTGTGTGGAGGTGTTTCGGAGATAGAAGACCCTGGCCCGGATCGCAAGAAGATGGCGCCTGCGCGCGGGTTATGGCGTGCGGGTGACGGTCGGGGCCGGATCGTAGGATAGGAGAGATCGATGCCGATGCTTTTGAAGGGCTCTTGCCGGTGCGGCGCCGTCCGCTTCGAGCTTCAGAGCCACACGCCCTACCCCTACCAGCTTTGCTATTGCTCGATCTGCCGCAAGACGGCTGGTGGTGGCGGTTATGCGATCAATCTCATGGGCTTGACCGACACGCTCAAGGTCACAGGCCAAAACGCCATCGCGGTCTACCAGGCCGCCATCAAGCGCCACCGAGGCGTGGAAATCAGCACCGGCCAGCGCAATTTCTGCAAGCACTGCGGTTCCGCACTGTGGCTATTTGACGAGACCTGGCCCGACCTCATCCACCCCTTCGCCTCGGCGATCGACACGCCTCTGCCCACAGCGCCGGAACGCGTGCATCTCATGCTGGCCGACAAGCCGGAATGGGTTCAGGCCGACATCGGCCCCAAGGATCAAACTTTCGAGGGTTATCCCGAACAGTCGATCGAGGATTGGCACAAGACGCGGGGGCTATGGGTCGAGTGAGCCGATGCATGAAGGGCGGGATTGACCCCTCCCGCACGCATCAACATTGTTTGCAGGCGCGTGGGACCCTTGCCGCTGCCGCCTTCTCCCCCTGCGGGAGAAGGAGGTCATTCAGGCGAGGGTTTTGTTTCTGCAATCGTGCGTCGCCTCGATCCAGGCTTGCGTCCGCGCGTCGGGATCATCGGCCGTGACGATATCGGTGACCACCGCCACGCTGTCGGCGCCAGCGCCGAGAACGAGTGGGATCCGCTCCACGGTTATGCCCCCAATGGCCACCAACGGGCAGGCGCCGATGCGGCGCTTCCACGTGCCGAGCTTGTCGAGCCCCTGCGGGGCCCACGGCATCACCTTGAGCTTGGTCGGATAAATCGGGCCGAGCGCGATATAGTCCGGCTCGGTCGCGAGGGCCCGTTCGAGTTCGGCATCGTCGTGGGTGCTGACCCCGAGCCGGATGCCGGCGCGCCGCAAGGCCGCAAGGTCCGCGCCATCGAGGTCGCCCTGCCCCAGATGCACGAAGCCGATCCGTTCGGCGAGCGCCAGTTCCCAAAAATCGTTGAGTACGAGCGTGGCGCCCGCGCTGGCACAGAGGTTGCGCGCCTCGCGGGCCTGTCGGGCCTGCTCGTCCGGCGCAAGGTCCTTCATGCGCAATTGCACGAGCCTTGCCCCCGCAGCCACGACCCGAACCACCCAAGCCACGTCCGGAACCACGGGATAGAATGGATCGAGCCTCATGCCAGCACGGCCTGGCCGAGCACCGGCGTCGACGGGGCCGCCATATCGCGTCCTTCCATGGGATCGGCCTCGAAGGCCAGCCGGCCCGCCTCGATGGCCAGCGCGAAGGCGCGCGCCATGGCGACCGGATCGCCCGCCTTGGCAACCGCGGTGTTGAGCAGGATGGCGTCGTAGCCGAGTTCCATGGCGGCCGCGGCATGCGAGGGAAGGCCCAACCCAGCATCGACCACGAGCGGAATCTCGGGGAAATGTGCCCGCAAGCTGCGCAACCCGAACGGGTTGTTGAGGCCCCGGCCGGAGCCGATCGGCGCCCCCCAGGGCATCAGCACCTTACAGCCCGCCTCGACCAAACGCTCGGCCACCACCAGATCCTCGGTGCAATAGGGAAACACCTCGAATCCTTCGTCGATGAGGATGCGGGCCGCCTCGACGAGGCCGAACACATCGGGCTGCAGGGTGTCGGCCTCGCCGATCACCTCGAGCTTGATCCAGCTCGTGTTGAACACCTCGCGCGCCATATGGGCGGTGGTCACGGCTTCCTTCACAGAATGGCATCCGGCCGTGTTGGGCAGCACCCGCAGGCCGAGGTCGCGGATCAGCGACCAGAACGCTTGCCCGGCTCGTCCGGGTCCTGACTCCCGCCGCAGCGACACGGTCACGATCTCGGCCCGCGAGGCCTTGATGGCGGCCGCCAGGATGTCGGGCGAGGGATATTGGGCGGTGCCAAGCAGAAAGCGCGACTTGGGTTCGAAACCGTAGAACATGAGGTCAGCCTCCCTGCATCGGGGCCACGATCTCCACCCGGTCGCCCGCGCGGATGGCCGTCTCGGCCCGCAGGCGCGCCGGGACGAAATCGCCGTTGAGCGCGGTCGCGACCTTGGCTTCGGCAAGGTCGAGTTCGCTCAGCGCCTGCGCCAGGGTGTCGGCCGCGATCTCGGCCGGCTCGCCGTTAAGCGTGATCCGCATGGGACAACTCGCGTCGTTTGATGGGTTGCAGCGCGGCTTCGGCGGCGCGCGTCGCAAAAGCGGGAGACAGCAGAAATCCGTGCCGATACAGGCCGTTGAGATAGATGACGCGGCCCTGCTGGCGCACCGCCGGGATATTATCCGGGAAGGCGGGGCGGACATCGGTGCCGATCTCCACCACTTCGGCTTCGCCGAAGGCGGGGTGTAGCGTGTAGGCGCCGCTCAGTAGTTCGATCATCGAGCGGGCCGTGATGCGGCGACGGTCATCGCTCTCGATCGAGGTCGCGCCCACCATGAACAGCCCGTCCTGGCGCGGCACAACGTAGAGCGGAATGCGCGGATGCAGCAGCCGCACGGGCCGGCCCAGGCTGATCTCGCGGGTGCGGATCAGCAGCATCTCGCCCTTGACGCCGCGCAGGTCCGGCAGGTCGGGCGCGGCCGCAAAGCCACGGCAGTCGACGATCCGGTCGGCGTCGATCTCCTCGGCCGTGACCTCGGCCCCGAAGCGGATCGGCACGCCCTTGCGTTGCAAAGCCTCAGCCAGATCGGCGAGCGCAAGGCGGGGGTCGAGATGGGCCTCTCGCGGGAAGAACAGGCCCTTGCGGAAACGGCCGCCGAGGTCGGGTTCGAGCGCGGCGATATTGGCCTCGTCGGCCCATTCGTAAGCCGAGGTGCGGCGGGCGAAGCGCGACAGTTCCGGGCCGTCGCGCGGCGGCGCCACCACCAGGGTTCCGGCCTGCCGTGTGTCGGCATGATGGCGCGGCCACCAGGCAAGCGCCGTCTGGCCGAGATCGACCACGGCGGGTTCCGCGCTCTCCCCCTCGCACCAGGGCGCCAGCATGCCGCCCGCCAGCCACGAGCAGGATTCCGCGCCGAGCCTTGGCCCGCGGTCCAAAACCTCGACCGCAATCCCGCGTTCCACGAGGTGAATCGCGGTAACGAGCCCCGCGACCCCTGCCCCGATGATCACGACCTTCATGGTTCCACTCGCGCGGTCATGAACCGGAGCCGGCCAACTGACGACAGATATGGGCAAGGCATCGACATGGTCCCGTCCCTTCGCCGGCATGACCCGGATCAGGTTCGAAGGGTTCGGCCACTACCGTCTCAGTCTCGCCCCGCGAGACACCCCTCGGACGAGGATGAAGATAAGGTGACGCGGTTCGATGCGCAATCCTGCTGCGAAATCTGCCATTCTCGTTCCATGGCGGCGCGAACGCAGCGCCTTTCGTCGAGCGAGAACGAGGGCATGGCACGATGAAACTGAACCACGTTGCGAACCGTCTCGACGCCCAGCACTTTGAAACCGTGGTCGAGATGTTGGTCGGCAAGCTCAACTTCGTGGAGTTGCGCCGGACCGAGCGGTCGATCTGGCTCCGCCAACCCGGAGCCAACGTGGACCTTCAGTTCAGCCGGAGCGAGACGCTCAATCGCGACGAGGACAAGCTCCGTTCGCAAGTGTCCTTCCTCAGTGAGACGCCCGAGGCGGACCTAAACCACCTCGCGGCATGGATGGAGTCACGGGGGATTGCGGTCACGATCGGCCGCTACTCGGATCGCGAGTTCTTCCTCGATGCGCCCGTGGCCTTCGTCGATTTCGTCATCGAGGCCATGAGGCCCGAACTTGCCGATTACGGTGTCGACGCTTGATCAGCGGCTCAGCGCGCCCGGCGAGAGGCCAGACGTCGCCGCTCGGCCGCCAGGGCGCCGCTTTTCTCCGCGCTGGTGAAGGCGGCCAGCAGCGTCGGATACGCCGCAAGAGGATGATCCGGTCGACCTGATTGGCGTCGAGCAAGCCAGGCCGTGGCGCAGCTTTCCGATGCCGCCAAACCAAGTCGCACCAGTTGATCAACCATGGTTTTGCCCTCTCACGCACCGACCTCTGCGCCGTTAATCTGATGGCGTTAATATGCCTTAATACATTCCTGAATGCGATCTTTGCTGCCCGACATGGTAAACATGCCGGCATGTTTAGCGTCTTCGACCGGCCGCTCCTCTTCAGCTCGATCGAACAAGGTCAGGTTCGCGCCACAGATCCGCTCGATCCGTCAGGCCGCAGTCTTGGCCTGCGCGTCGAGCGCCGCGAAATCCTCGTCCGACAAGCGGAGTTCAGCCGCCGCGACATTCTGGATCAGGTGGTCCGGGCTCCCGGTGCCGGGGATCGGCAGCATGATGGGCGAGCGCATGAGCACCCATGCCAGCGCCACCTGGGCCGGCGACGCATGCAGCTTTTCGGCGATCTTCGAGAGAACCGATCCGGGCTTGGCCAGATTGCCGGCCGCCAGCGGGTACCAAGGAATGAAGCCTATGCCCTGACTCTCGCAATAGTCGAGCACGGCCTCGCTCTTGCGCGTCACGAGATTGTACTCGTTCTGCACGGTCGTCACCTCGAACACTTTTTGTGCCGCCCTGATATCTTCGACACCGACCTCGCTCAGTCCCAGGTGACGGATCAAGCCGTCCTTCTGCATGGCCGCGATGGCGCCGAACTGCTCGTCGCGCGGAATCTTGGGGTCGATTCTGTGAAGCTGCCATAGATCGATCCGCTCGACGCCTAGGCGTCGCAGACTCATGTGCACGCATTGACGCAGGTAGGCCGGATTGCCGACCGTTTCCCAGACGTTCGGGCCGGAACGCGTAAGAGCGCCCTTGGTGGCGATCAGCAGGCCCTTGTAGGGATGCAGGACCTCGCGGATCAGGTCCTCGCTGACGAACGGACCGTAGCTGTCGGCCGTGTCTATGAAGTTGACGCCGAGCTCCGGCAGAAGACGCAGCGTGTCGCGAGCGGCTTTCGGATTGGCGGGTTGTCCCCAAATGCCTTTGCCGGTGATGCGCATGGCACCGAAGCCGAGCCGATTCACCGTGAGGTCGCCGCCAATCTTGAATTGGCCGGAGGCTGCTGCCGAGGGGTGCTGAGGCATGACGGAATCCCTTTGCCAGGCGGTCGACGGCGCCCGGCCGAAATAGGTGGGGGCGCGACGGGGTGCCAGGCGGTTCGCTGGTGGACAAAAACGACGCGCCCACCTGCCGGAAACGGCTTAGCGGACTTTCGGTTCATCGCTCGGCAAGAGCGCCTCAAGAGTCGGCTTGGCAGAAGCGGGATCGGCCTTGAATGTGATCTCTGGTGGACAGCGGTCGTTGGACAACAGGCAAGAAGTTATCTACGAGCGGGAAGGTGCGCCATTGATCCGCGCCAACACCGCCAAGGATGATGCGGACCACCACGCGAACCGTCCATACAAGCGATAAGCCATAGGCAATCGGTGTTGCGGGGCCGCCTGCAAGGCTCCCTTCCGACGGAGCGAGCCAAATGACGCAGATTCGGATCTACCGTACGGCCCTGGTGATCTCGCTCGTTCTCAACGGCTTGCTCATCGCGGCATTCTGGGCCTACCTGCATTTCGAAGGGTTGCTATCGATCGTCGACACGGCTGTCGGCGCGGCGAACTGACCGCGCGGCCGCATGTCCACCGTTGGGCCCCCGTCAATCACGATCGCGGCGCGGGCCTAAGCTCCGGGGCGACCGAAGTGATGCTGCCCCAAAAGTCTGGCTGACGTGAGACGAGGTGGAAGGCTGGTCG
>CAXTOT010000026.1:0-61584 GCA_964245915.1 uncultured Lichenihabitans sp. | reverse complement strand
GACCCATGCAATCGATCAACGTCACGGCCCCGTCCGGGGTCTCGAACCGTGTCTCCAGGACCAGCGTGCCGGGGCGATAGGAGCGGCTGACGGTGGTGTGTTCGGCATCCACAGGGAAGATCTGCCAGCGGCCGTTGTCCGGGCTGCCCAGAAGACAGGCGAAAAAGGCCTCGGAATCGAACCGCGGCAGGGCCATCCAGTCGATCGAGCCGTTCTTGCCGACCAGCGCCGCGCTGGCGCAATTGCCGATCAGCGCATAGTCCTCGATCAGGCTCGGCATGCTGGGTCCCCAGTCGGTTGCGATGGCACAGTGATGCAGGTTTTCCGGGGACAGTCACGCGAAACTGGCCGCCACCGCCGCCGGCGCGAGCCGAGCTGTCTGCGTATGGCGCCGATCTTCCAGTTCACCCGACGGGCCATCCGCCGATGATGGTCACCGCATGGGCGCCGGCCTCCACGGCGCGGCCGAGGCATACGTCGATGGGTTCGCCCGCTAGCCGGGCGGCCAGAAAGGCCGCGAAGAACACGTCTCCCGCCCCGGTCGTGTCGATGACATCGACGGCGGGTGCGGAGGCTTGCCATTCCTCGCCGCGCCACCGCGCCCGCGCGCCGGCGGCGCCCTGCTTGAGCACCACGAGGTCGAAGCGGGCGTTCAGCGCCGACAACTGGGCATCGGCATCGGTGGCGCCGGTCAGCACCGCTGCCTCGTCGGCATTGGCGACGCAGAGATCGGCCGCGCCGATCCAGCCGAGCACCCGATCGACGCCGAGGTCGGCCATGTAGCCGGCCGAGCCGGGGTCGAAGGAGACCGCGATGCCGGCCTCCCGCGCCTCATCGAGCAACGCCAGCGCGGCGGCGCGTGTGACGTCACCCACCAGAGCGTAACCCGACAGGTGCAGATGCTCGACGCCGTCGAGCAGGCCTCCGGGCAGATCGTCTCGAACGAGGCCGTCGTTGGCGCCCCGATCGGTCAGGAAAGAGCGCTCGCCGTCCTGTTCGACGAGGGCCACCAAGGTCCCGGTCGGCAGGACCGGATGGCCGGCCAGCACGGGCTCGACGCCGTGGTGGCGCAGACGCCCCGCCTGGGCGGCGCGATCGTCCTCGGCGACGCAGCCCACGAAACGCACCGGCACCCCGAAACGCGCCAGCCAGGCCGCCTGGTTGGCGGCCGAGCCGCCATGGCTGGTGCGGATGGTGGCGCGCTGGTCGGTGCCGCGGCGCAGCGGCCCGGCCGGACGCACGATGATGTCCCGCATCACGTCGCCCACCACGAGGACGCGCGGGCCGTTCATGCTAACGCGGCCCGGCGAGCGCGACCGCGATCTCCGCCCCGAGCGCGGCATTGTTCTTCACCAGCGCGATATTGGCCGTGAGGCTTTTGCCCTCGGTCAGCTCGAAAATGCGCTGGAGCAGATAGGGCGTCAGCGCTTTGCGCGACACACCGGCCCGATCGGCGTCGCGGACGGCCTCGGCGATGCGGGCCTCCATGGCGGGTCCATCGAGCGCGTCCGCCTCCGGAATCGGATTGGCGATCAGCATGCCGTTGCAAAGCCCCATGGCACGCCCGATGGCGATCATCCTGGCGATCTCGCCCGGCGTCTCGGCCCTATGGTCGACCGGCTGCCCGCTGTCGCGCGCGAAAAAGGCCGGAAACTTGTTGGTGCGATAGCCGATCACCGGGACGCCGTGGGTTTCCAACACCTCCAGGGTCTTGGGAATGTCGAGAATGGATTTTGCCCCCGCGCACACCACCGCGCCGGGGGTCTGCGCGAGTTCGATGAGGTCCGCCGAGATATCGAAGGTCTGTTCGGCCCCACGATGCACGCCGCCGACCCCGCCCGTGGCGAAGATGGCGATCCCGGCCAGATGCGCCCCGATCATGGTAGTGGCGACCGTGGTGCCGGCCGTGCCGCCGCGCGCCAGCACGGCCGCAAGATCGCGGCGGGAGGCCTTGACCACGTCCTCGCCGCATTGTGCCAGCCGGTCGAGGTCGGAGGACTCGAGGCCGACGCGGAGCAGACCATCGAGCACCGCGATCGTGGCCGGGATCGCGCCGCCAGCCCGAACCACGGCTTCCACGCCGCGCGCGGTCTCGAGATTGTGCGGATAGGGCATGCCGTGGGTGATGATCGTGGACTCCAGCGCCACCACGGGGCGGCCGGCCGCGAGAGCCTCGCGCACCTCGGCCCCGATCGCCATGAGTTCCGAAAGCCGCATTCCTGCGATCACGGCAACACCGCCAGACGCTGGATCAATAGATCGTAGATGCGCTCGGCATGGCCGACGCGCATGTAGTGCACATTGGCGGGCCGGTCGGTCACGCGCCAGTAATCCGCCACCGTCATGCCGCGCGTCAGCTCGCTGCGCGTCTCGACCATGACGTTGATGTGGCGGCCCTCGTAAAGGCTCGGATCGAGCAGGTAGGCGATGACGTTCGGGTCGTGCAGCGGGGCGGCCGACCAGCCATATTTCTTGACATCGAACTGCTCGGAAAAGCGCAGCATTTCGGCCGCCGCAATACCGCAGCGATTGCCTAACGCCGTCATGCGGGCGAGCCGTTCGCGCGTGTTCAAGACGGTATGCGTGACATCGAGCGGCAGCATGGTGATGGGCCGTCCGCAGCGCAGCACGATGTCGGCCGCCTCGGGATCGACGTAGATGTTGAATTCCGCCGCGGGGCTGATGTTGCCGACCTCGAAATAGGCGCCCCCCATCAGCACGATCTCGCGAATCCCTCGGACGATGTCGGGCGCCTTGACGAGCGCCATGGCAAGATCGGTCAACGGCCCGAGAAAGCAGAGCGTGATCTCCTCGGCGTCGGCGGCCCGCAGGACGTCGATGAGAAAATCGACGCCGTGTTGCCCCTGCAGGGCCATCGTGGGCTCGCGGAAGGACGGTCCGTCGAGCCCCGTTTCGCCATGGACATGCTCCGCCGTCACGAGCGCGCGCATCATGGGCCTTGGACATCCGGCGAAGACCGGGACATCGACCCGGCCCGCCAGCTCCATGATCTTGCGCGCGTTCACCTCGGTGCGCGCCAGCGGCACGTTGCCCGCCACCGCGATCACGCCCAGCACCTCCAGTTCGGCCGGCGCGCCGAGCGCCAGGAGAATCGCGACACCGTCGTCCTGCCCTGGATCGGTATCGATGATGATCTTGCGCCGCATCTTGCCCTCTCGACCGTCGAGCGTCAGCACTGCGCGCGGGAGCCGCATCCTGTCAAACGGGCGTTTTTGCGGCAGGCACGCGGCGCGGCGCGCCCGTGGCTGCTTATTTGCGGCTCGAGAACGCCGCCGTTACCCCGAGGCCGATGAACGAGGTTCCGGCGAACCAGCGCTGGAAACGCAGGAACCGCCGGTTGCGGCGGATGAAGTCGCCCGCGGCCCCGGCCGCCAGCGCGAACATGCCGTCGCTCATGATGCCGAGCCCCATGAAGGTCAGGCCTAGAACGAGGATCTGTAAGGACAGTGCGCCGCGCGCCGGATCGACGAACTGCGGCAGGAAGGCGAGGAAGAAGATCGCCGTCTTCGGATTGAAAAGATTGACCACAAAACCGTCGCGGAAGACGCGCCGCAATGGGACAGCCGGCAGCGCGGACGCTTCGGGATCGCAATCTTTCGCAATGAACGTGCGGATGCCGATCCAGATGAGATAAGCGGCGCCGAGATATTTTACGACGGAAAAAGCCAGCGCCGACGAGACCACGACGGCGGAGAGCCCGATCGCGGCCGCCGTGATATGGACGATGGTTCCGAGATGGATGCCGAGGACAGATACGAGGCCTGCCGCCCGCCCCTGCTCGACCGAACGGGCCACGATGTAGAGCACCGCCGGACCAGGCGTGAGCAGCAGCACCGTCGAGACCACGACGAACAATCCCCAGGAAGTCAGATCAGGCATGGATCCCCCAACCGAGGCGCATGAGGCAAAAATTGCGGGCCGGGAAGGCATCGTATCGTCGAACGCTGCAATGTCACGCCGTCACCAATATGGTCGCCCCGTCCCTGATCCTGCCAAGATGAGAGTGCTCATGCCGGGCCACAGCTCATCCTGGTCCGCCGGCCTGACCTCAGCGAGCAATGTGTCGATATGAGCCTCGAATCCGTCCGCGCCTTTCTGGCCGATAAGGCGCCCGACCTTGCCATCATCGAATCGGAGACGAGCTCCGCCACGGTCGAGCAGGCCGCCCAAGCCCACGGTGTGGAACCCGGCGTCATTGCCAAGACGCTGGCCATCCGCGTGGGGGCTCGCACCATCCTGCTGGTGGCGCGCGGCGACACGCGTCTCGACAATAAAAAGTTCAAAACGGCGTTCGGCGGCAAGCCCAAGATGCTCGACGCGGAGGAAACCCTGGAGGTGACGGGTCACCCGGTCGGGGGCGTCTGTCCTTTCGGCCTCGCCACGCCGCTTGCCGTCTATTGCGACGTCGCGCTGCAAGGCTTCGAGGAGGTGATCCCGGCCGCGGGCGCCACCAACACCGCGGTCCGTATCGCGCCGATGCGGCTCGCTGCCCTGGTGGGTGCGCGTTGGGTGGATGTGTGTCAGGACCCGCAGGCAGGCGCCGCGCCCCTTCATCAAGCTTTGGTTTCGCGGCCACCACATTTGCTCTAAAGCATGCCGCAAGCGGAGGATGTGGATGGTCGATCGATTGGTGGTTCAGGCCCCTGAAGTGGAGGGGGGAACTCGGTTGCAGCGGAACGCCCGGCTTGCGCTGGTTGCCGCCCTCGTGGCGCTGGGACTATGGACCTTGCACGGGTTCCTGGCTGCCCTGGTCTGGGCCGCCGTCCTGGCGGTCGCCATCGGACCGCTCTACGCCCGCGCGGCGCGGCGTTGGCCGCCAGGCAAGCATAACATCCTGCTGCCGCTCCTGTTCACGACCGTGGTGGCGGTGATCTTTCTCCTGCCTTTCGTGGTTCTCGGCATCCAGGCCGCCCGCGAGGCGCACGACGTCATGCAATTCATGCATTCGGCGATGGAATCGGGGATCCCCGAACCCGCCTGGGTGGCGGGCCTTCCCTTCGGCGCCGCGCAGATCAGCGAATGGTGGAAGACCAATCTGACCAACGCTTCGGACGTTTCAGGGCTGGTCAATCACGCGACGCATGGCGCCGGCCTGTCGACGACCCGCGAGATCGGCGCGGCTTTCACGCACCGGATCGTGATCTTCTTCTTCACCATCCTCACGCTGTTTTTCGTGCTTCGCAGCGGCGAGACCTTGGCGCGCGAAATGCTGATCGTAAGCCACAAACTGTTCGGGCCGCGCGGGGAAGCGGTCGCCCGCCAGATGGTCTCCTCCATCCATGGGACGGTGGACGGGCTCGTGCTGGTCGGACTGGTGGAGGGCGTCCTGCTCGGCATCGTCTATGCTGTGGCGGGCGTCCCGCATCCGACGCTGCTCGGCGCCTTATCGGCCATCGCGGCCATGATCCCGTTCCTGCTGGTCGGCCTGCTCGCCATCATCGGCGGCGTGATGATCTCGCAGGGCGCGGTCTGGACCGCCGTCGTGGTGGTCTCGATCGGCTACGTCATGGTGTTCGTTTCGGACCACTTCGTCCGGCCGGTCATCATCGGTGGCGCGACCCGACTGCCCTTCATCTGGGTGCTGCTCGGCATCTTCGGTGGCGTGGAGACCTGGGGGTTGGTCGGCCTGTTTGTGGGCCCTGCCGTGATGGCGGCCCTGATGCTGCTGTGGCGGGAGTTCGTGGAAAACGAGCCGGTCGAAGCGCCCGCCCAGCCGCGCAAGACGCTGTCGCCGGTGCCGATCGCGGGCGAGTAAGCTCGGGCTAGCGGGCGCCCTCGCTGGTCAGGACATCCTCGGTGGTCACCACGGTGGCGAATTCGCCGTGGAGGTCGCTCAGCGCCGCTTCGTGAACTCGCGCGGCCGAACGAAGACGTCCGCTTACGGTCGGCCGATCGAAGGACGCCGTCGCATCCTCCACCACGAAGGCCGCGAAGCCGAGATTGCCCGCCATGCGAGCCGTGGTCGAAACGCAGTGGTTCGTGGTCAGCCCTACGATCACGAGGCTCTCGATCGCTTGGCGCCTGAGATCGGCCTCGAGCGTGGTCCCGATGAAGGCGCTGTTGACGGTCTTGGCATAGACGGTCTCGCCCGCCAGGGGCGCCGCGATGGGCTTGATGGCATTGCCGGGCTGATTGGGCCGCAGCGGGCTGCCGGGTACGATGGAATCGTGGCGTACGTGAAGAATGGGCCGGCCGTTCTGGCGCCATGCCGCGAGCAGCCGCCCGATGTTGATTTCGGCGTCAGGATTGTTGCGCGGCCCCCAGAGGGGATCGTCGAAGCCGATCTGGACGTCGATCACCACAAGGGCGGTTTTGGGCGGCAGTTGAAGTCTTGCCATCGTCGAATACGCCAAATGCCGAACCGGGTTCCAGAGACCTAAGGCGGCATCGTTACACCAGATATGCTAAACTCACCGCATGACCACCGTGGTAACGCTGGCCGAGCGGCATCGGCGCAAACTCGACGCCATGCGCGACGCCCTCCTTTGCTGGATGCGGCGCTCACCGCCTATGCGCGCCAGCATGGCGGCCGTTTCATCCGTTACGGGTCGAGCGCGACCGGGCAGATGCGGATCACCAGCGACATCGACCTCATCGCGGATTTCCCCGATGATCGGACGTCGGTAGCGGCCTGCGGGGTCGCCGACGAGCTCTGTTTCACGCATGGACTGATCCCGGATTGCCGCCCGGCCGGTTGGCTTTCCGAGGCGTTCCTGCTGCGGGCGCGATCCGAAGGGATTTGTCTGCCATGATGGCGGCGCTCTGGGCCGATGTGGCGGCCGACCTCGCGTCCGCGACGCGGCACTTTGGAAAAGCAGTGGCGCTTTACGACCGCGAGCTGGCGCAACGATCCGGCCCGGCCGCCTACGTGCCCGCCATGGCGTTCCAGCATGCCATGCAATCCGGCTACACCTCGTTCGAGGCTGGAATGAAGCGGCTCCTTCTCCTTCTCGACGAACCCACGCCTCTGGGTCCTGACTCTCCCATCGCCTTGCTTCGACGCATCGGCGAGGCAATCCCTGGAGAGCGGCCCGCGATCCTCGACGCGGACCTGCTGGCCCAGGTGGCCGAACTCCGCCGCTTTCGCCACGTCGCCATGCACGGCTACGACGATTTCGATCCGCGTCGAGCCGTGATCTCGGTCGACGCCGCACGGGCCTTCGTGTCCGGCATCGACGGCGCGATCGCGCGTTTTCGAGCGAGCATCGATCCAGCAGCTTGATGGCGCTTATGGCCGCCGGGCCTCACGACTGCTTGGCGGCCTCGATCAGCTTTTCCGCATCCGGCGAATCCCATGCGGCGGGACCCGCCATGGCGCCTAATTCGCAGCCATTTCTGTCGACCAGAACCGTTGTCGGCAGTCCAAGCGCCTGACCATCGGCGCGCAGCACCTGGAACACATTGGCGGTGGAATCCGTGTAGAGTGGCAGGCTGGTGACCCCGGTCTCGTGCAAAAACGCCTTGGGGCGGTCGAGACGCGCCGTGTCGATGTTGACGGCGACGACCTGGAAATCCGGTCCGCCGAGTTTGGCCTGCAGCCTGTCCAAAGCCGGCATCTCCTTGCGGCACGGGATGCACCAGGTGGCCCAAAGGTTGAGGAGTACCGTACGGCCCTTGAAGTCCGCCAGCGTCTTGGGCTCGCCGTTCGGGCCGTCGAAGGCGAGCGCGGGCACGAGACGCCCGGTGGGCAGCAGGGCCAGCGCCGCCATCTCCCCGTGAACCAGGGGATCGAGCCGCGCCTTGGCCGAGACCGCGGCCCGGCACTCGACCGCGCCTTCCTTGCCCGGGCCCTTCATCCCGTATAGGACGCCGACACAGCCGAGAAGCACGACAGCCCCGAGCGCCGCACCGATGGGCAGCATCCGCCCGCGCGGCCGGATCGGGGGAGCGTCACCGGGTTCTGAAGTCATGCGAAGTCCGAGGCGTGAAATGAGCAATACGATGTGGGGCGGCCGGTTCTCGAGCGGTCCAGACGCGATCATGGAAGAGATCAACGCCTCGATCGGGTTCGACTACCGTTTGGCCGCCCAGGACATCGCAGGCTCCAGGGCGCATGCCGCAATGCTCGCCAAACAAGGCATCATTTCGGCTGACGATGCCGCCGCCATCGACGAGGGCCTGACCCGCATCGCGGCCGAGATCGAGGCCGGGACCTTCTCGTTCTCGCGGGCGCTCGAAGACATCCACATGAATGTGGAGAAGCGCCTGGCCGATCTCATCGGCGAGCCGGCCGGACGTGTGCATACGGCGCGCTCGCGCAACGATCAGGTGGCGACCGATTTCCGTCTCTGGGTGCGCGACACGATCGACGCCCTCGATGCCGGCCTCGCGGACCTGCAACGGGCCCTCGCCGAGAAGGCGCTTCTGCATGCCGCGAGCGTGATGCCGGGCTTCACCCACCTGCAATCCGCGCAGCCTGTCACCTTCGGCCATCACTTGCTCGCCTATGTCGAGATGACGGCGCGGGATCGCGGGCGGTTTCGCGATGCCCGGACGCGGCTTAACGAATGCCCGCTCGGGGCCGCGGCCCTGGCAGGGACCTCGTTCCCGATCGACCGTCACATGACGGCTGAGGCGCTCGGCTTCGACCGGCCCACCGCGAACTCGCTCGACAGCGTGGCGGATCGCGACTTCGTGCTGGAATCCCTGTCGGCCGCCGCCATCTGCGCCGTCCACCTGTCGCGCTTCGCCGAGGAGGTCGTGCTGTGGGCGACGCCGCAATTCGGCTTCGCGGCGCTGTCCGACCGTTTTTCCACCGGCTCCTCCATCATGCCGCAGAAACGCAACCCCGACGCCGCCGAACTCGTGCGCGGCAAGGCCGGCCGGGTGATCGGCGCCCTGATGGGGCTCTTGGTCGTGATGAAAGGCCTGCCGCTCGCCTATTCCAAGGACATGCAGGAGGACAAGGAAGGCGCCTTCGATGCCTTCGAGGCGCTCACGCTCTGTGTCGCCGCGTCCGCCGGCATGGTGCGCGACATGACGCCCGACACGGCTCGCATGGAGGCCGCAGCGAGTTCCGGATACGCCACCGCGACGGACCTCGCCGACTGGCTGGTGGGGCGCCTGAACATGCCGTTCCGCAACGCTCATCACGTAACGGGCCGCATCGTGGCGCTCGCGGCCGCCAAGGGCGTGGCGCTCGAGGCGCTCAGCCTCGACGAGATGCGGACCGTCGATCCGGCCATCACGAACGAGGTGTTCGGGGTGCTGGGTGTGCGCCAATCCGTGGCGAGCCGCACCAGCTTTGGCGGCACGGCGCCCGACAACGTGCGCCACCAGGCCGAGGCCTGGCTGGAGCGGCTGGACTGATCCATTTCGCCATCGGCTGGAGGCTGCCCAAAACATTCCGGGGTTGTCGGGATCGGGCGAAACCCAACCACGCCGCCCTTCTCCCCTTGCGGGAGAAGGTGGCCAAAGGCCGGATGAGGGGTTCTTGGTCGTTACATACCCCTCATCCCCGCTTCGCGGACCTTCTCCCGCAAGGGGAGAAAGGCCGAGGCGACAATCCGCGACGTGATCCAACGATGCGCGGTGTCATCGGGCTTCCAAGCCCTTCAGCCCTCGGCCCCAAGATCCTCCTCCGGGGTCGCGCCCGACAATTGGTCGAGCAGCCATCGGGCCGCCGGGCCGGGCGGTTGGTCGCTGCGGTGGACCGCAAACAGCGCGTAGCGCGGTGGTGGCCGGTTCACGATGTCGAGCGCGATCAATCGGCCCGCCACGATATCGCCGCGCACCATGGGCTCGGGCATGCTGCCCCACCCGAGACCTTGCAGGAGCAGCGCATATTTCGCACCGAGGTCGGCGAGCCGCCAGGTCTGCGGGCTGAGGACCCCGAAATCCTGACCACGCGTCAGGTCTGATCGGTCGGTCAACACCAGCTGCACATGGCTGCGGGCCTCGGCCTGGGTAACAGGCTGGCTCCGTCCGAGCGGATGCATCGGCCCCGCCACCGCCAGCATCTTGACGATTCCGACCGGGCGCTGCTCCAGACCGTCGATTTCCTGGACCATAGGGCCGCTAACCCCCACACGGCAGACCCGGTCGAGCACCAGCCGCGTCACGGAGCCGAGCGCCTCCACGTAAAGCCGCAGGTTGACGGTTGGAAATGCCTCCCTGAAGTCCGCCAGGGCCGCGACGAGCCGACAGGTCGGCAGCATCACGTCGACCGCAATGGCGACCTCGGCTTCGAGGCCGGCCAGCAATCCCCTCGCCCTCGCGCGGAGGGCATCGACGCCCAGGCCGAGTTGCCGGGCATCGGCAAGAATTGCCTGGCCGGCTTCGGTCAGGGTCGGCCGCCGGGTCCGACGCTCGAAGAGCGACAGCCCGCCGAGCTGGGCCTCGAGATTGGCGACCGAATAGCTCACCACCGATTGCTGCCGATTGAGCTTGCGGGCGGCCGCCGAAAAGCTCCCGGTCTCCACGATGGTGAGGAAGACGCGAAGCTGCTCCAGCGTAGGGGTTCCGACATCCGTCATATCGATCAACTTGTTGGATCACATCGAGACTATGCGGGTTTACGCGATAGCGGCTCGCCGTACCATCCGTGCTTCATGCCGCCGGGCGCCGCCCGCGGGGTTGCGTCGACAGCGAGGTCGTTATGGCTGACGTGAATGTTTTGATCGCCTTCTATTCCCGGACCGGCTCGACCGAGACCCTGGCCAAAAGCGTTGCGGAGGGTGCCAGGGCTGCGGGCGCCGAGGTTCGCCTTCGCCGCGCCCGCGAACTAGTCGGCCCCGACGTGATGGCGCAAGCGCCGGGCTGGACGGACTCGGCAGCACGAATGAACGCCGCCTATGAGGCGCCGACGGCAGCTGACGCCGAATGGGCCGACGCCATCGTGTTCGGCACGCCGACGCGGTTCGGCTCGGTCTCCTCCGAGCTGAAAGCCTATATCGACAGCCTCGGCGGCCTGTGGTTCCAGGGTAAGCTGAACGGCAAGGCGGGGTCGGCCTTCACCTCGACATTGAGCGCCCACGGCGGCAATGAATCGACGACCATCTCGCTCTACAACCCGATGGCCCATCTCGGCATGATCATCGTGCCGCTCGGCTATGCCGATCCCGCCATGTTCAAGGCTGGCACCCCCTATGGCGCCTCCTCGGTTTCGGGTCAGTCCGCCACGCCGCCGAGCGCCGACGATCTCGAGGTCGCGACCTACCAGGGTCGGCGCGTGGCTCAGGTCGCCAAGGCCCTCAAGGTGGCGGGTCTCATCGCGAAATAGCTTCCCAACAGCGTCCGCGCATGGGCCAGGGGTCCCGCGGCGTTTCCCCTCGCTTGCGCGGCGGCTTCCACTATAGTGGCGCCGATTTCGAACGGGGGTTGGGACGAGTGGCGGTATCATCCGGGGCGCGCGGACGCGCGATCGTGGTTCTGATCGGGCTCCTGGCGTCCTCGCTGGCCGGTTGCGGCCGACGCGGCGGGCTCGAGCCCCCACCCGATCCAAGCGCCGTTGCGGCCAAACCGAACGACCAGTCTCCGGCTGCGGGCCTGCGGCGCGCTAAAAACGTGCCCATCAAACCGCCGCATGAGCCCTTCATCCTCGATCCCCTGCTCTGACCGGCCGCCATGCACCATTTCGCCTACCGGGATGGCATCCTGCATGCCGAAGGGGTCGACCTTCGTGCGATCGCCCGCGCGGTGGGGACGCCGTTCTATTGCTATTCACGCGCCACGATGGAGCGCCATTATCGGGTCTTCACGGAAGCCTTCGGGCGGCAGCCGACCCTGGTCTGCTATGCCGTGAAAGCCAATTCCAACCAGGCCGTGCTCAAGCTCTTCGCCCGCCTCGGTGCCGGGATGGATGTGGTGTCGGAGGGGGAGTTGCGGCGGGCGCGTTCGGCGGGTGTTCCGGCTGAACGGATCACCTTCTCGGGCGTCGGCAAGACACGCCGGGAACTCGCGCTCGGGCTCGACGAGGGCATCGGTTGCTTCAACATCGAATCGGAGCCGGAGCTGGAACGGCTCTCGGAGCTCGCGCGCACCAAGGGGCTGGAGGCCCGCATCGCGATCCGGGTCAATCCGGACGTCGATGCCAAGACCCATGCCAAGATCTCGACCGGCAAGGCGGAGAATAAATTCGGCATCCCGATCGGGCGCGCCCGCGCCGTCTATGCGCGCGCCGCCGCCCTTCCCGGGATCCGGGTCACGGGCGTCGACATGCATATCGGCTCGCAGATCACCGAACTCGAGCCCTTCGACAACGCCTTCGGGGTGCTGACTGGATTCGTGGGGCAGTTGCGGGCCGACGGCCACGCGATCGACCATGTCGATCTCGGCGGCGGCCTTGGCATTCCCTACCACGCGGGCGAGGACGCCGACGCCTTCCACCCCGACCGCTATGCGGCCCTGATCGGGCGTTACGCCAATGCGCTCGGCGCCAAGATCGTGCTCGAGCCCGGCCGGCTGCTGGTCGGCAATGCCGGCATCCTGGTCACCGAGGTGATTCTGGTGAAGAGCGGCGGCATCAAGACCTTCGTGGTGGTGGATGCCGCCATGAACGACCTGATCCGCCCGACGCTCTACGAGGCTTTCCACGAGATCATGCCCGTGGTGGAGCCTGCGTCGCAGGAGCGCAGCCCGGTCGATGTTGTGGGTCCGGTCTGCGAAACCGGCGATTACCTGGCGCTCGACCGGGAGCTACCCCTAGTCGCGACCGGCGATCTGTTGGCCGTGATGTCGGCGGGCGCCTATGGGGCCGTTCAGGCGGGCACCTATAACTCGCGCCTGCTGGTTCCCGAAGTGATGGTGGACGGAGACCGGTTCGCGTTCATCCGGCCGAGGACGAGCTATGACGATCTGATCGGGCTCGACCGGGTGCCCGACTGGCTGGTCTGAGGCCACTCGTCTCCTAGTTCCAACAGCTTGGATCGTCGAACCGACAAACTGTTGGAACTCTCCCCGGCACCTGTTTGTCGGCGCGGGGTCGAGCCCCACGCCGTAGTGGCCCGAGCCTAGGCGCCATGAGCCTAGCATACGGGCTCGCTCAGCTGCGCGACACGGCGCGCCAGCGCATCGCGATCGGCTTCGAGCCTTTTGATCCGGCAAGCCGCGTCCACCGATACGAAGGATGGCTCGACCGGCCTGCTGATCGCGACCCCGATCTCGGTCGGGGTTCGCCAAATCAGCCGGGCCAGAAAGTTTTCGTTACGGCCATGCACGGTCAGCTCGAATTCGTGCGGCACGCCGACCGTGCTGGGCAACAGGATCCTTGCGCCATCCTGGGACAGGTTGCGCACGAGGCAATCCATGGTCGAAGATCGTTCGTTGAACGTGATCTGACCGCCCAGATAAGTCCGACCTCTCAGGCTCTTGCGATGCTCTTCCATGTGAATCTCGCTTTGACACAACGGCTGTCGCCGCACGGCCACGGAGCAAGGACGGGACCGCTGGGGCCTCGATCGCGCGTTGCGAGCCTCCGCGCGTTCGTGACCGGACCCAAACTCTGCCTCGCTGGTGACGAAATCCGCGCCGATGTATGGTTTGCGGGATGCAGGATCGGCGCGGCGCAATGATCGTTCATGGGTGATCTGTTTCGGCCTGCGGGACCGGTGCGGCTGAGCGCTGCCGCGCTTGCGCTCGTCCTGAGCGGCGCTGCTTTGGTTTTCCCGGCTTTCGGTCAGGTCGGCCCGACCGCGGCGCCCGCCAAAGCGGCCCCGGCGAGCCCGCCCTCCCCGCCCACCGACCTCGATGCCAAGAAGCAGGAGTTGCGCGGGCTCGAGGAGTCGATGTCGGCCGAGGATGACAAGCGCCACAAGATGCTGGCCGACATCGAATCGATCCGCACCGATCGCGTCCGCCTCAGCGCGGCCCTCATCGACACCACCCAAAAGGTCCGCGACGCGGAGTTGAAGGTCGCGACCGTCGAGTCCCGCCTCGACACCATGACGGGCAGCGAGGACGCGATCAAACAGTCGCTGCAGGGCCGCCGCGGGGTGATCGCCGAGGTTCTCGCCTCGCTGCAACGCATGGGCCGCAAGCCGCCGCCCGCGATCCTGGTCAGCCCGGACGACATCCTGAGCTCGATTCGAGCCTCCATGTTGCTGGGTGCCGTGGTGCCCGAACTGCGCCAGGAGGCCGAGGCTCTGGCCTCCGACCTTTCGGACCTGCAGCATTTGCGGCAATCCATTTCGGTGGAGAAAGACGCATTGGCCCATGAGGTCGCCGGCCTCGGCGAGGAACGACAACGGCTCGGAGCCTTGATCGAGGCCCGTCAGGCCGCCCAGGCGGCGGCCGAGTCGGCCCTCGGCGGCGAACAGGGGCGTGCCGACGACCTGGCCCGCCGGGCCACCAGCCTCAAGGACCTCGTGGCCCGCATGGAGGGCGAGGTGGCGTCCGCCAAACGGGCCGGCGACGCGGCGCGGAACGCCGACGAGGACCGCAGGAAAGCGGCCGAGGCCGACGCCAACAGCATCAAGGAGCGGGTCGCAGCAGGGCCGTTCCGCGATCCCGCCCGGCTCAGCCCGGCCGTGGGCTTTGCCGACGCCAAGGCCATGTTGTTCCTTCCGGTCGCCGGACGATTATACAAGACCTTCGGCACGCCGAGCGAATTCGGAGGCGAAGAGAAAGGCCTCTCGCTGGTCACCCGGCCCCAGGCGGTCGTCACCGCGCCGGCCGACGGTTGGATCGCCTTTTCGGGGCCCTATCGCAGCTATGGACAAATCTTAATTATCAATGCCGGAGACGGCTATTATATCGTGCTTGCCGGAATGGGCCGGGTTAGCGTATCGCCCGGGCAGTTCGTTCTGGCGGGCGAGCCGGTCGCCACGATGGGTGACGGCTCCGTCAAGACTGCGGCTGCGATCGCGCTTGGCGCGACCGAGCCGATTCTCTATGTTGAATTCCGGAAAGACGGTATGGCCATCGATCCGAGTCCTTGGTGGGCAAAGGCCGAGTTGGAAAAGGTTCGCGGATGATGCGCAAGGTTTCATTGATGGTGGCCGGTGCGGTTCTGGGCGCAGCGACGGCAACGGTGGTGTTCCATACCGGTGTGGTTTCGAGCAGCCCCGCCAACGCCGCGGCGCCGGACACCTATCGCAATCTCAACCTGTTCGGCGACGTGTTCGAGAAGATCCGCACCGATTACGTCGAGAAGCCGGACGAGCAGAAGCTCGTCGAGGCCGCGATCAACGGCATGCTGTCGTCGCTCGATCCGCATTCGAGCTACATGGATGCCAAGAGCTATCGCGACATGCAGGTGCAGACCAAGGGCGCGTTCGGCGGCCTCGGAATCGAGGTGACCCAGGAAGAAAGCGCCATCAAGGTCGTCACGCCGATCGACGACACGCCGGCTTCCAAGGCCGGCATCATGTCGGGCGACACGATCGTGGCGATCGACGGCGAGGTGGTGTCGGGGCTGACGCTCAACCAGGCGGTCGACAAGATGCGCGGCGCGGTCGGCACGCCCGTCGTCCTCAAGATCGCGCGCGCCAAGTCCAAGGACACGCAAGACTTCAAGCTCACCCGGGCCGTAATCACCATCAAGTCCGTCAAGTTCGAGGAAAAGGACGACGTCGGTTACATCCGCATCAGCCAGTTCAACGAGCAGACCTACGATGGCCTCAAGGCCGCGATGACCAAGTTCCAGGCCGATATTCCGACCGACAAATTCAAGGGCTACATCCTCGACCTGCGCAACAATCCGGGCGGCTTGCTCGACCAATCGATCGAAGTCGCCAACACCTTCATCGATCGGGGCGAGATCGTTTCGACCCGCGGCCGCAATGCCGACGAGACCCAGCGCTACAGCGCGAGCCCGGGCGGCGATCTGTCGCATGGCAAGCCGATCGTTGTGCTGATCAACGGCGGCTCGGCTTCCGCGTCGGAAATCGTGGCCGGCGCCCTGCAGGATCACAAGCGCGCCACCATCATGGGCACCCGATCGTTCGGCAAGGGGTCCGTCCAGACCATCATCCCGCTCGGCCAGGATGGTGCGCTGCGGTTAACCACGGCGCGCTATTACACCCCATCGGGCCGCTCGATCCAGGCCAAGGGGATCGAGCCCGAGGTGCAGATCCTCGAGGACGTGCCGGCCGATCTCAAGGGCAAGGACGACACCAAGGGCGAGGCTTCGCTCAAGGGCCACCTCAAGAACGGCGAGGACGAGAAGCAAGGTTCGCAGGCCTATGTTCCTCCGGACGGGAAAGACGACAAGCAAATGATCGCGGCGCTCAATCTGCTGCGTGGCAATACCAAGGCGTCCAACACGCCGAATCCCGACCAGGACAGCTCGAAGCCGGTGCAGGTTCCGAATTGAGATTTCACCGGCTTTGAGACGATGTTGGGCGCCGCATTCGCGGCGCCTTTTTGTTTGGTGGTCCGGCGCTGGTGCCGTCGCGGCGCATATCTGATGAGGGCTACCCGCTGGCCTCCTGACCGTGCATTCGGCTGGGCCTGCCGATGAACGGGCGGGTTCGCACCACGAGGGTTCGAGCGGAACAGCGCGCGGCCGGCTCGCTTGAAATAACGCGCCAGGAAAGGATCATGGTAGGCGACCCGCTTTACGAGCCCTTGGGCACCAAGATTCGGCAACACCGTTCACGCTCGGGCGTGTCTCCCATGGTTGTCGGTGCCGCCATGATCGTGGTCGTGGCCGTAATCGCGGCCGGCGCCGTCATGCTGAACCCGGGCCGGGCGGACCGCGACAGCGTCGCGGTCGCGCCCATCGAGCCGGCCCCCAAGGTTGCGGCCGTGCAGCCCGTGACCCCGCCCACGAGCCAGGCCGCGGTGGTCAGCGCAAACCCCAACGTCGCCGTGGAAGCGGATGGCGATACCGTCGAGATCCAGCATGGGGTGAAGATCATTCGCATGGGGGCCGCCCATGTGAAGGCGGTCGCCGCGATCCCATCCTTCGCCCAGGTTCCAGAGCCGCTGCAGCCCGCCCCCAATCCGTTGCTGGTGGAAAAGTCTCGTTTCGGCGACCTGCCTCGCATCGGGCCGGACGGCACCCGTCCTTCGGAAGCCTATGCCCGCCCGCCCGCATTCGCGTCCCCCGACCTCGCCAACGCACCACGCATCGCCATCCTGATTGGTGGTCTTGGCCCCGATGCCGCCGCGAGCGAGCGCATCGCGCGGCAGCTTCCCGCCGCGGTGAGCCTGGCCTTCCGGCCCGAGGGTCCCGACCTGGCCACTCAGGTCAGCCAGGCTCGCGACGCCGGCCACGAAGTCCTTCTCGAATTTCCTGCAGTGTCGACGCAAAATCACGGCGAGGCGGGTCCTCGCCCGCTCGGCGAACAGGCGGGTGCCACCGGCACGGTCGATGACCTGCATCGGTCCATGGGCCGGTTCACGGGCTATGTTGGCGCGACCGCGCAGATCGGGAGCAAATTGCTTGCCGATCCGAAGACGGCGCGGATCGCACTGCAGGACATGTCGTCGCGGGGTCTTTTGTTCGTGGATAACAGCGTGGGCGCCGTGGGCCGGCCGGTCGACCCGCCAGGCCTGCGCTCCGCCTATCCCGATGTCGTCGTCGACGGGCGCCTTGCTCCGGCATCCGTGCAGGCTGCGCTCGACCAGCTCGAAAGCGTCGCGCGATCAAAGGGCCGCGCTCTCGCGGTCGTGGGCGGCCTGTCGGATAGTTTGCCGGCAATGGCGGCCTTCGTGGGCGGCTTGCAGATGCGGGGGATCGCACTCGTCCCGGTGAGCGCCTTGGCACAGCCAGTGTCCGCAAGCGCGGACGTCAAACCCGCGCCGTAGACTCTGAAAGCGATCGCCCGATATGACATGAAGAAGATTTAATTTGTTGGAATGACCGGAATTGATCACGGTCCCGCACGAATTCAAGCGTTAGAGACTTGCAAGTATCCTGGTCGCGGCGCCGTTGCCCGAAGAAGTGAGATCCATGTCGAAGACAAGCGATGGCAAACGCCCAGGATTTTCGCGGCTGGTCTGGCTGGCGGTCCTGATCGCGATCGGGGCCGGCGTTTACGAGTGGCGGCAGAACGCCTCGTTTCGGGGAAGCGTCCTTGCGGCTGTTCCGGCCCTGAAGGCTGTGCCGGGTCTTGGCCCGGAGCCCTTGCAGACCGCTAAAGCGCCTCCGCCGCCGCCTGCCGTCCCGGTGTCTGCCGTCACGGCGGAGACGGGAGATTTCCCGGTAGTGCTGGTGGGCCTGGGAACCGCTCAGGCCAACAATACGGTTCTGGTGCGCAGTCGCGTGGACGGTCAGATCATCAAGATCAACTTCACCGAAGGCCAGATCGTCAAGAAGGGCGATCTTCTGGCGCAAATCGACCCGCGCCCCTACAAAGCCGCGCTCGAGCAGGCGCAGGCCAAGAAGCAGCAGGACGAGGCCAATCTCAGCAATGCCAACCGGGATCTCGCCCGCTACCAGTCGCTGGCAAAAAGCGATTACGCAACCAGGCAGCAACTCGACACGCAGACCTCCCAGGTAGCCCAGCTGACGGCCCAGATCGCGGCCGACCAGGCCGCCACGGACAACGCGCAAACCCAGCTGGATTACGCCACCATTACGGCGCCCCTAACCGGCCGGGTTGGCTTTCGCCTCGCCGACCAGGGTAACATAGTCAACGCATCGAGTGCCTCGGGGATCGTGCAGATCGCGCAATTGCAGCCGATCGCGGTGATCTTCACGGAGCCGGAGAACAGCCTGCCGCAACTGCAGGCAGGCGTCCAAACCGGCACGGTCCCGGTCACGGCCTTGACCACGGACGGAAAAAGCGTGTTGGCCACCGGCAAGCTCGACACCTTGAACAACGAGGTCGACACGACGAGCGGTACGATCCGCATCAAAGCGCTGTTCGACAACGAGGACAACAAGCTTTGGCCCGGATTGTCTGTCACGACCCGAACCACGGTCGCGGTGCGCAAGAATGTCGTCATCGTGCCCGACACTGCGGTTCAGCGCGGCCAGAGCGGCTTTTATGCCTACGTGATCGGGGACGACAACAAGGTCCAGCTCAGAACCTTGAAGATCGGGCTCATGGGCGACTCCAAGGCCTTGATCGACGACGGCATCAAGGCCGGCGATAAGGTCGTGACGGCCGGGCAGTACCGGTTGCAGCCCGACGTGCTGGTCAAAGTAAACGAAGTTCCCGAGAAAACGGCCAGCAAGGAGCCCTGATCGTGTACGGAGGCATCTCGGGACCGTTTATCCGCTACCCCGTCGCCACGACGCTGGTGATGATCGGCATTCTCTGCATCGGGCTCGTGGCCTATCCGCTGCTGCCCGTGGCTCCCCTGCCCCAGGTCGACTTTCCCACAATCCAAGTCAGCGCCAGCCTTCCTGGCGGCAGTCCTGAAACGATGGCGTCGTCCGTCGCCCAGCCGCTGGAGCGACAATTTGCCCAGATTCCTGGCGTGGCTCAGTTGACTTCGTCGAGTTCGCTCAGCAACACGAGCGTCACCCTGCAATTTGATCTGGACCGCAATATCGATGCCGCGGCCAACGACGTGCAAGCCGCCATCAACGCGGCCGGCGGTCAATTGCCCAAGACCCTTCCGAGTCCTCCCACCTACCGCAAAGTCAACCCGGCCGACAAACCGATCATGATCTTGTCCGCGACCTCGGACACGCTTCCGCTCACCGAGGTCGACGACAACGCCGACACGAAGATCGCCCAGCAGATCAGCCAGATCTCCGGCGTGTCGCAAGTCTCGATCGGGGGCGAGCAGAAGCCCTCGATCCGCATCCAGATCGACCCGGCCAAGCTGGTCACCAAGGGATTGTCCTTGGAAGACCTTCGCGCCGTCATCGGCATCACCACGGTCGACACCCCCAAGGGAAGCATCGACGGGACGAAACAGAGTTTCACGATCTACGCCAACGACCAGTTGCTGAAGAGCCAGGATTGGAACGACATCATCGTCGCCTATCGCAACGGCGGTCCCATTCGCATCCGTGACATCGGCCAGGCCGTCAGCGGCCCCGAAGACATGAAGAAGGCGGCTTGGGCGAACGGCAAAAGAGGCGTCTTCCTGGTCATCTTCAAACAGCCCGGCGCCAACGTCATAAAGATCGTCGACCAGATCAAGGCGGAGTTGCCCCGGCTCAGGGCCTCGATCCCCCCGGCCATTCACCTCGAGATGATGAGCGACCGGACGACGACCATCCGAGCTTCGGTCCAGGACGTTCAGTACACGCTGATGCTCACCATTGCGCTCGTCGTAATGGTGATCTTCGTGTTCCTGCGCAGCTTCTGGGCCACCGTCATCCCGTCCATCACGGTGCCCCTGGCGCTTTTGGGAACCTGCGCCCTGATGTGGTTCGCGGGCTACAGCCTCGACAACCTCTCGCTGATGGCGCTGACGATCGCGGTGGGATTCGTGGTGGATGACGCGATCGTGATGCTGGAGAACATCACACGACATATCGAGAATGGCGAAAAGCCGCTGGAAGCCGCGTTCAAGGGTGCGGGCGAGATCGGTTTCACGATCATGTCGATCAGCGTCTCGCTGATCGCGGTACTGATCCCGCTGCTGCTCATGAGCGGCATCATCGGCCGGCTGTTCCGGGAGTTCGCAGTCACCTTGACGATGACGATCGCGGTGTCGGCCGTCGTCTCGCTCACGTTGACGCCCATGATGGCGTCACGCTTTCTCAAGGACCCGCACGGCCAGAAGCATGGCCGCGTCTACCAGCTCAGCGAAAGCTTCTTCAATGGAATGCTGCGCGCCTACGAGCTTGGCCTCGATATCTGCCTGCAGTTCCGCTTCCTGACCTTGATGGTTTTCTTTGGAACCGTTGTGGCCACCGTCGTCCTGTTCATGGCCATTCCGAAAGGTTTCTTCCCGAACCAGGATACCGGTCTGCTTTACGGCACGTCCGAGGGTGCCCAGGACATCTCCTTCAGTGACATGGAGCGCAAGCAGGTGATCCTCGGCAAGATCGTGCAGGAGGATCCCGGCGTCGCTACGGTCGCCATGGCGATCGGTCTGGGCGGCAGCGCGACCAACAACGGCCGCATGTTCATCACGCTCAAGCCGCGCGACGAGCGCGATGCTTCGGCGGATCAGATCATCTCGCGGCTGCGCAAGAAACTCGACAAGGTCGAAGGGGCCAAACTCTTCCTGCAGTCAGCGCAGGACGTGACGGTTGGCGGTCGGCCCTCGCGAACCCAATATCAGTACACCTTGCAGGATGCCGATATCGACGAACTCAGCCAGTGGTCGCCCAAGATTCTGGATAAACTGAAGTCGATGCCCGAGCTGCAGGATGTGGCGAGCGATCAGCAGGCTAACGGAACCACGCTCACCCTGGACATCGATCGAAATCAGGCCTCACGCTACGGCATTACGCCTCAACTGATCGACGACACGCTGTACGATGCCTTTGGGCAGCGCCAGGTGACGCAATATTTCACGCAGCTCAACAGCTACCACGTCATCCTCGAGGTCCTGCCGCAACTGCAGGGCGACCGATCGAGCCTGAGCACGATCTATATGAAGGCCCCGGCGACGGGCGGCATGGTGCCGCTTTCGGCCGTCGCGCATTGGTCAACGCAGCCCATTCGCCCCCTTTCGATCAGTCACCAGGGGCAATTCCCGGCCGTGACGATGAGCTTCAATATCGCGCCCGGGGTGGCGCTGGGGACCGCAACGGCGGCCATCCAGACCGCGATGACGCAGTTGCAGGTGCCTGCCACGATCCAATCGACCTTCCAGGGCAACGCGCAAGCTTTCCAGCAATCGCTCGGAACCGTGCCACTGCTGATCCTTGCCGCGCTGGTCGTGGTCTACATCATCCTCGGCATCCTCTACGAAAGCTTCATCCACCCGCTCACCATCCTGTCGACCCTGCCCTCGGCAGGGCTCGGCGCCTTTGCGATCCTGATGCTGTTCGGCTTCGATTTCAGCCTGATCGCGCTGATCGGGCTGGTGCTTCTCATCGGCATCGTCAAGAAGAACGGCATCATGCTGGTCGACTTTGCCATCGTGGCCGAACGCGACGAGAATCTGACCGCCGAGGAAGCCATCCGC
Source organism: uncultured Lichenihabitans sp. (assembly GCA_964245915.1). GTDB lineage: Bacteria > Pseudomonadota > Alphaproteobacteria > Rhizobiales > Beijerinckiaceae > Lichenihabitans. Next base: position 39,633 of record CAXTOT010000026.1, on the reverse strand, counting down.
AAGGCGGCCCTGCTCCGGTTCCGCCCGATTCTGATGACCACGATGGCGTCGCTGCTGGGTGGCATCCCGCTGATGTTGGGCACCGGAACCGGCTCCGAAATCCGCCAGCCGCTCGGCTATACCATGGTGGGTGGCTTGCTGGTCAGCCAGGTCTTGACGCTGTTCACGACCCCGATCGTCTACATCTACCTCGACAAAGTCTCCGAATGGCTGGGCGGCGGTCACAAGCGCGAAGTCGATGCCGAGGTCGGGCCGAGCCAACATATCGACGAAACCATGCCGCAGCGGGAAGCCGCCGAGTAGAGGCTCCGCCTCGCTACACAGTCAGGTCCTCGAGGCCCGGAGCCGTCCCGCGTGCAATCGCATGCGTCCGGGCGCTGTCGCGAGCCACGTCAACCACGGCTGCGTCGCCCGGTCATCAATCGACAAACGACGGCGCCGACTCGCGGCCCGCTCGCCCGCGCTGCTCCACGTCGGGCAGAAACACCGTCAGCACCCCCAGCGCCGGCAAGAAGGCGCAGACCCGAAAGACGAAGTCGATGCTGGTTTGATCCGCCAGCACCCCGAGGACCGCCGCCCCAAGACCGCCCATGCCGAACGCGAAGCCGAAGAACAGGCCGCTCACCAGACCGACCCGTCCGGGAATCAGGTCCTGCGCATAGACGATGATGGCGGAAAAGGCCGAGGAGAGGATCAAGCCGATCGCCACGGACAGAACGCAGGTCCAGGTAAGATTCGCATAAGGGAGCGCCAGGGTGAACGGCAGAGCACCCAGGATCGACACCCAGATGACGGCTCGACGGCCAAATCGGTCGCCGATCGGGCCGCCGATGAGGGTGCCGAGCACCACCGCGCCAAGAAAGATGAACAAAATCACCTGGGCGGTCTGGATCGACACGCCGAACTTGTCGATCAGATAGAAGGTATAGAACGTGCTCATGCCGGCGAGATAGAAATGTTTCGAGAAGATCAGCCCGAGCAGAATCAGCACAGAACCGATCACCTTGTTGCGGGATAGGGGGAGTTTAGTCTCTCCGGTGGTCCTGGCGGCGCGGGGGGCTTGCAGGGCCTTGGCGTACCAACGCCCGACCTGCATCAGCAGGATCATTCCCGCCACGGCCAGCAGCGTGAACCAAGCGATGATGCCCTGCCCGCGCGGCACCACGATGAAGGCGGCCAGCAAAGGTCCGATCGCGGTCCCGAGATAGCCGCCGACCTGAAACACCGATTGGGCGAAGCCGTGCCGCCCGCCTGATGCCATGCGGGCCACCCGCGAGGCTTCCGGATGAAAGATGGACGAACCGATGCCCACGCAGGCGGCGGCCAGGAGCAGCATGGCATAGCTCGACGCGAAGGCGAGCAGCACCAGTCCGACCAGCGTCGTCGCCATGGCGACCGGCATCAGGAATGGCCGTGGGCGTTTGTCGGTCTCGATGCCGACGAAGGGCTGCAGCAACGAGGCGGTGAGCTGAAACGTCAAGGTGATCAGGCCGATCTGGCCATAGCCGAGATGAAAGGATTTCTGCAGGAGCGGGTAGATGGCGGGCAGCAACGACTGCATCGTGTCGTTGAGGCCATGCGCGATACTGGTGGCGAACAGGATGGAGAACACGGTTCCGCCGGCCGCGGCCGGCCCCAATACGGCACCTCGGCGCTTGCCGATCTGGGGGGCAGCGCCCCCCGTGCTTACATCCATGGTCTCGGGTCCTGAAGGTTCGAGCGCCATCCGCCCCGGCGGGCAACACCGGGAAGCCGGAGGAGGCGGGTCGTATGCCCGGCTGGCGGGCGCGGGACGAGATCCCGCCGTTGTTGTCGTGGTTGCCGCGTTGATCGATACGCGCTAACCGGAACCAAGATCAAGTGGCGAAGGATCGCCTGTCGTGCAGCTTGTCCAAGCGTTGAGCCAAGACGGTCCGCTCCTGGCCGACGGCGCCATGGGCACGACTCTGTTCGACATGGGGCTAGGGGTCGGGGAAGCCCCGGAGCTTTGGATCGAGCGTCATCCCGAGCGCATCGCCATGCTGCACCGCGCTTTCGTGGATGCCGGCGCCGACCTTATCCTGACCAATTCCTTCGGTGGCAACGCGCGCCGGCTCATACTGCATGAGCTCCAGGATCGATGTGCCGCGCTGAACGCGCAGGCGGCGCGACTCGCACGCGCGGCAGCGGACCGAGCCGGCAGACCGGTCGTGGTTGGCGGGTCGGTCGGCCCTACGGGCGAGCTGCTGGCGCCGTTCGGACCGCTGACAGAGGAGGAGGCCGCCGCCATCTTCGTCGAGCAGATCGAAGGGCTCGCGGAAGGCGGGGTGGACGTGATCTGGATCGAGACCATGGCGGCGATCGCCGAGATGCGTGCCGCCGCGACAGCGGCCACGCGAGTGGGTCTGCCTTTCACGTTGACGGCGAGCTTCCACAAGGCCGGCCGAACCGCGTGCGGGATCAGCCCGCGGCAATTCGCCGACTTTGCGGCGGGCCTGCCGATCGCGCCGACCGCGATCGGGGCCAATTGCGGCACGGGCACCACCGAGCTTTGGTCTCGATCCTTGTCATTCGCGAGCGCAGCCCGGCAATCCCGCTAATCGCCAAGGCCAATGCAGGACTGCCCACAAGGGACGGCGATCATTTTCAGTACCCGAGTACGCCCAGCGACATGGCGGACTACGCCCGGAGAGCCATGGGCGCGGGTGCGGCCATCATCGGCGGCTGCTGCGGCACCTCGCCGGCCCATCTCGCGGCGATGCGGCGGGCTCTCGATCGGGGTCGCGACCCAGGCTCGGGATCAGAGGCTGGCGCACCGAGCGGCCCTTTGCAGGAATGACCCGATCGGCGTACTCCGAGCGGGGTGCCGCCCACGCAGAACTCGGCCATGTTGGCCAGAACTCGATCCGAACCGGACCGCAACACGGGCTAAAAGTGTCACATCCTGGTCACTCGGCAGCAGTTTAGGGCAGAGCCAAGCCGTTTCGACTTGTTACCGATGGAGCCTTGTGAAAAACGCTACGTCTTGGGCCTGGGGCAAGCGAGAGTAATCGAGACGAACCGAATCATGCTGCTGGACGCCGCCGCCCTTCCGTCGACCGCGCCGCGCAAAGCCGATCTCGAACAGGCTATTGCCCGCGCCACCCAAGCCCTGAACGCTGAGCAAAACCCCGACGGACATTTTGCCTTCGAGCTCGAGGCGGATACCACGATTCCGTGCGAATACGTGATGCTCAAGCATTTCCTGGCCGAGCCGGACCCGGTGATCGAGGCCAAGATTGCGGTCTATCTGCGACGCCTGCAAACCGACGACGGCGGATGGCCGCTGCTCCGCGGCGGACCTTCCAACATCTCGGCCAGCGTGAAGGCTTATTTCGCCCTCAAGCTGATCGGCGACTCGATCGAGGCGCCGCATATGGCGCGGGCCCGCGCGCGCATTCTTGAAATGGGCGGCGCAGCGCAAAGCAATGTTTTCACGCGCACCAGCTTGGCGCTGTTCGGCATCGTGCCCTGGCGTGCCGTGCCTGTCATGCCGGTCGAAATCATGCTTCTGCCGCGCTGGTTTCCCTTCCATCTGTCGAAGATCTCCTATTGGGCGCGTTGCACGCTCGTGCCCATGATGGTGCTTGCCGCCTACAAGCCACTCGCCCGCAATCCGCGCCGGATCGGCATCGAGGAGCTTTTCGTCGTCCCGGCCGAAGAGGTGCGGCATTGGCCCAAAGGGCCCGACGCGGTCCAGCTCTGGGGTGCGATCTTCGGGACCATCGACTTCGTGCTGCAGCGCGTCGATCGGTTCTTCCCCAAGAAGACGCGCACCAAAGCCATCGATCTCGCGATCACCTTCGTGGAGGAACGCCTGAACGGCGAGGACGGCCTCGGCGCCATCTACCCCGCCATGGCCAACACCGTCATGATGTTCGACACGCTCGGGCGGCCCAAGACCAATCCCGAGGTCGTGCTCGCCCGGGCATCGATCGAAAAGCTGCTCGCGGTGAAGGACACGGAGGCCTATTGCCAGCCCTGCCTGTCGCCCGTTTGGGATACGGCGCTGGCGGCCCACACCCTGTTCGAGGCTGAAGGCGTGGATTCCCCGCGGGCCGCCGCGGGCCTCGCCTGGCTCGAGCCGAAGCAGGTGCTCGACGTCAAGGGCGACTGGGCGGTCGAACGACCGAACGTGCGGCCCGGCGGCTGGGCGTTTCAGTATGAAAACGCCCACTATCCCGACCTCGACGACACCGCCGTGGTGGTGATGGCGATGGATCGGGCCGCGGCGAAGCGTGGCGACCATCGTTACGATGAGGCGATCGCGCGCGCGCGGGAATGGGTTGTCGGCCTGCAAAGCAAGAACGGCGGCTGGGGCGCGTTCGATGCCGACAACGACAAAAGCTACCTCAACGCCATTCCCTTCGCGGATCACGGCGCCCTGCTCGACCCGCCAACCGCCGACGTGACGGCGCGTTGCGTGGGAATGCTGGCCCAACTCGGCGAAAAGCCCGAGACCAGCAACGCCCTCAGGCGAGGCCTCGACTACCTCATCCGCACCCAGGAGAAGGATGGTAGTTGGTATGGCCGCTGGGGCCTCAACTATGTCTACGGCACCTGGTCGGTGCTCTGTGCCCTGAACGCGGCAGGGATGGATGTCTCGGACCCCGTGATGCGCCGCGCCGTCACTTGGCTCGAAGCCGTCCAGAACCCCGACGGCGGCTGGGGCGAGGACGACCGCAGCTACCAGCTCGGCTACCAAGGCTACCAGCCCTCGGCCAGCACGGCCTCGCAGACCGCCTGGGCGCTGCTCGGCCTCATGGCGGCCGGACAAGCCGATAGCGCGGCCGTGGCACGCGGCATGAGGTTTCTAACCAAGACGCAAGGATCCGACGGCTTCTGGCCCGAGGAGAGCTTTACCGCGACGGGGTTTCCTCGGGTTTTTTACCTTCGTTACCATGGCTACCCGAAGTTCTTCCCCCTCTGGGCCATGGCGCGATTCCGCAATCTGCAAGCCAGCAACACCAAATCTGTCCTCGCGGGGATCTGACCAGGATGACCCGATCTCAACTTCCGGTTCTGGCCGTCAGCGGCATGAATGCCGAGGCGCGCATAGCGGTCGGCCATGGCGTCGCGACGCTCGCGGGCGGCGGCGATCCGGCCCGCCTCGCGCTGCTGCTTCAAGGCGCATTGGCGCGCGGCGTGCGGGCCGTCATCAGCTTCGGGGTGGCGGGCGGGCTGGCACCAGGGCTGCGGCCCGGCACCGTGATCTTGGGGCGCTCGGTCGATGACGGCGAAACCCGCAGCCTTGCCGATCCAGCTTGGCTGCGGCGGCTCGCAGATGCGCTGCCCCACGCCCACGTCGCCGATCTTGCCGGTGTCGACCACATGGTGATCGGGGCCGACAACAAACGCGCCCTGCACCAGGCGACCCGGGCCGCCGCAGTCGATATGGAATCGCATATCGCGGCGCGCCTCGCGGCACAGCACGGCGTTCCTTTCGCTGCGCTGCGCATCATCGCCGACCCGGCGGAACGTTCCCTTCCGCATGCCGCGACGGTCGGCATGCGGCCCGATGGCAGCACGGACGTGCGCGCGGTGTTGCGCTCGCTCGCCGGGCGACCGGCCGAACTGCCGGCGCTGATCCGAACCGCGCTCGACGCCCGCGCGGCCTTCATGGCGTTGCAGCAGAGCCGCAAGCTTCTTTGCGGATTGTTAGGCTTCGCCGAACACGCCGATGTGGGCACGGCCGAACTCGCAATCGAACTCGTCGGTGGCCGCCAGCTGATGGATCTCGAGGGTGCGCTCGGTGGGTTCGGCGGCCCGGCCGAGGTTCAGAACACCTAGGCCCAGCGCCTCTGCGCAAGTCGGGCGCAAACGAAAACGGCCCCGACGCAGTCCAGCGTCGGGGCCGTTTTTCTGACTAAAACCTCAGATGGGTTATTCGGCCGCCTGCAGCGGAACGCGCTCTTCCTCGAGCTTGATCTCGGCCAGCTTGGTCTCGACGTGGCGCGAGAACATGTATTCCGCCGGCCGCTGCTTATCGAGCGGGATCTCGGGGGCCATCGGGCCCGACGTGCGGATTCCCTTGATGGCGAGTTTCAGCATCTTGAGCGGGTTTTTGATGGAATCGGCTACGGCCGTGGCTTCGAAGCCGCTATGCACCATGCAGTCGGCACATTTTTCGTAATTGCCGGTGCCGTAATTGCCCCAGTTGGTGTCTTCCATCAGCTCCTTGAAGGTCTTAGCATAACCTTCTCCGAGCAGGTAGCAGGGCTTCTGCCAACCGAACACCGTGCGGGTCGGGTTGCCCCACGGAGTGCAATGATAGGTCTGGTTGCCGGCCAGAAAGTCGAGGAACAGACTCGACTGGTAGAAGGGCCAAGCCTTGCCGCCCTTGCCGCGCTCGAAGATACCGCGGAACAATTCCTTGATCTTGGCTCGGTTGAGGAAGTGCTGCTGATCGGGCGCCCGCTCGTAGGCATAGCCCGGCGAGACCGTGATGCCGTCGATGCCGAGCGCCGTGACGTCGTCGAAGAAGGCAGCGGCCTTCTCCGGGCTCGCGTCGTTGAACAGGGTGGTGTTGATGGTAACCCGGAAGCCCGCATCCTTGGCGGCCTTGATGGCCGCCACGGCCTTGTCGTAGACGCCTTTGCGGCACACCGACTTGTCGTGCATCTCGCGGTCGCCGTCGAGATGGACCGACCAGTTGAAGAATTTGTTCGGCTTGTACTCGTGCATCTTCTTTTCGAGGAGCAGCGCGTTGGTGCAGACAGTCACGAACTTCTTGCGCGCGATGGCGCCCTCGACGATCTGTGGCAGCTCCTTGTGGATGAGCGGTTCGCCGCCCGCGACCACCATCATGGGGGCGCCGCATTCGTCGAGCGAATCGAGGGCGTCCTTCACCGAGATCCGCTGGTCGAGGATCTTGTCGGGGTAGTCGATCTTGCCGCAACCCGCGCAGGCGAGGTTGCAGCGGAACAGCGGCTCCAGCATCATGACGAGGGGGTAGCGTTTGCGCCCCATGATGTGCTGGCGAAGCAGGTAGACGCTCATTCGCGTCGCTTGATGCAGTGAAATTCCCAATGTGAACTCCTTGGCGGCAGGTCTGAGGACCGGCCTGGCGCACGAGTTTGGCTTTGCGCCTGTATGGGACGACTTTAAGGGTTTGCCAATTCCGACGAGGCCATCCGGGGCCTCGTGGGCTCCGTGGGTATCCGAAATGACACGGTTTCTTCGATTCCGGGCAGCGTGGAGAGCTCGACCGGCCCAATTCGGCGAAGCGCCGCGATGACATCGTCGACCAAAACCTCTGGCGCCGAGGCCCCGGCCGTGAGTCCGACCACCTTCGCGTCTTTGAGCCAAGCCGCATCCAGCTCGGTCCCGTCGGCGATCAGATAGCTCGGCACGTTGGCTTCCGTCCCAATCTCGCGCAATCGGTTGGAGTTGGAGCTGTTCTTGGCGCCGACCACGAGGATGACGTCGGCGATCCTGGTCAGCTCGCGCACAGCCGTCTGCCGGTTCTGGGTCGCGTAGCAGATGTCGCGCGTATCAGGCCCCACGATGTCGGCGAATCGCGCCTCCAAGGCGCCGATGATGCCGCGCGTATCGTCGACGCTGAGGGTCGTCTGCGTGATATAGGCGACAGGCGCATTCGTCGGCAGGTCGAGCGCCGCCACATCGGCGATCTTCTGCACGAGATGAACCGGCCCGTCGATCTGCCCCATGGTGCCCTCGACCTCGGGATGGCCCGCGTGACCCACCAGGATGACGGTACGGCCTTGGGCGAGATAACGGCGGCCCTGGTGATGAACTTTCGCCACCAGGGGGCACGTGGCATCAAGGACGGGAAGCTGGCGCGCCGCAGCTTCATGTTCGACAGAGCGGGAAACTCCATGGGCGCTGAAGATCGTCACGGATCCGCGCGGGATTTCCGACACTTCTTTGACGAAGCGCGCACCCTTGGCGGCAAGACCCTCGACAACATGACGGTTATGAACGATTTCGTGGCGGACGTAGACCGGAGCCCCGTGCTGGGCGAGCGCGTTTTCGACGATCTCCACGGCACGAATGACGCCCGCGCAAAACCCGCGCGGCTGCGCCAGGACGACCTTCATACACCACTCCCGATCCTGAGCCGGCAAGCTCGGCACAATCGCCCAAATTTGGTAGGGAAAAAAACATACTTGGGCAACCCGGTGGAACCCAGTGTTTGGTCGTCTGTTGCAACGAGGTGACCATTTGAGCCCTTTTTGGACCGAGTTGACGCCTCGTTCCTCCGCATATCATGCCCGGACCCTCGCAAACGGCCCTCGCCCAAAGGGTTAAGCGTTAGGGTTAAGCTCCCTTTAAGCTCTTGTTGCCAATCTCCTCAGGTCGCTTCATCGCCGGGGTCGGTCGTTCATCCCGGTTCGGACCAAAAGGGGAATGAACCAATGGGCAGCACCAAGGCCCTATTTTTCGCCGGGGTCGTGGCGCTCTGCGCCGCTCCCATGGCTCACGCCGCGGATCTTCCGCCGCCACCCCAATATATTCCGCCGCCCGAGCCCGTGGAATTCGGCGGCTGGTATCTGCGCGGGGACGTCGGGGTCGGCATCGCGTCCAGCCCGGACATCCGTTCGACCTTCTACGACGGAACCGGGACGGTGCTGAGCGGGGGCGCCTTGGCGAACGCGGTCCCAGCTTTCGCGCGCAACCAGCAGAACATCGGCGATTCGGCTTTCGCGGGCATCGGTATCGGCTACCAGGTCAACAATTGGTTGCGCTTCGATGCCACTGGCGAATACCGCACCAGTCAGCATATCGGCACCATTGAGAGCTACGATGCGGGCGTGTTTTTCGGCGCGCCGGGCAATACCGCTTACGACAACTACACTGGCACGGTCCAAAGCTCGGTGTTTCTGGCCAATGCCTATGCTGACCTCGGGACCTGGTGGTGTTTCACCCCGTTCATCGGCGCGGGCGTGGGTACGGCCTACAACCGGGTAACGGCGCTCAACGATGTTGGAGTGGGCGGGCCGACCTTCGTGGACGCCGCCGGCAATCTGCAGACGGGCGTCGGCAATGGCGGCTTCGGATTCGCCAAAGAGCACGACAAGTTCAGCCTCGCCTATGCGGGCATGGCGGGTGTGTCCTACGCGGTCACGCCGAACCTCAAGCTCGAACTCGCCTATCGCTACCTGAACATGGGCAGCGCGACCTCTGGTCTGATCAATTGCGTGAATGGGACGGGCTGCGTGCTCGAGCGGCACCGCTACAGTCTCGCGTCGCAGGATATCAAGCTGGGCATGCGCTGGATGTTCAACGAAGTGGCTCCTGCCCCGACCACGGTGGGCTACTATCCCACCGAAGCGCCGATCGTGCGCAAGTATTGAGCCAACCAACATTCCATTCCAAAGCGCGGGGGCTGGGCCTCCGCGCTTTGCTATTCATGCAGCTGCGACGAAGCATTTTAAAATGTGGTCAAGGAAGCGTTACCTTTAAGTCGTTCTTAAGCATGCTCGGTAATTCTGTCTTCCTGTCCACCGTCCCGGTCGGGTGGTTGGATGCGAGGAACTTACACGATGAGAGCCATTGCTGCTTTCGGGATCGGCTTCGCGGCCTTGTGCGGCATGGGGCAGGTTAAGCCGGCAAAGGCGGCCGATCTGGCCGCCTACCCTCCGCCTCCGGCCTACGCCGAGCCGGACCCCCAATTCGAGTTCGGCACCGGCTGGTATCTGCGCGGCGACGCCGCGTTCGGCCCGGAAAACCAGCCCCGGCTCTCGGCCACTGGCTTCGGGACCAAGTCGAACTGGGATTACGGCTTGAGCGGTGGCTTCGGTTACAAGCTCAACAATTATTTCAGGGCCGATGTGACCGGCGATTACTTCCAACAATTGGGATTTTCGACGACGCGGACAACCCTGACGGGCACCGAACTCGATCAAGGCACGCTCAATCGCTATGCCGGCCTGATCAACGGCTATTTCGACCTCGGCAACTGGTCCGGGTTCACGCCCTATGTCGGGGCGGGTATCGGCATCGGGGGGTTCGGCGCATCCGGCTCGGTGACCACCACGAACGCCGCGGCTGGAACACACACGTTCACGCGACTGAACCTGCCTGGTCGCACGGACTTCGCCTGGGCCGTCATGGCAGGCGCCTCCTACCAACTCAACACCAATGCTTCGGTGGATCTCGGCTACCGCCACATCGACCTCGGCCGATATGGCACCACGATCGGCCCATTCTCCTTCGCGCGGAGCTTTACCCGCGACGAGGTTAGGCTTGGCCTGCGCTACATGATCTTCTGATCACGCTCACTTCTTGGCGTCGTACATCTTGGCGCATTCCGGACTGACCTGAGCCTTCTTGGTCGCCATGCAAGCCGTTACCTTGTCGACGTCCGGGATGGCGCTGCCGCAGAGCCTCTGCACATCGGGCGCGCAGGCTGCCTGCTGCTTGTCCTGCAGCGAAGGCTCGGTCATCGCGGCCAGCGCGGCCGACGACAGTGACAGCGTGAACGCGGCGCAGACGATCAAACGCGTATAGGTCATGTTTTCCTCCCGAAGCTTCGACTTGGCTATAATGCGCAACTCGCTCCCGGGTTGCCGACAGCCCCAAGTCTCATTTGGTCAAGGCTTGACCCGGAGGGCCAGGATCGGATAGCCCTTGCGGCGGGCCACCTCTCCCCAACGAGAGGCACCCATCTGAGAGGATGGATCAGATGACCTCGATGTCGAAACCCGGCCAGCGGCCGGTCAATGCCTGCTTTTCCTCTGGACCCTGCGCCAAGCGCCCCGGATGGTCCCTCGAGGCGCTCGGCAAAGCCTCCCTCGGACGCTCGCATCGGGCCAAGTCCGGCAAAGCCAAGCTCCAAGCCGCGATCGACCTCACCCGCGAGGTCCTGCAAGTTCCCGCCGACTATCGCATCGGCATCGTGCCGGCTTCCGACACCGGGGCGGTCGAAATGGCCATGTGGTCGCTGCTCGGCGCCAGGCCGGTCGACATGGTGGCCTGGGAAAGCTTTGGCGAAGGCTGGGTCACGGACGCCGCCAAACAGCTGAAGCTCAAGGACGCCCGTATCCTCAAGGCGCCCTACGGCGCCATCGTCGACCTGACCACGATCGATTTCGACCACGACGTCGTGTTCACCTGGAACGGCACGACCTCCGGGGTGCGGGTTCCGAACGCCGACTTCATTCCGGCCGACCGCGCCGGCCTCACCATCTGCGACGCCACCTCCGCGGCCTTTGCCCAGGCGCTCGATTTCGCCAAGCTCGATGTCGTGACCTTCTCCTGGCAGAAGGTGTTGGGCGGCGAGGCCGCGCACGGCATGCTGATCCTGTCGCCGCGCGCCGTCGAACGGCTGCAGACCTATCAGCCCGCCTGGCCGCTGCCGAAGATCTTCCGCCTGACCTCCGGCGGCAAGCTCATCGAGGGCATCTTCAAGGGCGAGACCATCAACACCCCCTCGATGCTCTGCGTCGAAGATTATCTCGACGCACTGAACTGGGCCAAGACGGTGGGCGGCCTCCCCGGGCTGATCGCCCGGGCCGACGCCAATGCCAAGGCCATCGCCGACTGGGTGGGGCGGACGCCCTGGATCGAGCATCTGGCGACCGATCCCGCCACCCGGTCCAACACTTCCGTGTGCCTCAAGGTGGTGGCGCCCGAGGTCACCTCAAGGCCCGCCGAGGCCCAGGCCGCCTTTGCCAAGACGCTCGCCGACCTGCTCGACAAGGAGGGGGTCGCCTTCGACATCGGCGGCTACCGCGACGCGCCCCCCGGCCTGCGGATCTGGTGCGGCGGCACGGTGGAAACCAGCGACGTCGTGGCGCTGACGCACTGGCTCGACTGGGCCTATGCCCAGGCTTCTTCCGAGCTCGCCAAAGCGGCGTAGCGGCGCCCATCGACGTCGTCGATTGATGCCCTTCTCCCGCCGGCGGGAGAAGGTGCCCAACAGGGCGGATGAGGGGAACACCCCATCCTGTTGCTCCCCTCATCCGACGCGCTTCGCGCGCCACCTTCTCCCGCGACGCGGGAGAAGGGACACGCCCAACCCTCCCGTTCTTGAACCGACAGGATTCCCCATGGCTCCCCGCGTTCTCATCTCCGATAGCCTGTCCCCCGCCGCCGTCGCGATCTTCACGGAGCGCGGCGTCGAGGTCGACGTGAAGCCCGGCCTCGACAAGGACGAACTCGCGGCCATCATCGGTGACTATGACGGCCTGGCGATCCGCTCCGCCACCAAGGTCACGGCCAAGCTGCTCGAAGCAGCCAGCAAGTTGAAGGTGATCGGCCGCGCCGGCATCGGGGTCGACAACGTCGACATCCCGTCCGCCACCGCCAAAGGCGTGATCGTGATGAACACGCCCTTCGGCAATTCCATCACCACGGCCGAACACGCGATCGCCATGATGTTCGCGCTGGCCCGCCAGCTGCCTGCGGCCGACCTGTCCACCCAGGCCGGGAAATGGGAGAAGAACCGCTTCATGGGGGTCGAGATCACGGGCAAGACGCTCGGCATCATCGGCTGCGGCAACATCGGCTCCATCGTGGCCGAGCGTGGCGTCGGCTTGCGCATGCGGGTGATCGCGTTCGATCCATTCCTGTCGGCCGAACGGGCCCTTGCGCTCGGGGTGGAACGCGTGGAACTCGCCGACCTACTGCAGCGTGCCGATTTCATCACCCTGCACACCCCGATGACACCGCAGACCAAAAATATCCTGTCGGCCGAGAACCTGGCCAAGACCAAGAAGGGCGTCCGCATCATCAATTGCGCCCGCGGCGGCCTGATCGACGAGGCGGCTTTGCGGGACAGTCTCGACAGCGGCCACGTCGCGGGTGCCGCCATCGACGTGTTCACGGTCGAGCCCGCCAAGGAAAATGTCCTGTTCGGCCATCCCAACGTGGTGTGCACGCCCCATCTCGGCGCTGCCACCAACGAGGCGCAGGAGAATGTCGCGCTGCAGGTCGCCGAACAGATGTCGGACTATCTGATCCGCGGTGCGATCTCGAATGCGATCAACTTCCCCTCCATCACGGCCGAGGAGGCGCCGCGCCTTCGCCCCATGATCGAGCTGGCCGAACGGCTGGGCTCCTTCGCGGGTCAGCTCACCACCACGCCCATCAGACAGGTCCGGATCACTTACGAGGGCGCCGTGGCGGATCTCAAGATCAAGGCCCTGACGGCCTCGGCGCTCGCCGGTCTGCTGCGCCCCGTGCTCGCGGCCGTCAACGTCGTGTCGGGTCCCGCGGTCGCCAAGGAGCGCGGCATCGTGGTCGAGGAGACCACCCGGGCGGCCGAAAGCGACTACGAATCGCTCATCACCCTCTCGGTCGTCACCGACGAGCAGGAGCGCGCCATTTCGGGGACGGTCTTCCACGACGGCAAGCCCCGCATCACGGCCATCAAGGGCATCAAGGTGGATGCCGAATTCGCGCCTTCGATGCTCTATGTCACCAACGAGGACAAGCCGGGCTTCATCGGCCGCTTCGCCACGACCCTCGGCGACGCCGGCGTCAATATCGCGACTTTCGCGCTGGGACGCGACCAGCAGGGCGGCTCGGCCATCGCGCTCGTCGAAGTGGATGGCACGGTGCCGGACGCCGCCTTGCAGCGGATCAAGACCATTTCGGGCGTGAAAGCCGCCAATTTGCTGACGTTCTGAGGTCCTGACGCGACCGCATCGACCGTCGCTGGATCGCCTCGGCGGCCCGCAATGGCCACGACCACGCTTGAGCCTAGCGCCTTGCCGGTCCTATGCTGCAGCCGTGGCGACGTAAGCTGGCGAAGACCATGCGCCATCGCCGGGCCACGTACAGCAGACAAACGGATTGTCTCAAGACAACCCAGGATAACGAGGAGACAAGGGATGGATACGACCCGTCGGGATTTCGTTTTGGGGGCCGCCGCGATCGCGCCCGTGGCCGCGTTGGCAGGCGCCTCTACGACGCCTGCCAGCGCCGCAGACGGTGCGCCTGGTGCTTTGCGTCTCGTGAGCTTCCGGTCGAAGGATAGCCAGGCGGCGCGCGTCGGCATCGCGTTGGACAGTGGAAATATTCTCGATGTCGCGGCCGAGGCCGGCCGCTCGGGCAAAACCCTGTCGTTCGACCCGCATTCGATGCTGTCGCTGGTCGCTGCCGGCGCGCCGGCGCTCGACGAGGTCCGCGCCCTGGCGGCCGCCGCCACAGGTCCGGGTCTGGCGCGCGAAGACATTACCCTGACGGCCCCAATTCCGACGCCCGCGCGCAACGTCTATGCCGTGGGCTGGAACTATCTCGAGCATTTCGCCGAGGGGCAGGCGGCGCGCTTGACCGACCAGAAATATCCCGAGCACCCAGTGTTCTTCACCAAGGGCTCGCACACCATCAACGGGCCGTTCGATTCGATCCCCTTCGACCCTAACGTGTCGACGATGATCGACTGGGAGGGCGAGCTCGCCGTGGTGATCGGCAAACGCGGCCGCAACATCGCCGAAGCCGATGCGCTCGACCATGTCTTCGGCTTTTCGGTGATCAACGACACCACCGCGCGCGACATCCAGACCACCCGCCACGGCGGCCAGTGGTTCAAGGGCAAGAGCCTCGACGGGCACGGCCCGATGGGGCCGTGGATCGTGGTGCGCGGCACCTTGAACCATGACGACCTGCATCTCGTCACGCGGGTGAACGGCGTCGTCAAGCAAGACGCCAACACCAGCCAGATGTTCTTCAAGGTACCCAAGATTATTGCCGAGCTTTCGCTCGGGCTGACCTTGGAGCCGGGTGACATCATCGCGACCGGCACGCCGCCCGGCGTCGGCTTTGCGCGGAAGCCGCCGGAATTCATGAAGCCCGGCGACATCATGGAAACCGAGATCACGGGGATCGGCATGATCCGCAACGAGATCAAGGCGGTGGTCTGATACCAAACTGCGCAGTCTTCGACTTGTCCGCTTACTCCGCCGTCATTGCGAGGAGCGCCGCGACGAAGCAATCCAGGGTGAGCGCACGACGTCTGGATTGCTTCGCATGCGGCTCGCAATGCGCCCCTTAGCGTGCACTAGGTCGGGTCATCGCAGGTTCTTATAATCTGTTCGCGTGAGCGCCTGGTCGTCCTGGGCGCTCGCGCGACAGGTCGGCGGCGGGTTCCAGTGCTCGCCGCTCCCCGCGGCAGGCGGCGCCAAGGTGAGCGAGATCACCGCCTTTCTTTACTCGCCCGAACCGATCGCATAACCGTGTCGGCTGTGAGGAAATCTGGATGACGCCGAACGAAGGCGTCGTCCTGCCACGAGTTTGAGCGGCGTTTGTCATGGCGAATGTGGTGGTGGTCGGCGCCCAATGGGGCGACGAGGGCAAGGGCAAGATCGTCGACTGGCTGTCGACCGAGGCCGACGTCGTCGTGCGTTTTCAGGGCGGCCACAATGCGGGCCACACGCTGGTCATCGCCGGCAAGGTGTTCAAGCTCGCGCTGCTGCCCTCGGGAATCGTGCGGCCTGGCAAGCTCAGCGTCATCGGCAACGGCGTGGTGCTCGATCCGCATCACCTGCTGCGCGAGATCGAACAGCTGCGCAGCCAAGGCGTCGAGGTCGGCCCCCACAATCTCAAGATCGCCGAGAACGTGCCGCTCATCCTGGCGCTGCATCGCGAGCTCGACGCCCATCGCGAATCGGCCAGCTCCAGCGGCACCAAGATCGGCACCACCAAGCGCGGCATCGGCCCCGCCTACGAGGACAAGGTCGGACGTCGGGCGATCCGGCTGACCGATCTCGCCGAACCCGACCTGCTCGACGAGAAGATCGATCGCCTGTTGGCCCATCACGATCCGTTGCGGCGCGGGCTCGGCCTCGAACCTCTGTCGCGCGCGGCCGTACGGGACGAGCTCATGGCGGTGGCGGACGGGGTCCTGCCCTATATGGCGGCGACCTTCGAACTGCTCGACGCCGCGCGCCGAGCCGGCAAGCGCATCCTGTTCGAGGGCGCACAGGGCGCGCTGCTCGACGTCGACCATGGCACCTATCCGTTCGTCACCTCGTCCAACACGGTGGCGGGCGCGGCCGCGGCCGGCTCGGGGCTGGGGCCCAATGCGATCGGCTACGTGCTCGGCATCGCCAAGGCCTATACGACGCGGGTCGGCGGCGGCCCGTTTCCGACCGAATTGCATGACGAGATCGGCCGGCGCATCGGCGACAAGGGTCACGAATACGGGGTCAACACGGGCCGCCGCCGTCGTTGCGGCTGGTTCGATGCCGTGCTGGTTCGGCAAACCGTCAAGATCTCCGGGATCAACGGCATCGCGCTGACCAAACTCGACATTCTCGACGGCTTCGAGGAGATCAAGATCTGCACCGCCTATCGGCTGGACGGCAAGCTCGTCCACCATCTGCCCGCAAGTCAGGGCGCGCAGACCCGCGTCGAGCCGGTCTATGAGAGCTTTCCGGGTTGGGAAGGCGCAACCGGCGGAGCCCGTTCATGGGCCGACCTGCCCGCCCAGGCGATCAAATACGTCAGATATATCGAGGAACTGATCGGGGCACCGGTCGCGCTTCTGTCGACCAGTCCGGAGCGCGACGACACGATCCTGGTTCAGAATCCGTTCCAGGATTAACCTCGCCTTCACGATTTAGGAATTCAGCCTGGGCGCAGGGATCGCTGGTCCGTCAGGATTGACGAACCGGCCCAGGGATGGTGTTAACGCTGAATGGCCGAGTATTATCCCCTTCTTTCCAGAGCGGTTTCCGGGTTGCGGGACGGGCCGCCCGAAAAGCGCCATGCCATCTACGATCGCGCGCGTCAGGCCCTGCTCGGGCAGCTGCGTTCGATGGAACAGGCGAACCCCGATCTGATCGACCGAGAGTCGAAGGCGCTCGACGACGCCATCGCGCAGGTCGAAACCGAAATCGGCGTGGAGCGGGCCTTGGCGGAACCGATCGCCGAATCCCCGGCCCCCCCGGCCCCGGCCGCCGCAACCCCAGCCGCGCCGACCTCGGCCCCACCCGCGCGCCCGGCGCGACCCGAGCGTCCTCCGGTTTCGGCGGCGTTGCCACCGCGACCGGCGGCGAGCGGCTCGGCGGCCTTGCGCCCGCCGGCCTCGGGCCCGCTCGCGCGTCCCCCCCTTGCGCCGTCCGGGTCGCGGCCGACCCCAACGCCACTCCGTCCGCCACCGCCCCCGCGTCCGGCGCCATCCTCAGCCACCACACCGGGACCGGCTCCGGCCGCCTCGGCAGGTGGTATGCAGGCGGGCGCAGCGCCTGCGCTGCGTGCCTCGCGAAGCGGTGAGGACGCTGGACCCGCGCTCCCTGCTGCACCCCGGCTCCAGGTTCAGACGCAGCCGCCAAGCCAAGCCGATGCCGGCCAGAAAGCGACAGCCACGCCGGAGCCCAACAAGGACGCCGAGCCGACTGCGGACGGGGAGATTCAACCCACGCGGGGCGAGGCCCTTCGCCCGGCCGCGCCACGGTCTCCGGTGTTGCAGGAACGATTTAGCCCCCGGTTCCTGATCGTAGCGTTGGTCGCGGCCCTCATGGTGGCGGGGATCGGCTATACGGCCTGGCGGCTCCGCGATAAGCCCGAGGCGTTGGCGCGGGCCCGCGCCGCCATGCAAGCGGCCCGTTCCACGGATGCTTCGCAGCCGGGCAAAATCGTCAGCCGCGCGGATGGCGGCGCGCCGCCCACCATCGCTCCCGACAAGCCCACGAATGGGGAGGTCGCGCCGCCGCCTGCCGACCAGTCGGCCGCAAGTGCCCCGGCCGACTCGGGCCAGCAAGCGACCACCCCGCCGCCGCAACCCTCCCCGGCCCCGGATACCTCTGCGTCGCCGGCTCCGGCGCCCGTCGCGGCCGTCATCCCACCCGCCACCACACCACCCTCGACGGCAAATGCGACGCTTCCGGTGGCCCAGCGGGCGGCTCTCCTGGTGGACGCGCCGGATGATCCGCAAAAGGTGAAAACCTATGTGGGCACGGTCGTATGGACGACCGAGAGTGTCAGCCCCGGCCAAGGCCAGCCCCTGGCCACATCGGTGCGAGCGGAAGTCGAGGTCCCGGACGCGGGTCTCAAGCTCAGCATGCTGATTCAGAAGAATTTCGAGGCCCAGTTTCCTGCGAGCCACACGATCGAGCTGCGCTTCGCGCCGCAGCCGGGCAACACCCTTGGCAGCATCAAACAGATCAACGTGCCACAGCTGCGCAAGGATGACGCCCCGACGGGCGATTCGCTGGCCGGTCTCCCCGTGACGATCACCGACAATTATTTCCTCGTCGGCCTGTCGCGCGGCGACGTCGTGGCCCGCAATCTGGACCTTCTGCAATCGCGCAATTGGATCGATGTGCCGCTGTTGTTCGCGTCCGGCAAGGTTGCCAAAATCACCTTCGAGAAAGGTCCGATGGGCGAACGTCTGATCAACAACGCCATCCAGTCCTGGCAGTAGGATCACCGAAGTCGGGGATCCTGCCGTGTGACTTGGACTACGGCGACGCGAAAGGCTGCCGCATCAATGGGCCGCGGGTGAGGCCAGCAAGGGTCGGCTCGCCTCGATGCGCGCGATGCCCGATTTCACCGCAGCCTGCACCTTCTCGAACGCGCGAACCTCGATCTGTCGCACGCGCTCCCGGGAGATGTTGAACTCCTCCGAAAGCTGCTCGAGCGTGATGGGGTCCTCGGCCAGCCGCCGCGCCTCGAAAATGCGGCGCTCGCGCGGGTTCAACACGTCGAGTGCGCCCGTCAGTGCGTCGTGCCGATTGCTGCTCTCTTCATGATCGGCGAGCCGCGCCTCCTGGCTGGTGGAATCGTCGACTAGCCAGTCCTGCCATTCGCCTTCGCCGTCCTCACGCATGGGCGAGTTCAGCGACGAGTCGCCGCCGAGACGACGGTTCATGTCGATCACGTCCTGCTGCGTCACACCGAGCTTGGTCGCGATGGTCTGCACGTGGTCGGGATGAAGATCGCCTTCCTCGAGCGCCGAGATCTGGCTCTTTGCCTTGCGCAGATTGAAGAACAGCTTTTTCTGGTTCGCGGTCGTGCCCATTTTCACGAGCGACCACGACCGCAAGATGTATTCCTGGATCGAGGCCCTGATCCACCAGATCGCATAGGTGGCGAGACGAAAGCCCTTGTCGGGCTCGAAACGCTTGACGGCCTGCATCAGACCCACGTTGCCTTCCGAAATCACCTCGCCGATCGGCAGACCATAGCCGCGATAGCCCATCGCGATCTTGGCCACGAGCCGCAGATGTGAGGTCACGAGTTCGTGGGCCGCATCGCGGTCGCCGTGCTCGCGCCAGCGCTTGGCCAGCATGAACTCCTGCTGCGGCTCGAGCATCGGAAAGCGACGAATCTCGTTCAAATAGCGGGAGAGACCGCTTTCGCTCGAGATCATCGGAAGGGCTTGTGCCATGTCTTGGTCCTCGACGGCCCGGGACAGGCCGATACGCGGCCGACCGAGGGTCGTATGCAATATGTTGAATCGAGAGTCGTGGCCGATTAAAGGCCAAGCGCTGCGCTGCAGCAACACTTTCCCCGCCCCGTCGGGCGGAGGTTTTGCATGGCCATTTTCATGCTACGGGGTCGTCCTCGCGCGGCTACGCCGCAACGGGGGACACGACCAATATGGGTTGTCGGGCTGAAAGATCAAGCCCGTTCCACAAAGGCGCGTCATGCCTTGCCTTAAGCTTGGACCAGTCGCCCAAGCCCCCACTTCGCCACGGATCGCTCTGCGACCGCAGATCGGTTGGCGCCCGCCGCGGCGCCCTGGAGGCGTTTGAGGGTCGTCGAGACCTCAGTGACGAAGCTTCGCCATCTCATCCTTGAGAATGAGTTTCTTTCGTTTCAGCTCGGTGAGGCGCGTTGTCTCCGCCGCTGGCGCAGCCTTGACCGAATCGATTTCCTTTTCGATGGCGCGGTGGCGGCGGGCGAGTTCGTCTATGTGACTCTGCAACGACATCCTGAACTCCTTGAAGGATTGGTGGCCGAACGCGGTACACGACGAAATGATGACACGACCAGCGCGTCTGTCGAAGCGCCTTCGCAAATCGCGGTAATCAACTCTTTGCGATCACCCTGTGGAAACGCTGGTCTCAGAGCCACGCCTGCGGCCACCGCCAAAGCCGCCGCCTACCGCCAACCACCCGTTAGGAGGATTCCAGAACGATCCAATGGCCATCCGGGTCCTTCAGCCTGGCGGCCCCTCTGCCGCCGGCCAACGCGACGAGGGCTTGATCGGGACCCGCCATCTCGTCCAGGGCTGCGGCGGATACCCGGAAGACGAGCTGCGTCGCCGCGACATCGCGGGCCGTGACCTCCGGGTCGATCGGCCGGCGGGAGCCCGTGCGGTAGCCGAGCAGTTCGACATGCGGCGTCGATCGTGTCGGGGCGAGTGCCACCACATCGACGCTGGCGTCCGGGACATCGTCGAGCCTCGCCTGCTCCGGCCCACGATTGACCGAGGCGGGCCCTTGGGTCAGCCCGAGCCGCCTAACGTAAAAAGCGAGACTGTCGGTCACCCGTCCCACCGAGATGGCCGAGTGGTCGATGCCGAGATGAAGCGCGCCGGTGCCGGTCTGCCAACGCGGATCGCCCGTTCCTGGCGGAAAGTGTAGCAGCTCCAGCGGGTGCCCGTCCGGATCGCGGAACTTGTAGGCGGAGACCGAACCCGTGCTGGGCGGGAGGCGTTCTGGGCCCCCTCGCGAGATCGCGATCGCGCCGGACGCCCCGATCTGCCCGTAGGCGGCGTCCATGTCGGCCACCACGATCGCCATATGCTGGAACCACAAGTCTGTGGACGTACTGTCGGCCGGATAGGGCTTTCCGGGTGGATCAAAACACAGGAATTCGATCACCTGTTTGCCCAGAGTCATGACCAGCCGTTCCGCGCGGGTGTCGCGCAGACCCATGGGCGCGTACCAGGCGGGGTCGTTGAGCGGGCCTCGCCCGCTTGCGGTAAATCCAAGCGCCTCGCCGTAGAAGAGTCTTGTGCGATCGAGGTCCGAGCAGACCAGGCTGGTTCGAGCCAGGGCCTCGATATGGGCCACTTCGCTCATGGAAAGGTGACCCCGCGCCGGTTGGTGTAAATGGCATAGAGCGTGTGCGACGCGCAGATGAAGAGGCGGCTCAGGTTACGGCCGCCGAACCGGAGATTCGAGACGAGATGGGGCACCTTGATCTTCCCCAGCGGCGCGCCGGACGGGCCAATGCAGTGCACGCCATCCGCGGCGCTGGACCAGATGTTGCCGAGGTCGTCGCAGCAGAAGCCGTCCGCAAAGCCGCATGGGATGCTGTGGAAAACCCGGCCGTTCGAGAGCCGCGCGCCATCTGCCGAAAGGTCAAAGACGCTGATGTGCCGTACCGGCTTCTCAGCAAATTGGGGTCCGCTCTCCGAGATGTAGAGCAGGCTTTCGTTCGGCGAGAAGCACAAGCCGTTCGGTCCGAGAAGATCGTCGGCCACCACCGTAAGATGCCCGTCACGGGGGTCTAGGCGATAGACATTGGCGGGCAGTTCGGGCTCCTGCTTACCGCCTTCATAATCGGTGTTTATTCCATAATGGGGGTCGCTGAACCAGATCGTGCCGTCCGACATCACGACCACGTCATTAGGCGAATTCAATCGCTTGCCGTCGTATCGGTCCGCCAGAATGGTGATCGAGCCATCGAGCTCCGTGCGCTTGACGCAGCGATGCTGGTGCGAACAGGAGATCAAGCGACCCTGCCTGTCGCGGGCGTGGCCGTTTTCGAATCCGCATGGCTTTCGGAACACCGAGATCCCACCCGATTCGCTCCAGCGCATCACGCGGTCGTTGGGAAGATCGCTGAACAGCAGGAGTTGATGGTCGGCAAACCAGACCGGACCTTCGAGCCATCTGAACCCCTCGCCCAGCATCTCCAGAGGGGCATTCGACAGGACGAAGCTCGAAAACCGTTTGTCGATGATTTCGAAGCCGTCCATTCTCGCTCCTGTCCTCGCCGGTGCTCGAGTTCCTTCAGCCGGACTACCTCCAGCGCCCAGGCTGATCGACCGTCGGCTTTTCCTCGAGCTGCACGATCATCAGCACCGCCGGCTCATCCCCGACCGTGCCGGAGAGGTGCCCTTTGCGCCCGGTCGCGTCCGTCTTGCAGTTCTGGTCCTCGCCAAAGGACACCTCGCCCGCACCCAGCTCGACACGAGTGCCGTCCATGGTCTCGACATACCAACGCCCGGACAGGGGGATGATCCATTGCGGCTTGGGATTTTCATGCCAGGCGCCCGTCCATCCTACCGGCAGGACGCTGACCAGGACGTCGGCCTTGTGCTCGCCAAGCATATCGTTCCACTGCGGCGCGGCGCCTCCCATGCGTTGCTTCTGGAAGGTCGACAACGCGCACCGCGTTTGATGGCTTACCCCGTCGCGATCCGTCCAAACGTGCCAATAGGTGACGCGGGGTGTTTCTTGCGACACATGCCCGCGCTCGGGCGCTTTGGGTTTGCTCACGCTCAAAACTCCTGGCCATTCCCGAAGCGGCTTGTTCCTTTGGCCGGGGCCGGACTTGCCTCGACCGGAGCCGACGACAATGGCGCGCCGAGGATGTCGCGGACCGGGACCCAACTTCCCGCGACGACCAGCAGAAGCAATCCCCCCACGAGGCCGAAGTTCTTCAAGAAATCCCAAAAATGGCTGCGCGCCCGGCTTTCGCCCGACGCCCAGAAATCGCCACAAGCCCAGAACTGGTGGTAGAGAACGGCCGTGACGACGCAAAAGCCGGCCAGCACGACGGCGGCGAGCCGGTCGTGCCACCCCGCCACGATGCACAACGGGGCCACGACCTCGACGACGATCGCGGCCACCAACAGCATCTGGGCGCCCGGAAGGAAGCTTGAACGCGCCTGTTCCAGCGCTTCCTTGCGATTGATGATCTTGTCGAGGGCGCTGAACGGAAACAGGACCACGAGGCAGAACCGCGCGAATAGTGGCAGCGCCACAAGGTCGAGCCAGGTCACAGGCGCGCCGGCCGTTCGAGAACGGGCGAGTGGGCGGTCAGCGGTTGCGGCGGCATCGTCCTCGGCACGCCGAGGCGGTCCTTGAGGTGGTCGGCGACGCGAAGCGCGTTGGCGATGATGGTGAGCGTAGGGTTCACGGCCCCGATCGAGGGAAAGAAGCTCGCATCGGTGACATAGAGGTTGTCGAGATCGTGGGCCTTGCAGTTGGTATCGAGCACGGAGCTCTCCGGGTCGGTGCCGAAACGCAGGGTCCCGGCCTGATGGGCCGTGCCCCCGATCGGAATGCCCTTGCCGAAATAAAGGTTGCGTTCCAGCAATATAGGGGCGGCGCCGGCGCGGCTCATCACGTGCTGGAGCTGCTTTTTGAGACGGCGGTGTGCCTCCGTATTGGTCTCCGTCAGGTCGAGCATCACCTTTTCGCCGTCGTAGAAGATGCGGTTTTCCGGGATGGGCAGGTCTTCCGACGACAGCCAGAAGTCGAGCGCGTGATCGGCCAGCTTGTCGAACGGCGTCTCGGGCAACCAGTTGAGCCAGCCTGGGACCTCCTCGCCGCGAATTTGCTGGCCATGCGAGGTGGCACACATCTGGATCAGGCCGAGCGGATGCTCCCAGGCATCTGATTCGAAATAGTAATCGGCGACCGCCAGGGTTTTCTGGAAGATCGTCTCGTTGCGCTCCCTCAGCAACGCCATCAGCACCGATTGGTTGTGGCGAATGTAGTTGCGCCCGACCTGACCGGACCTGTTGGCGAGCCCATCCGGGTGCTTGTCGCTGCCCGAGCGCAGCATCAGCAAGGCGGAACTCAAAGCGCCGCAGGCCACCACGACGAGATCCGCCGAATAGGTTTCCTCGATCCCATCGCGCAGGACGTGAACCTCGGTGACAGTCTGGCCGGCCGCGTCAGTAGCGAGCCGCGACACGTAGGCATTGGTCATCAGGGTGACGTTGTCGTGGCACGCCAGCGTCGGGTCGATGCAGATCACCTGAGCGTCGGCCTTGCCGTTCAGCAAACAGGGAAAGCCGTCGAAGGCATCGCATCGGATGCAGATGCTGGTGGGTGTGGCCTTGCCATTCTTCTCGTCGAGCAGGATACCGAGCGGCAAGTGGAAGGGATGCAGACCCTGGGCGACGAATTGTTCGCTCAATTTCTGAATCGCGGGCTCATGCGAGACGGCTGGAAACGGGAACTCACCCGTGCTGGCGGGCTCCGTCGGATCTTCGCCGCGCTGACCGTGGACATGGAACAGCCGCTCGGCCTGCGCGTAATAGGGCTCGAAGGCGCCGTAGGGCAGCGGCCAGGCTGGCGACACGCCGCCCCCGTGTATCACCTCACCGAAGTCGCGCTCGCGCAAGCGGAACAGCGCCGCGCCGTAGACCTTGGAATTGCCGCCCACATAATAGTGCAGTCCGGGGTGGAAACGGCTCCCGTCCGAACCATACCAGAACTCCTTGGTCTGATATCTGCCTTCTACGAAAACGGTCTTGGAATCCCAGTTCTCGCGCGCCCGCGGCAGGTACCCGCCGCGCTCCAAGATCAGGATGCGCTTGCCCGAAGGCGCCAGGCTGTGCGCCATCGATCCGCCGCCTGGTCCCGAGCCGATGACGATCACGTCGTAATGGTCGAGAGGCATCGTCACCTTCCTGGGTTCAGCGCCTACGAGCCAGATGGCGCAGCGCCATCGCGGCGCCCACGATGCCGACAACCATCAGCGTGTCCTTGTGCCGGCTGGTCACCATTTCCCAGCTCGTGTCCCGAGCGCGGGCATCAAACCGGCCGTGGGCCGCATATGGGCCTGGAACAGTGTGGAAAAGGTTGGCGGGCGTGTCGTTCGGCTCCCGGACGTCGGTCATCTGGCTCGAATAGCCCGCCCAGGCGAGATAGCGGTCCGCCAGGCCTGGCGCGATCCGGTTGGCCAGAATGGCGAGCACGGTAGGAAAGCCGACCCAAATCTCCCGCCGATGATGCTGCGCCGCGAACACGATGGCGCGGGCCGGCACTTCGGGCTGGTAGATGGGCGGAACGGGTTGCGCCTTGCGCCCCATCTTGTTCAGAGCCCAGTCGAATTGCGGCGTGTTGACGGCCGGCAGATGCACCATGGAGAGCTTGATGCGCGATCCGTCATGGAACAGCTCCGAACGAAGCGAATCGGTAAAGCCCCGGATGGCGGATTTGGCGCCGCAATAGATGGCTTGGAGCGGCACCGAGCGGTAGGCGAGCGCCGAACCAACGTTGATGATCGTCCCGGCGTTGCGCTGGCGCATGCGTTTCAGCGCCGCCATGGTGCCGTGAACGGTGCCGAGATAAGTGACCTCCGTGCCACGCTTGAACTCGGCGGGGTCGGTCTTCGACACCGGCGAGAAGACCGTCGCCATGGCATTGTTGACCCAAACGTCGATCGGCCCGAGCGTGTCCTCGATGGTCGCGGCCGCGGCATCGAGGGCCGCCGCATCCGCCACATCGGCCGAGACCGTGACGGCGCGCATGCCTAAATCACGGACCTCCCGGGCCCCGGCCTCGAGGCGCTCACCGTCTCGCCCGATCAGGCCGACATCGTAGCCCTGGCGGGCGAACTCGCGAGCCGTGGCCCTGCCTACGCCGGCCCCAGCGCCCGTCACGACCGCAATCCCCATAGCGCTTCTCTCGGTTTGAGAATGACAAGACCGACGGGGAAACACATCGCCCGCGCTTTCGTTGCAAGCGGACGGCAAGCTTAGCTGTTCGACTTGCGAGCGTCACGGCCGGCCGCCATAATCAAGGCAAAATGGGAGTTCGCAGGCCCTTGAACGAGTTGAACCCGGAAGAGCGCCAAGCCGCCCTGCTCGAGATCGAACGACTGCGCGAAGAGCATCGCGATCTCGATGACGCGATTTCGGCGCTGGCCGCCATCGGGCCGCGCGATCAAATCCAAATCCAGCGTCTCAAAAAACGCAAGCTCGTGCTGCGCGATCGGATCAGCTACCTCGACGACCAGATCACGCCCGACATCATCGCCTGAATGCGTCCTTGACGGTCTGGCGAGCGGAACCTTTGCTATAGCTTGTTCATTCCGTGCTCAGCCCCTAACTGGCGGGTGGGCAAAAACTAGGAGCTGACACATGGACGGTTCATCGATTATCGTTTGGCTGATCGTAGGCGCGATCGCGGGCTGGCTGGCTGGCCTGGTGGTCCAGGGCGGCGGTTTCGGCCTGATCGGCGACATCATCGTCGGGATCGTCGGTGCCTTCATCGCGGGCTACCTTTTCCCGACGCTCGGAATTCATCTCGGCACGGGCATCGTTGCGGCCGTGATCGATGCGGCGATCGGCGCCATCATTTTGCTGCTCATCATCAAGCTCGTCAGACGAGCGGCCTGACGGCTTTTTGATTGCATCTTTTTTGTGAGGAGGCGATGCCGGCCACGTCCTAGCGGACGGGCCGGCATTTTTGCATTAAAAGAGCCAAACGCCCCTCCCTCGAAGAGAGCCAGCATGCAACTCACCGGCTTGCACCACGTCACGGCCGTTACCGCCGATGCGCCCGGCAATCACGCGTTTTACACGCGCGTGATGGGTATGCGGCTCGTGAAAAAGACCGTGAATCAGGACGATACCTCCGCCTACCATCTGTTTTATGCGGACGGGCTGGCGACCCCGGGCTCGGACCTCACCTTCTTCGACTGGCCGGTCGGCCCCGAGCGGCGAGGGACGAATTCGATCGTCCGCACCGGCCTGCGGGTCGCGGGCGAGGCCAACCTCGAGTGGTGGGCCAAGCGCCTCGACCAGCATGGCGTGCCACACAGCGGCGTGATGGGCCGGGGCAACCGGACGGTGCTCGATTTCGAGGATACGGAAGGGCAGCGGCTTTGCCTCATCGACGATCGGGGCGAGGGTGACAGCCATTTCTGGGACCGCAGTCCGGTTCCGCCGGAGCATCAGATCCGCGGCCTAGGGGCCGTCACGATCAGCGTTCCAGATCTCGGCCCGACCGATGCCGTCCTGCAAGGCGTGCTGGAAATGCGTGAATCGCATACTTACGAGGACGCCTCCACGGCGCGCATCGTCCACGTCTACGAGATGGGAGACGGCGGCCGCCCCGACCACGAACTCCACATCAAGGTGGAACCCCATCTGTCGCCGGCCGAGCAGGGCGCCGGCAGCGTCCATCACATCGCGTTCCGGACGCCCGACATCGACAGCTACGACAAATGGGCGGAGCGCCTGCGCGAGCGGCGGCTGCCTTCGAGCGGACCGGTCGACCGCTACTACTTCCGCAGCCTCTACTTCCGCGAGCCGAACGGCATCCTGATCGAGATCGCGACCGACGGCCCGGGCTTTGCAACCGACGAGCCGCTGGAACAGCTTGGCGAGCGGCTAGCGCTGCCGCCGTTTCTGGAGTCCAAGCGCGCCGCCATCGAATCCAGGCTGAAACCGCTCGAAACGGCGCGGCCCGCGTGAGCGAGGCCTTCGGCTTCCATTACCGGTTCGTGCCCGGGGCCTCCGGCATCACGCTCCTGCTGCTGCATGGCACGGGAGGCGACGAGGAAGATCTCCTGCCGCTTGGCAGCAGCCTGCTCCCGGGCGCGGCGCTGCTCAGCCCGCGAGGACGCGTGCTGGAACACGGCATGCCACGATTCTTTCGGCGCTTGGCCGAAGGTGTGTTCGACCTTGACAATCTCGCGGCCGAGACCGATGCGCTGGCGGCTTTCCTGGCCGAAGCCGCAACGGCCCACAAGATCGCTGCGGGGAAGATCGTGGCGCTCGGCTTCTCCAACGGTGCCAATATCGCGATCTCGCTTCTGCTGCGGCACCCGCAGGTCCTCGCGGGCGCGGTGCTGCTGCGGCCCATGCTGCCCTTCGATCCCGCTCCCCTGCCCGACCTCGGCGGAAAGCCCGTGCTGATCCGCGCCGGACGGCTCGACCCTCTGGTCGGTGCCGCGGGCGTCGAGCATGTACGGGAGGTCCTGGAGCGCTCCGGCGCGAGGGTGACGTTGCAGTGGGCGCCCGGCGGCCATCAACTCGCACGCGACGATCTCGAAGGGACCGCCGCTTGGCTGCGCGGCGTCGAAGCAACGCTCGGCGCCCCGCCGCCGCGGTGAACGCCTGGAGGACGTATAATGGGCGGCTATGACGACGACGCAACCAGCAGCGCCGAGGTGTCGGTGGACCCGGGGCGGCGCGCGCTCGCCAAGCTGATCGACCACACGATTCTCAAGCCTGAGGCGCTGCCGACCGACGTCGACCGGTTCTGCGACGAGGCGCTTCGGTTCGGCTTCGCCTCAGTCTGCGTCAACGGCATTCACGTACCCCGAGTGGCGGCGCGCCTCAAGGCCTCAACGGTTGCGACCTGCGCCGTCGTGGGCTTTCCGCTCGGCGCCATGGCGACGCGGGCTAAAGCTCGGGAGGCCGCCGATGCCGTGCAAGCGGGAGCCGGGGAAATCGACATGGTGATCCATGTCGGCACCTTGAAGGCGGGCGAGACTGCCGCGGTGGAAGGCGATATCCTGGCCGTCCGGGAGGCTTGCGGCGCGGCGCTCCTCAAGGTCATCATCGAGACCTGTCTGCTGACCGACGAGGAGAAACGCCTGGCCTGCCGGTTGGCCGAGAACGCGGGCGCCAACTTCGTCAAAACCTCGACCGGTTTTAACGCCGCGGGCGCCACGGTTCATGACGTGGCTTTGATGCGCGCCGTCGTCGGGGACCGGCTTGGCGTCAAGGCCTCGGGCGGCATCCGAACCCGTGCCGATGCCGAACGAATGGTTGCGGCCGGGGCGAGCCGGATCGGGGCCAGCGCCAGCGTGGTGATCGTGGGCGCATAGGCTGCAAAGCAAGACACGCCGCTTGGGGCGCGCCGACCAGGATGCTCAACCCTTGTGGATCGGGTCGATCCAGGGAACCAGTTCGGGCTTTTCCACCGCCTCGATGTCGAGGTTCACCACCGTGGCCTCGCCGTCGCTGCGCACCAGGACGCATTCCAGCACCTCGTCGGGGCTGGCGTTGATCTCCTGGTGGGGCACGTAGGGCGGCACGAAAATGAAATCGCCGGGTCCCGCCTCGGCCGTAAATTCCAGTCGATCGCCCCAGCGCATGCGCGCCTTGCCGCGCAGCACGAAGATCACGCTTTCCAGCGCGCCATGATGGTGCGCGCCGGTCTTGGCGTCGGGGTGGATCGTCACGGTGCCGGCCCAGAGTTTTTGCGCCCCGGCGCGGGCGAAATCGATCGCGCCTCTCCGGTCCATGCCGGCCGTCTGCGGCACGTTGGGATCGAGGCTATGCCCCGGGATGACCCGGACCCCGTCATGTTTCCATCGCTCCGTCATGACACTTCCTCCTGATCGGCCGCCGCTGAGCTTTCGCCCCAGCGCCGCCTCAAGTAGACAAGCGGTGGTAGGAAATCGAGGAACGACATGCAACTCGTGGAGATCCCCGAGAACCCCATTCCGCCGAACGCCATCGTCGAGCTGATCCGGGCGGAACGGGCAGAACTGCGTGTCGCGCGGTGGGTGGAGCAGCCGCGCGCCGGATTACCCTGCCCCGGTACGGTCGTGATCGGCAACGGACGCGGCGAGTTCATCGAGAAATATGCCGAAGTGGTGGATGACCTGCTGCGGCGGGGTTTCGCAGCGGTGGCGTTCGACTGGCGCGGCCAGGGCGGGTCGTCGCGGCTTCTCGGCGATCGCCGCAAGGGTCACATCAAAGATTTCAGCCACTACCAACTCGATCTCGACGCCCTCGGGGCCACCGTTCTCGAACCGTTCTGCCCAAAGCCTTGGTTCGCGATCGGCCATTCCATGGGAGGGGCCATCCTGATCGATCACGCGGCGCGGACAGATTGTCTATTCGAGCGCGTCGTGCTCTCGGCTCCCATGATGGAGGTCTACGGCCTGAAAGCGGTCCGCGCGATCCGGGCCATGGCGGCCGCCGCCTCGATCTTCGGTCTCGGCGCCATGTATGTTCCGGGCGGGGGGCGCCGGTCCGTCATGATGCAACCCTTCACCGGCAATCTGCTGACCTCCGACCCGAGGCGTTACGCGGCTTTCTCGGCGCTCGTCGCCGCGGCGCCCGACTTGGCGCTGGGCGCCCCGACACAGGGTTGGTTGCATGCTGCCATGCGGGCCATGGCGGCCTACACGGATCTCGAATTTCCACGAAGGATCGTGACCCCGGTCCTCGTGGTGGCTTGCGGGGCCGACCGTGTGGTCGAGACCCGCGCGACCGAGCGGTTCTGCACCCGTCTCAAAGCCGGCCGGTTGATCGTCATTCCGCATGCGGAACATGAGATACTGATGGAGCAGGACCGCTTTCGCGATCAATTCTGGGCGGCCTTCGACGGCTTCATTCCTGGTACGCGTTCGCCGACGCTGGCCACGGAACCAAGACGCGTCATGGCCGGTTAGGCCAACAAAAACCTAAAGGCCGGACAGTGCTCGACAAACCCAAAGATGCCCCTCAAACCGACCGCGACCTCCTGCTTCTCGGTAAGCAGGATCGGGGCGACGCCGCGCCCGCCAAAGATGCAAACGAGCCAAGGTCGCTAAAGGAGGACGGCGCCGTCGAGGCGCCGGCCGAACCAGAGGGGACCGATCAAGAGCACGCGCGCCAAACCAAGCGTCCGTTCTGGCGCCGACATCCCATCGCCATCATCGTGGGCACCATCGTGCTCATCGCGGCCATCGTGGCGGGGGTGCTTTGGTACCTCAACGCTCGTCACTTCGAGAGCACCGATGACGCTTTCATCGACGCCCGCCCGGTCTCGGTGAGCGCGGAAGTGACCGGCAACATCGTCGAGGTTCCCGTTACCGACAACCAGGTCGTCCACGCAGGCGACGTGCTGGCCCGCATCGACGACCGCAATTACACGGCCGCCGTAGAGAGCGCGCAGGGGCAGATCGACCAAGCCCAGGCCATCGTCGAGCAAGACGACGCCCAGGTTAGCGCCCAAAAGTCGCAACTGAAGCAGGCCGAGCAGCAGGTGGCGGAAGCGGAGGCCGCCCTTTCCTATTCCAGGGACCAGAACACGCGGGCGCAGGAGCTCGTAAAGAGCGGCTATGGAACCGTGCAGCAGGCGCAGCAGACCGCGTCCGATCTCACCCAGAAACAGGCATCCCTGGACGCCGCAATCGCCAGCCGGAACGCGGCAGACAAGCAGATCGGCGCCCTAAAAGCGCAGCGCCGCAGCGCCGAAGCCCAGGTCGAGGAGGCGAATGCCCAGAAGGCGACCGCCGACGCCAATCTGACCAGAACCGTGATCCACGCCACGGCGGACGGCCGCGTGACGCGGCTGACCGGCGCGGTCGGCTTCACGGCGACGCAGGGGCAAGCCTTGATGGTGCTGGTCCCCATCGATGTTTGGGTCACGGCCAATTTTAAAGAAACCCAACTGGCCGACATGCGGGTGGGCCAGCCCGTCGACATCGAGATCGATGCCTACGGCAAGACCTATCCGGGCCGCGTCGACAGCATCCAGGCGGGCTCCGGGACGGCGTTCAGCCTCTTGCCGGCCCAGAACGCGACGGGCAACTACGTCAAGGTCGTGCAACGCATCCCGGTGAAGATGACCTTCAATCAACGCCCGGACGTGGAACTCGGACCCGGCATGTCGGTGTCGCCTCAGGTCAGGGTGCGCTGACCTCAAAGCCGAGCCGGCTTTTGGCGTCGACACAGGCGCTGTGGTAAAGGCGGGGCCATGCTGCCTCCGCCCCACGGGACCTCGATGACACATCCCGCGCATGACCATGCCGATTGCGGCGGACACGACCACCCGCAACCGGGCCGCGACGCGTATGATCACGCGACCCACGACCATGCTGGGCATGGCCACGGGCACGGATCGGGCGGCCATGGGCACGCACCCGCAAACTTCGGCCGCGCCTTTGCCATCGGGATCGGACTCAATGCCGCTTTCGTTTTGGTCGAGGCCGGGGCGGGCCTCTACGGCCATTCGGTCGCCCTGCTGGCCGACGCTGGCCACAACGTCAGCGATGTGCTGGGCCTTTTGGTGGCCTGGCTCGCGAGCACCCTGGCCAGACGCTCGCCGACGGCACGCTTCACCTACGGGCTGCGTGGCTCCTCGATCCTGGCCGCCTTGTTCAACGCCGTGGTGCTGCTGATCGTGGTCGGAGCCCTCAGCCTGGAGGCCATCCAGCGGCTGTTCGATCCCGCCATGGTTGCGGGTGGAACCGTCATGGCGGTCGCGGCCGCCGGCGTGCTGGTGAACGGGGTCACGGCCTGGCTGTTCGCCGCCGGTCGCAAGAACGATCTCAACCTCAAGGGCGCCTATATGCATATGGCGGCCGACGCGCTGGTGTCGATCGGGGTGATCGCGGCGGGTGGGATGATCTTGCTCACCGGATGGCTATGGGTCGATCCCGTGACCAGCCTCGTCGTCAACGGCCTGATCGTGGCCGGAACCTGGGGGTTGCTGCGCGACAGCTTGGCGATGTCGATGCAGGCGGTGCCGCCTGCCATCGAACCCGCGGCAGTGCGGGCCTTCCTGCTGGCCCGTCCCGGCGTGTGCGAGCTGCACGACCTGCACATTTGGCCGATGAGCACCACCGAATGTGCCATGACGGCCCATCTGGTCATGCCGGAAGGCTGTCCCGGTGACGGATTTCTCACCGGCACCGCCGACGCGCTGCATCAGCGGTTCGGGATCGATCACGCCACGATGCAGATCGAATCGAGCCTCGACAACGGCTGCCGGCTGGCGCCCGGTCACGAGCTCGGTGATCACTCAACGGCGCTGGAGCAGCGACAAGGTTGCGCCCCTTAGGCCGATGGCGGCCACAACGACAAGGAACAGCGACGCCAAGACGTTCCAGCCCGCGAGCGAGAGCCCGAACACCCTCAGCGCCGCCTGATCGCAGCGCACCACCTTGACGGTATCGAGCTGTTTCAGGAAATCCTCGACCTTTGGGGTGACCTGTACCGCGCCGGAACAGCCCGAGGGCCCGGCCCAGAAGTTCCACTCGACGCCAGCGTGATAGGCCGCGATCCCGGCGCTGATCGCAAACACGACGATCAGAACGGCGAACAAGAGGCGGGTAGTGCGCCACCAACCCGTGTGCGCCGCATAGGCGGTCACAAGTCCAACCGGGAGGCTGGCGTAGAAAGGCTTGCGTTCCAGCAGGCAAAGTTCGCACGGCGTATAGCCGGCACGCTCGAAAGCCCAGACCGCCGCGATGGTCAGCACAGCCGCCAGCGTGATCAGCAGCGCCAGCCTGGTGCTGCCCACCATGCGCGGTCGGGTGGGCGCGCTTACATCCAACGCGCCGCAATCCAGAAACCGAGCACCACCACGGCCAGGAAGCCCGAGAGGATCGCCGCGAAGTGGCGGTCGAGCGCCCCCTTGATGGACTCGCCGTAGCGACCCAGCAAACCCGCCTCGATGAAGAAACGAGCGCCGCGCGTCACGATCGACAACACGACAAACAGCACGAAATTATAGCCGAGCAGGCCGCTGACGATCGTCACCAGCTTGTAAGGAATCGGCGTCAAGCCCTTGATGAGGATGAATAACGCGCCCCACTTCGCGTAGAACTCCCGGAGCGAGTCGAGCTTCGACCCATAGCCGTAGACCGAGATCAGCCAGTGCCCGAGCGTGTCATACAGCAGGGCCCCGATGGCATAGCCCAGGACACCGCCCGCCACCGACGCCAGCGTCGCGATGGCGGCATAGCGCCAGGCGCGTTCCGGCCGCGCCAGCGTCATGGGAACCAGGATCAGGTCGGGCGGGATCGGAAAGAACGAGCTCTCGGCGAACGCAACCGCGGCCAGCGCCCACGGGGCGTGCGGGCTATCGGCCAGGGCCAAGACCCACCGGTAGAGGCTGTTGAACATGCGCCCCCTGATAAGCGACGCGTTCCGGGCTGTCCATCGGCAAGGACCCAGCGGTCCGCGGAGGGACCCGGCAACCTACAGCTCTGCCTTGCGCTTGCCGCACCGGCTCGCTACCAGTTGGGGTACCGACGCGAGCGAGCCGCAGGTCTCGATGTGGCGGCCCGCTCGCCCTTGTCCCCCAGCGCTGCCGAACCCTTCATCCATATCGTGCGTCCCTTCCACGCCCTGACGATCCTGCTGCTGATCTGCGTCACCCTGCTGGGTGCGACCGGATCCGTGCAGGCGATCGAGTCGGTCCGGGTTCCGGTCGACAGCCGTGCCATCGACCTCACGCGTTCGGTCGAGCGGTACAACGACCAGGGCGACCGCATTCAGGTCTCGACCGCGGCCGGAGCCGACGGCATCGTCCGGCGCATCGAGGTCGGGGCCAAACAAGCCGGCACGCAACCCAATTGGATCGTGTTCGCGCTGACGAACGATTCGGACGAGCAGCTCGAACGCTTGATCGTTGCGCCTCATTTCAGGCTGGTGGGCTCGGGCGTGATCTGGCCGGATCTCGGCACGGTGCGCATTTCGGCCATCACGGCCAGCCAAGGTTTTGCCCCCGAAAGCGTGGAAAGCACGGACGCGGACGTGTTTCGCGTCACGCTCGATCCGGGCGCGACGGTCACCTACGTGGCCGAGCTGCGGTCCGCGAGCCTGCCGCAGATCACGCTGTGGGAGCCTGACGCTTACAAGGACAAGCTGACCAGCCTCACCCTTTACAAAGGCATCGTGATCGGCATCGCGGGTCTGCTCGCCCTGTTCCTCACCATCGTCTTCGTGGTGAGGGGCGCCATCATCTTTCCGGCCGCCGCGGCGCTGGCCTGGGCGGTGCTGGCCTATGTGTGTATCGATTTCGGTTTCTGGCAGAAGATGTTCACGGTCGGCGGCGAGGCCGATCGGGTGTCGCGCGCCGTGGCCGAGGCCAGTCTCGCCGCGACCCTGTTGGTCTTCCTGTTCGCCTATCTGAACCTCAACCGTTGGCACGTGCGCTATTCGCATATCGCGGCGGGATGGCTGGTGTTTCTGGCGGCCCTGATCGGCTTTGCCCTGTTCGACGCCCCGGTGGCGGCCGGCATCGCGCGCATCATGCTCGCGACCGTGGCGGCGGTGGGTTTCATCCTGGTGATCTACCTGTCGACCCACGGCTACGACCGCGCCGTCATGCTGATCCCGACGTGGTTCTTGCTGCTGGTGTGGGTCGCGGCCGCTGGGTTCACGGTGGCGGGCTCGCTGACCAACGATCTCGTCTCGCCCGCCTTGATGGGGGGGCTGGTGCTCATCGTCATGCTGATCGGTTTCACCATCATGCAGAACGCCTTCGCGATCGGCGGTATGGCGCACGGCGTGGTCTCGGATTCGGAACGCAAGGCCTTGGCCCTGACGGGCGCCGGCGACATCATCTTCGATTGGGACGTCGGCGCCGATCGGATTTTCGTCAGTCCCGAGGTGGAGGCGCAACTCGGACTTGCGCGTGGCGAGCTCGAAGGACCGGCTTCGGGCTGGTTCGATCGGCTGCATTCGCTGGATCGGGATCGCTACCGCGCCTGTCTCGACACGGTGCTCGAACAGCGATGCGGCCGAATCGCCCAGGATTTCCGTCTCCGGGCCGCCGATGGCCAATATTTCACCTTCGTGCTGAAGGCCCGCCCGGTGGTGGGCCGCGATGGCGAGGTGATCCGCGTCATCGGCACGCTGTCCGACGTCACCGACATCAAGGCCGCGGAGGACCGCCTGCTCCACGATGCGGTCCACGACAGCCTGACCGGGCTGCCCAATCGCGAACTCTTTTTCGACAGACTCGACGCGAGCTTGCAGGTCGCTCGGGACGGCGATCACGTGCGGCCGACTGTAGTGTCGCTCGATATCGACCGCTTCAAGCAGATCAACGACCAGGTCGGCTTGTCGGTGGGCGATTCGATCCTGCTCACCATTGCGCGCCGGCTCGGGCGCCTGATGCGCCCGCAGGACACGATGGCCAGGATCGGCGGCGATCAATTCGCCTTCATCATCACGTCGGAACAACAGTCGGATCAGATCGTGCTTCTCGCCGACACGATCCGCCGTGCGCTCAATACTCCCGTGGCCTTTGCCAATTTCGAGATCGCGCTGACGGCCTCGATCGGCATCGCGCTTTACGACCCGCAAGGTCACGCCAAGCGCGAAGACATGCTGAAGGACGCGGAAATCGCCATGGCCAACGCCAAGCGGGCCGGCGGCGACAGGATCGAACTTTATCGCACCGGTATGCGGGCGCTTCGGCCCGACCGCCACGCTTTCGACACGGAACTGCGTCGCGCGCTGGAGCGCAACGAGATCAAGGTACATTTCCAGCCGATCGTCCGGCTCGAGGATCGGACCATCGCGGGCTTCGAGGCCTTGCTGCGCTGGGAACATCCCAGGCTGGGTCTCCTGCCGCCCTCCGAATTCATCCCGCTTGCCGAGAAGACCGGCCTCATCGTCGACCTCGGCCTCTTCGCCATGGACCGCACGGCCCGCGAACTGGCGTCCTGGCAGCAGGCCCTCGACGTGTCGCCGCCCATCTATGCCAGCGTGAACGTCTCGTCGCGGCAATTGCTGCGGCACGATCTGCTCGGCGACGTGAAGGCCGTGCTGACCCGGTCGGGTGTGCTGCGCCATTCGCTCAAGCTCGAATTGACCGAGAGCCTGATGATGGAAAATCCCGAATATGCGGCCCAGATGCTGCAGCGGATCAAGGATCTTGGCGCCGGCCTGTCGCTCGACGATTTCGGCACCGGCTACTCATCGTTGTCGTATCTGCAGCGCTTCCCCTTCGACACGATCAAGATCGATCAATCCTTCGTGCGGCACAACGGCAGGGGAAGCCGTCCGGTGATCCTGCGCTCCATCGTGGCGCTTGCCCACGATCTCGGCATGGAGGTGGTGGCCGAAGGCGCCGAATCGGAAAGCGACGTCATCGAACTCTCGCAACTCGGCTGCGAATACGCGCAGGGCTTTGCCTTCGGCAAGGCCATCACGGCCGCGGAGGCCCGCAAACTGATGGGCGCCACGGCGGAAGCCGCTTAGAACTCGATCGTTGCGATGACCCGGCTATCGAGCCAAAGTCGCCAAGGTCCGGCGTGCTGTCTCGCGCTGGGCCCTCAATTCAATGCCGCGCCGAGAATATTCAATTTGTTGCCGATGTGCAGCCCGATGGTTGTCAGCGAGGCAACGATCACGGCCGAAAGCAGCCCAATGAGGAGACCGTACTCGATTGCCGTGGCCCCGCTCGTTTCGCGAAGGAAGGATTTAAGGAACTTGACCATTGCCGGAGCCTCTCGGGCGCACGCTCCACCATGCACATCAAATTCTGAATATCGTCTGGCGATCGGGAAGGAATTCGGCGCCTATTTCGGATCAGGGGCTTAACCGCCCGGTGCTGCCGGCCGCTCAGGCCTTCACGATATGGCCGCCCTGTAGCCCTGCTCGCGCGCAAACATTGCGGGTATCGACGACCAGCCGGGCGCGCGCCACCAGTGCGGGATAGTCGACCTCGTCATGGTCGGTCGCGATCAGGATCGCGTCGTAGGCCGCGACGGCTTCCGGCTCCAGGGCACAGGATCGCCGCCCCGCAAAGGCCGGATGCTCCCGCGTGGGCGGGATTTCGGGCACGTACGGGTCGTGGAAATCGGCCGTGGCGCCGCGGCCCTCGATCAGTTCCATCAGCCGCAGGGAAGGGCTTTCCCGGGTATCCTCGATGTTCTTCTTGTACGCGACCCCGATCACGAGAATTTTTGCGCCGCGCAACCCGCGCCCGCCCTGGGTGTCGAGCGCCCGCGCCAGCCGGTCCACCACATAATGGGGCATGGCCGTGTTGATCTCGCCCGCGAGTTCGATGAAGCGGGTCGGCGTCTCGAACTCGCGCGCCTTCCAGGCGAGATAGAAGGGGTCGATCGGCACGCAATGGCCACCGAGCCCCGGGCCGGGATAGAAAGGCATGAAGCCGAACGGCTTGGTTTTCGCGGCCTCGATCACTTCCCAGATGTCGATGCCCATCGGCTCGTAGATGACCTTGAGTTCGTTCACGAGCGCGATATTGACCGAACGAAAGATGTTTTCGGTCAGCTTCACAGCTTCGGCGGTGGCGGTCGAGGAGACCGGCACGGTGCGCACCACGAGCTTGGTGTAGAGCGCTTCCGCCAGAGCCAGCGCATGGGCGTCCTCGCCGCCCACGACCTTGGGGATGGTCGAGGTCTGGTAATCGGCATTGCCGGGATCTTCCCGCTCGGGCGAGAAGGCGAGGAAGAAATCCGTGCCGCAGCGCAGGCCGCCGGCCTCTAGGATAGGGCGCACGAGTTCGCGCGTGGTGCCGGGCCAGGTCGTGGATTCCAGCACGATCAATTGGCCGGGGCGAAGCCGGGCCGCGATGGACCGTGCCGTTTTTTCGATGAACGAGGTATCGGGCTCGCGCTGCCGGGTCAGCGGCGTCGGCACCGCGATCAGGATCGCATCCGGCTCGTCGAGGCGGGAGAAGTCGTCGGTCGCGGCGAACCGGCCGTCGCGGGCCGCCGCGTTGATAGCCTCGGTCGGGATATGCTTGACGAAGCTCTCGCCCCGGTTGAGCTGGGCCACGCGTTGAGAGTTGATGTCGAAGCCGAGCACCCGGAAGCGCGCCTTGGCGGCCGCGAGCGCCAGAGGCAGGCCGACATAGCCGAGCCCCACGATGCCGATCAGGCAGCTGCGGTCCTCGATCCGGGTCAGGAAGCGCGTGACGGCTTTGGGGGTGTCACGCTCGGCGGCGAAGGACAATCGGACCTCGTTGCTTGTCATGGAAGCGACACGCTGGACGTTGCATAGCGGGAAAGCCCGGAGGAACCAACCGCACGCTCCCCACCATTGTCCGAGAGGGAGCGGGCGAGCGCGACTTTGCCACTTGCACGCACGCGGCAATGCGCCGATATAGAAACGTACCTACACGCCTAAAGAGGTCTGGCGATGCCCATCACGACCATGTCCAGCCGGGCGTTCAACCAAGATTCCAGTCAGGCGAAGAAAGCCACAAGAAACGGCCCAGTGTTCATCACGGATCGGGGCCGGCCCGCGCATGTCCTTCTAACGATGGACGACTACCTGAAGCTGACCGGCGGCACGGTCTCCATCGTCGACATGCTGGCCATGTCGGAGGGTCCGGACATCGACTTCGATCCGCCGCGCTTGCGTGGCCCTGTTTCCCGCGCGGCCGACCTCTCCTGATGTATCTGCTCGACACGAACGTCATTTCCGAGTTGCGCAAGGCCAAGACCGGCAAATCTGACCGCAACGTGGTCTCCTGGGCGGCCACGGCCAGTCCGCCGACCCTCTTTGTGTCGGCGATCACGGTCATCGAGCTGGAACAAGGCGTGACGGCGATGGAGCGGCGTGATGCGGCGCAAGGCTTCATGCTTCGCGTCTGGCTGGAGGACCATGTCCTGCCGACGTTCGAGGGACGTGTCCTCGCCATTGACACCGCGGTCGCGCGGCGCTGCGCAGGCCTTCATGTTCCCGATCGGCTCGGGGAACGCGATGCTCTCATCGCCGCGACCGCGTTGACGCACGGCCTCACGGTCGTGACCCGAAACGTTTCGGATTTTGCGCCGACTGGCGTTCCGCTGCTAAATCCCTGGACACGGCCAGCCTAGCCGGGAGCTGGGCTCGCGCCTAACGCTGTTTCAGCTGCCAGCCGCAGCGTGTAAGACAGCCTCCGTCCCCGCCCTCGCGACAGGTCCGACCCACCGCATGCCCGCCACGCTGCTTTTCGATCTCGACGGCACGCTCGTCGAGACCGACCACCTCCATTTCAAGGCCTTCAACACCATCTTCACCCCGCTCGGGGTCGAGGTGGATTGGGAGACCTATCGAACGCGGATCATCGGCAAGGCCAACCC
>CAXTOT010000025.1:0-63002 GCA_964245915.1 uncultured Lichenihabitans sp. | reverse complement strand
TCTTGGTGCCGTCGCGGTCCATCGAGGTGAGCAGGATTTCCCCCGCCCCGAGTTCCGCCACCTCCCGCGCATAGGCCACGGCATCAAGCCCGGTCGGGCGACGGCCGCCGTGGGTGAACACCTCCCAGCGGGGTGGCGCGCCCTCGGGCGACACGCGCTTTGCATCCACCGCCACCACGATACATTGCGAGCCAAACTTTTCGGCCGCCTCGCGCACGAAATCCCGGTTATGCACCGCGGCCGTCATGATCGAGGCCTTGTCGGCCCCCGCCAGCAGCAGCTGCCGGATATCTTCGACCGCCCGGATGCCGCCCCCCACCGTGAGCGGCATGAAGCAGGCCGCCGCAGTTCGGCGCACCACGTCGAACAGGATGCCGCGATCCTCGTGGCTGGCCGTGATGTCGAGAAAGCAGAGTTCGTCCGCCCCCGCGGCGTCATAGGCGATGGCGCATTCGACCGGATCGCCCGCGTCGCGCAGGTCGACGAAATTGACGCCCTTGACGACGCGCCCGTCCTTCACGTCGAGGCAGGGGATGATGCGGGATTTGAGCATCAGGCGGCCTGTTTTCCGTAGTCCCGAATGAGCTTCAGCGCCTCCGTGGGATCGAGCCGCCCATCATAAAGGGCGCGGCCCGAAATGGCGCCCGCGATCTTGGCGCAATCGGGCGCCAGCAGCCGCTCGATATCGGCCAGCGAGGCAAGCCCGCCCGACGCGATGACCGGAATCGCGATGGCCTCGGCGAGCGCGATCGTGCCCTCGATGTTGAGCCCCATCAGGGCGCCGTCGCGTGAAATGTCGGTGTAGATCACGGCCGCCACCCCGGCATCCTCGAACCGCCGGCCGAGGTCGGGGGCCGAGATCTGCGACGCCATGGCCCAGCCCTCCACCGCCACCGTGCCGTCGCGCGCGTCGATGCCGACCGCGACCTGGTTGGGAAAAAGCCGGGCGGCCTCGCGCACGAGGTCGGGGTCGCGCACCGCCGCGGTGCCGATGATGACGCGCCGCACCCCGCGCGCCAGCCATCCCTCGATCGTGCGCAATTCGCGGATGCCGCCGCCCAACTGCACCGGCATCGCGACCCGGGCCAGGATGGCTTCGACCGCTGCGGCATTGACGGGCTGCC
Source organism: uncultured Lichenihabitans sp. (assembly GCA_964245915.1). Classification (GTDB taxonomy): domain Bacteria; phylum Pseudomonadota; class Alphaproteobacteria; order Rhizobiales; family Beijerinckiaceae; genus Lichenihabitans. Next base: position 61,878 of record CAXTOT010000025.1, on the reverse strand, counting down.
CCGCAAAGGCGCCGTCGAGATCGACGACGTGGAGATATTCGAACCCCTGAGCCTCGAATTCCGCCGCCTGGGCGGCGGGATCGGTATTGAACACCGTGGCGCGGTCCATGTCGCCATGGACGAGGCGCACGCATTCGCCGCCCTTGAGATCGATCGCGGGATAGAGGATCACGGGCGCCACCTCAGGAAGTTGGCGATGAGCGCGAGCCCGAGCGTCTGGCTCTTTTCCGGATGAAATTGCGTGCCCGCCACATTGTCGCGCGCCACCACGGCCGTGACGGGCCCGGCATAATCGGTCGTGGCCACGATGTCTGCGGGGTCGGTGGGGGAGAGCTGATAGGAATGCACGAAATAGGCGTGCAGGCCGTCCTCGCCGGTGGGGATGCCGGCAAGCAGCGGGTGCGGTCTAGCTTCCTCAAGCGTATTCCAGCCCATGTGCGGCACTTTTAGGCGCGGATCGGTGGGCTGGATGGGCCGGACCTCGCCGCCAATCCAACCGAGGCCCTCGGTCGCCACATGCTCGCGGCCGCGCGTCGCCAACAATTGCATGCCGACACAGATGCCCAAAAAAGGCTTACCGTCCCGTCGCACCGCTTCGGTCAATGCCTCGAGCAGTCCCGGCACGGCGTTCAGCCCGCGCATGCAATCCGCGAACGCCCCGACGCCCGGCAGCACGATGCGCTCGGCCGCGCGCAGGCGATCGGGGTCGGCCGTCACTTCGATGGCGCCATCGAACCCGCTCTCCCGGGCCGCGCGCTCAAATGCTTTTTGGGCCGAATTGAGATTGCCGGAGCCATAATCGACGATGGCGACGCTCACCGGGTCAGCCCTCCTGGGAGGGGAACAGGCCGATCACGCGATCGGGCTCGGCAGCAGGCCGCATCGGCCGGGCCGAATGAGCCGGCACCGCGACGGACGGGCGGACCTCCCGCCTGCGGAAAAATGCCAATTCGCTATCGGCGCGCCGCGATCCCGCCACCACATCGGCGAAGTCGAAGCCGCGCCGACCCAGCGCGAGCCGCCTGAACGTATTGCCTTCGAGACCTACGAACAGTTCGAGGAGAACCAAAAGCGCAAACCTGGCCGACCCAGGGAGATGAAGCTGGGCCGCGAGCCACCCTCCCCCGATCACCAGGACGAACCAGACCGCCGCCGCGAGCCAGGCCCGGTGGCGGAGCAGGAAAAGCGGCCCGAACACAAAGGCCCAACCGTTGAACCCCTCACGGATGAAGGCCGCGCGGTCGGCGGTCTCGAACGCATCCGCGGCGGCGCGCGGCACGTGAACGGTATAGATCGGCATTGGCCCCAAACCTCAACCTGCGAGCGACCCTTTGGTGGACGGGATACGGTCCGCCTGGCGCTCGTCGATCGCCACGGCCACACGCAAGGCGCGGGCCAATCCCTTGAAGCAGGATTCGGCGATGTGATGATTGTTGTCCCCATACAGGGTTTCGACATGCAAGGTGAGTTGCGCGTGGACCGCCAGGGCCTGGAAGAACTCGCGCACGAGTTCGGTATCGAAGGCCCCGATGGTGGCGTTCGAAAAGCGGGTGCGAAAAACCAGAACGGGCCGGCCCGAGAAATCAAGCGCCACGCGGGTCAGCGTCTCATCCATGGGCAGATGCACATCGGCGTAGCGGGTGATGCCGCGTTTGTCGCCCAGCGCCTCGGCGATCGCCTGCCCGAGCGCGATCCCGGTGTCCTCCACGGTGTGGTGCATGTCGATGTGCAGATCGCCCGTCGCCTTGACGGTGAGGTCGATCATGGAATGGCGGGCGATCTGATCCAACATATGATCGAAGAAACCGACCCCGGTCGCGATGTCGCCCTGCCCCGTCCCGTCGAGGTCGACCGTAACCTCGATGGTGGTTTCCTTTGTCTGACGCCTGACACTGGCGCGGCGCATCGCATTGCTCCCAACCTTGTTTCTGGCGCGGTTCTAACAAGGCGCGGGCGTCTTGGCCATTGCGTGCGGCTTGACCCATCCGGGCGGTTGGAAAATAACGCGAGGCGAGGCTGGGCCGCTCGGCGGCTCGCGAGCAAGCGCAAGGCTCGGAACCCAACGGCAGATCGCGTCGCAACCGCGGCCGGGTTTCGACCAGGAGAGGACGACCGATGAACGGTGACCCGTTGCCGACCGATTTCAACATGCGCCTCGGCGCCGTGGCGGACGAGATCGAAGCCATGCTGGACCGGCTGCTCGGAGAAGTCCCGCTCACCGGCGAGGTCGCGCGGCCCTCGCGTCTGCGTGAGGCCATGCGCTACGCGAGCCTCGGCGGCGGCAAGCGGCTGCGACCCTTCCTGTTGGTCGAGACCGCTCGGCTGTTCGGGGTCGAGGGCGAGGGCCCGTTGAGGGCCGGGGCGGCGCTGGAAATGATCCACTGTTATTCGCTCGTGCACGACGACCTGCCCGCCATGGACGACGACGCGCTGCGGCGCGGTCGCCCGACCGCCCATATCGCGTTCGACGAGGCGACCGCCATCCTGGCCGGCGACGGGCTTCTGACCTACGCGTTCGACGTCGTGGCCGACGCGCCCACCCACGCCGACCCGCAAGTGCGCGTCGATCTCGTGCTCGGACTGGCCCGGGCAGCCGGGCTCGGCGGCATGGTGGGCGGGCAGGCGCTCGATCTCGAGGCCGAGAAAGCCACCGAGCCCCATGCCGCACCCGACATCATGCGGCTGCAGTCGATGAAGACCGGGGCGCTGCTGCTTTACGCGGTCGAGGCGGGCGCCATCATGGGCCGGGCCACGGCGGCTCATCGGGCCGCGTTGAGCCGCTATGGCCGGGCACTCGGCGCGGCCTTCCAGGTGGCGGACGATATTCTCGATACCGAAAGCGATGCCGCGACGCTCGGCAAGGCTGCCGGCAAGGACGCCGGGCGCAACAAGGCAACGCTGGTGTCGGCGCTCGGCCTCGACGCCGCCAAGGCGCGCCGCGACGCTTTGGCAGGCGAGGCGCAAGCCGCGCTGGCGGACCTCGGCCTCGGCAACAAAGCCGCGATTCTGGCCGAAGCCGCGCGCTTCACGGTGGCGCGCAAGAACTGAACCCGGGACGGGAACGCCAGGATTCTTCCCATAACCGGGCCACAGCGATAGAATCGCTTCGAACATGTGGCGCCAATGGCGCCTGATCGGGAAACGCCATGGCCGGGCATAGTCAGTTCAAGAACATCATGCACAAAAAGGGGAAGCAGGACGCGGTGCGCTCCAAGGTTTTCTCCAAGCTGGCGCGCGAAATCACGGTTGCGGCCAAGCTCGGCCTGCCCGATCCCGACATGAACGCCCGCCTACGCTCCGCCGTGCTGGCGGCGCGGGCCGAAAACATGCCCAAGGACAATATCGAACGCGCCATCAAGAAGGCGGCGGGCAGCGACGGCGAAAACTACGACGAGGTCCGCTACGAGGGCTATGCGCCGGGCGGCGTGGCCGTGATCATCGAGGCCCTCACCGACAACCGCAACCGGACGGCGGGCGAAGTGCGCTCCTATTTCACCAAATCGGGGGGTGCGCTTGCAGAAACCGGCGCCGTTTCCTTCATGTTCGACCGCGTCGGGCTCATCGAATATGACGCCAAGGTGGCCTCCGAGGACGCCATGATGGAGGCCGCGCTCGAAGCCGGCGCCGACGACGCCACGCTGTCCGACGAGGGCCACGAGGTGATCACCACGATCGAGGGCATGAAAGACGTGGCCAAGGTGCTGGAGGAGAAGTTCGGCGAGCCGCGCCGCACCGCGCTCGTCTGGCGGCCGCAGAACACGATTGCCGTCGACGACGAGGCGGGCGAGAAGATTTTGAAGCTCGTCGGCAATCTCGAGGACAATGACGACGTCCAGAAGGTCTATGCCAATTTCGAGGTGTCCGACGCGCTCGTGGCCAAGATGCAGGCGTGACGCTGGAGGTGAGACCCTTCTCCCGCCTCGCGGGAGAAGGTGGCGCGCAGCGCCGGATGAGGGGTTTCGGTGTGACGTGACAACCTCTCATCCCGCCCTTCGGGCACCTTCTCCCACAAGGGGAGAAGGGCGTGGCAAGCAACTTCGCGGTTGATCGAAACTGACTTGTCTTTGCTAAACCGCCGGGGATCCCGGTCCGATCGCCCGTTGGAACATCAGCCATGACCCACCCCGTCCGCATCCTCGGCATCGATCCCGGCCTGCGCAACCTCGGCTGGGGCATCATCGAGGCGGAGGGGTCGCGTTTGTCCTTCGTGGCTTGCGGATCGATCCACCCCAAGCAGGATTGTGCGCTCAGCGAGCGGCTTCGTCAGCTCCATGTGGCGCTCGCGGCCGTGATCGAACTGCACCGGCCCCATGAGGCGGCCGTCGAGGAGACCTTCGTCAACCGCGACCCGCAGGGCACCTTAAAACTCGGGCAGGCGCGCGGCATCGCGCTCGTGGTGCCGGCGCTCGCCGGCCTTGAGGTCGCCGAATATTCCGCCAACCTCGTCAAAAAAACCGTCACGGGCACGGGCCATGCCGAGAAGGCGCAGATCGCCATGATGCTCAAAGTGCTGCTGCCGCGCAGCGATGGCGCGAGCCCGGACGCCGCCGACGCGCTCGCGGTCGCCATCACCCACGCCCAGCACCGCGCCTCGCGAGCGCTCGAAGCGCGCGTGCGGATGCAGAGCGCATGATCGGCAAGCTCAGGGGCGTCGTCGACAGCCAGGGCCCCGACCACGTGATCCTGGACGTCAACGGCGTCGGCTACGTGGTGTTCTGCTCGCCGCGCACGCTGCGGGCCCTGCCCGCCGTGGGCGAGGCCGCGAGTCTGGCCATCGACACGCAAATGCGCGAGGACATGATCCGCCTCTACGGCTTTTCCGGCGATGCCGAGCGCGACTGGTTTCGCCTTCTGCAAGGCGTGCAGGGGGTCGGCTCGAAAGTCGCGCTGGCGATCCTGGGGGTGCTGGCCACGGCCGACCTCGCGCTTGCCATCGCGCAGGGCGACAGGACCGCGGTGGCCCGGGCGCCCGGTGTCGGCCCCAAGCTCGCGGCCCGCATCGTGGCCGAGCTCAAGGACAAGGTCCCGACGTTTTCGGGTGCCGAGGGTCGCGACCTCGTTCCCAGCTCGGCGCAAGCGCTTCCGAGCGGGGCCGACGACGCCGTGGCGGCCCTCATCAATCTGGGTTACGCGCGGCCGAACGCCGTGGCGGCCGTCGCGAACGGGGTCGCGGCGCTCGGCCAGGATGCCGCCACCGCCACCTTGATCCGACATGGGCTGAAACGGTTGTCCGAATGACACCGCTAACATCTTAATCGTTCGTCTGACCGAGACGGCACGCGACACCGCTTGACGGGTTTGATCCCGCCCTCTTTGATGTCGCCAGAAACTTGGGGGAGTGAATGTTCAAGCAGCTGCTGACACCTGTCGGCGACAGCCTTGCGTTGTCGTTTTTGGTCGCTGTCATCCCGATCGCGGTCGTCCTGATCCTTCTCGGCATTCTGCGCAGGCCGGCTTGGCAAGCCTGCCTGGCGGGCCTGGTGGTGGCCTTGATCATCGCCGTTGCGGTTTGGCAGTTGCCGCCGAGCCTGGCGCTCGACGCCGCCGCCAACGGCGCGGTCTTCGCGCTCTGGCCCATCATGTGGATCGTGGTGAACGCGCTGCTGCTCTACAATGTCGCGGTGGCGTCCGGCCGTTTCGATTCCTTCCGCCGATGGCTCGTCGACCATATGCCGAACGACCGGCGCGTGGTTCTCGTCGTGGTCGGCTTCTGTTTCGGCGCCTTGCTCGAAGGCATCGCGGGCTTCGGGACCCCGATCGCCATCACCAGCGCGCTTTTGATCCTGGTGGGCTTCGAGCCGCTCGAAGCACTCACCTTCACACTGATCTTCAATACGGCCCCGGTGGCGTTCGGCGCGCTCGGCGTGCCCGTCACGGTTTTGGGGGCCGTCACCCATCTGTCGGATGTGACGCTCGGCGCCATGGTAGGGCGCCAGCTGCCGTTCATCGCCTTGCTGCTGCCCTTCTACGTCATGGCGGTCTACGGCGGCCGGCGTACGGTGGCGCAACTCTGGCCCGTTCTTCTGGTGGCGGGCGGATCGTTTGCGCTCATGCAATTCGTGACCTCGAACTTCATCGACTACAAGCTGACCGACGTCCTGGCCTCGTTGGGCTCGCTGGCGGCCACGCTCCTCTTCCTGCAGGTTTGGCGTCCGGCTCCCGATCCGCTTTTTGCGATCGCCCCGATCCGAACCGCCAAGCCGCTGCCCTCCTCCGGGTCGGACCTAAGCGGATGGCTTCCTTGGATCGTGGTTTCGGTCGTGGTGATCGCCTGGACCTCGGGCAAGGTCTTCCTGATCGGCGACACCAAGGTGCCGTGGCCAGGGCTCGACGGCGCGATCTCGATCACGCTTTACGGCGACAGGCCTTATGCAGCCATTTGGGACTTCCAGCCGCTGGCGACCGGCACCGCGATCTTGGTGTCCACCATCATCACGGCCCTGATCGTCCGGCTACCCGCCGCTAGCTTCCTGGAGCAGATCGCCACGACCTGGCGGCAGAGCCGCATCGCCATCCTGACGGTGGTCATGATCCTGGCTCTGGCGTTCGTGATGAACTATTCCGGCATGGCCTATACGCTCGGCAAGGGGGTCGCGTCGGTCGGCATCCTGTTCCCGCTGCTCTCGCCCTTCCTCGGCTGGATAGCGGTCTTCCTGTCGGGCAGCGATACGTCGGGCAACGCCTTGTTCGGCAACCTCCAGGTCGTGGCCGCCAACCAGCTCGGGCTCAATCCCGTGCTGATCGCCGCCACGAACTCATCGGGCGGCGTCATGGGCAAGATGATCTCGCCGCAAAATATCGCGACGGGTGTTTCGGTCACCAATCTCAAGGGCCAGGAGGGCCTGGTTTTCGCCCGCACGTTCAAGCACAGCGTCATTCTGACCCTGCTGCTCGGCATCCTCGTCTTGCTTCAGCAATATGTGTTCCCGGGCATCATCCCGCACTAGGTCGGGTTTTGGCGCGGGCTTTAGCCGCTCACCGAACGGTGGAACGGCTTGAAGCGACCCGCTATGTTCGCGCAAGTCGAGGGCGCTTCGGTGCCCTCGGGAAGAGAGCGGTTCCACCCAGGAAACCAGGGTGGAGGAAGCCGCCCGGTTCAAGGGTCGAGCAGGTCGGACAACACGGCCGTGCTCTAGGGAGGAAAAGATGAAAGCAAGTTGGACGTCAGCTGTTGCCATCGGGGCCTTGTTGGCCGCCACCGGCCTCGCTCATGCGCAAAGCGAGGGGGCTCCCTCGGAGGCTCCGGCCGGAACGAGCCCCAGCACCTTCGATAAGATGCAGGATTTCAAGTCCACCGGGGCCAAGTCCATTCCGGTGATCACACAAGACCCCGCCAAGGCGGCCGACATCAAGAAAACCCTGGCTCACATCAAGCTGCCGCCGGGCTTCAAGATCAGCCTCTACGCGCAGGTTCCAGACGCGCGGATGATGGCGGTCGGACCGCAGGGCGTCGTCACTTTCGTGAGCACGCGCAAGAACAAGATCTATGCCATAACGGACCGTGCGCGCTCGGGAGTCGCCGGCGAGGTCAAGGAATTCGCCCCCGGGATCGAATTCAGGAACCCCAACGGCATCTGCTTTTCGAAAGACGGCTTCCTGTTCACGGTCGAGCAGAATCGCATTCTGAACTTCCCCGCCGCGGAGTTTTTCTATGAGAGCGCGGATGTGGCGGTCAGCCCGGTGGTCAAGCAAGGCGACCTCATTCCGGCCTCCGAGGAGAGCTTCAACCATTCGGCCCGCGTGTGCCGCGTCGGTCCCGACAACAAGCTCTATGTAACGATCGGCCAGCCCTATAACGTCTACGCGCCCGAAAAATACGACATGTACTACAAGGCCGGGCTCGGCAGCATCATGCGGATGGATCGGGACGGTTCCAACCGCGAGCTCTTCGCCCATGGAATCCGCAATTCGGTCGGCATGGATTTCAACCCCAAGGACAAGACGCTCTGGTTCACCGACAATCAGGTCGACGGCATGGGCGATGACATCCCGCCGGGCGAGCTCAACCACGCCACCAAGGCAGGACTGAACTTCGGCTTCCCCTGGTATGGCGGCGGCCACACCCGCACGGTCGAATACAAGGATCAGACTCCGCCGGCCGATGTGGTGTTCCCGGTCGTCGAGGAGGCGGCGCATGCGGCCGACCTCGGCATGATCGTCTACACGGGAAAGATGTTCCCCAAGGAATACCAAGGCGCGATCTTCTCGGCCCAGCACGGTTCGTGGAACCGTACCGTGCCGGTCGGTGCCCGCGTCCTGGTGACCAAGGTCAAGGAGGACGGCTCCGCCCCGGACGGCTCCAAGCCTTTCGCGGAAGGCTGGCTCAATGCCGATGGTGAATATGACGGCCGCCCCGTCGACGTCGCGCAGTTGCGCGATGGATCGCTGCTCGTGTCGGACGATTTCGCCGGCGCCGTGTACCGCATCACCTACGACGGCAAGTAAACCACCCTCTCCTGCCCCTCGCGGACCCGCGAGGGGCATTTTCATGGTGACCAATGTCGAAGGCACTGCCCCTCGTGCTGACCCTGAGCCTGCTTGCGACCTCGGCCTGGGCCGACGGCGACGCCAAGGCGGGCGCGCAGAAGATCAAGACGCTGCAATGCCAAAGCTGCCACGGGAAGGACGGCCTGTCGAAGCTTCCGGGCGCCCCCAATCTCGCGGGACAGGCGCAGGACTATCTCGTCTCGGCGTTGAACGATTATCGCAGCGAGGCGCGCAAGAGCGAGATCATGAACACGATCGCCAAGCCCTTGAAGGATGCCGACATCGCCGACGTCACGACCTATTATTCCGCGATCCAGATCACCGTGAAGCCGCCGGCACCCTGACCGGCCGGCGCTTGGCGGACCCTTCGGGTTCGGGCGGAGGGGCCGTCATCTCGCGCGCCCCGGAGCGGGAAACCCGGGCGCTTTCTCCTTTGGACAATTCGGATTGAGCTGTACCGCGCTGTTGCCCTAATCTATGAGGACGAGGTCCCGGCCGTGCAGGAGCGCTGGTATCCGTAAGCGATACCTTGACAGACGAGCTCAGCAAAGCCGGTCGCCAACCCCGCCGTAAACCACCCAATCGTCACAACGTTCTGAAACATCGAATGATAGATCGATAACCCAAAGACGCTGATTGTTTGGTCTATATTCATGGCAGGGTAAGCTAAAAATATAAATAGCAAAACAGCGATCAGCTTTATGGAATAATAATTGTTTCCAATCCGCGTCTGGTGCAACACAAACTCAGAAATTACTCTTAACAATATGTACAAAATGCATATGAAGAAATTTATGTTTATAATTCCACTGCCGAATCGGGCGGCTCGTTCTTCTACTCCAAACATAATCATGGAATCATAGTATTTTGTAACAGGGCTTACACGAAAGATCGCGTCATAAAACCTCTCGCATCCATCCGAGCGACAGGGCACCCCTACCAACATGGACAATATAAAAATAACGCCCAGAAGAACGCAAAACCCGGTCATGAAGTAAGGGGGTTCTGGCTGTGTCCGTGTTGGTCCTTCCATATTGGCGAGCTCCAAGGAACGTCATGCGCGCCGAAAGCAGCAGCGGGCTTCATCAGCTTAACTCTTCGCCCGGTAGAATGTCGAATGTACGAATGGCGCGCGTTAGCGCAGGGTGGTCAGTCGAACTCGGTCGGGCGGTCTACTCGAGCGCCAGATCGGGCTCGCCCGCTACCGAATCCCTCGGCACCGCCGCATCGAGGAAGCGGCTTTTCCGTTTGTTGTTCACGCCGCGGAGCCAGAAGAACAGTTGGGCCGCGATCAGCAGGGCGCTCGCGGCCACGAAGGTCGCGCTGATCGGGTGCTGCAGGAACACCATCATGTCGCCGCGCGACAGCAGCAACGCGCGACGAAAGTTCTCCTCGACCAGGGGGCCCAGCACGAAGCCGAGCAGGATCGGGGCGACCGAAAACCCCAGCGACGAGAACACCGCGCCGAACACCCCGAAGGCCAGCACTTCCCAGATCTGAAACAGATTGTTGTTGGTGCTGTAGACCCCGACCGCGATAAAGAACAGCGCCGAGGGGTACAGATAGCGATACGGCACCCGCAGCAATTTCACCCATATCCCGATCAACGGCACGTTGAGGACGATCAGCAGCACGTTGCCGATCCAGAAGCTGGCGATCAGGCCCCAGAACAGGTCGGCATGTTCGGTGATCAGCTGAGGACCCGGTTGGATGCCCTGGATCAGCAAGGCGCCCAGAATCAGGGCCATGACGGCGTCGCCGGGGATGCCGAGACTCATGGTCGGGATGAAATCGACCTGGGTCTTGGAATGGGAGGCGGCCTCCGGGGCCGCGACGCCCTCGATGGCGCCCTGGCCGAACCGCTCCGGATCCTTGGCGAGCTTGCGCTCCAGCGCATAGGCGATGAAGGTCGTGATGGTGGGGCCGGTCCCCGGCATGGCGCCGAACAGCGTCCCCACCAGGGTGCCGCGCACCATCGGCATGAAGGCCTGGCGCAGTTCGGCCCGGCTCGGACGCATGTCGCGCAGGCGCATCTTGGCGGTGCTGCCGACGCTCTGCATGCGATTGACGCTGCGCAAAAACTCCGCCACCCCGAACAGGCCAAGCGCCAAAGCCACCAGCTCGACCCCGTCATCGAGACTGGTGATGCCGAGCGTGAAACGCATGGTGCCGGTGTTGATGTCGGTGCCGACGACCCCGATCAAGAGGCCGATCACCGTCATGGCAACCCCCTTGAGCGGCGAGCCCCTCGACATGGTGGCGCCGGCCAGCAGGCCGAGCAGCATGATGGAGAAAATCTCGGACGGCCCGAATTGAAACGCGATGCGGACCAGCAGGGGCGAGGCCACGATCATGACGATGATCCCGACCGAGGCCGCGAAGAAGGAGCAGATCATCGTGATGCCGAGCGCCGTGCCGCCCTTGCCCTTGAGGGTCATGGGATAGCCGTCGAGGCAGGTCACGGCATGCGGTGGGTGGCAGGGCAGGTTGAGCAAGATGGCCCCGATGGCGCCGCCATATTGCGAGCCGTAGAAAATGCCGGCCAGCATCAGGATCGCCGGAATCGGGTGCATCGTATAGGTCAGCGGTAGCAGCATCGAGATTGCCGAGAGCGCCCCCATGCCGGGCAGCACCCCGATCAGATTGCCGACCAGAACCCCGAAGAAGGACCACATGAGGTTGGAGGGCTGCAAGGCGACGCCGAAGCCGTGCCACAGATCCGTCAGGGCTTGTCCCATCATGGCTCAACCCCAACGCAGAAGCGGGAACTGCACCTGAAGCAGCCACCAGAAGATGATGACGCAGACCAAAGTCATCGCGACCGCCAGGACGAGGGCCGCCCTAAGCGAGTTCTGTCGATCGCCAAGCGCGGAAATGAAGACCGTGGCGAACGTCGCGGGCACCAGGCCGCCATACCGGCCCAGAATCACGAAGGCCGCGATGCCGGCGCAAATGCAGAGCCAGCCCCGCCACTCGGCCGGCAGGTTTTTTGCGGCCTCGACCTCGACGGCCCGGCGTCCACCGAGGATGATCAGTACTCCGGTCGCGGCCAGGATCACGCCCAGCGACAAGGGGAAAAAGCCTGGCCCCATGCGACGCAGGCTGCCGATATCATAGCTCGAGGCCTGAAACGCCGTCGCAAGGCCGAGCACCAGGACAAGCGCCCCGCCGATAACGTCTTTTGGGTTGCCGACCTTGATGTTCATTGTCTTGGCGATCCGCCTGTCTCGATGGGGGCCTCGCGCGCTCCGGCCGCTTAAAGTTCGAAACCGCATTCGGCCCGCAGCGCGCGCGTGTCGGATCCCGTCAGCAAGGCGACGAGCCGGCTTGCCGGCTCGGGGTTCGCGGCGCGGGCGCTGACGGCCGCGGTATAAACGGTCGCCAGATCGTGCTCCTTCGGCAATGGCCCGATCAGGGTCAGACCTCGGGTGAGTTTGATTTCCGTCATCTGGGTGCAGCCGATCGTGTCGTCGTCCCGGTCCTCGGCCAAATTGCGCATGGCGGTCTCACCATTGGGGAAGGCCCGCAGCTTGGGCATGACCTCGCCGTCGATGCCGATTTTTTTCAAGACGTTGAGGAAATGCACGCCGGCCGTCGAGCGGTAGGGGTCCGGCACATAGACGGCCTTCGCGGCCCTGAGGGCGGCCGCGAAGGCGGTCGTCGTTCCGACATCCGGGACCGCAAAGCCGGCCGGGACCGCAAGTCCCGTCCGCACGGTTCCGACGGGAGCCGCGGAGCCAGCCACCAGCAGGCCACGGCGCGTCAGGTCTTCGGTCAGAACCTCGGTGAGGATCAGAACGTCGCAGGCGTCACCCGACAGGAACTTGTCCGCCATGGCACCGACCGCGCTGAAGGTGCCGGCGACATCGGATCCGGTCTCCGCAGCGAACCGGGCCCGCAAGGCCGACACGATCCCCTTGGCGGCTCCGCCGCTCAAAACCTGCACCGTCATGCTCAGTCTCTTCTGTGGTTCCGTTTCGGCCGCTGCCGACGCGATACGCTCGCGGGCCACGGACAGTCGTTGGATAACCTCGCTGCCCGACCATGACGGCGGTGGGCAACCCATGCGAGCATTCCGCGTGCCGAGACGGACAACGCGGTGACGGTGTCGCTGGGCCTCGGCTGGCTACTGGCCGACCTTGGCGCCGGAGATCTTCACGACCTTGGCCCATTTCACGATGTCACCGTTCATGTATTCCGCGAACTGCTGCGGGTTCATGATCATCGGCTCCGCACCCTGCGCCTTCCAGGCCGACTGAACATCCGGCTTCTGGACGATCTTGGTGATGGCGGCGTTCAGCTTGTTGACCACATCGTCCGGTGTGCCCTTCGGCGCCATGACGCCAAGCCAGATCACGGCGTCGAAGCCCGGAACCGTCTCGGCCACGGTCGGCAAATCCGGCAGCACTTCCGATTTTTTCAGTCCCGTCGTGGCGAGCGCCGTGATCTTGCCGGACTTGATGAAGCCCTCCATCGTGGTCGGGGCGTCGAACATCATGTCGACCTGGCCGCCGATGACGTCGATCCGGGCCGCCGAGCTTCCCTTGTAGGGGACGTGCAGGATATTGACGCCGGCCATTTCTTTGAACAGTTCGCCCGCCATATGATAGGGGGTGCCCGGTCCCGAGGACGCGAAGGCGAGAACGCCGGGCTGGTCCTTGGCCATCTTGATGAGGTCGGCCACGGATTTGACCCCAAGCGTCGACCGCGTCACGAGCACGAGGTCCGACGAATTGATGGGCGCGACCGGAACGAAGTCAGCCATCAGCTTGAACGGCTTCTTCTCGAACAAGGTCTCGTTCACCGTGTGGGTGTTCGAGATCAGAAGCAGCGTATAGCCGTCCGGGGCACTGGATTTCACGTAGTCGGTGCCGATGATCGAACCTGCGCCGGGACGGTCATCGACGATGAAGGGTTGGCCAAGCTCCTGCTGGAGTTGCGGCGCCAGCAACCGCGCATAGACGTCGGCCGAGCCGCCGGCCGCGAACGGCACGATGATGGTCACGGGGTGGCTCGGATAGGGGTCGGCCCGGGCCGCGGTGGTCGACAGCACCGAAGCAGAAACCAGTGCCGCCAAACCGATCACGGCCATGCCGCCCACGGCCCGGACTCCAGCGAAGCGCCGCGCCCGCGCAGACGTGGTTGGCGTCGAACCCATGCGCAGCCTTGCGAACATGACTGGTCTGCCTGGTTTCCGGTCAGCGCCGGCCGTCCTGACTGCTGCCATCGTGGCGACCCCGCTACTCACGGTGTGTCCATGAGCTGCTTGAGATAGGGCGCCCAGACTTTGGCCTGCGTGAGCGTCTGGTGACCGATTGTGTCCGGCCCTTCGGGAACGATCACGAACTTGCCATTGGCGACACGGGGCATGACCCGCGCCATGGCGCCCAATTGGGCCGGATTGAGAAGATCGTCGGCGAAGTTCACGGCGAACAAGCGCGCCGTGATCTTGTCGAGCCCCGGTTCCGGGTTGTAGTCGGCGACCGCCTCGAACCAATAGAGGTAATCGTTCGCGTCGTAAGTCGTCCGCGCGGTCGCGACCAGCTTGTCGAAATATCCGTTTGCTTCGGCAAGGGTTGGAGCCGCTGCCTCGAGCACCCGGGGCGAGCCCGTCATGATCGTGAAAATCGGCAGCACGGTCTGGAAATGAGCGGGCTGCTTGGCATAGTCGCCGTTCTGCCAATCAGGATCGTTGCGGATGCTCTGGATGATGAGGTCGCGCCACAGATAATTGCGGCCCGTCACCGCAACGGGCTGGCTCGCCACCGGCATGATGGCATCCATCATCTGGGGGTAACGCTCGCCCCAGAGCCAAGCATGCATGCCGCCCATAGAGGTCCCGAGCACCAGCCGCAGATGGTCGATGTGGAGGCCATCCACCACTAGCGCGTGCTGCGCCTCGACCAGATCGATGTAGCCGTAATGGGGGAATTTGGTGTGCAAGCCGTCGCTCGGTTTGCTCGACCCGCCCCGGCCGATGCCGTCCGGCATGATGATGAAGTATTTGTCGGCATCGAGCGCTTGTCCCGGCCCGAACAGGTAGTTGGCCAAGGACGGCGCTAGAAAGTTTGCGCCCGTGCCGGTCGTGCCATGCAACGCCAGCACCGCATTGGTCACGTGTCCGGCGGCATCCGTCTTCGGTGTCCCGACCGTGGTGTAATGCAGCTTCAGCTCGGCAAGGGTCTCGCCGGATTGGAAGTGGAAATTGGGCGCCACGTAGTCGCCCTGCTTGGACTCCAGTTTGACCGGCGCGACAGCCGCGGCTTTACCTGGCTCGGCGGGCGGATCGAAGCCCGCAGCCGCAAAGGCGGGCGCCATTTTGGCGGAGGTCAGAAAGCCGATCATGGCGCGGGCCGCATCGGCATCGTGAGACAGTTTGACGATGCCGGCCGCATAGGTGGTGCGCAGCTGCAAGGTGTCCGGCAGGGGACCCACGAGATCGACGCCTTGAACCGGCTTGATCTCACTGATCTGGCCGGCCGCGATGGCCACCTCGCCGCGCGCCAGGGCCTCCATGGCCGCGGTGCCGTCGGAGAACAGCTTGATGCGCGCTTTGAGGGTTTCGTCGAGGCCCATCTGCTTCAAGAGCTTGGCGAAGTAGATTCCGGTGGTGGCCCCGGAGGCCGGATCGGCGAGCCCGATCGAGGGCGCCGCGGTCAGAGCCGTGCGGATATCCGCCTCCGTCGCGATCGCGGGCTTGGCGCCGCCGCTGCGCACCGCAATTCCGAGTCGGACGACGCCAAGGCTGGCGCGCCCCTCCGGGGTCACCAGGCCTTGCTGCACGAGTTCGTCGAGCCGTGCGGGTGGCAGCACCACGATGTCGGCGGGCTCGCCCTTGGTGATCTTGTCGCGAACGACGCCTGCGGTACCGAAACTCGATTGGATGGCATTGCCGGTTGCGGCAGGCGCCAGCGTCTTAGCGGCGTCCAGCGGCGCTTTGACGGCTGCCGCGGATACGATGATCACGTCGGCCGCGGACGCGTAGTGCGCGCCGAGCAACAGCAACACAGCCGATAGTGTTATGCGGCGCATTCTTCTTCTCCTGACCAACGGCGGCCTCAGGCCTAACCAGCGCGGCCGGATCGCTCCGGCCGCGCGCTTTTCCGACGAGCTGAGGTTACGACCCCGGCGCGTAGACGTGGATCAGGCCATCCCCGCCGCCCGCTGCCGCGACCGGAAGATAGACGTGGCCGTTGGCCTCGCTCGAGGTCACCGAATGGGGCGCCCCGCCCTTCTGCGGGATCGTCTGGACAAGCTTATGGGTCGTGGCATCGATCACGCCGAGCGCCGGGCCACCCGGGTTGTCGCGCGATGCCGTGTAGTATTGGTTGTTCTTGGCATTGTAGTTGACCATGTCGGCGCCGCCGATGCCCGGTACGGTGGCCACGACGGCTCCCGTCTTGGCGTTCATGATCACGGTCACGGCCGGCATTTCCTTGCCGTTGGCGCTGCAGCCAAGAACGAAGTCATCCTTGGGGCCGAACGCCAGGCCTGCCGGGTGACAGCCTTCGACCGGCAGCATCTTGACGAGCTTAGCGGTCTTCGGGTCGATGACCGCAACGCCGCCCTTTTTCGCATCGTCGCCGATCTGCGGGATGGACATGTAGAACATGCCGTCGGTCGGATTGTAGGCCGGCTGCTCGGCGCCGTCCTTGGCGTCCTCGAAGCTCACCTTGCCGATGACCTTGTGATCGGGCTTGCCCGAGATGAGGGTCGCAAACGGCGGGTCCTCGGCATTGTTGACCCCGATCCAGACCTGATCTTTGGGGTCATAGGCCATTTCGTCGACGCGCGTCTTGCCTCCGGTGCTTATCGTATCGGTAACCTTCTGGGTCGCCGCATCGATGATCTTCAGGGTGCTGTCGCCGTCGCCCGCCCAGATCTCCTTGTTCGCGAACAGCACGCCGTCCGGCCCGGACGTGTCATTGTTGGCTTTGCCGTCCTTCATCGTGATGCCCACGAAGCTGCCGACGCGGCCGACGAATTTGTCGGTTTTCGTGTCGAAGATGTCGATGGCCTTGTTGCTGCGGTCGGCAAGATAGTAATGGCCGGTCGCCGGGTCGATGTAGCTGATGTCGAAGCCCGTCAGCTTCTGGCCGGGAACCTCAATCGTCCCGATCTCCTTGAGTTCGGCCGCGAACGCGGGGCCTGCCAGCATGGTGGCCGCGGTCAGAGCCAATGCAAGTCTGTTCCGGTATTTCATTTCATCCTCCTTTGGTATTCTAGGAGCGGTCGTTCTGCCGCCTTCTGGAGTTGAGCAACGCTGCCAGTCTCCGCTACGAGCGGCGGTGGCTTTGATCGCTCAGCGGTTCGGCCGCGAAGCCGACGGGAGTGGCCGAGCTCAATCCCGCCGCATCGGGCTTGAGTTCCTCGAGCCGCCTCTTGCGCGACTCGATGCCGAAGAAGAACACCACGATGATCTGCACGATCAGAAGACCGATCATCAGATCGAGCACACCCGAGATCCCGTAGGTCTGGAAGAGGGCGACCACCAGGAACGGCGTGACGATCGTGGCACCGCGCCCAAACGTGTTGCAGATGCCCGAGGCGCGAAGGCGCACCTCGGTCGGAAACAGTTCGGGGATGTAGATCGCAAAGAGCAGAGCCACCAGGACGTAGATCGGGATGGTCAGCGCGAAACCCACGATCGGCAGCAGCACCGGATCGGTAATGGACGGATAGACGAGGCCGAGTAAAATCGTAAGCGCCGAAGCCCCGATGATGGTCGGCTTGCGGCCCCAGCGGTCGGCCGTGAGCGCCCCGATGGCGGAACCAACCGGCGCGCCCAATCCCATCAACAATGAATAGCCGAAGGACGTGGCAATGCTGAGACCCTGTTTGATGAAGAAGGTCGGCAACCAGGTCACGAAGCCGTAGAGCAGCGTGTTGATGACGATCAGGCAGACGCAGCCGACGATCATCCGCGCCAGAAGCGGCGGCGCAAACAGCGCCGAAAGGCCGACGGGGATCGGGCGTGGGCCGGGCGGGGCCGGCGCGGGCAGCACCACGCCCCCGGAGGAAGCCTCGCGCTCGATCCCGAGCATCAGGGCTTCCGCCTCATCGGTACGGCCGGCCGACTCCAGCCAACGCGGCGACTCGGGCAAGCGCTTGCGCAGGAACCAGACCACCAGGGCCCCTATTCCTCCGACGATGAACATGGCCCGCCAGCCGAATGCGGGAATGATCAGATAGCCGAGCAAGGAGGCGGCCGGCAGTCCACTGACCACGAAGACCGCCATCAGCCCTAGCCACCGCCCGCGCGAGCTCGCGGGCACGAACTCCGTCAAGGTGGAGTAGCCGACCACGTTCTCGGCCCCGAGCCCGATGCCGATGATCAAACGCAGGGCGATCAGCACCGTCATATTAGGCGCGAACGCGGCCGCGATCGATGCCAGCCCGAAGACGAGAAGGTTGGCCTGATAGGTGAAGCGCCGCCCGTAGCGGTCGCCCAAAAACCCGGTCAGGAATGACCCGATCATCATGCCCACGAAGGTCGCCGAAACGAACATGGCGTTCTGGGGAAGCGTCGAGAAGCCGCTCTTGAGGGTCGAGCCGAGCACCGTTCCAGCCACGTAGATGTCGAAGCCGTCGAAGAACATGCCGATGCCGACCAACCACATGACGCGGTAATGGAACGAGCCGATCGGCAGGCGATCGAGGCGGGCTCCGGCATTGACCGTCACTGGCATGGCGTTTCTTCCCAAAACATCGAAGCTAATGGCCGACATCCGTCTAATGCGGATCTGATGGCGTCGGCCGGACTCTGGAGACTAGTTCAAGCGTGGCTGGTTTGCGGTCTCTCTGTACCAATCGAACGGCTTGTCGGACGTCGCAACCATAACGCTTTTCACGTCGAAATGATCGTTAAAGCTTTCGAGGCCGAACTCCCGGCCGAGCCCACTATCGCCGACGCCGCCCCAGGGCGACGCCGGGTCCAGACGGTGATGGTCGTTCACCCAAACGATCCCCGCCTTGACGCCGGCGGCGACCCGGTGTGCCCGGCCGACGTCGCGCGTCCGCACCGCCGCCGCAAGCCCGAAGGGCGAGTCATTAGCCAATCGCAAGGCATCTGCCTCGTCCTTGAAGGGGGTCACGACCGTGAAAGGTCCGAACACCTCTTCCTGGAAGATCCGCATTTTGGCGTCGACGTCGGCAAACACCGTCGGTTCCACGAAATAGCCGCCCTCATGGCCCGGCACCCTGGCGGCGCCACCGCCGCTGACGAGGCGGGCACCCTCGTCACGGCCATAGCCGCTGTAGGCCAGAACTCGGTCGCGTTGCTTGGCCGAGATGACGGGACCGAGCTGGGTTGCAGGATCGAACGGATCACCGATGCGGATCGTCTTGGTCTTGGCCGCGAGCTTTTCGACGAAGGCGTCGTAGATCGTCTCCTGCACGAGGTGCCGGCTGGCGCAAACGCAGGTCTGGCCCGCCCCGATGAAGGCCCCGAAGGCCGCATAGTTCACGGACTGGTCGAGATCGAAATCGTCGAACACCATCACGGGCGTCTTGCCGCCGAGCTCCATGGTCTGATGGGCGAAGACGCGTGCCGCGGCGGCGCCGGCGATCCGGCCCGCCTCGGTGCCCCCGGTCAGCACGAGCTTGTTGATGCCGGGGTGTTCGGCCATGAAACGGCCGGTGGTCGCCCCAAGGCCGAGGACGACGTTGAAGACGCCATCCGGCAAGCCTGCCTCGGTGAAGATCTCGGCGAGTTTGAGGGTGGTCAGCGGGGTATATTCGGAGGGTTTGACCACGGTCGTGCAGCCCGACGCCAGCACCGCGGCGAGCGATTTGCACATGATCATCAACGGGTGATTGAAGGGCGTGCAATTGGCCACGACGCCGATCGGGGTCCGCATGGTGTAATTGAGGTAGGCGCCTTCGACCGGAATGACATCGTCGCGCCGCGCCAGCGCCAGTCCGGCAAAATAGCGGAAAAAGTTCGGCAGCCGGCCGAGCTGCGCCCGGGTCTCGTTGATGGGACGGCCGTTGTTCAAGGTCTCCAGCCGGAACAACGTCTCGAGATTCGCCTCGAACGCATCGGCCAGGCGGTTGACCAGGCGAGCCCGCGCATGAAGGTCCATACCGCCCCAGGCACGGCCCTCGAAAGCGGCGCGCGCGCTCTTCATGGCGCGATCGACATCGGCAGCCGTCGAGTTGGGGATCCTGGCGATCACCACCCCGGTGGCCGGATTCCGCACGTCGATGAGGTCGCCCACACCGGCCTCGATCTCGCGGCCGTCGACGAAGTTGCCTCGCGTCTCGACGCTGGCCAAAGGTCGCTCGAATGTATTCAACGCCGATTTTCCATTAGGTCACGACCGCGCTGCGGGACAGAGCCGAGAGGACGCGGTTCTGCGCCCTCGACACGTGATCGCGGATGATTTGCTTGGCACGCCGCCCATCGCGCGCCTGCAGGGCGTCGATGATCGCGGTGTGTTCCGCGACGAGTTGCGACACGTCGCGGCCCCTGATGTTGGCGAGGCTGACCCGCACCAGGCGGTCGGCCTGCTCGATGAGGTTGCAGGCCGCGCTCGCCATGCGCCGATTGCCGGACGCATTTGCAAGGGCCACATGGAAATCCCGGTTGTAACCGATGAAATCCGCGTCGGAGGCAAGCGAGCGGAACTGGTCGAAATCCGCCAGCGCGGCGTCGCTGGCCCGTTCGGCTGCAGACGCGGCGCAGATCGGCTCGATCGCCAGACGAAATTGGAAGAGATCGCGCGCGTCCGCGACCGAAACCGCGTTGATCTGATATCCCTGACGCGGGCGAACCGTTACGAGCCTATCTTGCTCCAGCCGCAGAAGCGCCTCGCGCACGGGCTGCCGGCTGACGCCATAGCGCGCCGCCAGATCCTGCTCCCACACTTCCGCGCCGGGCGGAAGCCGGCAAGCCAGGATATCGACCCGGAGGGCATCGTAGACGTTATCGCGCAAAAGCAATGGACATGCCCGTTTGTGACAAGCCCACGTCTCGCACAACTGAAATATCACGTCAATCGGAGTTGCAAGTCGTGATGTATCTGGTGCAGCTTCGGCGCGGCGTTCGAGGCAGATCGGCGTCGGCGCGTCGGGGAGGATGTTATGCGGGTGTCGCTGGTGGCCGGACGTGTCGCGGCTGAGATTGACGGCGATGGACCGCCCCTCGTGCTGTTGCATTCGCTTTTGTCCGACCGGGACAGCTTTGCCCGCATCCGCGGTCCCTTGGCCGAACACTATCGCGTGATCATCCCGGATCTGCCTGGCTTCGGCGGGTCGAAGCCGGTCACCGACGGACTCGGCGCCGTGGCCGACCGGGTGGCGGAATTCGCGCGGGAGGCCGCCGCGGGTCAGCGGCCGATCGTGCTTGGCAACGGCTACGGAGGATTCGTGGCGCTGCAGATGGCGATCCGCCATCCCGATCTCGCACGCGGGCTGGTGCTGGCCGACGCCGGCGCGGCCTTCTCCGAGCCCGGCCGAGCCGCCTTCCGCGCCATGGCGGCGGCGGCGGCCGAAAAGGGGCTCCCAGCCGTCGCCGATACCGCCATGCGCCGGCTTTTCGCGCCCGAATTCCAGGCGGCGGAACCCGACCTGATGCGCGATCGGCGCGCCGCCTTCCTGGGCACCGACCCCACGGTGTTCGGTGCCGCTTGCGCGGCGCTCGCGACGCTCGATCTGCGCGGTCGGCTGAACGAGGTCGAGGTTCCCGTCCTCGTCATGGTGGGTGAGAACGACGAGGCCACGCCGCCCGCGATGTCGCAGGAACTGGCGGCCGGTCTGCCGAACGCCCGGCTGGTGACCCTTTCGGGCTGCGCCCATGTTCCGCAGTTGCAGGACCCGGGCCGCTTCCTGGAGGCGCTCCTCCCGTTTCTGGCCCAGAACGCAAACACGGCGCCCTAGACGGGCCCCGACTGAGCGGATCGCCCCGGGGGCCGCGCAGAATCTCTGGTCGGCGTCGGACCGCAGGTGGATCATCGCCCCTCCCAGCGCGGCTTGCGCTTGTCGAGGAAGGCCGCGACGCCTTCCTTGAAGTCGCGGCTGCCATAGGCTTCGGCCACGAGGTCGTCGCCCGGTGGCAGCCCATCGGCGACGAGGCGGCGGATCGCTTCCTTGGACGTTCGCATGGTGATGGGCGCATGGGAGACGAGGCGCGCGCAAAGCGCGGCCGTTCTGGCCTCGAGCTCCTCGCGCGCCACGATCTCCAGGGCAAAGCCGCAGGCGAGCGCTTCGTCGGCCGCGATCACGTCGGCCAGCATTAGGAGCCGTTTGGTTCGAGGCGCCCCCAAGGCCGCCACCAGACGCGCCACATTGGCGATGGAAAGACAATTTCCCACGGTTTTGGCGATGGGCACGCCGAAACGGGTCTCCGGCGTCACGATCCGGAAATCGCAGGCGCCTGCCAGGGCCAGGCCTCCCCCCATCGCGGCCCCCTCGACGACCGCAATGGTGGGCACGGGAAGTCCTTCTAGGGTCGCCACGCAGGCATTGATGCGGGCCTCGTAGTCGAGGCCCGACTGGCGCCCCTTGAAGGAGGTGAACTGCGCTATGTCGGTGCCGGACACGAAGTTCCCCCCGCTGCCCCGGAATGTCGCGACCCGAATCTCGCTGCTGGCCGTGATCGCGGCGCAAGCCTGGCCAAGCTGCTCGTACATCGACCAAGTCATGGCATTCCTGGCCTCGGGGCGGTCGAACGTGACGGTTGCGACCGCACCGTCGATGACGAGACGAACCTGCCCGGCGCTCACGACGCCCTCGCCACGGCCGCCAAGGCGCGCTTCTCGTCATCGGTGAGGTTCAGCTCGGCCAGGATCTCTTCGGTGTGCTGGCCGAGCAGCGGCGGGGGGCGCCGGACCTGCTGCGGCGTGCCACTGAGCTTCACTGGAAACCCCATGGAGCGCACCGTGCCTTCCACCGGGTGTTCGATGTCCATCAGCACGCCGCGGTGGTCGGCGTGCTCGTTGTCGAGCGCCTGGGCATAATCGTAGATGGGTCCCGCCGGGATGCCGGCCGCGAGAAGCCTCTCGACCCAGTCCGCGGCGGGCCGCGTCGCGAACGTGCGCTCGAGATCGGCGATGAGGATCTCGCGATTGGCGAGCCGCAAGGCGATGGTGGCAAAGCGCGGATCGGCGAGGAGGTCGGTCCGCTCCATGACGTCGCACAGCTTGCGCCACAAGCCGTCGTTGTTGGCCCCCATCACGAAGTAGTCGTCCGCGGCGCGCACCGCCTGGTAGGGGGCGCTCATCCGATTGGCGGTCCCGATACGGCCCGGGATATTGCCGGTGCCGAGATATTCGGAAATGTCCCACACCGCGAACGCCAGGGCGGCTTCGAACAGGGAGGCGTCGATATGCTGGCCGAGGCCCGTGTTCTGTCGGCCGATGTAGGCGCTGAGGATCGCGTAGACGGCGAACAGAGAACAGCCGATATCGGCCAGGGGCACGCCCGATTTGGCGGGCGCCGCGCCCGGATGGCCCGTGATGCTCATCACCCCCGCCATGGCCTGGGCGATGAGATCGAAGCCCGGGCGCTGCGACCACGGCCCGGTCTGGCCGAAGCCCGAGATGCTCGCATAGATCAGACTGGGATTGATGGCCTTCAGCGTGTCGTAATCGATCCCCAGGCGCTTGACGGCGCCCGGCCGGTAGTTTTCGACCAGCACGTCGGCGGTCTCGACGAGCTTATGGAAGGCCTTGCGGCCCGCGTCCGTCTTGAGGTCGAGCACGACGCTCCGCTTGTTCCGGTTCATGTTGATGAAACCGAGACTATCGGCGCCCTTGAGCTTGAAGCTCATGGCTCCGCGCGTCTGGTCGCCCGTGACGGGCGGCTCGATCTTGATGACGTCCGCCCCGAGATCACCCAGCATCATGCAGCAGAACGGCCCGGCCATCACCTGGCTCACGTCGAGAACCCGCATTCCGGTAAGCGGGAGCGAGGCAACGGCTGCGGAATCGTTCGAAGTCTTGTTGTTCATTGAAGGTCCGATTGGCAAAAGCTAAAACGCCTACATGGCCCCGTGAGTCTGCTCGCTGCTGAGGAGTTCCAGCATCTTCGAGGCGATCATGTAAGGATCGCTCATGTGGCCGAAGGTGACTTGGTAGCGTCCCTCGGGATCGACGACGAAGATCTTCGACACGTGTTTGAAGGAATAGGATCCCTCGGCGCCAGGGACTTTGCTGTATGTGACCCCGAACCCGGCTGCTGCGGCCGTGACCTGCTGGGGCGTGCCGCCGAGCCCCACGAGACGGTCGTCGAACGCAGCCACATAGTCGCGCAGATAGGGCCCGGTATCGCGTTCCGGATCGATCGTGACGAAGACCGGCACGACGCGTTTGGCCTCGGCTCCCATCTGCCGCAAGGCATCGACCATGTCGGCGAGTTCGGTCGGGCAGAGATCGGCGCAGTGGGTATAGCCGAAGTAGACCAGCATCCACTTGCCGCTAAAATCCGCTTGGGTGACCGTCTTGCCGTCCGGGTCGGACAGGGAAAAAGACGTGCGGACCGCGGTTTGCGCCGAGGCCGGCGAGGCCAAAAGCAAGACCGGCAGCAACGCGGCCGAAAACAATCGTCGGAGCTCGGCCTTGCAGGAGGTCATGGTGGACCCTTTCTTCACTCAGCCAGATGGCGCCGCGGGCCAGCCGCGACGCCCCCGTGTCGAATCACGGGCCATTCATCCGAATGGAATTGCCACGCGATGGTGCTGCGACCGTCATGGCTGGTCGGTGATCGCCATGAGATAGGGTTCGTTGCCGACCCCCGTCACGGTTCCCACGACCGCGTTCTGCTGCAAGTCCACGACCCAGACGGTGCCGCCCGCCTTGTTGTTGGGTTCGCCGCCCCCGACGATCGCGTAGTGGCCATCCGGGGTCACCGCGACCGCACGCGAACGCTGCCGGTTGCCGGAGCCTTTGGGGAGCGGCAGCGGGATGCGGGCGATCTCGGGTTGTTTGTCGCCCGCCACCGCCTTCTTGACATCCACCACCGAGAGATTGGCCGCAAGATCGTTGGCCACCACGATCTTCGTGCCGTCCGGCGTAAAGGCGAGGCTGAAGGGATGGCTCTCGCCCTTGGGATCGTCGGTCCCGACGAGCACGCGGCGGATTTCGGCATCCGGCGACTTGGCGATCGCCTTGTCGACGTCGATGATCGAGATGAATCGCCCCGCCTCGTCGGTTTCGTCGTCGTCGCGGTCGGTGAGCGCCACCAGCCCGCCATCCGGACTGGTCACGATGGCCCAGGGCCCGCGTTCGACCGGGATGCGAAACGTTTCCCAGTCGGGTGCGCCGCTGATGGCCTTCTGGACGTTGATGACCGAGACGTCGTGCGTGCCCTCGTTGGCCGAGAAGATGTAGCCGCCCTGCCGCGGCGTATAGCTCATGCCGTTCGGATCTGAGAAGCAGCCCCAATTCGGGTCGGGCGAAATATGCGGCACCATGGCGGGATTGAGGTAGATGTCCGAGCAGGAGTGGCCCGGCGTCTGCGGCTGGTGACCGCCGGTGCCCCTGGCGAGATAGATGACCCGCTCCAGCGCCTTGGTTTCGAGGTTGACGATGCCGATCTCGTTGGCGCCGTCCTCGTTTCCGGCACCCTCGGAATTGGCGATCAACGCATATTTGTTGTCCGGCGTGACCACGAGGCCCGCGGGTCCATATCCGCCGGAATAGACGATCGCATCGACGGCGTTGAGCGTGTTGTTGTTGGCCGGATCCAACGCCTTCTTCACATCCAGGATCGTCAAGGCGCCCGGATAGCCGTGCGGCATGCCGGACTCGACGTCCACGGCTCTCGACACGCCGGCGTGATCCGACACATAGGCCTTTCCGCCCGGCCCCAGAATGATGTTGTTGGGAAGCGCATCGGCGGGCCCCCGGGTCACCCCGATGTATTTGGCATCCAAGCGGGACGGTTCGATTGCGGGCACATCGGGCGAGATCCGGACGCGGCTGACGATGGCCTTTTGGGTCCCGTTATTGGCGGGATCGAGTGCCTTGCTGATGTCGATCACGACGATCCGCGGATCGCGGCGCCCGGTCACCAGCGCATAAGGTCCGCTCGCGTAAGCGGCGCCCGACGATAGAATTGTGAAAGTCGCCAATAGGATTCGCGTCAACCTGGTCGAAGACATAACTCCCCCCTCTGATACCGGCCGATTATTCGACCTTGCTGGTGTTCCTGCGCGGCACGCGCAGGGTCGTCCGTCCGTAAGCTAGCCAGCGACGCGCACGGGCCGCAGACCGGCCACATCCTCGGGCTCCTCGAAAGGCAGCTCCGGATGCATCAGGAAAGCGGCCGCGGCACCGATCGCCAGCAGCACCATGGTGAGCAGGAACGGCAGATACCAATTTCCCGTGACATCGATCAGCCAGCCCGCAAACAGCGGCGACACGATCGCGGCCAAGGCCGAGCCGCTGTTCATCAAACCCGCGGCGGTGCCGGAATATTTTGGGGCGATATCCATCGGCACGGACCAGATCGGACCGATGACGATTTCCGAGAAGAAGAAGCCGCCCGACAGGCATAGGGCCGCCACCGTCAGGTCGCGGTAGAAGAGGATCGGCAGCAGCGACAGGAAAGCACCCACGAAGCCAAACACGATTACGCTCAGTCGAGCGACCCGCATGTTTCCGGTCCGTGCCAGGATGGCGTCCGAGATCACGCCACCCAGGCTGTCGCCAACCACGCCGGCCAGGAACACGCCCGAGGCGAAGATCGCCGACTTTTTGATGTCCATGTCATAGGCGTGTTTGAAGAACAGCGGCAACCAGTTGAGGTAAAGCCACAGACACCAGCCGTAACAGAAATAGGTGAGCGTCACGGGCCACATGCGGCGAACCAATGGCCCCCACGGCAGGGCCTTTTTTGGGCCTGCGGGCCGCCGCTCCGGCAAAGCCTGGAGCTCCTCCTGGGTGATGCCCGGATGATCCTTGGGATCATTGCGGAAGTAGAGCACCCAGACCACCACCCAGGCGAGGCTGACGAAGCCCAGCAGGACGAAGGACCCCCGCCACGAGACCGTGACCATCAGGGCCGCGATGAGGGGCGGCGTCACGGCATTGCCGAGCCTGGCGAACGAGTGGGTCAGACCCTGGGCGAAGCCGCGCCGTCCGGCGGGCGTCCAATCCTGCATGGCGCGGGTCGCGGTGGGAAAGGTCGCGCCCTCGCCGAAGCCCAGTAACACCCGGGCGAGGAACAGCGTAAAGAGGCCGTGCACGAAGCCCGTGAGGATCGTCGCGACGGCCCAAACGGCACCGCACCAGAACAGGGTCTTGCGCGGCCCGAAGCGGTCGCCCACCCATCCGCCCATCACCTGAAACAGCAAATAGGGATAAGCGAAAGCCGAGAAAGCCAGGCCGAGCTGGGTGTTGCTGAGGCCGAGTTCCTTCTGGATGTCCGACGCGGCCGTGGCGATGTTCACCCGGTCGACGTAGGTGATGAAATACATGATGCACACCAGTCCGAGGACGAGGTGTGTGGCTTTGATCCTGGGTCGCATATCCATCCCCTCCCGGCACCTTTTTGAGCGGTGTCTCGGCCGTCTTTGCTTTTCCGTATCGTCCTTCCGCCGAGAGGCCGATCAGGTCGGGCGTTCTCGGCAGATCAAAGTCTCTCCTCGCACTGCAGCCGGTCCGCCCAGGCTCATCCCGCGAGCCTGGAACGGGCGGCCCTGCTGGCCGGCTTCAGGCCGGCGCTCCCTTGACCCTCGGCGCTTCATTTTTCGCGTCACGGTCTTCCAGCACCGCCATCGCGGCCGCGACGCCGCCGGCCCGATGCGGCACGCCGGCCGCCGACAATCCCATCTCGACCCCGGTCAGCGCCGCCATCAGGGTCAGGGCGTTGCACTCCCCGAGATGACCGATGCGGAACACCTTGCCGGCCAGCTTGGCCAGCCCGGCGCCGAGCGACATGTTGTAATTGTCGAGCACGATCTTCCGGAACCGGTCGGCGTCGTGACCCGGCGGCATGAGCACGGCCGTCAGGACCGGCGAATATTCGGAAGGCTCGAGGCAGAGCACTTCGAGGCCCCAGCCCTGCACCGCCGCTCTGGTCGCGGCCGCCAGACGCTGGTGGCGGGCAAACACCTCGTCGAGCCCTTCCTCGAGCAGCATGGCGATGGCCTCGCGCAGGCCGTAAAGAAGGTTGGTGGCCGGCGTGTAGGGAAAAAAGCCGTTGGCGTTGGGCTTCAACATCTCACCCCAATCGAAGTAGGAGCGAGGCATCTTGTTGGTCTTGGACGCCGCGAGCGCCTTTTCCGAGACGGCGTTAAAGCCGAGGCCGGGCGGCAGCATGAGGCCCTTCTGCGAGCAGCTCACCGTTACATCGGCGCCCCATCGGTCGTGCTCGTAATCGGCTGAACCCAGCGACGAAATCGTATCCACCATCAGCAAGGCCGGGTGGTTGGCCCGGTCGATCGCGGCGCGGATCTCGGGGACGCGGCTGAGCACGCCGGTCGAGGTCTCGTTATGGACCACCATCACGGCCTTGATGGACCGGGCGCGATCCTCCGCAAGCTTCGCTTCGATCACGGCCGGATCGACACCATGCCGCCAGTCGCCGGAGATGAAATCGACCTCTATACCCCAGCGGGCCGCCATCTGGCGCCACAGCGTTGCGAAGTGACCGGTCTCGGCCATCAGGACGGAGTCGCCCGGCGAGAGCGTGTTGACGATGGCGGCTTCCCAAGCGCCGGTTCCCGACGAGGGGAAGACGATGACCGGGCTCTTGGTCTTGAAGACGGTCTGGCAACCTTCCAGCACCTGCCGGCCGAGCTTGGCGAAATCGGGCCCACGGTGATCGATCACCGGCATGTCCATGGCCCGGAGCACCCTGTCCGGAACCGGGCTAGGGCCCGGAATCTGGAGGAAGTGGCGCCCTTGATGTCCGCTCAAAGCGTCCTCCCGAATGAGTTAAGTCGTCTTTCCGACCGCGCGGCCAATAATGCATTCATTTTTTCGTCTGGCAAGGGTCGTTTCGCGTTCCATCGCCATCTCGACGTCCGCGCGCGTCCGGTCTATCTCAAGACAATGATCGAAGCCGTCTCCCAAAGCCCCGCGGCCGCACCGGCCGAAGTCGAACCGCTGCGCACAACCGAGCTGCCGTCGGCGCGGCGTGATCTCGATGGCGCGCGAGGCCTCCTTTCCTTGCATGGCGATGTGCTGGCGCGCTTGCGCGACCATATCGTCGAAGGTCATCTGGCGGACGGCGCCCGAATTCCGGAGCGCCAGCTCTGCGAAATGCTCGGGGTTTCGCGCACCCCTTTGCGGGAGGCCTTGAAGGTGCTGGCCGCCGAGGGTCTCGTGGAGCTTCTGCCCAATCGCGGCGCCAGGGTGCGCGCGTTCAAGGAGCAGGATCTTCGCGAATTGTTCGACGTCATGGGGGGGCTGGAAGCCCTGGCGGGGCGTCTCGCCTGCGAGAACATCTCGGACGAGACGGTGCAGGAGATCGAACGCCTGCACCATGACATGTATGGATTCTACCTGCGTCGCGAGATGCACGGTTATTTCCAGTGCAATCAGGCCATCCACCTTCGGATCGTCGAGGCGGCCGGCAACGCCACCCTGGCGGCCGCCTACGGGAGTTTCGACAACCGCATCCGTCGGGTCCGCTATTCGGCCAATTTCGCCAAGCGCCGCGACCGCTGGGGCGAAGCCATGCGCGAGCATGAGGCCATTCTGGACGCCTTGCGGCGTCGCGCCGGGAGCGAATTGAGCGATATCCTGTTTCGCCACCTGCGCAACAAGGCCGAGGCCTTCCTCGAACATTTCAACGAGCAAGCCCCCTCTGACCGGCCCTTGAGCGCAGGCTGAGGGGCGATTCCGGACGGGGGCGCTGACGATCTGCGCGCCCGCTCATTTTGCACGCAATCGTGAGCTTTGTTCTGCGCGATTGAATGCAAGCTGGTCCCGCGTTAGACTCCGGTCCGACGCCTGGCGCACAACAGCGCCCTTGTGATCGGCGAGCGGGAGGGATCGGATGGCCAGTACGGTTTGGCCGAACTTGGCTCGACGGCTCAAGGCGGAGGTCGACGGAGACGTGCTGTTCGGCGCCTTCGACCGGGGCCGCTACGCGACCGACGCGTCCCACTATCAGATCATGCCGGCCGGGGTCGTCGTACCCAAAACCCAGACCGCGGCGCTTCGCGCCC
The DNA here is from genome assembly GCA_964245915.1 of uncultured Lichenihabitans sp. Lineage (GTDB taxonomy): Bacteria > Pseudomonadota > Alphaproteobacteria > Rhizobiales > Beijerinckiaceae > Lichenihabitans. The sequence continues at coordinate 32,273 of CAXTOT010000025.1, read as the reverse complement.
TGGCGATCGCGCGCGAGGAAGGGGTTCCGGTCACGGCGCGTGGGGGCGGCACCTCGCAATCCGGACAGACCGTCAATCGGGGGCTCGTCGTCGACGGATCGAAGCATCTTCGAACCATGCTGTCCCTCGATGTTGAAAACCGCCGTTGCGTGGTCGAGCCGGGCATCGTTCTCGACGACCTCAACCGGCAGCTCAAGCCGCATGGGCTGTGGTTTCCGGTCGATGTGTCGACCGCGTCCCGGGCCACGATCGGGGGCATGGTGGGCAATAATTCCTGCGGCGGCCGGTCGTTGCGCTATGGCACCACGCGCGACAATGTCGTTTCGATCGACGCCGTGCTGGCCGACGGAACGCCCATGCACTTCGGCGAGGTCGCGGCCGATCTCTCGGACGTGCACGATCCGCGGACCAAAGCGCTTGCCGAGCGCCTGATCGCGATCGGGGCAAGGGAAGCCGAGGAAGTCGCGGCGCGGTTCCCGAGGGTGCAACGCCGGGTGGGCGGCTACAATATCGACGCGCTCGATCCGGCGCGCGGCCGGGTGAACCTCGCCCACATCCTGGTCGGTTCGGAAGGCACCTTGTCCTATTCGACCGCCATCGAGCTAAAACTGTGGCCGGTTCTCGGGCGTCGCGCCGTCGGGGTCTGCCATTTCGGCTCGTTCCACGCGGCCATGGACTCGGCCCAGCACCTCGTAAAACTGAAGCCAATCGCGATCGAACTCGTCGATGCCACCATGATCGACCTGGCGCGCGAGATCGCGATCTTCCGCCCGACCCTCGAGGCGGTGGTGCGCGGCGAGCCTGAGGCGCTGCTCATCGTCGAATTCGCCGAGGGCGAGGCCGAGAACGCCCGCAGACTCGAGCAACTCGGCGACCTGATGGGCGACCTCGGTTTCGGCTTCGACCGCGCGCAGGCCCATTGGGGCGGCGTGGTGCCGGTCCTGGATCCCGCCCTCCAGGCCGCCATCACGGAATTGCGGACGGCCGGGCTCAACATCATGATGTCCATGAAGGATCAGGCCAAGCCGATCTCCTTCGTCGAGGATTGCGCGGTGCCGCTGGAACACCTCGCCGCCTATACCGACAGCCTGACGCAGATCTTCGCAAAGCACGGCACGCGGGGCACCTGGTATGCCCATGCGTCCGAAGGCTGCTTGCACGTACGCCCGGTCCTCAACCTGCGCCAGGACAAGGACGTCAAAGCCATGCGGGCCATCGCCGAGGAGGCTTTCGCCCTGGTGCGCGCCTACAAGGGATCCAATTCCGGCGAGCATGGCGATGGGATCGTGCGCAGCGAATTCCACGAGGCGATGTTCGGCTCCAGCCTCGTGCGCGCCTTCGAGGAGGTCAAGGATCTCTTCGACCCCGCGGGCCTGTTTAATCCGGGCAAGATCGTGCGGGCGCCGCGCTTCGACGACCGCAGCCTGTTTCGCTACGGGCCCGACTATCAGGTCAAGGATTTCCGTCCGAGCCTCGACTGGTCGGCCTATCCCGGCAAGGTCGGCGGCCTGCAGGGCGCGGCCGAGATGTGCAACAACAATGGCGCCTGCCGCAAGATCGAGGGCGGAGCCATGTGTCCGTCCTATCGGGCGACGCGCGACGAATCCCATGTCACGCGCGGCCGCGCCAACAGCCTGCGGCTAGCCCTGTCGGGCCAGCTCGGCGAAGACTCCTTCGCGTCGGACGCCATGGCCGAGACGATGAAGCTTTGCGTCTCGTGCAAGGCCTGCCGCCGCGAATGCCCGACCGGCGTCGACATGGCCAGGATGAAGATCGAGGTTCAGGCCGCGCGGGCTGCCAAACACGGGTTTTCGCTGCGCGACCGGCTGATCGCGCGCATGCCCCATTACGCGCCGCTGGCGGCACGCCTCGCGCCTCTGCTGAACCTGCCCAACCGGGTCCCGCTTTTGCGCCGGCTGCTAGAAGCCGCGACGGGGTTCAGCGCGCGGCGCAGCCTTCCCATCTGGCGGGCCGATCGGTTCGACGCGTCGTCCGTCTCGCTTGGCCCAGAGGACGGTCACGAGGTCATCCTGTGGGCCGACACGTTCAACGCCGCCTTCGAGCCCGAAAACATCCAGGCCGCCATTACCTTGCTGACCGGAGCCGGATACCGGGTCCATTTTCCGCGTGCCGTGGACGGCTCGCGCCGTCCGCTGTGCTGCGGCCGGACCTTCCTGTCCGTGGGCGATGTCGAGGCCGCCAAAAGCGAACTCGCCCGCACGCTCGCGGCCCTGCAGCCCTTTTTGAAACGCGGCATTCCGGTGGTGGGCCTCGAGCCGAGCTGCCTGTTCACCTTCCGGGACGAAGTTTTGGCCCTGCTGCCCGGCAAAGACGCCCAGCGCGCGGCCGACCACGCCCTGCTGTTCGAAGAATTCATCGCCCGCGAGGCCAAGGCCGGACGGTTCGCGCCGCGCCTCGCCGCCCTCCCGGGCAAGGTGATGCTGCACGGCCATTGTCATCAGAAGGCGTTTGGCGCCATGGGGGCCGTCGAGGCGAGCCTCCGCCTGATCCCCGGCATCACGGTCGAGACCATCGAAACGAGCTGTTGCGGGATGGCGGGCGCCTTCGGCTATCAGGCCGAAACCGTCGACGTCTCCCTGGCCATGGCGGAATTGTCGCTTCTCCCCGCGGTGCGCAAGGCGGAACCCGGCGCCATCATCGTGGCCGACGGAACCTCCTGCCGGCACCAAATCAAGGACGGGACGGATCGCACCGCCATCCATGTCGCCCGGGTGCTCGCGGCCAGCATGGCGGCGGCAGCCGACCAGGCGATGCCGTTGGTCGAAGCCGCGCAGTAGCGTCGCGGCGAGCCGTCGGCGGATCGGCCAGGAAGCCTTGCGCCGCCCGGTCCATTGTGCGGGCCTGCCATTCGGATAAAAGCTTCGCTCCCAAACAATCGCGGGTTCGAGCGTCGCAGCAGGGCGGCGAGCGCTGGACCGTGCCGAGACGCGAGTAGGCGCAAGCTTTATGCCGACCCAATCAGGTTCAGCCCCGTCGTGGTCCGCCCCGGATCCGGCGATCGGCACGTTCCCAGCCCTGGTCCGGGCCAGGATGAACTCGCCCGACAAGGTCTTCATCCGCAACGACGATGGGCGGGATCTCACTTTCGCGGACCTTTGGACGCTGTCGAGCCGCCTCGCCGGCGCGCTCGTCGAGACGGGTGCCCGGCCCGGCGACCGGATCGCGGTCCAAATGGACAAATGTCCGGAGGTGGTGGCGCTGTTCCTGGCTTGCGCCAGGGCGGGGTTGATCTTCCTGCCCCTCAACACGGCTTATACGGCTTCGGAAATCGGTTACTTCCTGGACGACGCGACGCCCGCCATTCTCGTCGTGACGCCGGATCGCGCCGACGCCATGCGCCAATTGGGCATAGTGCATGGGGTCGCGACCACACTCACGCTCGCGGCGGGCGGCGGCAGTTTGATGGAGGCCGCGGCCCGCCAGTCTTCCAGCTTTGCCGATGCGCCGGCCGGTTGGGACACCATCGTGGCGATCCTCTACACCTCGGGCACCACGGGCCGTTCCAAGGGCGCGATGCTCAGCCACGGCAACCTGGCCTCCAACGCCCTCACGCTGGCTGAGGCGTGGCGGTTCACGGAAGACGACGTGCTTCTTCACGCCTTGCCCGTCTACCACACGCACGGCCTGTTCACGGCCACCAACACGCTGCTCTTGTCAGGCGGCACGATGCTGTTCCGCGCCAAATTCGATGCCGACGAGGTTTTGCGGCTCCTGCCGCAAGCGACCGTCATGATGGGCGTGCCGACCTTCTACACGCGGCTGCTCAACCATCCCGGACTCGACCGCAACGCGGTCTCCTCCATCCGGCTCTTCATCTCCGGCTCGGCGCCTCTGCTGGCCGAAACCCATGCGGCCTTCGCGGCCCGCACCGGTCATGCCATCCTGGAGCGCTACGGCATGACCGAAACCAATATGAACACGTCAAATCCTTATGCGGGCGAGCGTCGCGCCGGCACCGTGGGTCTGCCGCTGCCGGGCGTCGAAGTCCGCGTCACCGATCCCGCGACCGGCGAGCCCCTCGAGGAGGGCGCGATCGGCATGCTGGAGATCCGCGGTCCCAACGTGTGCAAGGGTTATTGGCGCAGGCCCGACAAGACCGCGGCCGAGTTCCGCCCGGACGGCTTCTTCGTCACCGGGGATTTGGGGACCGTCGATGCTCGGGGCTATGTCTCCATTGTCGGGCGCGGCAAGGATCTCATCATCACGGGCGGCCTCAACGTCTATCCGAAGGAGGTCGAAAGCGCGATCGACGCGATCGACGGCGTGATGGAATCCGCCGTGATCGGCCTACCTCATGCGGACCTCGGCGAGGCCGTCACGGCCGTGATCGTGGCGGTGCCGGGCGCGGAGCCGAGCGAGACGGCCGTGCTTCGATCGCTGGAGGCCCGGCTGGCGCGTTTCAAGCTGCCCAAACGTGTGATGTTGGTGGACGAGTTGCCGCGCAACGCCATGGGCAAGGTACAGAAAGCCGTGCTGCGCGACCGCTATGTGGGGCTCTATTCATAAGTGTTGGGCAAGTGGCCGCGTCGCCGACCCGGCTTAAGCCTATTTGGGCCCTCCATCTTCCTCATCCTGAGCCGAGCTGACTTGACGCTCCGACGAGCGAAGCTCGTGCAGAAGCGAGTGGAGAGGGATCGAAAGAGCGGTCCAGTCGAAGCACGGCTCCTGGTCCTTCCTTGGACTCGGCGCGTGCCGCGCCGGCTCAGGAGAGGACCACAGAACTCCATAACCGTCACATCGATCATAGCACGAATCGGATCAAGCGCCCGCCGGGGCGAACAATCGGTAGTGCCTCAGCTTGAATTTTGTTGGACAGGGGTCGTTTCGCTGAGTCCCGGCTCACCGGCCATGCGAACTCAGGACTATTGGTCGAGACTCATCGGTCGCATGCCGCCAGGGGGAAGGTCAAACAGCATCCTGACCCAATTCAGAAACGCACCATAAGGCCGGCCTAGAGCCAACATCAGCACTGTGGCTCCAAGTACCCCGAACAGTAGTCCACGCCCCCACGCGCCACTTACCGCGATGATCACCGCATAAATCGGAACCTGGAAGCTCACCAGTGCGGCACTATCCCAAAGCAATTTCGACATGCGATCTGGTCGAGCGTACTGCATGATCCAGTCACGCCAGACACCATACGGCCGCCCAACGGGGACCATTAGCACTGCTCCCAATAAGCGCGCATGGAATACCTGCTCCCAGGTCATGCCCGCGATGAACCGCTCGTTGATAACTCCTGTCGTCGTAAAAAACAGGATCAGCGCTGTGGTGTCGGCAATGAATGCGCGACGATGCGGTGAGATCTGCGAGGAAACAGGCAATGTCGGTTACCCTTTTAACCTAAGCACCCTCCCGCTTCTTGGGCGGCGCGCCTTCCTCGGTATCGCCGTGGCGATACCGTGACATCAACGGCGGCGCCGGTGACGTCGGCGGGGCGCTTCTCGCCCTTAGTTCCGGTGGGCATGGTAATTTCCGAGCGCGCCTCGGGCCAATCGCCAGCTTCGCGGAGCTGGGACTCGATAAAACTATCTGGGTCGCGGCCTTTGAGGATCTGGCTTTCTCTCCAGGCCCGCTGGTCAGGACGCAATAGGTGTAGCCAGGGCGGGGCCGGCCCGAGCACTCCCTCGCTGTCGTCCTCATGATCGTCGAACAATAGAGCCCCCATGCTTGCCGCTTGGCATAGCACGAGGTGGGCATCGGCCGCGAGCGGGGCGACCCCCCTCGGACTTCAAGGTGAGACATTACCGAACAATCGCCTTCGCGACGGCCGGGAGTTCCTTGACCTCCTCCCATCATGCGAACATGATCCGGAACGGGAATAAAGCCGTCGAACAAGAGCGCAAAAGCGCTTCGGGCTTCTTGGGGAGGATGTTTGATGATCTGCTCGAGCAGAGACATCGGTCGCCGCAGTCTGCTCAAAGCGGGCCTCGTCGTGGGCGCGGCGCAGATTGCCTTCCCGTCCATCCTGCGGGCGCAGACCGCGGATGTGGTCAAGATCGGCCTCGATAACCCGCTGACCGGCACCTATGCGGGCACTGGCAAGAACGAACTCATCGGCTGCCAACTAGCGGTCGAGCAGATCAATGCCAAAGGCGGCATTCTCGGCCGCAAGGTCGAATTGGTGGTGGAGGATTCCACCTCCGGCGATGCCGGGACCGCGGTTCAGAAGGCCCGCAAGCTGATCGAAGGCGACAAGGTCGACTTCATGCTCGGCAACATCAATTCGGCCCTGGCCCTCGCGATGGCGCAAGTCACCAACGAAAAGAAGATCCTGCACATCGTGCCGGGCGGCCATACCGACGCGATCACCGGCTCATCCTGCCACTGGAACGTGTTCCGGGTCTGCAAGGCGACCCAGATGGAAGCAGACGCTGTGGCGGGTCCGCTGGCCAAGCAATATGGCAAGAAGTGGTATTATATTACGCCCGACTATTCGTTCGGCCATACGCTGGAATCCGGCATGGTCAAGGCCTGCGCGAAGCTCGGTGGCAGCCGGGTCGGGGGCGATCTCGCCCCGCTCGGCACCAGCGATTTTTCGTCCTACCTGATCAAGGCCCAGTCGGCGAGCCCGGACGTCATCATCTTCCTCACCCAAGGGGACGACATGGTGAACGCCTTGAAACAGGCGGTGCAGTTCGGTTTGGACAAGACGGTGCATCTTGCCGGTGCCCAACAGGAACTGGAGGCGCTGGAGGGCCTACCGCCCGAGGCGCGCATCGGCACCTGGGTCATGGAATGGTACTGGAACCAGCCGGGCGTGCCGCATGTCGCGGATTTCGCCGACACCATCAAGAAGCGCACCGGCCGCGTGCCGACCGCGCGGACCTGGTTCGGCTTCGTGTCGACCTGGACATGCGCCTTGGCGGCCGCCAAGGCCAAGTCGCTCGATTCGGTCCAGATGGCAAGGGCGTTGCAGGGCATGGAACTGCCCCCGGAAATCGGCCTGGTCCCGGATACGGCCGTCTACCGCGCGGGCCAGAACCAGCTCGTCGCGAGCCTGTTCGTCGGCAACGCCCAGGCGAGCGGGGCGTCGCCGGACGACCTGTTCAAGGTCACCAGCGTCGTGAAAGGCAGCGATGTCGCCGGCACCGTCGAAGAGAGCGGCTGCAAGATGACATGGCCCGCCTGAGTGGCGGGCCGTTGAGACCCCCGGTTAGGCGCGTCACGCCCAAAATGGGCGTCGCAGCGTGAGCCAGCTCATCCTGTTCAACGTGTTCAACGGGCTGATCGTCGGCGCCTTCTATGCCCTGATGGCGCTTGGCCTGTCGCTCATCCTCAACCTCAGCGGCGTCATCAACTTCGCCCATGGCGGCTTTCTGGCGCTCGGCGCCTATCTGGCCTATGCGCTCATTCCATATATCGGCTTTTGGGGCGCGCTCGTCGTGGCCCCGGTTCTGACGGCCGTGGTCGGGCTCGCGGTTGAACGGGTGCTGATCCGACCGCTTTACGGCCGTGATCCACTCTACAGTCTGCTTCTGACATTCGGCCTCGCCTACATCTTCGAGGACGGGATGCGGTTCATCTGGGGCGCGCAGAGCCTGCCCTTTCAGGTGCCCGGCTGGCTCACCTCGCCACTCAGCCATCAATATTTCTTCCTCACGGGCTATCGCGTGTTCATGATCCTGATCGTCGCGGTGGCGGTGGGCGGACTGTTCTTCGTCCTCAACCACACCCGGCTCGGCATCAGGATACGGGCCGGCACGCGAGACCTCGACACCGTCTCGACGCTCGGGGTGAATGTACGGGTGTTGCGCAGCCTCAATTTCGGCATCGGCATCTATATCGCGGGGCTGGCGGGCGTTCTGGCGGCCGGCCTGCTGGGACTTTCCCCAACCATCGGCTCGCAGCTCATTATGCCGAGTTTCGTCGCCATCATCGTGGGCGGCCTGGGCAGCCTGCTCGGCACGCTGTTGGGCGGCCTCTTGATCGGGCTGGCCTCGGGCCTTACGGCCGTCTTCCTGCCCTCCGCCACCGAGGCCATCATCTATGTGATGATGGGTCTCGTGCTCCTAATCCGCCCGCGAGGCCTTCTGGGCGAAGAAGGGCGGCTGCATTGACCGTTACGCCACGCCGCGCCTTCGATGTCGCGGTCTGGGCCGCGCTTCTAACCATGCCCTATTGGATGGGCGCGATCGGCGGCTATACCGAACTCGCGACCCGCATCGTGGTCATGGCGCTCGCCGCGATGTCGCTCAATTTCCTGCTCGGCTTTACCGGTGTGCTGTCGTTCGGCCACGCCGCCTATTTTGGGCTCGGCGCCTATGGCACCGCCCTGACGATCAAATACCTGGTGCCGAACACGCTTCTCGGGATGGCGGTCGGGGTTGCGGTCGCGACGGTCGCGGCCGCCATCATCGGGGCGCTCATCGTCAAACGCCGCGGTGTTTACTTCGCCATGGTGACGATCGCCTTCGGGCAGGTCTTCTATTTCATCGCCTTCCGCTGGAACACGGTCACCGGGGGCGACGACGGGCTGACCGAGTGGCATCGCATGCCGATAGACCTCGGTATCGCCAAAATCGACATTTTTGGCAGCGACAAGCTTTTCTACTATTTCGTGTTGGCGGTCTTCGCGATCTGCGTCGCCATCATGGCGGGCCTGCTGAATTCGCCCTTCGGGCGCACGCTGCTCGCGATCCGCGAGAACGAGCGCCGCGCCCGGTTCCTCGGCATCCCGATCGAGCGGCACATCTGGCTGTCCTTTGTGATCTCCTGTCTGTTCGTCAGCGTCGCGGGCTGCCTCTACGCCCTCCTCAACAATTTTACCGATCCGCGTGCGCTGCGCTTCGACCTTTCGGGCAATTTCGTCATCATGGTGGTGCTCGGCGGCATGCGATCCTTCTGGGGTCCGCTGATCGGGGCCGCCATCTTCGTGGCGCTGCAGGACTACGTTTCGAGCCACACCGCCAACTGGATGTCGGTCATCGGCCTGGTCTTCGTGCTCGTGGTCCGGTTTTTCCCGCGTGGCGTGCTCGGCGTCCTGCGCAGCAAGTCCGCCGCGTGAGCCTGCTCGACATCAGAGACGCCACCCGCCATTTCGGCAGGATCGTGGCGGTCGACCAGGTCTCGCTGGTGGTCGAGCCCGGCGAACTTCGGGCCATCATCGGCCCGAACGGCGCCGGCAAAACCACCTTTTTCAACCTGATCAGCGGGCTGTTTTCGCCGACCGCGGGCACCATCCTGTTCGGCGGCCAGGACATCACCGCCATGCCGCCGGAGCGGCGCGTCCAGCACGGCATGGCGCGAACCTTCCAGGTGACCGAGATTTTTCCGGAACTCAGCGTCGCCGACAATCTGCGCATCGCCGCCGAGGTGGCGGCGGGCCTCAGGATGAAGGCCTGGATCGGCCGCCCGCAGCGCGCCGAGGTCGACGGGCGCGTCGGCGAATTGTTGGCCATGGGCAATCTCGCCGACAAGCGAAACAGGCATGTCGGCGCCCTGTCGCATGGCGACCAGCGCGCGACAGAAATCATGATGTCGCTGGCGCTGCGGCCCCGCCTTCTCATGCTCGATGAGCCCACGGCCGGTATGGGCGACCAGGAAACCTATGACATCGCCCGCCTGATCCGCCGGCTGCACCAGACCGAGGGATTGTCGATCCTGCTGATCGAACATGACATGCGCGTCGTGTTCAATCTTGCCGACCGCATCATGGTGCTGGCCGAGGGCAAGGTGCTGGCGGAGGGCACCCCCGACGAGATCGCAGGCAGCGAGGCCGTTCAGGCCGCCTATCTGGGCAAGGTGGCGGCATGATCGCGCTGCAAGTCGAAGGACTGCACAGCTTTTACGGCAAGAGCCACATCCTGCATGGCGTGACGCTCGAGGTCCGCGAGGGCGAACTCGTCACGCTGCTGGGCCGCAATGGCGCCGGCAAGACGACCACGCTGCGCAGCCTCATCGGTCTCATGGTGCCCCGTCAGGGCACGGTCAGGACCTTCGGGATCGAGACCACCGGCCTACCGCCATATCGGCTCGCCACCATGGGGGTCGGCTATGTGCCCGAGGGCCGCAGGATTTTCGGCAATCTGACGGTCGAAGAAAACCTCATGGTGCCCATGGAACGGCCGGGGCCATGGACGATCCCGCGCATCTACCAGCTGTTTCCCCGTTTGGCGCAGCGCAAATCCAACAAGGGAAGCCAGCTCTCGGGGGGCGAGCAGGAGATGCTCTCGATCTCCCGCGCCCTGCTGCTGAACCCGCGTCTGTTGATGCTGGACGAGCCCTCGCAGGGCCTCGCGCCGTTGATCGTGGAAGAAGTCTTCAAGGTGATCACGGCGGCCCGCCGCGAGGGGATTTCGGTCTTGCTAGTCGAGCAGAACGTCCGGGCGGCCGTCCAGGTCGCCGATCGGGCCTATGTGCTCGACGACGGCAAGGTGGTGTTCGAGGGCAATGCGGCGGAACTCGGCCGCGACGAGGACCGTGTGCGCGAACTCGCGGGCGCCAGCGCGGCGCGGTGGGATATGGCGGATTGAGCAGGCACGGCGTTCGAGGATCGAGGCGGCCAGTGCCGTCTCGATCCTGCCCAATTGGGCTGAGGGCTCGCCGTTATTTTTCGGCGTAGACCCCGATGCAGCCATTGGCGCAGGCCGGGCTCGGGGTCAGCGGCACGAAGATCGAATTCGTGGTCGAATCGGCCGCCACCGAATGCGCATTCTTGGCGGTCGGCACATTGGCCACCCAGGCATTCTTGGTGGCGTCGATGATCCCGAGGACCGGCCCGCCGGGCTGATCGCGCGAGGCGGTGTAATATTGATGGTTGCCGGGGTTGTACCAGACCTCGTCTTCGCCTCCGACCTGCGGGATCGAGGTCGTCTTTTCGGTCGCAAGATCCAGCACCACGGTGTTGGGCGACATGCCGCTGCTCTTGCTGCCCGCCGCGCATCCGACGATCAGGTTGGTGCCTTCGCCGATCTGCAGACCCGTCGGATTGCAGTTCTCGACCGGAATCATCTTGACCAGTTTGGCGGTTTTCGGATCTAACACTCCCACCGCACCGGTCGTCTTCTTGTCGTCGAGGATCGGCACGGAGAAGTAGAACAGACCCGTGCTCGGCGAATAGGCCGGCTGTTCGACGCCGTCGCTCGCCTGCGGCAGGTCGAGCTTGGCGATGATCTTGTGATCGCCGTCGGTCGAGACGAGCGACACGAAGGCCGGCTTGTCGGCATTGTTCGCCATCAGCACCACGCCGTCCTTGGGGTCGTAGGCCATCTCGTCGACCCGGGCCTTGCCCCCGGTGTTGATGACCGCGACGACCTTGGCGGGGTCGGCCGCTATGTCGATGACCTTGACGGTGCTGTCGCCGTCGCCGGCCCAGACCTGGTTCTTCTCGGGAACCCCGACTACGCCGTCCGGCCCGCTCACGGCGGGTTTCTCCTTGGTGCCAAGGAAGCCGCCGACGCGATAGAGGAACTTGCGCGCTTTGGTGTCGACCACGTCCACGCTAGCGTTCGAGCGGTCCGCCAGGTAATAGCGGCCCGTCTTGGCGTCGACGAAGCTGATGTCGAAATCCTCGAGTTTCTTGCCGTCGAGGTCAACGGCCGCCACCATGGCCACATCGGCGGCCTTGGCGGCGCTGGTGCCCATGGTAGCTCCGATCGTCGTGCCAGCCAAGATCAGCAGCGCGGCTGCCGACGTGGCGGTTCTCCAGTTACGCTCGATGGTCGACATCCCGTCCCTCCCAGGTTCGCGGCAGATTGTTCTGCTCGCTTGCATCGGGACGATGTTGTTTCGTCCCTACAACTCAAAGATCGGCGAGAATGGAGCGACGGACAGCCTCACGTGAGAGAGTTGCCCACCCTGAACATGCCCGCCAGCCTGATGTCTTCTGCGCCAGAATGAGACCGGAATGCGAAACTGTCAACGATTTACAGGATTTCGGCCACGGACTTTCCGCACGCGCTGGTCCCCGCCTGCCCGCCGAGATCGCGGGTGCGCAACCGCCCTTCGGCCAGCACCCCTTCGATCGCGGTCACAACACCCCTCGCGGCCTGTGACTCGCCGAGATGATCGAGCATCATGGCGCCCGACCAGATCTGGCCGATGGGGTTGGCGATGCCCTGCCCCGCAATGTCGGGCGCCGAGCCGTGCACCGGCTCGAACAGCGACGGGAACAGGCGGTCCGGATTGATGTTGCCGGACGGCGCGATGCCGATGGTGCCGGTGCAGGCGGGACCGAGGTCGGACAGAATGTCGCCGAACAGGTTCGAGGCCACCACGACATCGAACCAATCGGGATGCAGGACGAAATTCGCGGTCAGGATGTCGATGTGGAACTTGTCCCATCGCACCCCGGGATAGGCGGTCGCCATGGCTTCCACCCGCTCGTCCCAATAGGGCATCGTGATTGAAATGCCGTTCGATTTGGTTGCCGAGGTCAGGTGCCGCTTGTCGCGTCTGTTCGCGAGTTCGAAGGCGAATTTGAGCACGCGGTCGACCCCGACGCGGCTCATCACCGTCTCCTGCATCACGATCTCGCGATCGGTGCCCGGGAACATGCGTCCGCCGATCGACGAATATTCGCCCTCGGTATTCTCGCGCACGACCCAAAAATCGATGTCGCCAGGCTTGCGGTTCGCCAGCGGACAAGGAACCCCTGGCATCAGCCGCACCGGCCGCAGGTTCACATATTGGTCGAACTCGCGCCGGAACTGCAGCAGTGAGCCCCACAAGGAAACGTGGTCCGGCATCTTGGCGGGCCAACCCACGGCCCCGAAGAAGATCGCGTCATGCGCCCCGATCAGGCTCTTCCAGTCGTCCGGCAGCATCTGGCCATGGCGGGCGTAATAGTCGTAGGACGCGAAATCGAACCAGTCGATCTGCAACGTGAACCCGAAGCGGCTGGCCGCCTTTTCGAGGACGCGGACGCCCTCGGGCATGACCTCCTTGCCGATGCCATCGCCGGGAATGGCGGCGATCCGGTAGACGCGGGAATTGGACATGGAGCTGCTCGCCTCGTGTAATCAATCGACCTAAGCGAATCTGGCCACGGCCGCTTCCGCGCTGGGCCGCGCCGCAAGCTTTGCGGCGAGACGCAACGCACTCTCTAAGGCGCCGGGCGCAGCCACGCCCTGGCCCACGATGTCGAAGGCCGTGCCATGGGCCGGCGTAGTGAAGACCGTCGCGAGCCCCGCAGTCACGGTCACGCCGCGGTTGAAGCCGCGCAGCTTGGTCGCGATCTGGCCCTGGTCGTGATACATGGCCACGACACCATCATAGTCGCCCGCGAAGGCTTTCAGATAGACGGTGTCGGCCGGGAACGGGCCGTGGCAATCGATGCCCGAGGCGGCCGCGGCCGCGACCGCGGGTCCGATGACCTCGATCTCGTCGCGGCCAAAGAGGCCGCCTTCGCCGCCATGCGGATTGAGCGCCGCGACCGCGATCCGAGGACTGGCGATGCCGGCCCGCCGCATGGTCTGGTCCGACAGCCCGATGGCGTCGATGATGCTCCGATGGTTGATCTGATCCAAGGCCTGCCGCAGCGACATATGCGAGGTGACCCGCGACATCCACTGGCCGTCCAGCACGTTCATTTCCGAGAAATAGGCGGTGTGGCCCAGGAGATGCGCGAACATCTTGTGCTCGTCGGGAAATTTCCAGCCCCCGGCATGCAGGGCCGCCTTGTTGAGCGGCGCGAACGAGACGGCGTCGACCGCTCCGGCGCTCGCCATCTCGATCGCCTTGGCCAGGGTCTCTCCCGTCAGCCTGCCCGCCTCCGGCGACACGCGTCCCCGCTGCAGTTGCGCGGGATCGATGTTGCCGAGATCGATGAGTTGAACCTCGGAACTGTCCCAATCGACGGCCGCCACCGACGGCGCGACCCGGACCGTCAACGAAACGCCGGCATCCCGCATTCCCATGTCGAGGACCCGGCGGTCCCCCACCAACACGAGGCGTGCGTCCCCGATGAGGCAACCCGAAGCGAGGATTCGCGCGCAGAGTTCTGGGCCGATCCCGGTCGGATCGCCCATCGTCAGCGCAATCTTGGGGCGACGATCCCCCAAAGGGGTTGCTGAAACCAAGGGAGACCTCCGCAATCAGGCACTAGGACCATTATAGCGATCCTGAGCCCGCCACAGCAGAAGTCAATTGAAAACTGTTGACAATATGCAGTCGCGTTTTATCGCTACTGAGATGAGCGTGGCCCGCATCGTCCCAGCGATGCCGTCGAGCCGCGTCGATCGTCGATCGGACCTCCGGCTCGGGCAAGGAGCGGAGTCCCTCGACCGGAGGAGTTCCGCCATGGGCCAGGACAATACCGATTCGGCCGCCAGCATGCCGCCCTTCATCCAGACGGCTGGCCTGATGGAGGGTTTCTCCTATCGGACGATCGCGACCGGCGGGGTCGAGATCAACGTCGCGGTGGCGGGCAGCGGGCCGCCGCTCTTACTGCTGCATGGCAATCCCTTGACTCACGTGAGCTGGCACAAGGTTGCCCCGGCTCTGGCCCAGAGCTTTACCGTGGTGGTGCCCGACCTGCGCGGCTACGGCGACAGTTCGAAGCCGGATGGCGGGGACGATCACGCGGGCTACACGTTCCGGGCCATGGCGCAGGACAATATCGCGGTCATGGATGGGCTCGGGTTCGGGCCCTTTGCCGTGGCGGGTCACGACCGCGGCGCCCGCGTGGCGTTCCGCATGGCGCTCGACTACCCCTCGCGGATCACCCGGTTGGCTTCTCTCGACATCGTGCCCACCCACCATGCGCTGACCAACGTCACCCTCGGCTGGGGGCTGGAGGCCTATCACTGGTTCTTCATGGCCCAGAAGGCGCCCTTCCCGGAAAAGCTGATCTGCGCCGACATCGACTACTACATCCATTACAAGTTGAACAAGAAAGGCGTCGGCCTGGAGATTTTCACCCCGGAAGCCATGGCCGAATACGTCCGCTGCACGACGCCCGAGCAGATCCACGCGGTGTGCGAGGATTATCGGGCGACCGTTACCCTCGATCTCGACATGGACACGAAGGATTTCGGCATCCGCACGATCGACTGCCCGGTCCTGGTCCTGTGGGGGTCGAACAGCCATTGCGGGCGGCATTTCAAGCCGCTGGAAGCTTGGTCCGCCTGGGCGCCCGATCTGCGCGGCTGGGCCGTGCCGACCGGTCACTACCCGGCCGAGCACCGCCCGGACCTCATCTATGAGACTTTTTGGAGCTTCTTCTCGGGTCGCGAGCCGCAGCCCTATGTGGATGCGGCCGCCTAGCCGCGCCGGCCTCCGATAGGGCGAGTGTATTTGCTACGTTCCTTCGCGCGCGATAACTTATCGGGAACGGAGGCAACATGCCAACACCCGATATAGTCATCCTGGATTCGATCGACGAGAAGACTGCGGACGTGATCGGAAACGGTCTCAGCAGTTTCAATGATGACGTCGTGGGCTACCGGGATCGGCGTCTTCTTGCCGTTATTGTTCGGGACCCGGTTACGGGAGAGACGCTCGGAGGTGCGACGGGTCGGTCGTCCTTGGGGCTACTGTTTCTCGATCTATTTTATCTGCCGCCCTCGCTTCGCGGCTCGGGGCTGGGATCGGAAATCCTGAGGCGCTTCGAAGACGAGGGGCGGCGGCGGGGCTGTCGTTCGGGCGTTCTCTACACGATCAGCTTTCAGGCTCCTGGTTTCTACGAGCGGTACGGCTGGCGCAAATTCGGAGAGGTTGCCTGCGACCCCGCTGGGACCAGTCGAATTTTCATGACGAAGACGCTGTAGCGCAGCAACAATGGGGCTGCGGAACGCTGACAGTTCAGGCCCATCTGAGCCTGATCGCATACCGTCGGTATGGTAAACATTGGTCAGGGACCGGCCTGCCTCGCCAAGGGAGAACACAATGGAAATCAAACGCAGTGGCTCACAGCCTTCCGGCAAGGGACCAGCCGACTGGTTCACGGGCACGGTCCGCATTGACCCCCTGTTCAGCCCGCCCGAGCCGGCGCGCGTTGCCGGCGCTCTCGTGACGTTCGAGCCTGGCGCGCGCACGGCCTGGCATACCCATCCCTTTGGTCAGACCCTGTTCGTCACGAGTGGCTGCGGCTGGGTGCAGCGCGAGGGCGGACCGGTCGAGGAAATCCGCCCTGGAGACGTGGTCTGGTTCGAGCCGGGCGAAAAGCACTGGCATGGCGCCACCGCCACCACGGCCATGAGCCATATCGCGGTTCAGGAGAAGCTCAATGGCTCGCCCGTCACCTGGCTCGAACACGTTAGCGACGAACAATATCGGCATTGACGCGAGAACGATGACAAAAAACCTATTTGTTGGCGCCGCGCAGCGCCTCGATCACGGCGGTGGTGACCTGCTCGGTGCGCGCAGATCCACCGAGATCGGGGCTGAGACTTTCGCCCAGCTCCGTCACCCGCTCGATCGCGACCATGAGCCGGCGCGCAGCCTTGGGCTCGCCGAGGTGCTCCAGCATCATGCTGGCTGTCCAGAACGACCCGAGTGGGTTGGCGACCCCCTTGCCCGTGATGTCGAAGGCCGAGCCGTGGATGGGCTCGAACATCGAGGGATGCTGCCGCGAGGGATCGATGTTGGCGGTCGCGCCGATGCCGAGCGAGCCAGCGAGCGCGGCCGCAAGGTCCGACAGAATGTCAGCGTGCAGGTTGGTTGCGAGAACCGTGTCGACGCTGCCCGGCTTACACACCATGCGCTGCGTCATGGCATCCACCAGCATCCAATCGACCGTCAGGTCCGGGTAGTCCCGGATGACGTCGCGACAAACCTCGTCCCAAAACACCATGCCGTGCCGCTGGGCGTTCGACTTGGTCACGATGGTCAGCAGCCGTCGGGGCCGCGCGCTCGCGATCTCGCAGGCGAACCGCGCAATGCGCTCCACGCCCGCGCGCGTAAATACCGCGACATCCATGCCGACCTCGATCGGCAGATTGCGATGGACTCTGCCCCCGACCCCGGAATATTCGCCTTCGCTGTTCTCCCGCACGATCACCCAATCGATGCCCCGGCCGAGGTCGGGGCGCAGCGGTCCGGTGATGCCGGGCAGCAGGCGGGTCGGCCGCACGTTCGCGTATTGATCGAAGCCCTGGCAGATGGCGAGCCGCAGCCCCCAGAGGGTCACGTCGTCGGGCAGGATCGGGTCGCCCACCGCACCGAAATAGATGGCGTGGAAGGGGGCGAGTTGCTCGAGGCCATCGGCCGGCATCATGACGCCGTGCCGCCGGTAGTAATCCGATCCCCAGTCGAACCGGGTGAACGTGAAGGACAGGTCCCGCTCGATCCCGGCGAGCGCCTCCAGCACGCGGCAGCCCGCCTCGACCACCTCCGGCCCGATGCCGTCGCCCCCGATGACCGCGATGTTATGCGCCGGCATGGGCGTGTCCTTCCTCGATGGCGCGCACGATGGCGCGCGTCATGGTGCTGGTGTCGGCCGTGCCGCGGATGTCGCGCGTGCGCGTCGCGGGATTGGCAAGCGTGGCCGCGATGGCGTGCTCCATGAGGGCTGCGGCCGCGACCGCCTGCTCGATGCCTCGGTTATGTCCGAGCCACTCGATGAGCATGCGCGAGGATTCGATCATCGCATAGGGGTTTGCGATCCCCTGCCCCGCGATGTCGGGGGCCGAGCCATGCGTCGCCTGGGCCATGGCGATATTGCCTTCGCCGATGCAGAGCCCCGGCGCCATGCCGAGGCCACCCACCAGCCCGGCGGCCTCGTCGGTCAAAATGTCGCCGAACATGTTGGTCGTGACCACCACGTCGAAGCTCTGCGGATCGCGCACCAGCCGCATCGCGAAAGTGTCGACGATGACCTCGTCGACCGCGACATCGGGGAATTCCTTGGCGGCGCGGTAGCATTCCTCGACGAACATGCCGCAGCCGAGCTTGAACACGGTATTTTTATGGACCAGGGTCAATCGTTTGCGGCGCTGCTGGGCAATCTCCAGCGCGGCGCGCGCGACGCGATAGCTGCCGGCCCGGGTGATGACCCGCACCGAGATGGTGACGTCCTCGGTCGGACGGAATTCCCCGGAGCCCGCCACGACGTTGCGGTCGGGCTGGAACCCCTCGTTGTTCTCCCGCACGATCACGAGATCGATGTCGTCGTAAATCGCGCCCAGGCCCGGAAAGGAGCGCGTCGGCCGGACGTTGGCGAAGAGCCCGAAGTGCTTGCGCATGATGGGATGCGGGTTGATGGCGCCAGGACCGCGCGGATAGGCGCGGTGGCCAATCGGCCCCAGGATGAAGCCATCCAGACGCGACAGGGCTTCGAGCGTTCCTTCCGGCAGGGTGGAGCCGTGGCTGTCGAGCGCGGTCCGCCCGATCGGCATCGGACGCCAATCGATGTCGAGCCCGCAGCGGGCCGCGGCCGCGCTGACGACCTCGACCGAGGCCGGCACGATTTCGTGGCCGATATCGTCGCCGTTGAGAATGCCGATCGTCAGATGCGCCATACCGGCTTCCTTCTTGATCAATTATTGGGGCGCGCGGGCCGCGGCGCGGGCAATGGCGGCCGCGCTCGGCAGGGTTTCGAGCGTCCAGGCGAGCCGGATGAGACGCTCGGTGGCATCGGACCCGATCACCGGCGCCGATTGGCGCGCAAACTTCTCGTCGAGGTCCGCATCCGACAGCGGCCGCTCCAGACTGCCCACCGCATGCACGATCGAGCGCTCCAGCCGGCGACCATCCGCGAACACGACCGCAATCTCGACCGAGGCCTCGTGAACGCCTTTGTCGACGCTCACCACCACCCGCTGACGCAGCGCCACTACGTCGGGGTCGAGCACGGCGGAATCGGTAAAGGCCTCGGGCGAACCATCACCGTGTAGCAAGGCATAGGCGGCCGCGTGGTAGACGCTGAACTTGCCTTCCAGGCCCGACTTGGGCTCGGTTTTGCCCGTGAGCTCGAGCACCAGCGGGTGGGCGCGAAGCTCGACGGAACGAATGTCCGACGCCTTGGGCGAAAATTCTCGGTAGATCTGGCGGCAGCCGTCGATGGTGGGATGAATCACGATGCCACAGGCGAAGGGCTTGTAAGTGTTCAGCGCCGCTTCCCAGCGCGTACCGAGCCCTTCGGTGATTTCCGCATAGTCCTGCTTGGTCGACAGCACGTTGGCAAAACCGCGCGGGGCCTCGATACCCCGTTCGGAACTGTCGAAGCCGGCCTTGGCGAGGAAAGCCGCCGCGGCCCCGTTCTGGGCCGCACGGCCGGGATGGAAGCTCTTGCACATCGTGCCGAACATTTCGCGCAGGCCGGAGGATTGGGTGGCCGCGATGCCGAGCGCCCAGGTCATCTGCTGCACGTTCAATCCGAGCAGCCGCCCGACCGCCGCCGCGGCGCCGAACACCCCAGCCGTCCCGGTGATGTGCCAGCCCCGGTCGTAGTGATCGGGATAGACTGCATTGCCGATGCGGCACTCGACCTCGATGCCGACGACGAGAGCGGTCAGCAGGTCCGAGCCGCTCACCGCCTGCCCTTCCGCAACGGCAAGCAGCGCGGAGGCGACCGGGCCAGCCGGATGGATGATGGTTTTGAGATGCGTGTCGTCGTAGTCGAGAACGTGGGACGAAATTCCGTTGATCAGCGCGGCATGGAGTTCGTCGAGCCGTTCCGAACGCCCCAGAACGCTGGCCCGCGGCGGACCGCTAAACCGCGCCAAACCTTCAAGGGCGCAATCGACCGTTTCATGACTCGAGCCGCCGACCGCGCAGCCGAGCCAGTTGACGAAGGTCCGCACACCCTCGCGGCGCACGCTGTCCGGGATGTCGGCGGCAGAGAGTTCGACGGCCCAGCGGGCCAGCGTGCGGGTGGATCCATCGGTCATGGTTCGTCCTCAAGACAAGGGGGCCGGAATGCTCGGCCTGCCTGACCCGTCGCATCGGCGGTCGGGGCTGGCACGGATCGACGCTCTACCCGGCGTACAGCAGGTGACCCATCAGACGATCGATGGACGGCAGGCTTTCGAGGTCGCGGACCAGAGCCACGATCTCGTCGGCGACCGGGCGAGCCACCCCGGTATAGCCCGCACAATCGCGGAATTTGTCCGCCACTTCGGCAAAGCTCATCGGGTTCGCGGGGCTGCCCTTGCCGAAATCGGCGCGGCCGTGGATGGTCCGGCCGTCCGCCAGCGTGATGTCGATGATGGTCGTCATCTTGTGATAGCCGGCCGCCTCGGCATCGGCATCGACCACGAATTCCACCCGCTCGATCATGGCTTGGACGTCGGGGCGCCGGACGACCTCGTCGGTGAACTCGCGCAGCCCTGCCTTGCCTTCGAGCAGCAGGATGGCCATGCAGAATTCCATGGAGAATTTGGCCTGCAGCTCATCGTGCGGACGATGGTGGATGAGGGCATTCGGCATGTTGGAATTGGTGCCGACCCGCACGTGCCGCACATCTTCGGCCCGGATGCCGTTGTCGCGGATCAGCTTGAGCATTTCCGTCATGCCGGGGTGGGTGAGCGAGCCCGACGGATGCGGCTTGATGGAGATCCCGGGATTGGCGAACGTCCAGGGTGCCCCGAGGCGACCCTCGATGGCGGCGGGGTCGTAGCCGCCGCCCGCCGCCTGGAAGAACCCGCGCGTCGCCTCGAGAATGCGGTCCGTGGCGGTCCATCCGTAGGAGGCGAATTGCGCCGCCGCCACGCCGCTCTCGGACGCGCGTCCCGCGTGGAACGGCTTGGTCATGGTGCCGAAATTCTCGCGCAGACCCGCCGATTGGCTGCCCGCGATGGAGAGCGCGCGCTGGGTCGTCTCGACATCGAAGCGCATCAGCGAAGCGCTGGCGGCCGCCGCCGCGAACGTGCCGCAGGTCGCGGTGGCATGAAAGCCGGTCTGGTAATGGCGCGGGTTGATGGCCTCGGCGATCTTGCACTCGACCTCGACGCCCAGGTGATAGGCCAGCATCACGTCGCGCCCCGATGCGCCCAAATGCTCCCCGATCGCCAGCGCCGCCGGCAAAGCCGGGGCCGTGGGATGGGTCAGCAGCCCGTAGACGCGATCGGTTGCGACCGCCAACTGCGTGTCGTCGTAGTCGTCGGCGTGGATGCCGACCCCGTTCGCGAAGGCCGCAAACCGCGGCGCGACCTTGCGGCCCGCCCCGATGACGGTGGCGGAGCCTTCGCCGAGCTGCAGGTCGTCGAGGTGACGGCGGACCAGCGCGCCGCTGGCCGCGACCGAACCCGACAGGGCGAGCCCGAGGCCGTCGAGGATCGACTTCTTGCCGAGTTCGGCGACGTCGTTCGGGATGTCGCCCGGTCGAGAGGTGGCGACGAATTCCGCCACATACCGGGTGAGATTGCTGTCCGAACCCATGCTCTCCGGCATGTCCACCTCTTGGCTGATGGGCGGCCCGGGCCAACCCTTAGGATCAATAGAGGCGAGTTATCGGTAAACTGTCAACAATTTTCACGCCGAGGCGAGTGCGCGTGCCAGCCTCGCAGGCCCGACGGATTATTCGACGCTCGTGCGATCCGCCGGCAGACGCGCGCCGCGCGCAGGGTTGCGCTTGGCAACAGGGGCCCGATGGGCGCGGGTCGCCTTCTGGGTGCGCTTGATGCCGTTGACGATATGAGCGCGAGCGGTTTGGAAGGCCTGAAGCGGATCGCCCTTGGCAAGCGCGTCGACGATCTGCCGATGTTCGGCATTCGAGACATGCAGGACGTCCGCGCTCGCCAAAGCCCGGTAGCGCTGGATGTGGAGTTCCCGCACCAGGCTGGCATAGATATGGGCCAGCCGATTGTTGCCGTTCATCTTCGCCAATTGGGCATGAAATTCCAGATTCACCGGATAGTAGACGCTGACCTCGCCCGTCGGCACGATGGCATCCATCCGGTCGACGAGACCATAGAGCTCGGCCAGTTGCTCGGGCGTGATCCGCTCGGCGAGCGCCATGACCATGCAGGCGAAAACGGCGGCCCGCGCTTCGGAGACGTCGATGGCTTCCGCCTCGCTCAACTCGCGAACGAAGAAGCCGCGATTGGGGATGATCTGGATGAGCCCGAGGGCCGCCAGGGCGCTGCAGGCTTCCCGGATCGGTCCGCGACTGACCCCCAGGCTCTGGGCCAGCGCGTTCTCGTTGATCCGCTCGTTGGGCGTGAGTTCCCCGCCGACGATCATCCGCTCGATCTCGGCCTGCACCACATTGGCGAGCGATTTGGTGCGAAGGAAATCGATCGGCGAGAACGCGGGTGGTAGCGTCGAAGCCGGAGTATTGACCATTCGATCGGACCCGTTCGCTGCTGGCCTTGAACGGTCTGCCAGCCCTCCCGTGCTCGGCGGCCCCTTGGCAGCCGTGGCATTCATCCTGTCGTACCGACGATTGCAGGGTCTGTGAAGATGCCCGCCAGACCCGCCCCGAGGTTCTGCACCTCTATCCCGGTCGGCCCTCGACGGGCGCGCCTCCCAAAAACGGCAGACGATTGGCGATGAGAACCACACTCAGCGACACGCCGAGAAGCAGCAGGCCGAGAACCGAGATCGCCCCCATGTCGCCGCTTTCGTTCAAGTCGTAGATGATCACCGAAACCAGCTTGGTGTTGGCCGTTGTCAGCAGCACGGTCGCGGAGAGTTCGCGGATGGTGCCGATGAAGACGAAACACCAGGTCGCCAGGATCGAGGTGCGCAGCAGCGGCGCCGTGATCTGCCACAGGCTTTTCAGCCGGGTCGCCCCGAGAATGCGGCTTGCCTCTTCGAGCTCCGGGTGAACGCCCTGGAAGGCGGCCGCCATCTGCTGATATCCGGCCGGCATCTCCAGGGTTAGAAAGGCGATCAGGAGAATCCACAGCGTGCCGTAGAGCCTGAAGGTCGGGTTGGCATAGGTCAGGAACAGCCCGACGCCGAGAACGATGCCGGGGATGGCGATCGGCGTCGTCGCGAGCACCCCGAGAAACGAGGCGCCCGGCACCGCACGGCGCGCCACCAGATAGGCGATCAGCAACGCCATCCCGGTGGCGATCGTGGCCGTGCTCAGCCCCAGGATCAACGTGTTGAAGATCGCCAATCGCGTCGCCGAAAAGTCGAACAGCACGAAGATGAAATTGTGGGCCGTCAGCGTGCTCCAGGTCAGCGGCTCGGAGACCGTGTGGGTGAGGGCCGTCTTGAGCAGCGCCAGATAGGGCAGCACGATGGTGAGGCTCAGCACCGTGAGCACATAGACTCCGGCCAGCCACTTCCAGCGGCCGAGCTTGGTGCGGCGCGGCGTGCCGCTCTTGCCACCCAGAACGGTATAGCCCTTGCGCCCGAGCAGCCATTTCTGTCCGCGCAGCAGCAGTACGGTGACCAGAAGCAGCGGCAGCGAGCTCGCTGCCGCAAGGTTCAGGCGCGGGGGGAACTGGAACAGGCTCCAGATCTTGGTCGTGATGACGTGGAACCCGGCCGGCAACGCCAGGACGGCGGGCGAGCCGAACATCGTCAGCGCCTGCAGGATGGCCACCAGAGACCCCGCCAGCATGGCGGGCAGCACCATGGGCAGGGTGATGCGCCAAAGCGTCGCCAGGGGCCCGCCGCCCAAAATGCTGGAGGCGTCTTCGAGATCGGACGGCACCCGGTCCAGCGCATTAGCCACGAGCGTGAACACATAGGGGAAGGAGTAGCAGGTGATCGCGAAGACGAGCCCCTCGAAGGAGAAGATGTTGAACAGGTGGTACGACCGATCGAGGCCGAACATCCAGCGGTAGACTTCGTTGATCATGCCGCTGTTGGGGGCGGCCAGCATTTCCCAGGCGATGGCGCCGAGAAACGGCGGGGTCACGAACGAGGCGGTGACGAGGACGCGGATGAACCGCCGCCCCGGCAGGTCCGTTCGGGCCACGAGCCACGCCAGCGGGGTTGCGACCGCGCAGGACAGGATGCCCACGCTTGCCGCCATGCCGAGCGCCAGGCCGAAGGCGCGCAGCATGGTCGGGTCCGTCACCAGGGTGACGTAGTTGAGCAGCGTGAACGCGCCCTTCTTGTCGGTCAGGCTGTAATAGAAGATCCAGAACAAGGGCAGCAGGACCAGCAGGCCCATGACGATCGTCAGCACGACGAAGACCGGCTTCGAGAAATCGAAGCCGCCGATGCCGAGGCGTCGGCGCTCTTGTCGGGCGGAAGCCGCCATGCTGGTCATCGAGCTGTCCTAGGTTCCGAAATATTGTTCGTATTTCTGCTTGATCGTCTCGACCTCGTCCGCGACCTTGGCCGGATCGGAGAGGAGCAGTTTGATCTGCGACAGCGGGGTCCGGGTGGATTTTTCCTTGACGTCCGGACGGAACGACCGCAGGCCGCCGAAATCGCTGTTCAGTTGCTGCGCCTCCTGCGAGAACAGGAAGGCATAGAACAGCTTGGCGGCATTCGGGTGAGGCGGGTGAGACAAAATCCCGGCGTCGCCCACCACCAGCGGGGTTCCCTCGGGCGGGTAGACGATCTTGATCGGCGTGCCGGATTCGATCAGCCGGAAGCAATTATATTCGTTGCCATCCGCCTCGATCGAGCGCTCGCCCTGGGCCAGGACTTTCGGCGGTTCGGTCGAAGACTGCACCTGCATGATCTTCTGATGGCCGAGCTTGGCGAAGAAATCCCATCCCAGCAGTTGGCTCAGCGCATAGGTGCCGGTCATGATGGTGCCGCTATAGCCCGGATGCGCCTTGACGATCTTGCCGCTGTTCTTCGGGTCGAGCAGATCGGTCCAGGTCTTGGGCGCGTCTTCCGGTTTCACGAGGTCGGTTCTGTAGGCCATCACGGAAAGATGGGCCCGGTAGGCCGCGAACTGCCCGTCCGGGTCGCGCTGTTCGGCGGGCCAGAGTTTGGCGACATCCTCGGGCAGCGCCGGGGTCAGCCAGCCCTGCTGTTTGAACAGCAGGAAATGCACCGCATCCGACGTCTCGATCACATCGGCCGCATAGACGCCGCTGCCATATTCCTGACCGATGCGCTGAAACACGCGTTCGGAGCCGGACCGCTCGGTCTGCACCTTGATGCCCGGATATTTGGCCTGGAAAGCCGCGCCGAGCTTTTCGGCGACCTGAACATCGGTCGCCGTGTAGAAGACCACCGTGCCTTCCTTCTGGGCGGCCGCGATGAGGTCGGGGGTCGGGGAATAAGGCTCGGGCGGGGCCGCCCATGCCGATCCTGGCAGGGCCATCAGGCCGAAGGCCGCCGCAGCCATGAATCTGGTCATTCCCATCTTGTCCTCCCTAACGCGTCCGGCATCGTGTTGGGCCGGATCGTCCGTGGTTTGCGGCGCGGCCGTTCGCGGCGAGCCCGCCCGATCAATGCGCGAGCGCCCGGCAACGATCGGACCGGCAGTGCAGCCAGACCTCCTCGCCCTCGCCGATCGAGATGTCGACCGGCGCGATCGAGCGCACGGTTTCTCCGCCCGGCAGGCCCAAAAGATAGTCCCGGTGCGATCCGAGATAGACTTGGCGCATGACCCTGCCGCTCGCCCAGTTGGTCTCCGCCGAGACCGGCTTGTTCGCCGCAAGCTCGACGTCGTGGTGGCGGACCGAAACCGCGGCCTCGCCGCCCTCGGCGAATTCGCCCCCGCCGCAGCGCAGCAACAAGCCGCCGCCGCAATCGACCACGTCGGCCCCGACCCGGCGTCCCTTGAAGATGTTGGTGCCCCCGATGAACTGAGCCACGAACTCCGAACGCGGCCGTTCGTAGATCTCCTCGGGCGTTCCGGCCTGCTCGACCCGGCCCTGGTTCATCACCACGATGAGGTCGGCCGCCGTCATGGCCTCGGTCTGATCGTGCGTCACATAGACCGTGGTGTAGCGGAATTCGTCATGCAGCCGGCGGATCTCGAAGCGCATCTCCTCGCGCAGATTGGCATCGAGATTGGAGAGCGGTTCGTCGAGCAGCAGCGTCTCGGGTTCCACCACCAGCGCCCGCGCCAGGGACACGCGCTGCTGTTGGCCGCCCGACAGCTCGCCCGGATAGCGATCGGCGAAGCGCGCCAGCTTGGTGGCCTCCAAGATCCGATCGACCCGCTCGCGCATCGAAGTCTTGGGGACGCGGCGCAGTTTCAAGCCGTAGGCCACGTTTTCCGCGACGGTCATGTGGGGCCAGAGCGCATAGCTTTGGAAGATCATCGACATGTTGCGGGCTTCGGGCGGCTGGCTCGCGCCGGGGGCCGACATCAGCCGCCCGCCGACCCTGATCTCGCCCGCGGTGGGATCCAAGAAACCCGCGATCAGCCTAAGCGTCGTCGTCTTGCCGCAGCCCGATGGGCCAAGCAGACAGACCAGCGTGCCCTTCTCGATGGCGAGACTGACCTCGTTGACGACCGTGATCGAGCCGTAGCGCTTGGTCAGGCGGTCGAGTTCCACGAAGGCCATTGCTCCTCCCGAAGGTGCCGGATGAGCCGGACCGATCTTAGCGCCGGTCTCGACATGCTCGTCCCCGCATTCCGAATTGTCAACAGTCAACTAAAAACGGGTGCAGGCTTCATTGGCCTCCGGTCTGTCACCTCAAATCAAGGTTCGCACCGGCGTACCCGACAGCCACGCGGCGATGGCCTCGACGGTCTGACCGTAGAACAGCTTGTAGGTGTTCCGCGTGACGTAACCGATATGCGGCGTGAGGATGACGTTCGGCAGATCCCGCAGCGGGTCGGCGGCCGGCAAAGGTTCCTGATCGAACACGTCGAGGGCGGCGCAGCCCAAGCGCCGCTCGCGCAACGCGGCCACCAGGGCCGATGCCTCGACGATGGGTCCGCGCGACGTGTTGACCAGGATCGCGTCGCGCCGCATCAGAGCCAGTTCCGCGGCTCCGACGATAGCTCGCGTCCGATCGCTCAGCTTGAGATGGACCGAGACGACGTCGGAGCGCCGAAACAGGGCCTCCTTGTCGACCCGCGTGACGCCATGTTGGGCGGCCGCATCGGCCGTCAGATTCTGGCTCCAGGCGATCACCTCCATACCAAAGGCCAGCGCCACTTTGGCGACCTTCTGGCCGATATGCCCGAGCCCGAGAACCCCGAGGGTGCGTCCGTTGAGGTCGCCCCCGACCGAAACCTGCCACTGGCCCGCTTTCATGGCCGCGACTTCCAGGGGCAGGTTGCGCACGGCCGCAAGGATGAGCGCCCAGGTCAGTTCGGGCGCCGCATGGGGCTGCGACTCGGTCCCGCAGACCGCGATGCCGAGGGATCGAGCCCCGTCGAGATCGATGGCCGAGTTCCACATCCCGGTCGTGACGATCAATTTGAGCGCCGGCAGACGTTTCAAAAGCTCGAGCCGCAAAGCGCTGCGTTCGCGCATGGCGCAGACGATTTGGAACGGACGCAGCCGCTCGACCAGGCGATCGGGATCGTCGATATGGTCGCGGAACACCGTGACATCGGTCCGCCCCGCAAGGCTCGCCCAATCGGCGGCCTCGAGGGCGACGCCCTGGTAGTCGTCGAGGATCGCGGTTTTGGGTAAGGCTTGGTGCATTCTCGATCTCCCCACGTACGGATGATCTTGCCCCAAGGACATGCCGTTTGTCTCGGCCTTGCCGCAAGAGGCGGCGACGATGACGGTCCTTAAAACGTCACCACGCTGCGCAGGCCGAACACGGCCGCGTCGCCAACCCGCTTTGACGGAACTGCGGGATCGACCACGCCGCCGCCGGGGTTGAACACGTATTGGAAGTCCGGCTGCACCTGCCACCAGGGCTCGATCTGGGCCTGATAGGTTACCTCGATCACCGTCTCGCTCGAACGGACGGGAGCGAAGCTTCCCGGCGCCAACGCCGCCGCGGCCGCGTCCCCCGCCCGCGCGCGCTGGCTGACGTGTGCCCATTCGACCCCGACCCCCATGGTGTCGTTGTCGCGGCCGAAGGCGCCTTTGTAGGTCACGCCACCTTCGGCGAACAGATCGACCACGTTGCGGTCGGCCGGCGCCCCCATGGCGCGCGCCGTTACGCCGAGGCCGCCGGCGCTGTCCGGGCTCGGCCGATAGACCAACTGGTCGAGCGTTCCATAGACGCTCCAGTCGCCACTCTTGGAGCGAGGGATGCCGACGAGGACGCCCGGCGGCTGGGCTGTCGAGCCGTTCTCATAAAAAGCGTCGGCAAATCGGTTGGAATTGTACCAGGTCCCGAGCTTGTAGGTGCCGGGAAGTCCTTTGGCGTCCTTCTCCTTGTTGACCGCATATTGCAGTTCGCCGATCACGAAGGCGCCGCTCGAGACGTCAAAATTGGTGCCCGAGGCATCGTTTCGCTGCGGATCGCCGGGCCTCAGTCCGGCCGGGCTGCCATTGTAGAGGCCAAGCAGCGCGGTGATCTGGTCGGCGGCCTTCGCCCTGATACGAATGCCGGGCGTTGCGAGCGGATAGGCCGGGCCGCCCGAGGGCAGGTCGACGGCCGGCAAGGTCGGCCAGCCGAAGCCCGAATTGATGAAGAGATCCTCGTATTCCGAGGTGATGAACTCGAGGTCGGCGCTCTGCTGGCCGATCTTCACGTCGACTTTGCCGTCCAGAAAGCTCTGCTGGTACCAGAGCTCGTTGAGCCGCGTCGTCGGATCCGCTTCGATGCTGCTGATCACATTCAAATTGTGGATGTTCTCACCGCTCAGCCCGTGCCCATGAATCTGGAAGGCGCTGATGTTGAAAATCCCGCCATCGAGCCCGAAGGCTTTTTGGGTATCGACCCCGATACCCATCTGGGTGAGGCCCTCGACGATAGCCGAGCGTCTGCTGCCGCCGGTCGGATTGCCGGGGACTTCGGTGGTCTCGGAGAGGCCGAAGCTTACCCCGTAGCGATCGAGCGCCGGGCGTAGGCCGCCGATGTCGCCGAGCAGGTTGGAGCGCGTGGACAGATCGCCGGCCCAAGAGGGTGTAGGTTCATCGGTCTTGTTGCCCGGCAGTGGGCCGCCGGCCGAGACCGCCGCTCCCGCCTGAGGCTTGTCCTGAGCCCGGGCGTCCAGCGGTGCAAGACAACAGAGGCCAACCGCAAATCCGGCCAAGGCGACGCGCCGCTTGCGGCAGCCTTGCGCTCCAATGCGACGCCACGCACCCATGCAGAACTCGCGAACCTCCGGGCGTCGTCGCCCAGCATGCTTCTTTGCACCAAGGCGGCGCCTCGTGGGTGACACGTTTTCCACATGGCGCTGAAATCAGGAGCCGACTAACTCTGCCGAAGCATCAGGCCCGCGCCTTTCTCGGCGATCATCGCGGTGGGGGTATTGGTGTTACCCGACGTGATGGTCGGCATCACCGAGGCGTCAACGACCCGCAGCCCCGACACGCCATGCACGCGCAATTGCGCGTCGACCACCGCCATGGGATCGCTCTCGAGGCCCATTTTCGCCGTGCCGACCGGGTGGAAGATCGTGGTGCCGATGTCGCCCGCCGCTTTCACCAGCGCGGCCTCGTCGTCGCCCACCGAGGGACCGGGGAGATATTCTTCAGGGTGGAACCGCGCCAGCGCGGGTTGCGCCATGAGCCGGCGCGTAACCCGAATGGCATCGACCGCGACGGCTCGATCATCGTCGGTCGACAGATAATTGGGGCTGATGGCCGGAGCGGCGCCGGGGTCGGCTGAGCGCAACCGCACCTCGCCGCGCGAGGTCGGACGCAGGTTGCAGCCGCTCACCGTGATGGCGGGATAGCGATGCAGCGGGTCGCCGAACTTGTCGAGCGAGAGCGGCTGGACGTGGAACTGCAGGTTCGCCCGCTCCTGGTGCGGGTCGGATCGCGTGAACAGGCCGAGTTGGGACGGGGCCATGGTCAAAGGGCCGCGCCGGCGCAGCGCATAATCGAGGCCCATCCAGGCACGGTGCGGCAGCGAGTGATAGCGCTCGTTGAGCGTTCTCACCCCCCGAACCTTGTAGATGGCGCGTTGCTGCAAATGATCCTGCAGGTTGCGGCCGACCCCGGGCCGATGGACTTGCGTCGCGATCCCGAGCGGGGTCAGCCACTCCCCAGGGCCGATGCCGGACAATTGCAGGATCTGAACCGATCCGATCGAGCCGGCACAGAGGATGATCTCGCCTTTAGTTTGAACCTCGAACGCCGTGCCGTCGCGGCGAAACCGGACACCCGTGGCGCGGTGCCCCTCAAGCAGGAGGTTTTCGACCAGCACGCCGGTTTCGAGCCGCAGGTTGGGCCGCTTCATCGCGGGTTTCAGAAAGCCGCGCGCCGCCGACCAGCGCCGCCCCCGCTTTTGATTGACGTGGAAATAACCCGACCCCTCGTTAGCGCCGGTGTTGAAATCCTCGATCTTGCGGATGCCGATTTCGGCCGCCGCATTCCGCACGGCATCGAGCACCGGCCAGGACAGGCGGGGCGCCTCGACCCGAAAACCGCCGCCGATGCCGTGGTGGGGGCCGTCCCCCAAAAAATGATCTTCGATCGCGCGAAAATGGGGCAGCACGTCGTCCCAGCCCCATCCTGTGAGACCAAGCTGACGCCAATGGTCGTAATCCGCCGCCTGTCCCCGCATGGATATCATCGCGTTGATGGACGAGGAGCCGCCGATCACCTTGCCGCGCGGATAGGCGAGCGAGCGGCCGTTAAGCCCCGCTTCGGCTTCGGTGCGGAACATCCAATCGGAACGCGGATTGCCGATCGCAAACAGATAGCCGACCGGGATGTGAAACCAGATCCAATCGTCCAGCCCACCGGCTTCGAGCAGAAGGACGCGGGTTTTCGGGTTGGCGCTCAACCGATTTGCGACGATGCAGCCCGCCGTGCCCGCGCCCGCGATGATGTAGTCGAACGCGCCGTCGACCTGCTGCATTGGTGCTTTCTCCTCCCTGGCCCTCGGTTCCTCCGTCATAAACGGGCTTGACCCAGCCATCACGCGGTTCGTTGAGAGCGCCTACAAGCCAAGATGCCGCATGGTCACGTGGTGGCCTGAAATCTACGACGTGGGGCGCCCGATTGCCTCTCCGCCCGCCTTCGGCCTAGATGGGCGCGGCCAAACGGAGAGATGGCCGGGAGGCGCATGTCCGTCATTCTTTCGACCGAGGGGCTGTGCAAGTCGTTCCGCGGAATCGTGGCGGTCGATGACGTCAATCTCACGGTGCGGCGCGGCACCATCCACGCGCTCATCGGCCCGAACGGTGCCGGCAAGACGACCTGCTTCAACCTGCTCACCAAATTCCTGGCCCCGACCCGCGGCCGAATCACGCTGAACGGGCAGGACATCACGCGGATCGGGGCCGCCGACGTGGCGCGGCTCGGGTTGGTGCGGTCGTTCCAGATTTCAGCGGTTTTCCCGCAATTGTCGGTGCTTGAGAATGTGCGGGTGGCGTTGCAGCGGCGGCGCGGCGGCAATTTCGATTTCTGGCGATCCGACAGAGTGCTCGACGCCTATGCGCCCGCGGCTCGGGCGCTGCTCGACGAGGTCGGGCTGGCCGAATTCGCGGATCGTCCCGCGGCCGATCTGTCCTATGGCCGCAAGCGGGCGCTGGAACTTGCCACGACGCTGGCGCTCGATCCGCAACTGATGCTGCTCGACGAACCCATGGCCGGCATGGCGGTCGAGGAGATCGACCGCACCGCGGCGCTGATCAAGCGTGCCGCCCGCAACCGAACGGTGCTGATGGTAGAGCACAACCTGTCTGTCATTGCCGCCATCTCCGACACCATCACGGTGCTGGCGCGCGGACGCGTGATGGCCGAGGGTCCCTACGAGACGGTCAGCAAGGATCCGAGGGTGATCGAGGCCTATATCGGGGTCGGGCATGGCTGATCCCGGGGCATCGCCTTCCTCCACGGCTCGACCGATGCTCGCGGTTCGCGGGCTGCAAGCCTGGTATGGCCCCTCGCAGGTCCTGCACGGCATCGATTTCGAGGTGCGGGAAGGCGAGGTCGTCACCCTGCTGGGCCGCAACGGCGCCGGCAAAACTACGACGCTGCGCGCCATCATGGGGGTGCTCGGGCACAGGGCGGGTTCGGTGCTGTTCGAAGGCGTGGAGGTGATCCGCCTGCCCTCGCGGCTCATTGCGCGCCTGGGCATCGGCTATTGCCCGGAGGAACGCGGCATCTTCGCCACGCTCAGCGTCAAGGAAAACCTCAACCTGCCGCCGGTGGTGCGGCCGGGTGGGCTCCCGGTCGATGAGGTGCTGACCCTGTTCCCCAACCTGCGCGAACGGCTCGGCAGCCCGGGCACCAAGCTGTCGGGCGGCGAACAGCAGATGCTGGCCATCGGCCGCATCCTGCGCACGGGCGCGCGCCTGTTGCTGCTCGACGAGCCGACCGAAGGACTGGCGCCCGTGATCATCCAACAAATCGGCCGCACGCTGGCGCGGCTGAAGCAGAGCGGCTTCACGGTCCTTCTCGTGGAGCAGAATTTTCGCTTCGCCGAGACGGTCGCGGACCGCCACTACATCGTCGAACAAG
>CAXTOT010000024.1:0-63082 GCA_964245915.1 uncultured Lichenihabitans sp. | reverse complement strand
CCGGCCGCGGACATGCTGCGCATCAGCCGGGAAAGGGGTGTGCCGCCGACCGTCGCGGCCGATCCCGCGTCCGCTCATGAGGGGGCGGAACTGGGCTAAAGCGCGCGCGGCGACCCTCGATCGACGGGTCCGACCGTCACTCGATGGCGCAGAGATCGTCGCAGACCGGGCTGGACATCGCCGAAATGAAGACCGTCATTTTGGCCTGAAGCTCGGGGGGCAGGGACGCGACGAATGTCTGAACCGTTGCGATGAAAGCCGATCGATCGACACGCGGGGTCGCCTTAGCGAGGGCCGCAGCATTATCGGAGAGGCTGCCGACCAAGAGCGCTCGGTTATCGTCGTGCGAGGCGGGGCTTCTCAGAGAGAGGGCGAAGCCCGACACGAGTTCCAACATGCCGAGCCGGAATCGTTTCAAACCCCGACGACGGACGTCGGTCATCTCTTCGGGTTTGAGGTGTTCGACGAAATCACCCATCGCCTGCGTGGCCGCACCGAACGATGTCGTGATCATCACGCTCGCGCGCGTGATCTCGTCCTGGAATAAGACGGAGTTTTTCGCCGTATCGGGCAAAATTGCGGGGTCTGTCGAGAAGAAAACGTAGGTCTTGTAGATGGCGCTCTGCTTTTCCCCAATCTCGATGAGCAGGGGCACGTCCTTGGCGGAATAGGGTGGCGTGCCCAGAAGGGCCGGGGCGTCCCAAACCCGTTCGAGAACGAGTCTGTCGCTGGGCACCGACCAGCGCGGCAACAGGCCCTTCGTCCGCGTCTCACGTGCGAGGCTATCGAGCGCCGCAAAAGCCGCGTTCAAATGCGCGATTGCGGACGGCGGGACCTCCGCCCACGCGTGCGAAACCGAGAGGATTAATAGGCTCACGGCGGTGTATAGGTGCACAACCCTCACTCGCCGATGCGCCACTCGTTACGACCTCGTCAACCGGGGTGGAGGGAAGCGTGCGCGCTGAGTTGAACCCGCAGGGTCCCCGCTCCCCTTTCAAGACTAGCGAGGCACCATAACGGTTTCGAGACGGCGGCTCGGCTGTTCGGCTCGGCTCAGAGCCGCGGCTCTGTCATGTCCTGCGGACGAACCCACTCGTCGAACTGCTGCTCGGTCACGAAGCCGAGCTTGAGGGCGGCTTCCCGCAGGCTGATGTCCTCCTTGTAGGCCAGCATGGAAATCTTGGCGGCCTTCTCGTAGCCGATATGCGGGTTGAGGGCGGTAACCAGCATCAGCGAATTCTCGAGATTGCTCTCGATCTTCTTGGTGTTGGGTTCGATGCCTTGGGCGCAATACTTGTCGAAGGCGCGACAGGCGTCGGACAGCAGCATGATCGATTCGAGCAGGTTGTGCAGCATCACCGGCTTGAACACGTTGAGTTGGAAATTGCCTTGCGAGCCCGCGAACGCCACGGCGTGGTCGTTGCCGAATACCTGCACCGCCACCATGGTCAAGGCTTCGCACTGGGTCGGGTTGATCTTGCCCGGCATGATGGAGGAGCCTGGCTCGTTCTCGGGAATGGTGAGTTCGTTGAAGCCCGCGCGCGGCCCGCAGGCGTGCCAGCGCACGTCATTGGCGATCTTCATGAGGGCGCCCGCCAAAGTCCGCAGCGCCCCGCTCGTGCTCACCACGGCGTCGTGGGCCGACAGGGCCGCGAATTTGTTGGGGGCCGAGACGAACGGCTTGCCAGTTTCCGTCGCGATTTTTTGCGCCGCGACCTCGCCGAAACGGGGATGTGCGTTGAGCCCCGTGCCCACCGCCGTGCCGCCGAGCGCCAGGGCGTATAGGCCGGGCAGGGTGTGGCGGATGCCGCGTAATGCATCATCGATCTGCGCCACCCAGCCGCCCATCACCTGTCCCAGCGTGACGGGCGTGGCATCCTGCAGGTGGGTGCGGCCCACCATCACGACGCCGCCGAAGCTTTCCGCCTTGGCGGCCAGGGTGTTGCGCAGCCCCATCACGGCCGGGAACAGGTCGGCCTCGATCTCCTGCACGGCCGCGATATGCATGATGGTGGGAAAGGCGTCGTTCGACGACTGGCCATGGTTCACGTCGTCATTGGGATGGACGGGTTTTTTGGAGCCGAGGACGCCGCCCGCCATGGCGATGGCCCGGTTGGCGATGACCTCGTTGGCATTCATGTTGGTCTGGGTGCCGGAGCCGGTCTGGAAAACGACGAGCGGGAATTCGGCATCCCACTTGCCGTCGATCACCTCCTGGGCCGCGCGGACGATGAGATCGACCTTGTCGGCTGGCAGTTGGCCGAGCTCGAGATTGGCCAGCGCGGCGGATTTCTTCAGAATGCCGAGTGCCCGCACCACCGGCCGACGCCACTGGAAACGTTCGATCCCGATCGGAAAATAGGTCAGCGAGCGCTGGGTCTGCGCGCCCCAAAGGTGATCGGCGGGAACCTCGACCTCGCCGAGGGAATCCTTCTCGGTGCGGGTGTTTTGGGCGGGGGTCGCGGTCATGGCGTCGCGGGGTCCGTGCTGGGATGAAAGGTCGGAGGTGGCTTAGACCGAAATGCTCCCCGGTTCAAAAGCCGTGTTGCTTTGACAAAGGTGCGGCTTCGGATAAAGCGAAGACGGTCGGTGATTTGACGAGACATTATCATGATGCGGTTGGCGCTATCGAGAACCGTGCGGGCCGGGCGCCTGCTCCTTTTGGCGGGCTTCGTCGCTGCGGCGATGAGCCCGGCTTGGGCGCAATCCAGCGACACGCCGCCCCCGGTGCCGGCGCCGGCCCCTACGCCCGCGACCCCGGTTCCGCCCGCGCCTACAACCCCGACACCCGCGCCCGCGGCGCCGACCCCCGCACCAGCCGCGCCCGCACCTGCGGTCCCGAGTCCCGCGCCTGCGGCGCCCGCACCCATCCCGGCCTTGCCGTCACCCACACCGGCCGTCCCCGCGGCCCCTACACCGGCCGCCCCCGCGACTCCGGCGCCCTCCGCCGCCCCTGACTCGACCGCGCCCGGCAGCGGAAATACCAATACGGAGGACAAGCAGCCGTCCGACTCGTCGATCAGCCAGACTCTCAACCTGCCAACCCATCCGGCCCTCGTAGTGTCGGGCCAGGCCACGTGGGACGAGGGGTTCAAATCGATCACGGACAGCTTTGCCAAGCTCGATGCCGCGGCTTCGAAGAACAAGCTGACGGGCGTCGGCCATCTGTTGGCCGTGTTCACCGAGACCGATGACGCCGGTTTCAAATTCACCGCCATGCTGCCGCTCGACAAGGCCCCGGACGGCAAACCGGACCTCGGCGCAGAGGTTACGGTCGGCGAGACGCCCGGCGGCAAGGCGATGCGGTTCCAGCATCGCGGCGCCTATGACGACATCGATTCGACCTATGAGGCCATTACGGCCTATCTCGACGAGAAGGGTCTTGAAGCCAAAAACCTGTTCGCCGAGGAATATCTCGACCAGGTCAAGACCGCCGACGATAATTCTCTCGAAGTCGACATCTACGTCTTCCTCAAGTGAGCCGAAACATGGGCGCGCGGTTGCGCGCTCCGCTCCTCATCTCGGGTTTTCTGGCCGTCTGCGCATTATCGGCCTGTTCAAGCCTGCCGGCGCTGGGTCCGATCGAGCGCGGCGTCACGCTGGTGATGCCAGTGGATCAAGGGCAGGCGAGCGGGCTGGTGTCGGACTATCGCAAGCAACACGGCCTAGCCGCCGTGGCGAGCGACGCGGCCCTGCGGCAGGTTGCGCAGGCCCAGGCGGATGCCATGGCGTCGGCCAACTTGCTGAGCCACACGGTCGCGGGATCGCTTCCCGAGCGCCTCGCCGTGGTGAAGCGCTCCCGCGGCGCCTCGACCGAGAACGTTTCGGCGGGCTACTCGGATCTCGCGGCCGCTCTGGCGGGTTGGCGCCGCTCGCCGCCCCACAATGCCAACCTGCTCTATGGTCCCATGCGCCGCATCGGTGTTGCGGCCGCCTCGGCGCCGGGCACCCGCTACAAAACCTATTGGGCCCTGGTGATGACGGATTGAGCCGCGCTCTTTTGGGTGCGACCACGATCGGGCGGCATGCCGTGGCAGCGTTGAGCCCCTGCAAAGGTCCGCCACATCCTCGATGAGGATGTGGCGGTGTGGTTGGACGCGACTGCTTAAGCCGCGGCCTGCTTTTCCGAAGCCACCGGAACGGAAGCGATCGTCTTCAAGATCTGGGATGCGATTTGGTAGGGGTCGCCCTGCGAGTTGGGCCGGCGATCTTCGAGATAGCCCTTATAGCCGTTGTTCACGAAGCTGTGCGGCACCCGGATCGAGGCGCCACGGTCGGCCACGCCGTAACTGAACTGGTGGATCGACTGGGTCTCGTGCTTGCCGGTGAGCCGCATGTGATTGTCCGGCCCATAGACCGCGATGTGATCTTCCCTGGCGCTCTCGAAGGCGGCCATCAGCTTTTCGAAGTAATCCTTGCCGCCGGTCTCGCGCATGAAAGCGGTCGAGAAGTTGGCGTGCATGCCGGAGCCGTTCCAGTCGGTATCGCCCAACGGCTTGCAGTGAAACTCGATGTCGATGCCGTATTTTTCGGTCAATCGCAGCAGCAGGTACCGCGCCATCCACACTTCGTCAGCGGCCTTCTTGGAACCTTTGCCGAAAATCTGGAACTCCCACTGGCCTTTCGCGACTTCCGAATTGATGCCCTCATGGTTGATGCCGGCCCCAAGGCACGCTTCGAGATGCTCCTCGACGATCTTGCGCGCGACACCACCGACGTTGCTGTAGCCCACGCCCGTGTAATAGGGGCCTTGGGGAGCAGGATAACCGGATTCCGGGAAGCCGAGCGGGCGGCCGTTCTTGTAGAAGAAATATTCCTGTTCGAAGCCGAACCAGGCGCCCGGATCGTCAAGGATGGTGGCCCGCTTGTTGGACGCATGCGGCGTGGTGCCGTCAGGCATCATCACTTCGCACATGACGAGAACGCCGTTCTTGCGTTCGCTATCCGGATAGACCGCGACCGGCTTGAGAACGCAATCCGAACTTCTGCCTTCCGCCTGCATGGTCGAGCTCCCATCGAAGCCCCACAAGGGAAGTTGTTCCAGCACCGGAAAGTTGTCGAACTCCTTGATTTGCGTCTTGCCGCGAAGGTTTGGCACCGGGGTGTAGCCGTCGAGCCATATATACTCTAGTTTATACTTTGTCATTTGCGACTCTCTCGTCAGTTGCGAAGCGTAGTTCGTGGAAGCTCCAGCTGTCTTGGACCACCAACGGCGAGTTTTGCCTAAGCATTAAGCATGCCAGGTGGAGGCCCCGTGGTGGCGGGTTTGTCACGGCGCATCACGCGCGCTGTTGCGGGCGAGCGACGCTGCACGGCGTTAGACGCTTCGAACCGGCGGCACAGCCGAGTGTCGGGGCCAATCAGCAAAACAGAATTGCAGGAAAAATGTGCAGCAGGGTTTTGTTTGAAGCATTTTGCACAAACAATGTGGGGAAAGCTGCTATAGGTAAACCTATGAGCGTGTCGAGAGGTATCCGAAGGAGAAGTCAGTGATGACGACGAGTGTTCGCCGCGAATCGGCCGTAATATATGCGTTCCCCCGAAGACGTCCTGCGACGGTTGACGCGGGTCAGCAAGCAAGCAAACCTGCCGCCGATCTTGCATTGCAGCATAGCCCCGCGATCCAGTTTGGCAGCAGCTGGTACCATGAAGCCGCGATCCAGGAGGCCGAACGGACCCGCAAGCCTTGACGTGATGCGCTGCTGCCCACGCAGAAGGGTCGCCCTTGGCGGTAAGTCGTGCGAGAGAACCTGACGGCGCACGGATAGAGATGGGGGATGCGGATGTCTCGGCCGCGAACGCCCGCGCCGTGAACGCTGCCTCCAGGTCGTCATCCCCATCAAACACCGGAGCTGCATTGTTGCTCAACGATGCGGGTAGCGGTGCAAAAAATTTTCGCCCGCCCTTGTTTGCGCATCCCGATGAGGTGCTGAGCCACCCGGGGGTGTCGGCAGCCGACAAGCGTGCCCTGCTCGCCTGCTGGGCGTCCGACGCTCAAACGGTCGAAGGCAAGCCATCGCGGCGCCATGGTCGATGTCGACGCCATCCTGCGGGCGCTGCGCTTCCTCGATGAACCCCAAGGCAGTGGCTCGAACGGGCCACGGCAAAATACTGGCCCGACCTTCCCTACGCGCGACGCCCAGACCGGTTCCTGGCGAGCATACGCGCCAGGGCTCGGCGGGTCCGTGGCCACGATGACGACAACGACCCCCCGCCCTGTCCGGCCGCCGCCCGCCCCTGGCGGCCGACGCTGGCGGCAGCCTAAGGTGCCTGCCGCGATCAGCCGTCCCGTTGCACGGTAACCGGGATGGATTTCGCGGCCGGCACCTTGCTGCGCTCCGCGTGGTGCCACAGCGGAATCAGCGGGTTGCATTCGGGGTAATAGCCGCCGCAGCAGCCTTCGGGAATGTCGTAGGCGATGACACGCAAGCCCGTCACCCGGCGGGCCACGCCGTCGTTGGCCACCGTCGACAACGCAACGATGTCACCGTCCCGCAGCGCGAAGCGGTCGATGTCGTTGTTGTTCATGAAGACGATCTTGCGCGTGCCTTTCACGCCGCGGAAACGGTCGTCGTAGCCGTAGATCGTGGTGTTGAACTGGTCGTTGCTGCGCAGCGTCATCAGTCGCAGGACGTCGCGGCGATCGGAGTGCATGTCGGGGTCCTCGTCGAGACCGCGCGGCGTGATGAAGTTGGCCTTGCCGTTTTTAGTCTTCCATACCCGCTGGCGCGCCGCGATAGGTCGGTGGAAGCCACCGGGATCGAACATGCGGGCGTTGAAGTCGCGGAACTGGTCGGGGTAGGTGGCCTCGATCTTGTCGCGCACGAGGCTGTAGTCGTCGACCCATGCGTCCCAGGGGACCTGGGGATTGGGCGGCAGCACCGCCTTGGCGATTTCGGCCACGATGCGGGGCTCGGACAACAGCGTGTCCGCGACCGGGTTGCGGCGGCCGCGCGAGCCGTGGATGCAGGCCGTAGAATCCTCCATCGACACGGCCTGCGATCCCGTCCGCTGCACGTCGAGATCGGTGCGGGCGAGACAGGGCAGGATGTAGGAGATGGCACCGTGGATGAGATGCGCTCGGTTGAGCTTGGTCGAGATCTGTACGGTCAGGCGCAGGCGTGACCACGCTTCCTCCATGAGGTCGGTGTCGGGAATGGCCCGGATGAAATTACCGCCCAGGCCAAAGAAAGCCTTCACCTCGCCCTTCAATATGCCTTCGCAGGCCTCGACGGTGTTGAGACCCTTCTCCATCGGGGGCTCGAAACCGTAGAGCGCCCGCAGCTTATCGTTGGGCACGAGTTCCGGCTTTTCCGTGATGCCGACGGTGCGCTGGCCCTGCACGTTGGAATGGCCGCGCACCGGACAGATGCCGGCCCCCTCCTTGCCGATGTTGCCGCGCAGGAGCAGCAGGTTCACGAGCAGCTGGCAGTTCTCGACCCCGGTGCGGTGCTGAGTCAGGCCCATGCCGTAGATGCCGATGACCTTCGAGCAGCGCATGAACACCTTGGCGGCAGCCTCGAGGGCGTTCTGACTGAGCCCCGCCTGGCGCTCGAGTTCCGGCCAGGCGTAGCCCCGCGCCGCCGCCGCGAATTCCCCGAAGCCGTGCGTGTGGGTCGCGATGAATGCGACATCGAGAATGCGGGGCTGTCCCGCCGCTACGGCCGCGTCATCGGCCTCGATCACCGCCTTGCAAAGGCCCATGATGGCCGCGAGGTCGCCGCCGGCCTTGACCTGGTGGTATTGGGTGCTGATCCTCGTGCCCTCGCCCGCGAGCATCTCGGACGGCGATTGCGGATTGGTGAAGCGCATC
Source organism: uncultured Lichenihabitans sp. (assembly GCA_964245915.1). Lineage (GTDB taxonomy): Bacteria > Pseudomonadota > Alphaproteobacteria > Rhizobiales > Beijerinckiaceae > Lichenihabitans. The sequence continues at coordinate 55,269 of CAXTOT010000024.1, read as the reverse complement.
AGCCCGCGTTCCTTGAGCGGGTTGAACGTGATGATCGGCACGCCGCGCTTCCGGGCGTCCTGCAACTGATGCAGCATGCGTGGGCTGCTGGTCCCAACATTCTGGCCAAAGAACAGAATGCAGTCGGTTTCTTCGAAATCGTCCAGCGTCACCGTGCCCACCGGCACCCCGATGCTCTCGGGAAGCGCCACCGACGTGCTCTCGTGGCACATGTTGGAGCTGTCGGGCAGGTTGTTGGTGCCGTAGAGGCGCGCGAACAGCGCATACATATAGGCGGTTTCGAGCGAGGCGCGGCCCGAGGCGTAAAACACCGCCGACTTTGGGGCGAGCGCCTTGAGTTCGCGCCCGATCTCACGAAACGCGTCGTCCCAGGCAACCGGCCGATAGCGGTCGGTATCGGCATCGTAGCGCATGGGATGGGTGAGGCGACCCGCCTCCTCGAGGGCGTAATCGGTCCAGGTCAAGAGCTCGCTCACGGGGTGGGCCCGGAAGAACTCGGGCGTCACGGTCTTTGGTGTCATCTCCCAGGCGGTCGCCTTGGCGCCATTCTCGCAGAACTCGAAGACATGCGGCTTTTCCGGCTTCGCCCAGGCGCAGCTCGGGCACATGAAACCATGCGGCTTGTTCTGGTAGAGCAGGGCGGTGCCGGTGCGCAGAAGGGATTCTTCGCGGGGCAGGATGTCGGCGAGCGACCGGACCGAGCCCCAGCCCCCGGACGGGGCCTCGTATGGTTTGACGATAATGTTTTCCCCGGAATCCGGATCTTCGGCCATCATGTGCGTCCGTCGCTTTTCGGAGGCGAGACGGACCCGTCTTCACTGAGCCGCTCCCCCCGATCGTCGTCGAGAGATAGGGTGCAGGCTCATTCAGCCCGCATCCCGTGATGGGCGAACGTGATGGGGATCGCGACGGTTCCGATGATGGCGCGTGACACTTAGCCCGGAGGTTGGGATAATTCCCGCGCGACAGTGCATTCGATCTGCCCGTGCGGCTCGTCGGTAGGCAGGAACACGGCGTTGTCGTGGCTGGGCTCGAAGCGCGACAGATCGATGGGAATATAATGCTTGTTCGGAGCCGCAAGACGAATGTCGGCGATCTCGGGCAGGGCCTCCAGCGCCGCGACGCCCATGCGATACAGGCTGTCCTGCACGCTCTCGCTATAGGTGTTCATGAAGACCTCCAGCATGGCGCGGAGGATGGCGGCATTGCCGAGCCGATAGTCGGCCGGCGCGCGCGTCCAGCGCCATGAAGCATCGAGGCTGGTGGCGCAGAGGCGATCGCGCGTCTCTGGAATGGTGGTGTAGCTGTCCTTTACATAGCCGCTCCAGCCGGACTGGGTGGATTTCATGAAGGTGAAGCCGGAAAATCCCGAGACGGTCGCGAGCGCGTCGCGGGTCGCCGAGACGGTCGCGAAGGGCTTGCCGTTGCTGTCGAGCGTGAACCCGTGCGGATGCGGCTTGCCATCGACAAGCAGGCGCGTCCACTTGGTCTCGTGGCCCGTGACCGTCGCGGTTTCGACCTGCGGATAGCGCTCGAAAAAGCGCCGGGCCACCGCGGCGCAGAACGCCTCGGTGTCCAGCGCGGGCTGCTCACCAGCCACGATGTTGACGAGGTTCTTGATGGTGTCGGTGGAGATGGCCTGACTGTTGTCGGCGTGGGTATAGGCGCGCCCGAAATCGCCGGTCAGCATAGGCTGCAGGGTGAGTTCGCGGACCTCGTGCCGCTCGCCGTCGCGATGCATCCGCATGACGCGGACGCGACCCTTGCCATAGGTGTTGCTGACGAGCGTCATCGCGATTCTCCTCTAGGCGAGGCCGCCCTTGGCCTTGATGAATTCAACCACCACGTCCAGCCCATCGCCCGTCTTCATGTTGCTGAACACGTAGGGCTTGTCGCGCCGCATCAGCTTGGTGTCGCGCTCCATCACGTCCAGCGAGGCCCCGACGTAGGGCGCCAAGTCCACCTTGTTGATGACGAGGAGATCGGAGCGTGTGATGCCCGGACCGCCCTTGCGGGGGATTTTCTCGCCGCCCGAGACATCGATCACGTAGATGGTCAGGTCCGCGAGTTCCGGCGAGAAAGTGGCGGCGAGGTTGTCGCCGCCCGACTCGATCAGCACGAGATCGAGTGCCGGAAAGCGCCGCTTCATGTCCTCTATGGCGGCCAGATTGATTGAGGCGTCCTCCCGGATCGCCGTATGCGGGCAGCCGCCGGTCTCCACCCCCATTATGCGATCGAGCGGCAAGGCCTCGGCGCGCGCCAGGATCTCGGCATCCTCCTTGGTATAGATGTCGTTGGTGATGGCCGCGATGTCGTGGGTGCCCCGGAGGCGCTTGCACAGCAGCTCCATGAGCGCCGTCTTGCCTGACCCGACCGGTCCGCCGATGCCGACCCGCAAAGGCCCGTTCCTGGTCATGATCTGAAGAGCCTCGAATATTGGGTTTCGTGTTGCAGGGCCGCGAGGTCGGAGGTGAACGCGCATCCGCCGAGGTCGTCAAGCCCGGAGTGCTCCGCCTCCCGCGCCAGGGCGCGCGCGGCTGGAATCGAGGCCGCGGTCACGCGCTGGCCGTCGGTCTGGCCGATAACGCCGAGCCGGACCGCCGAGGAGACGAGATTGGCCGCGAAGGCCAGGGCAAGGGCTTCCAGCGTGGCGCCAAAGTCAAGGCGAAGGGCGCCCGCCGCGGCCCCGACCGCTATCGGGTATGCGACATCGCGATCGGGCAGGCTTGCCGGCACTGCCTCGGGCCAGGCGGTCCTCAAGGCGGCCACGAAGGCATTGCCCATGCCGGTGGCTTCGAGAAGGCGCTCGCGTCCGGGGCACAGGGCCAGCGCGACATCGTTGGCGTCCGCCAGGGCAGAGGCATCCACGGCCACCACGGCGGTCCATGCGGCGGCGAGCAGGATCGCGTCCTGTCGGATCGAGCCGTGGCGGACAAGATCCGCGATCCAGTCTGTCAGGCTCGCGGCATCGCGCACCAGCCCAAGATCCACCGCGGCTTCAAGACCGTGAGAATAGGCGAAACCACCGACCGGAAAAGCGGGCGACAGCCAGACCAGCAACGGCAGTTCGGCGAAGCCGGCTTCGGCCCGCATCATTCGTGACGATGGTGCTTGTGACCATGGCCGTGGTCGTGATCATGATCATGGCCATGCCTTTCAGACCCATGATCATGCTCTTCGTGCCCGTGTTTGTGGTTGTGATGTGCGTGTTCGTGCTTGTCTGGCGCGCGCTTGGGGTGGTGGTCGTGACCGTGATGGGCATGGTGGTCGTGCCCAGGGTGGTCGTCGGCGCCGCTCTCCGGCGCCGAAGCGTAGGCGCCGCCCTCCGGATCGAACGGTGCCTCGATGGGCCTAACCTTCGCGCCCAAACCGCGCAGCATATCCTCGATGACATGGTCGCGTCGGATGCGGATGGCGTTCGCGAGCAGTTGCGCGGGCAGGTGGCGATTGCCGATATGCCAGGCGAGCCGCACCAGATCGACCGGCTCGCGCCCGCGTACCTCGACCAGCGGCTCCGGGGCGGCCACCACCTCGACGAGCCTGCCGTCCTCAAGCATAAGGGCATCGCCGCCGCGCAGCATCACGGCCTCGGGCAGGTCGAGCAGGAAATCGAGCCCGCGCACCCCCACCATGGTGATGCGACGCCGATGGCGCTCGTCGAAGTCGAGCACGACGGTATCGGCGGGGGTCTCGGACCAGCTGTTCTGCGGGCGGACGGCGGTGGCGCGGATCAAGGGCGAAAAACTCCGGTCAGGACTGGTCGAGCAGGTCGGGCTCTTTGGGAAGAAAGTTGTCGTCCACCGCTTGCTCGACCGTGAAGGGCGGCTGCTCGGGGAACACGGTAAAGTCGATGCCGGTTTCCTTGGCGGCGAGCAGGCGGCCCGAGAGATAACAGTCCGCGAAGATCTCGGTCGGGTAGTCTTTCAGGCTCGGGCTGGCCTGAAGGCGGCGCAGAATGCGCCGCCGCTGTTCGCTGATCGTTCCGCTCCAGCCGCTCGATCGTGCGCCGGGCTGGTATTTCCACTTCAGAAGATGCGCGAGCAGGACCTCCAGACGGCTTTCGATCTCGCTTTTCTCCGACGAGCCCACGCTTTCCACCTCATCGATCAGGTTGTCGAGATCCAGATCCGCGAAGCGTTTTTCCCGCAGGAGCTGCGCCTGTTGGCGCGTCCATTCGAAAAAGTCCTCTTCATAGAGGCCGTTGGCGGCCTGTTTGGCGAGCACGGACATGATTAATCCTGCGGACGGGCCTAAAGCGTTTCCACCTTGTCGGGTGCGATGATCTCGACGACCCGCTTTTCCGTGAAGGGCGTGGAGACTTCGCGCCACGCCTTGAGGTGCGGTGTCTCGAAGTGGCGCGAAAGCGCCTCGCGCGTCTCCCAGCGTTCGACGAACACGAAGCAATTCGGCTCGGTGATGCTGCTGAACAGGTCGTAGGACTGACAGCCTGCCTCTTTCACCGTCGCCGAAATGACGATACGCGCATTTTCGAGGAAATCGGCGCGGTGCTCGGACCGGACATGAATGGTTGCGATGACATAGACCATGGGAAGCACCCTGGAGGCTGGACGGCGCGATCCCCTAGTCTTATCCGTGCAGCCCCTCGGACCGCAATGTGTGGCGGCCCTATTCCGCCGCGGCGTTGAATTGGGCCTCGTGGAGGCGACGGTAGAGCCCATCCCGGGCCAGCAGTTCGCGATGGGCGCCCTGTTCGGCGATGCCGTCCGGGCCCACCACCACGATCCGGTCGGCATTCTGGATGGTGGCGAGCCGATGCGCGATCACCAGGGTGGTGCGGCCTTGCGACAGTTCGGCGAGCGCCCGCTGGATGGCGCGCTCTGTCTCGGTGTCGAGCGCCGAGGTGGCCTCGTCGAGGATCAGGATCGGCGGGTTTTTAAGGAACATGCGGGCGATCGCCAGGCGCTGTTTCTGACCGCCCGACAGCTTTACGCCGCGCTCGCCGATGATGGTGTCGAACCCAGCCGGAAGATCGGCGATGACGCTTTCGAGGCGCGCGCGCCGGGCCGCCTCGCGGATGTCGGCGTCGCTGGCGTCGAGCCGGCCATAGGCGATGTTCTCGCGGATGCTGCCGCCGAAGAGAAAAACGTCCTGCTGGACGATGCCGATGTTTCGGCGCAGCGACGCCAACGTCATGGCCCGAATGTCGATCCCGTCGATGGTAATGCGACCGCCCGTTGCCTCGTAAAAACGCGGCAGCAGCGAGCAGATCGTGGTCTTGCCGGCGCCCGACGGGCCCACGAACGCCACCGTGTCGCCGGACGCGATCGACAGGTCGACGCCCTCCAGTACGGGGCGGTCCGGCGTGTAGCCGAAGCTCACGGCTTCGTAATGGATGTCGCCGCGCAGGTGCCCGACCTCGATGGCATCCGGCCCGTCCGCGATGTCGGGCGCGGTGTCGAGCAATTCGGTGTAGCGGCGGAAGCCCGCGATGCCCTTGGGATAGCTCTCGACCACCGCGTTGATCTTGTCGATAGGTCTGAGAAACACCCCGACCAGCAGCAGAAAGCCCACGAAGCCGCCGTTCGTGAGCTCGCCATGCAGCACGAACCAGGTCCCCGCCACCATGACGATCATCTGGATCAGCCGCATGCCGAAATAGGACAGCGAAACGTTGGCGGCCATGATCCGGTAGGCGTCGAGCTTGGTGCGCCGGTAGCGGGCGTTGTCATGGGCGAAGAGCGCGCGTTCATGGTCCTCGTTGGCGAAGGCCTGCACGACCCGCATGCCGCCGACATTCTCCTCGATCCGCACGTTGAAGGCTGCCACGCGTCCATAGAGGGCGCGCCAATTTGTGGTCATGCGGCTGCCGTAATGGCTCGTGACCCAGGCGATCAGCGGCACGATGGCGGTCGTGACGAACGCCAGCGGAACACTCACGCTCAGCATCAGCGCGAACGCGCCCGCGAAGGTCATGACCGCGATGAACAGATCCTCGGGGCCGTGATGCGCGACCTCACCGATTTCCTCGAGATCCTTGGTGACGCGGGCCACGAGATGCCCGGTCTTCTGGTTGTCGTAGAAGCGGAATGACAGTTTTTGCAGGTGATCGAAGCTCTTGCGCCGCATCTCGGTCTCGATGTTGATGCCGAGCATGTGACCCCAATAGGTCACCACCATCATGAGGGCCGTGTTGAACACGTAGATGACCAGCAGCCCCAGCGAGGCGAGCAGGATCAGCCCCCAGTCGCGGCCCGGCAGCAACTGATCGACGAAGATCTTTACCGCGATCGGAAACCCGAGCTCCAGCACGCCGGACAGCACCGCGCAGCCGAAGTCGAGGAGAAACAAGCCCCGGTAGGGTTCGTAATAGGCGAGGAAGCGGCGGAGCATGCGCGGTGTGTGAACCTTCGGCGCGGCTGGATCAAGGCCGGTGTCCGGACCTTCAGAACAGCCGCAGCAGAAAGGGCGCCAGCACGGCCGTCACGATCGCGTTGAGCCCCATGGCGATCCCGGCAAAAGTGCCCGCCACGGTGTCGACCGTGAACGCGCGCGCGGCCCCGATGCCGTGCGAGGCCAGCCCCACCGAAAAGCCACGCGCTGCATAGTCGCGGATGCCGAGTGCGTTCATCATGGGGGTCACCATGACGGCCCCGATGATGCCGGTCGTGATCACCAGGGCCGCGGTCAGCGACGGATTGCCGCCGAGGCGCTCCGACACCGCCATGGCGACCGCGGCGGTTACCGATTTGGGCGCCAGAGAAGCCAGCGTGGCATGCGGCGCGCCGAGCGCGGCCGCGACCCCGAGGGCCGACCCCGTGGCCACCACCGATCCGGCCAACAGGGCGGCGAGCATCGGGACCAGGTTTTCGCGAACCAGGGTCCAGTTGCGGTAGAGCGGAACGCCCAACGCCACGGTGGCGGGTCCGAGCAGGAAATGGATGAACTGGGCGCCGTCGAAATAGGCCTTGTAGCTGGTGCCCGTCAGCCCCAGCAGCGACGCCACCATGATGACCGTGAGCAGGACGGGGTTGACGAGGGCATTGCGCCGCGCCGCCTTGGCGAGCCCGTCCGCGACGAGCCAGGCCAACAGCGTCACGGTCAGCCAGAACAGCGGCGTGGTCGAGAGATAGACCCAAAGACTGAAGGCCGTCATCGGGTTTCCCCCTCGGTGGGCTGCAGCCAACGCTTGACCCCGACGAAGACCAGCACGGTGACGAGCAGCGTCAGCGCGGTCGACACCACGAGCGCGGCCCCGATCGCCATACCCTGGGTCTTCAGGATGTCGGTCTGTCCGATGATGCCGACCCCGGCCGGAACGAACAGCAGCGCGAGATGGCGCAACAGGCCATCGGCCACGAGCCCGACCGCGTTGGTTTCTATGTCGTCCGGGGCAGGGGTGCGGCGGCGCTGCCGCACGTGCAGTCCGACCACGAGGATCACGATCCCGAGCACTGGTCCTGGTAGGGGTAGGCCGAAGCCGCGCACCGCCACCTCGCCCAGAAGTTGGCAGAGCAGCAGGATGGCAAAGCCGAAGATCATGGGGGCTCGATTCGATACTGAGGGTGCGCTGCGGCGCCGACTTGGTTCGAACAATCACGGTTCATTAACCATGATCAACTAGCAAAGGATGGGCTCCAGGGACCAAAATCATGAAAGCCCCGCTGATTGCCTCTGTTTCTCTTCTGGCATTGCTTTCGATCGCTCAGGCGGCCGACCTGCCCACCTTCGAGCCGGTGCAGCCACTCCCCCTCTTCACCTGGACGGGTTTTTACGCCGGCACCTTCTTGGGTTATGGCTCCGTCCGTGGCCGTGCGACACAGACCTGTGTGACGTCGGGCCCGGTTTTCTGCGACACCATCCCTGGCGCCGACAGGCCGAACGCCGATGGCTTCGTGGGCGGCAGTCAATTCGGCTACAATTATCAATTGCCCATGGGCCTGCTGTTTGGTGTCGAGGGCGATTACCAGTTCACCCGCCTGCGTGGCTTCGACGAGGCCTTCGCGGTCACGCAACCGTTCGGGCCCGGCTCCCCGCAGGCCTTGGGCATCGTCCATGTGGGCCAGAGCCTCGATGATCTCGGCACCATTCGCGGGCGCATCGGCTATGCGTTCGGCCGGACCCTGCTCTATGCCACGGGCGGCCTTGCGTTCGGCGACGTGCGGCTGGATGCCACCCGGGCGGACGACTTCGATTTCGGCTCGCTCAACAACACGGCCTCGCGGTCCACGTTCCGGACCGGATACGTGGTGGGCGGCGGCCTCGAATATGCCTTCAGCGACCATCTCTCGGCCAAGCTCGAGGGGATGCGCTTTGACCTTGGAAGGGCTGCCGTCAGCGCCACGGACGACGCCGGCTTCAATCTCGCGCGCGGCGCTCGGGTCAGGAGCGACGGCTATCTGATGCGCGCCGGTCTCAACTTTCATTTTGGCGACGATCTTCCCCTTGCGGGGGTGCTGCGGGGCGTGTTCAGTCCGGAGGAGGATCGGCCAGCCGCGCCGACGACAACGTGGAGCTTCGAAAGTGGACTGCGCTACTTTTACAGCTCAGGTGGTTACAGGAAGAATTTGTTCGATAATTTCGCGCAAAGTCAGCTCAACTCCCGCCTGACTTTTAAAGACGCGAGCGCAAATGCGGCGGAAAGCTTTGCCCGCGTCGATCACAATCCGACCGGCCTCTTCATCAAGGGATATGTCGGGTCCGGCGGCTTCAGCTCAGGCCGTCTCAACGACGAGGACTTTCCGCCGGGCCTGGTCCCCTATTCCAACACCCTCTCGGGCGTGCATAACGGCGACATCCGCTATGCCAATGTGGATGTCGGCTATAATTTCTGGCGCGACGAGGCCGTCAACATGGGCGCCTTCGTGGGCTACAGCTATCTCGCCGAGACGATGAACGCCTTTGGATGCAGTCAGGTCGGCGGCGGCGACATCTGCTCGACCCCGATCGCGTCCAACGTCAAGGCGCTCAGCGAAGACGCGGTCTGGAACGCGCTCCGCGTCGGCGGCCTGGTCGAGACGAAGCTCGATCGGTTCACGCTGAGCGCCGAGGCCGCCTATCTCCCTTTGGTCGAACTCTCGGCCTACGATCATCACTGGCTACGGCCTGACATCAACCCCCTGCGGGAGAACGGCACCGGAACCGGCTATCAACTGGAAATGCTCCTCTCCTACGATGTGACCCGCGATTTGAGCCTGGGCGTTGGTGGCCGCTACTCGCTCATGCAGGCTACCCATGGCGCTGCGGCGTTCCCGGCCAGCCCGCAGAGCCCGCTCAAGACGCAGACGGATCGCTACGGCGGATTTTTGCAGGCGTCATACAAATTCCAGGAGTGAGGAAGCGGCGCAGCTTGGTGAGCGCGGCGGCGCTGCCGGACGTGCAGTCCGACCACGACTATCACAAGCCCGAGCACGGGCCGTGTACAGGAAGGCCCGCCCCCGCACCGCGCCCTCGCCCATAAGGCAGCAGAGCGGCCAGATCGCAGAGCCGAAGATCATCAATGCCGTTCGGTCCCGAGCATTGACATCCGACCAACCTGATAACATCCTAGCTCGATGGCCTAGCTAGGAGCCCTGTATGAAGGAAGTCAGCGTTTTCGACGCCAAAAATCGTCTGAGTGCTTTGCTGGACGAGGTCGAGGGTGGACGTGAGGTGACCATCACGCGACGCGGGAAGCCCGTGGCCAAGCTGGTCCAAATCTCGGGACAAGACCGGGCGCGACAAGCGGCCGAAGGTCTTCTCGCCTTGCGAGTCGAGATCGCGGCCAGTGGCGAGCGGTTCTCCCGTGAGGAGATCAAATCCTTCATCGAAGACGGACGGCGGTGACGCTGTGCGTTCTGGATTGCTCGGCGGCACTCTCCTGGGTGTTGCCGGACGAAACCTCGCCCGCGATGGATCAGGTCCTCTTTGGTATCGTCGCCGAGGGTGCGGCAGCACCGTCTTTGTGGCCCTATGAGGTGGCAAACGCTTTGGCGGTCGCCTCGCGCCGAGGCCGGATCACCGCTGCCGGGCGCACCACGGCGACGCGGTTTCTCGGTCAACTTCCGGTCGAGATCGATCAGAGCGACAAAACGCGTCTTTGGAGCGACGTGCTTGGACTGGCGATCCAACATCAGTTGAGTGCGTACGACGCATCCTATCTCGAACTTGCGCTTCGGCTCGGCAAGCCTTTGGCCACGCTCGACCGTAAACTGATCCAGTCCGCCCAGACATGCGGAGTCGCGATCCTCGGTGTCGAACCCGCCGCCCTCAAAACATGAAATACCGCTGGGCCATCGGCAGTTCGGTCGCGGGTGCGCAGGTCAGCAGCACGCCGTCCGCCGTCACCGCATAGGTCTCGGGATCGATGTGGAGGTCAGGGGTGGCGCCGTTGTGGATCATGGAGGATTTGCGCAGGCCGCCGCGGGTGTTCTCCACCGCCACCATCGGCTTGCTGACCCGCAGTTTTGCAGCCAGGCCGAGGTTGAGCGAGGCCGAGGACACGAAGGTCATCGCGGTCGACGCGATGGCGCCGCCATAGGCGCCGAACATCGGCCGGTAATGCACCGGCTGCGGGGTCGGGATCGAGGCATTGGGGTCGCCCATGGGCGCCGCCGCGATCATGCCGCCCTTGATGATGAGGTCGGGTTTCACGCCGAAGAAGGCCGGCGTCCACAGCACGAGATCGGCGAGCTTTCCCGGCTCGATCGAACCGATGTGTCGGCTCACGCCATGCGCGATCGCCGGGTTGATGGTGTATTTGGCGACATAGCGTTTGGCGCGCGCATTGTCGTTGTCGCGGCGCTCTTCCGGTAGGGGGCCGCGCTGGCGTTTCATCTTGTCGGCCGTCTGCCAGGTGCGGATGATGACCTCGCCGACGCGCCCCATGGCCTGGCTGTCGGACGACATCATCGAGAGCGCGCCGAGATCGTGCAAAATGTCCTCGGCCGCGATGGTCTCCTTGCGGATGCGGCTTTCCGCGAAGGCCAGGTCCTCGGGGATCGAGCCATCGAGGTGATGGCACACCATCAGCATGTCGAGGTGTTCGTCGAGCGTGTTGCGGGTGAAGGGCCGGGTCGGGTTGGTGGAGGAGGGCAGCACGTTGTCGAGCCCCGCCACCCGCATGATGTCGGGCGCATGGCCGCCGCCCGCGCCCTCGGTGTGGAAGGCATGGATGGTGCGGCCCTTGAAGGCCGCGATCGTGTCCTCGACGAAGCCGCTCTCGTTGAGAGTGTCGGAATGCAGCATCACCTGAACGTCGTGGTCGTCCGCAACCGATAGACAGTTGTCGATGGCAGCCGGGGTGGTTCCCCAATCCTCGTGAAGTTTTAAGGCGCAAGCGCCTGCCTCGACCTGTTCGACGAGGCCGGCGGGCGTCGAGGCATTGCCCTTGCCCGCAAAACCGAGGTTCATCGGAAAGGCGTCGGCGGCCTCGATCATGCGGGCGATATGCCAGGGGCCGGGCGTGCAGGTGGTGGCGAAAGTGCCGGTCGCGGGACCGGTGCCGCCGCCCAGCATCGAGGTGATGCCTGACATCAGGGCTTCCTCGATCTGCTGCGGGCAGATGAAATGGATGTGGGTGTCGAAGCCGCCGGCCGTGAGGATCTTGCCCTCACCGGCGATCACCTCGGTGCCGGGACCGATGATGAGGGTGACGCCCGGCTGGATTTCCGGGTTGCCGGCCTTGCCGACCGCGACGATGCGCCCGTCCTTCAGCCCAATGTCGGCTTTGACGATGCCCCAATGATCGAGCACCACCGCATTGGTGATCACGGTATCGACGGCGCCGTTCGCCCGGGTGACTTGGCTCTGGCCCATGCCGTCGCGGATCACCTTGCCGCCGCCGAACTTCACCTCCTCGCCATAGATCGTGAAATCGCGCTCGATTTCGATCACCAGGGCGGTGTCGGCGAGGCGGACCTTGTCGCCCGTGGTCGGGCCGAACATGTCCGCATAGGCGGCGCGCGGGAAACTGACGGCCATGGAACGGGCTCCTCCTCCGTGAGTTTAGCCTGGGCAACTTGCAAAGGCGAAGCCTGAAAATGCGGCGGCCTGCCTGCGAAACGGCAGCCGACGCTCCTCCAAGGAGAAACCGATGCGTCTCACCCTCATCGCGGCGCTAGGCGCGCTGACCCTGCTCTCAGGCCCGGCCTTCAGCCAGACTGCCGCGGGCGCCCCCGAACTCGACGCCTGCAAAGCCTCTGGGCTGATCGCGCTGAAGCAGCGTTCGCCCACCATCAAGGCCATCACCATCGATCCCGACACGGTGTCCGTGTCGAACACGGACACCATGGTCGAGCAGACGCGGGTTCGCACCATCGTGCTCGGGCTGGCCAGCATCGACACCGCCAAGACCGCCAAACCCAATCAGTTCGTCTGTCTGATCGGCGAAAAGGGCAAGGTCTTGCTTACCTTTTTCACCCAGAAGTGAGGATGTCGATGATGCGTATCGGATGGCTCGCGACGATTCCCGCCTTGATGACCGCAGGGCCGGCTTTCGCGGGCGGCACGATCGTGCTGGATACGCCCGGGATGCGGGCCGGGCCCGATTTGTCGGTGACATCATCGGCCTTTGCACCGGGGAGCCCCATTCCGGCACCCTATTCGGACTATGACAAGAGCGTCTCGTTTCCGCTCGCCTGGTCGGCCGGGCCGCCCGGGACCAAGACTTATACGGTGATGATCCAAGACCCCGATGCAGCCCCCGCGACCCCCATCCTGCATTGGCTGACGTGGGACATCCCCGCCACCACAACGTCGCTACCGGAGGCAACGGGACAATCCACCGTGCCTGAGGCGCGCACGGGGGTGAATACCCACGGCAAAATCGGCTATTTCGGGCCGCACCCACCGGCCGGCGATCTGCCGCATCACTATCATGTCGAGGTCTTTGCCCTCGATACCACGCTCGACGTGGTGCCGGGCGAGACGGTGGATGCGGTGGCCAAGGCCATGAAGGGTCACGTGCTGGCCCAAGGCGAACTCGTGGGAACATTTGCGAAAGCGAAGTGAAATAACGTCGCTTCTCCCGTGAGGCCGCGAGATGTCACTCGATCATCTTGCTGTCGCGATCGTGCGCTAAGCCAACCAACATAGCGGACGCATAAGCAACGGAGACGATCATGCGCTTCGGACCCTCGGCCCTCGTTGTTGCGCTCGTTGGCGCCGCCCCGCTACCGGCCCACGCCCAGGAAGCACGCAGCGTGACGCCGCCGCCGCGCGTCCAGGTCAATTACCAATTGCAGCTTCCTTTCAACCGTCTCGACACCCTGGAGGAGCAGAAGGCGGAGGTGGCTACTGCCCACACGGCCCTCTACGATCTCGTGAACCGGGAATGCGCCATGCTCGAAGCGGCATTCGGCTCCGAGTGCCGGTTGTCCGCGCTCAACATCGGTAATTTTCAGCAGCCTGCTTTCCCGATCGCGACAACCATCTCCGCAACCGCCAACGCGACGTTCGAACTGACGCCGTCCAGTCCGCCCAAGGCGAGCAAGCCAAACCTTTGACTGTCGAATTCTAGATTAGTTTGGGCGGCATCGTTGTGCAGCGGCCGCGAGCCGCTTGGGTCCGGTGGACCGCGCCCCGATGGCGTCGTGAATCGTGCCTGCTCGCCCCATACCGTAGGCCGGCATGTTGACGTAGATGCTTTCGGCCTGGCCCGGCGCTATGACATAGGTCTCGTGCCAGATTCCGATATCGCCACTAGTGCCGACCCGCTTGTTGAAGGCCGACCAGGCCGGAAGATGGGCGTGGTCCCGCGCCAGCGCGTAGGCCTGAAGCTGGGCGTGACTGCGCCAGTATTGCACGAGGTGCATGTTGGGAAAGCCGAAATGCGTGCGCGTGTGCAACAGGCCAAGTTCCGGCTGCCGTTCCAGTTCGGCCAGCATTTTGGGCATCGCGCTGATGACGGGCAGCCAGGTTGCGACGTTCCAGGGCCGGTTGATTCGCACCCCGATCAGAAACAGCACGAACTCGCCTTCGATCTCGGCACAGACGCGGCGGTTGATCAGTGGGCTCATACCGGGATCCAGGTTGCAACGACGATGTTAATTGACCTTACATTACCACGTCAATGACCCCAGGGACGGCCATGCGTTCCGCGCTCCTACCGAGACTTAGCTATACGGGATGATCCCTTCACGTTCTACGGACGTAGAAGCTGGAGCAAACGTTACGTCAGTAACAAACGTCCTCATTACGCATGAAACGCGAAACACCAGTTCCCGCAACGACGGTGTAATTGGGGGCTTTTAGCTTTGCATCATCGAAACCGATGCGAGGCATGACATGCAATCAAAACCGCAGAGTTTGGCCGAGATATTCGGCGTGAACGATATCCGGCCTCCTGGACGGGTGGCCCTCTACGATCTGCGCGCGGAAAGCTCTGTCCTCTCTTTGCTGCCGCGATCCGCAACCAAGGCGAGGCCCTCGCTGTGCTCCCGCCTCGGGGTTTGCTGCGACGGCTTCGAAGCCATGATCCGCGCCGCGACGGCATGGATCGTCGAAGGCTTCGTGATCGGTCTGGCTTTCTACGCCTGCGGTGAGGGCCTGGTCGAATTTGGTCCATTGGCGGCGGGCACACGCTTGCCTCCCGATGTGCCAGTCAAAGGTCCTCGACAGGCAGAACCCCAGGATCATCAACGCTTCGATGGGGGTTGAGCGATGATCCATTTTTCCAGTAACGCTTGCACTTCTCCCAACCGCCGGTTCTTGGAGGCCCCCTCGAAGGCGACGTCCGGCGGACGGAGCCTCCATCTGAAGATCGTCTCCTCGCGCGAATCGGCGATGGATCAGCGGAGATCGGTGTGGCGAGCGTTTCGGACCCTAGCGAAGACTGCGGGGTTCGCCCTTCGAGGCCTGACGCGTCAAGGTCGGCATCCAGGCTTGGGGCGCATGAACGATCGAATGCTGAGAGATATCGGCCTGCTACGCTGCGAGGCCATCCATGCCGACCTCGTGGAAAACCCGCGACCCGTTTACTTCTGGCCGTATTGAGGCTCTCGGCACGACCTCCTCTCACTGCACACGGAGCCAGCATGACAGATCCATGTTGCGATTTGACGATCGAGGAGGCACTGACCGACCCCGTCATTCGGGCTATGATGCGGGCCGACGGGGTCGAGGCGAGCACGCTCAAGGCCCTCCTTCACCGCGTCTCCGTCCGCAGGCGCTCTCAGGGCCGCAGTTCTCCTTTCATTCACAAGCGACCGCGTCGGAATCCGCCAGCGCCCATTGCGGGCTGGCCATTGATGGACCATCTCATCGGGCGATGATCAGGCGCATTTTGAAACGGGAACGGCCATTGTGGCGGGGCCTCTGGTGCGTGGCGCTCGCGGCTGTCGGATCGTTTGCGTTTTTGATGCTCGCGAGGGCCGTGCCCGACCCCAATGCAAACCCAGCTCAGGCCGATCTGGCCAGGAGCGAGCCAATCCGGCCGCTTCCGCGGACCGTCGGCGGGGATCCGGCGCGGGTGGCGCTCGGCGAAACCCTGTTCGCCGACCCGCGTTTATCCCACGGGAATGATCGGGCTTGCGCATCCTGCCATGATCTAGGCTCCAATGGCGCGGCCGTGAGCAGGTTCAACGCCGCGCCAGACGGACAAAACCTTTCCTTCAATACTAACACCGTGTTCAACGCTGCCTTAAGCTTCCGATTGAACTGGGTTGGAAATGTCCGAACCTTGGAGGAGCAAGCCGAAGCGTCGTTGCTGCGCCAGGACATCATGGCCACCACGATACCGGAGGTACTCGGCAAGCTCCAGGCGGACGGGGCGCTCGCCGCGAGGTTCCGTGCCGCATATGGGCGGGATCCCGATCGCGAGGCCTTGCTGGATGCGATCGCCAGTTTCGAGCGAACGCTGGTGACGCCGGACAGCGCCTTCGACCAATGGCTTCGTGGTGACGACAAGGCCTTGTCGGACAAGGAACTCGAAGGCTATCGGCTGTTCAAATCGGCGGGCTGCGTGTCGTGCCATCAGGGCGTCAACGTCGGCGGCAACCTGTTTGAAAGCAATGCCATTTTCCGGCCCGTCATCGATCGAAATCCCGAGATGATGCGCGTTCCGAGTCTGCGCAACGTCGCGGTCACGCCTCCCTATTTCCATAACGGCAGCGCTCCGACCCTCAACGATGCGGTCGAAACGATGGCGGCCGCCCAACTAGGCCGCAGCCTTTCTCGCGCTCAGACTGACCGCATCGTCGACTTTCTCCGCACGCTGACCGGTCAGTATCAAGGACACCCGTTGACCCTCGCACGATGAATGTTCTGACGCGGACCGCCGCTGCCGCTGCGGCCTTGAGCGTTCTGCTCACGTGGTTGCTGCTCCACAGTGCCCCGAAGGACGTCGAGTCTTTCGAAGTCTCCAGGGCGCTGGACGCGCTCGCCATCAGTGAGGCCATGGTCCACAGCGACGTCCTGAGCGCGCGTGTGGGCCTTTTGCAAGACTACGATGCGCTCGTGCAATCGGTGCAGGGCATGCGCCGGTCGACCGCTCGCTTGACGATGATCACGCACGGGCTTGCAGAGGACCAGATGCGGAAAATCCAGGCCGAGGTGGCCCGGGAGGAGGATCTGACCGAGCAATTCAAGAGTGACAATGCCGTGCTGCAAAACGCGCTGGCCTATTTCGACCTTCTCAGCGCCCGCGTCGAAGATCCCGCCACCGACCCGCGCCTTTCCGTCGAGCTTGGGAGCTTGACGCAGGACTTGATGCACCTGACCCGCAATGCCAGTCCCGATGTCGTCCGTTCGATCACCGCGCGCCTAGACCAACTCGCCGCGAAAAGCCTGCCTCCCGAGTTGGCGGAGGATGTGGCGACCTTCGTCATGCAGGGCCGGCTTCTGAGCGATCGTCTTCCGAAGGTGAACGACGTCCTGCACCGCCTGGTCGCGACGTCGACCGCAGCCGAGAGGGAAACCATCGCGGCACGTTCCGCCAAACGTCGCATCGCCCAGGAAGCTTGCGCTAGCCGGTATCGGGTTGCCCTCTACCTGGTGGCCCTCGCTCTCCTCCTTCTGCTGCTGCGTTTCGGCCTCAGGCTGCGCCAAGGCGCCTTGGTGCTGCGCGCCAGAGCCGACCTCGAACATCTCGTGGCGGAAGTTTCCACGCGCTTCATCGCGTGTCAGCCCGAAGAGATCGAAGCGCAACTCGGCAGTGCGCTTGGTACGCTCGGCGAGGTGACTGAGGCCAACAGGGTTTACGTGCTCCTGCCCGGCGACCCGGAGCCGGTGCGTCTCTGGAGCCGTCCCGGATTAGTGACCCCATGCGGATGGCCCGAGGCGCTCTTCGAGGTGATGCCGGTGATCGCGGCGGCTGACGGCGTCTCCATGAGAGTGTGGCGGATGAGCAATCAGGTTCCCTCCCAGGTTATGGAGAAGTTGGCGGCGTTCGAGGTGCCGGGCTGGTCGTGTGCCAAGCTGTTCAGAGAGGATCAATTCATCGGCGTCCTTTGCTACGACCGTTCGGCCTCGCCGCCCGTTTGGCTGAACGAGACGGTCGGCCTTCTGCGCATGACCGCCACCGTCATTTCCAATGCCCTGCTGCGTCAGCATCATTTTATCGAACGTCGGGCCTTGGAAGCGCGGCTGCAACACGCGCAGCGGCTCGAGCGGGTGGGTATATTCACCAGCGGCGTGGCGCATAATTTCAACAACGTGATCGGGGCCATGATGGGGCATGCCGAAATGGCTTCGGACCGCCTCGACGTTGGCACGGAGCCGGCGCGACACGTCGAGGAGATCATCAAGGCGGGCGAACGGGCGCGTGAACTCGTCGGGCAGATCCTCGACTTCGGCCGCGGCGGGGACACTTTGCGTCGTCCGGTGTCCGTCGGCTCGTTGGTGGCCGAAGCGGTCTCGCAAGCGAGAGCGTCGCTGCCGCCCCAATTCGATCTCGTCGTCACGGGTGACGAGGGCGATGCCTTCGTGATGGGGGAGCCGGCTCAGTTGCAGCAGGTCCTGGTCAACCTCATCCGCAACGGCGCGCAAGCCTCCGATCCGAGCGGGCGGATCACCGTGGATGTCGGGCAGAAGTCGGTCGCCAAGCTGGCCATGCTCTCCCATGGCGTGCTCACTCCAAACCTCTACATCCGCCTCCGTGTCATCGACGAGGGATGCGGCATCGATGCCGGAACGTTGAGCGAGATCTTCCGCCCCTTCTTTACCACTCGTCCGGCCGGGACCGGCCTTGGTTTGGCAACGGCCAGCGAGGTGGTGCGGGACGCCGGCGGAGCCTTCCACGTGCGCAGCGCGCCCGGCTCGGGCAGCACCTTCGAGGTCTACCTGCCCGTAATCGTCCCGCGGGACCGGAGCGAGACCACGCCGCGGGGCGGCCGAGGCGAAACCATCATGATCGTCGGAGCGGAGCTTTCCATCATCATGCGCGACGAAGAGATGCTCGCGGCTCTCGGTTACGAGCCAGTCGCTTTCGTGTCTCCCGAGGCCGCGCTCGCGGCCGCGCAGAACGGTCCGGGCCGTTTCGACGCGGCAATCGTCGAGGTGGCGCTGCCGAATGCCAGCGGCCTCGACTTGGCGCTCGAGTTGCGCAAGTCTCTGCCGGGGCGCGCCATCATATTGTCGTCGAATTCGCCGGAAGCCCTACCAAGCGACGCGCTGGCCGCGGCACGGATCGTGGATATTCTTCGACGGCCGTGGCGCTCCAGCACGGTCGCGAGTGTTTTGGCGCGATCCATCCGGGGCGGGGTGCCAGCCGCCGCCACGGGGCGGCTCGTGCACTGAGAATGGGTGTCCCGTAGAGACCCGCAAGGAACTTCATCGTGCAGACAAGGACCGTCGCCGTGCCGAGTTTAATGGATGAATCCCGCTCGTTGACGCGGGTTCTCGTGGTCGACGACGACCCGGGAATGCAGCGCATCGTCTCCGACTATCTGCAGGGCCACGATATCGAAGTCTCCGTCGCGGCGGGTCGGCGGGACATGACGCGCCTGCTGGCCGAACGGCGATACAATCTCATCGTGCTGGATCTGCGGCTTGGGCCGGAGGACGGCCTCGATCTCCTGCGTGAATTGCGGAGCCGAAGCGACATTCCAGTGATCATCACCACGGGTCACAGGCGCGACGAGGTCGATCGGGTGGTCGGGCTCGAACTCGGAGCGGATGATTATCTGACCAAGCCGTTCAGCCTGCGCGAGCTTCTAGCACGAATTCGGGTGACGCTCCGGCGCGTCGAGGCGGTCCATGTCGAGCCCGTTCGCGATCAAGCCTCCGGCCGAAGCCGGTTCGGGGGGTGGACCTTGGATCGGCGCGCGCGTCGCCTCACCGACCCCGCCGACAAGCCCGTCACCCTGACCAAGGGGGAATATGCGCTTCTGCTCGCTTTCCTCGACGCGCCTCAACGGCCGTTGAGCCGAGAACACCTTCTCCAGGCGACCCGGATCCACGAAGACATCTTCGACCGCAGTATCGACGTTCAGATCCTGCGGCTGCGACGCAAGCTCGAGAGCGACCCCACGGCCCCGCAGATGATTCAGACCGAGCGGGGTGTCGGCTATGTCTTCGCCTCGCCGGTCCGAACTGTTTGATCGCGGCGAGCGCGGGGAGCCACGCCGTCGTGCGCTCAGACCGGAACACCTTCGAGGCAAGGTGGCTCAAGCTGTTTCATACGACATTTTCCTCGACGATCCGCTCGCCCCGCGCGATGCGCCCTGGGTCGAAGTCGGAGAGGTCAAGCGTAGTGAAGCGGCCCTCGATCATGAGTTCGGCGACCCCGCGGCCGACGGCGGGCGATTGCTGTAGCCCGTGGCCCGAGAAACCGGCCGCGATCAGCATGTTGTCGAGGCCGGGCAAAACACCCACGAACGCATTGAAGTCGTGGAGGTTCATGTCGTAATGACCCGCCCAGGCCCGGCCGGGCCTGATGCGCTCGAAGGCCGGCACGCGGGCCGCGAGTACCGGCCAGACCGTCTCCTCGAAAAGCGACCAGTCGATCTCGAAATCGGAGCATTCGGGGTCGCGGTCGACCTCGGGATGAACGCCGCAGATGAAACCCTGGCCTTCCGGCCGCACGTAGACGCCCGTGGGATCGATCAAGAGCGGGCAGCCCTCGATGCGGTCTTCGGCCGCAAAGGTGAAGATGCAGCGTTTTCGGGCCTCGATGGGCAAGTCCACGCCGGCCAGCCGAGCGAGATCGCGCGCCCCGGAGGCGCCCGCCGCATCGACCAGGGCGCCGCAGGCGACCCGCCCGCCACTCGCCAACTGAACGGCGTTGATGCGCGCGCCGTCGCGCTCCAGCCCCGCGACGCTGTCCTGGACGTAGGTGACCCCGAGTGACCGCGCTTTGCGCCGGAACGCCTGCATCAGCCCGTAGCCGTCGTACCACCCTTCGCCGCTGCGGCCCCAGCTGCCGCAGCCGAGATCGTCGACCGTGAGCCAGGCGAAGCGCTGCTTCAGCGCGGCTGGATCGAGCAGCAGGATGTCGGCGCCCTCGCGGGCCTGCTGGCCCTGGTTGGCGGCCAGGACCGCCGCACCCGCCGGGGTAGCGAGCGTCAGATAGCCGCCTTCCTTGAGGCCGATGTCGGGCCGCTCCCCGTCGACCGCCAGGAGTTCGCCGACCCGCCGGAGGAACGCGATGCCGTAGAGCGACGCCCGGATGTTGATCAGGCTCGAATATTGCTGCCGGATGCCGCTCGCCGACAGCGCGCTGGCAGCCGTGGCATAGGTCGGATCGCGCTCGACCACGAGGATGCGGCCGGAAAAACCCTGATGGGTGGCCAGGTGATAGGCGACCGAACTGCCGACGGCCGCGCCGCCCGCGATCACCACGTCATAGCTTTGGTCCATCGAGGCGATCCGGTCCGAGGTTGATCCCGCGCCGCAGCAATGCCATCCATGCGGCCAGCCTTCAACAATTTTGGGAGATCAGCATGGCCGGACGCCTCCAGGGCAAGGTCGCCATCGTGACGGGCGCGGCCCGCGGCATCGGGCTCGCGTGCGCGCAGCGCTATGTGGCGGACGGCGCCAAGGTGGTGCTGGCCGACATCGAGGCCACGGAGGGCGAGGCGGCCGCAACGGCGTTACGCGACCAGGGGGGCGAGGCGGCCTTCTTCCACGCTGACCTCACGGCGCGCGCCTCGATCGACGCCATGGTGGCGTTCGCGGTCCAAACATTCGGCGGCATCGACATCATGCTGAGCAATGCCGGGATCGCCAAGGCCACCCCCTTCCTCGACATCGCGGACGAGGAATTCGACAAGGTGATGGCCATCAACCTGCGCGCCGCCTTCATGGGCGGCCAGGCGGCGGCGCGCCAGATGGTCAAACAGGGGCGCGGCGGCGTCGTCATCAACATGTCGTCGGTGAACGCGCTTTTGGCGATCCCCGGCCTCGTCGCCTATGCCTGTTCCAAGGGCGCCATGAACCAGCTCACCAAGGTGATGGCGGTCGAGCTCGCGCCGCACGACATCCGCGTGGTGGCGATCGGGCCTGGCACCATCATGACGGCGCTGGCGCGCGATGCCGTGTTCATCGACGAGAATGCCCGCCACAAGGTGCTGTCGCGCACCCCGCTGGGGCGCGCCGGGGAACCCGAAGAGGTGGCGGCGGTGGCCTCCTTCCTGGCCTCGTCCGATGCCTCCTACATCACGGGGCAGACCATCTATCCCGATGGCGGTCGCCTGGCGCTGAATTATTCGGTGCCGGTCGCGGGCTGAGTTGCGGCCGGACGGCCGCGCCCCTACAACGGGGGCCGTTCAGGCAAGGGGAAGCGCGAATGCGGCCGTCTAAACGGAATGCGGACCAGTTGCGTCCGGTCTCGATGGAGCGGCAGGTCGCGCGCTATGCCGAGGGCTCGTGCCTGGTCAAATTCGGCGACACGCATGTGCTGTGCACCGCCTCGCTCGAAGAAAAGCCGCCGCCGTGGCTGCGTGGGCAGGGCAGGGGCTGGGTCACGGCCGAATATGCCATGTTGCCGCGTGCCACCTCCACGCGGACACGGCGCGAGTCGACGGCGGGAAAACCCTCCGGGCGTACCCAGGAGATCCAGCGCCTTATCGGCCGCAGCCTGCGGGCCGTAGTGGATCTGCAAGCGCTCGGCGAGCGGCAGATCACGCTCGATTGCGACGTGATCCAGGCCGACGGCGGCACCCGCACGGCCGCCATCACGGGCGCCTGGGTGGCGCTGCACGATTGCCTCGCCTGGATGCGCGGCCGCTCCATGGTCAAGGAGAGCCCGCTGCGTGACCATGTGGCGGCGATCTCCTGCGGCATCGTCAAGGGCGAAGCCGTGCTCGACCTCGACTATCTCGAGGATTCCACCGCCGAGACGGACGCCAATTTCGTCATGACGGGAGCAGGCGGTCTGGTGGAAGTGCAGGGCACCGCCGAAGGCGCCCCCTTCTCCAAGGCGCAACTGCTCGATCTGCTGGCGCTCGCCGAGGGGGGCGTTGCCTCGCTCGTGGGATTGCAGAAACAGGCGATCGGGAAGGCCTGATCGGGTTTACTCGGGGCACTCGGCCGCCGGAAGGTCGAGCCGGCCGGGCGGGCATTTCGCCTGGTAGCTCAGGGCCTTGATGCGTTCCTGCGTCAGGCCGAAGAGGCACTCGTCGTAAAACATGGGCCAGATCGTACCCTGCTGGTTGGGGCCGCCGCCGGTGCGGGACACGCATTCCTTGTCTCGGAACGCCACCCAGGCCCGCTCGGCATCGCGGAGATAGATCTGGCCCGGACCACTCAGCGCCGCCAGAGCTTTCTCGTAGGCCTTGTTGAGATCGTCGTTGGCCGGGCTCAGCTTCGCACCCGCGCAGGCGTTCGCATCGCTCTGCGTTTTCGCATCAGTGCAGAGTGCGGGAACTTGAGCCCATGCGGATTGCGACATGGCAAGCAAAGACAAAGCTACCATTGAACGAAGCATCGCCCCCCCTTTTTCCGAGATTCAGTTCATCAAGGCAGCGGGAATCCCGGCTTTGCCCATTCCTTCAACCGCGCATTGGGGATCAGGCACTCATAAGACCCCTCGGCATGCGATCCCATCGTATCGGCGTCGAGCACGGCCGTGGCGCCGTCCGCGCCGAACCGCCATGACGACAAGTCCTCCATCACTTGCGAGACGCCGTCCGCCACCTGCTTCTTGTCGTCGGGGCTGAGCGGCACCGGCTTGGCGGGCGGGGTGCCGTCGCCGTTGTCGGCCATTCGCTCCTGCTTCTGTTTCGATAGATCCGCAATGCAGAACGTTCTGGCGTCCGCCTTGCGTTTTGCGTCGAAGAGATCCGCAGCCGTCAACTCCTTGGCGGTTCGCAGGTCGAGGTTGACGACATGGGTGCTGCCTTGGCCATGTGCGCCGCCGGTGAAATCATAGGCCTCGATCGGGATCGAGAGCAGCGTGGCGGAGGCGAACGCCACCGAGGCGGTGCGGTCGTAGCTATAAGTGCTGTTGGCGTCCGCCTCATGCCCGGTGGGCACTTCGGCCAGCATCTTGTCCGTGATGGCATTCAGGGTTTTCGCCGCGGGGCTGGTGTCGGGCGATCGATACAGCAGGACATCCACCTCGTAGGTGGTCTTGCCGCCCGGCCGGTTGACCATGGTGGGCACCAGCCGGATCGAGGCGCCCGGACCGGCCTCCGGCTTACCGCCGAGAATGCGTGAACGGGTCTGATCGCGGCCGGAGAGGCAGGTCGCGATGGCGGCGTCGGCTTCGCAATCGGCATTGCGCTGATGCAGCCAGATCCGCTGGTTGGCCAGCAGCGCTTTCTCCTGCCCCGGGCCGACCGCCTGCTTGGCCTCGGCAAAGGCCCGTTCCATCGCGTCGTCCGAGGCTTTGGCGGCCGGATCGGCGCAGAGCGCCTTCTCGGCCTTGCTCGTGGCCTTGCCGCAGTCGAAGGCCAGCGCGGGTGCCGTCGTGCCGACCAGCAGCAAAACGATGACCAGCGGGGTGACCGCGCACCCGCGGGGTTGAATGGTGGTTTGCATGATCGCTATCCTGAGACCTCAGCTCGCCAGCGCGGCGAGCGGCGAGGTCGTGGTGTCGATCGTGGCCTCCAGCTGTTTCGAGACGAGTTCTCGCAGCGTGCGAAGGTCCTTGGCGAATTGGCGGATGCCGTCGGCAAGCTTCTCGGTCGCCATCGGGTCGTCGTTCATCATCAGACGAAAGGTCTTCTCGTCGAGATGCATCTGGGCGGGCGCGTCCGGGTGGGGGCCGTTGGGGTCGAGCTTGCGCTCGAGCGTGCTTTGGTCGGCCGCTAGCTTTTCGAGCCATTGCGGCGCGATGGTCAGCCGATCGCAGCCCGCGAGGGCCTCGATCTCGTCGGTGTTGCGGAACGAGGCGCCCATCACCACCGTTTTGAGGCCATGGGCCTTGTAGTAGCCGTAGATCTGGCGGACCGACTTCACCCCCGGATCGTCCTCGCCCGCATAGGTCTTGCCCTCGGCCTTGGCGTAGTAATCCATGATGCGGCCCACGAAGGGTGAGATCAGGAACACGTTGGCATCCGCGCAGGCGGCTGCCTGGGCGATCGAGAACAGCAGCGTGAGGTTGCAGTCGATCCCCTCGGCCTGCAGCACCTTGGCGGCTTGAATGCCTTCCCAGGTCGAGGCGAGTTTGATGAGCACGCGCTCCCTGCCGACGCCCCGGCTCTCGTAATCGGCGATCAGGGCGTGGGCCTTGTCGATCAAGGCATCCTTGTCGAAGGACAGGTCGGCATCGACCTCGGTGGACACGCGGCCGGGGACGATCTTGGTCAGTTCGATTCCGAAGCTGACCGCGAGCCGATCGCAGATCTGGCTGGTGACGGCCTTGTGACTCTGGCCCCAAAGGATCCCTTCCCGGATGATCTCCGCGCCTGCCGGATTTTGGGCGGCTTTCAGGATGAGGCTGGGATTGGTGGTGCAATCGGTCGGCTTGAACTTCCGGACCGCCTCGAGGTCGCCGGTGTCGGCCACCACGGTGGTCATGGCTTTCAATTGATCGAGCTTGGAGGTCATGGGATGCGCTCCTCGGGCTGGCCCGGACACTCCGGAACCGCAGGTGCCTGCTTATAGCTCAATTGTCAGGGCCGTGGTCCTGGTTCAAGGTTCGAAATGCTCAAAGGGAGGAAGAACCATGCTCAAAGGTCTCGATCCGCTGCTGTCGCCCGATCTGTTGCGGGTTCTGCGCGCCATGGGCCACGGCGACGAGATCGCCATCGTGGACGCCAATTATCCCGCCGAGGCCTCGGGCCGGCCGGTGTTGCGGTTCGACGGGCACCCGGCGACCGCGGTCCTCGACGCGATTTTGTCGGTTCTGCCCCTCGACACGTTCGTGCCGGACGCGGCCTGGTGCATGGACGTGGTCGGCAACGCGAATGCCGAGGAGCCCATCTTCGCAGAGTTCCGTGCCGTAATGGCGCGGCATGAAGGTCCTAGCTTTGGTCTCGCCAAGCTCGAACGGTTCGCCTTCTATGAGCAGGCCAACCGGGCCTTTGCGGTCGTGGCCACCGGCGAGCGCCGCCTCTATGGGAACATCATCCTGAAGAAAGGCATCATTCGCCCCGCGTGACCGGGAGTTTGAGGCGCGACGAAGCGGCCCGGACCCCAAGTCGCCGGTAAGGTTAATCGAACCTCAACCAATTGCCTTGCAATTTGGCGAGGGGCGTGCCTTGGCGCTTTCAGGCTTTGGGGGAGCGGGCGCTGAACCGGTCGACCGTCTCGGATCGCTTGGAATTTGCGGTCCTGCTCATCAGGCGCGGCTTGGCGAACGGCTGGCATCGCATCCTCGCGCCCGCGGTGTGGCTGCTCTGTTGGCCAACGCGCATTCCGACGCGTCTGCTGATCGCACCTCAGGACATCCGCACCTCCGACCCCACGGTCGCGGGAGACATTTACGCCGGCTACTTCTCGTTCGGGGGCCGCATCGTCAACGCCCACGGGCAGTCGCCCTTCGACATCGAGTCGCCCGCGCCGATCTGGGCCGAAACGCTGCACGGCTTCGGTTGGCTCCGGCATCTACGTGCCGCCGACACGGCGCTCGCCCGCGCCAACGCCCGGGCGCTCGTCGAGGACTGGATCGCGCACCGGGCTCCGACGGCTCGGGACATCGCCTGGCATCCCAAAGTGGTCTCGCGGCGGCTCTTGTCCTGGCTGAGCCATTCGCCCGTGGTGTTGGAGGGCGCCGACGGCGCCTCCTACCGGCGCCTGATGCGCAGTCTCGGCCGCCAGGGCGCCTTCCTTCAACGGCAACTCGCCAACGGGCTCACCGGGGAAGGACGGCTTTGGGCAGCCTTGGCCTTGGCCGAGATCGGCATCTGTGCCGAGGGCGTGCCCTCCTTGCAGAAGCAGGGCTCGCGCGCCGTGCTCGACGAGCTCAACCGTCAGATCCTGACCGATGGCGGCCACCTCAGCCGCAATCCCGCAGTTCTGGTCGACCTGCTCCTCGACCTCCTGCCGCTCCGCCAGGCTTATGCGGCCCGGGGCGCGGAAGTGCCGCTGATCCTTCTGAACGCGATCGACCGCATGCTGCCCATGCTGCGCACCTTTCGCCATCCCGACGGGTCGCTCGCCTTATTCAACGGCATGGGCGTGACCCAGCCCGACGCGCTGGCGACCGTGCTGGCCTATGATGACGCCCGGGCCATGGCGCTGAGTAACGCGCCCTATTCCGGCTACCAGCGCGTCGAAGCCGGCGAGAGCGTGCTGATCTGCGATACGGGACGGCCGCCACCGCCGCTGTTTTCGGCGCGTGCCCATGCCGGTACCCTGTCGTTCGAGTTCTCGCCCGGGCGCCACCGGCTGATCGTCAATTGCGGCGCCCCCGATCCGACGCGCCCCGCCGGCCTGCAGGCCTCGCGTTTGACGGCGGCCCATTCCACGCTCGTTCTGGCCGACATGTCGTCCAGCCGTTTTGCGGGGACGGTCCGCTTCGTGCATGGCCTTGACGGAGCCCTTTTGGCCGGGCCGACGGTCGTGACCGTCAACCGGACCGATACGCCGGACGCGGTGGTGCTGGACCTCTCGCACGACGGCTACGCGCGTCATGGCTTCGTGCATCGCCGGGCGCTGAGCTTGGACCCAGGCGGGATGCGGCTGCGTGGCGAGGACCGGCTGCTCCCGGCGGGCCGTCACCCCGAGCGCCATGCGGCCGCCTTCGCGATCCGCTTCCATCTGCACCCATCCGTGCGCGCAGCCTATGCCCAGAACGGACGGAGTGTGGCGCTGCAGCTGCCCGACGAGGAGCAGTGGCTGTTCGAGGCGGGCGATCTGCCGGTCGACATCGAGGAGAGCATTTTCTTTGCCGGTGTCGAAGGCCCACGCCGCACCGAGCAGATGGTGGTGCACGCCCATACCAAGGACGTGCAGGTCGTGACGTGGTCGCTGAGCCGGGCGGAGATGGGCTAGGGTCGGAGGCCGTCAGCCTGGGCAGTCGGGGCGCTTTCGGGCCTCCTCGGGCGGCAAGCTGGGCAATGATCGGTGATCGCGGGACGGGCGGCAAAAACCACGGCTCAACGCCTGAGCGTCACCGCCGTGCTGGACGAAATCTGACCTTGGGACATCAAGGTGACAAATTGCGCGGTGCCGCGCACCGCCAGGGTCAGCCGCGCGCTGACACCCGGCCCGTCGACGTTCGCGGAAATCTGATCGCGGCTGACGTTGCCGTTCAAATCTCCAGACACACCGTAGGTCGTTTCGGTCCATTTCCCCGAAATCCGTTCGCCTTGGCGTTCAAGGTCGCTTGAGACCTGCAGATTGAAACTGTCACTCGCGCATCTGAGGCTCAAGCGCAGTTGCGAGTCGCTGGACGGGCTGTAGTCCGCCCTGCAGCGGACGCGCTCATCGGCGCCGCCGTTGATGGTGACGCGTCCTTCGCCCGACCAGGAACCGGCGAGCCTCTCGAACAGGGTCCCGGTCCGGGCCGACTGCGCCCACGCGCATCCTCCGTGGATGAAGAAGGCGGAGGCGACAGCCCCCGCGATTACCTGTCGAAGCCTGGTATGCATGCTGGTACCCTCGAAATAGCCTGTTCTTGCCGCCGCTCGTCTGCGCCGAAGCCCTGAGACAGCCAGTTACCGTCTCACCAGCGTGTTTTCCATCGCGGATTCGATGGGCTTGGCTGGGCAACGGTCGAGCGCCGCCGCCGCAGGCCGCGACCGCCTTACCGGCCAAGGCAGCTCACCCGGCGTCAACCCGGCGAGCCGAGCTACAAGCCTGTGACATGGTCTCGCACATCGACCCTCCCTGGATTCCGTCGCCCGCGGCTGTTCCCGCAAAGCGGCAAGCGTGATACTGGCTCGGCCCTGGCCGCCCACCCTCCCGCGCCGGCCGCATGTTTACGACCCGGAGCCCATGGCCAACGATCTCCGACCCGTCAAACGGGCTCTTCTTTCCGTGTCTGACAAGACCGGGCTGGCCGATTTCGCGGCCGCGCTGCACCGGCGCGGCGTCGATCTGGTCTCGACCGGGGGAACCCGCAAGGAACTGCTGGCCCATGGCCTGCCGGTGCGCGATGTCGCCGACATGACGGGTTTTCCCGAACTCATGGATGGGCGGCTGAAAACCCTGCACCCCAAGGTGCACGGCGGCCTCTTGGCGATCCGTGAAAACCCGGCTCACGAAGCCGCCATGCTGGCCCATGACATCGAACCCATCGATCTTCTGGTCGTGAACCTCTATCCGTTCGAGCAAACGATCGCGCAGCAGGCCGGTTTCGAAGACTGTATCGAGACCATCGACATCGGGGGGCCGGCGATGATCCGTGGCGCGGCCAAGAACCATGGCGATGTCGCGGTGGTGGTCGATGTCGCGGACTATGCCAAAGTGCTTGCCGAGTTCGACGCCCACGAGGGCGCCACCACGGGCGCGTTCCGCCGCGTGCTGGCCCAAAAGGCTTTCGCGCGCACCGCCGCCTATGATGCCGCGATCTCGAATTGGTTCGCCGACACCCTTCCGGCCCCCCCGTCGGATGCCGAACCAAACGCCCCGACCTATCGGGCCATCGGCGGCGTGCTGGCCGAGACGCTCCGCTACGGCGAGAACCCGCATCAGGCGGCGGCCTTCTACCGCACGCCCGAGATCCGCGTCGGGATCGCGACGGCCCGGCAGGTGCAGGGCAAGGCGCTGTCCTACAATAATCTCGCCGATACGGACGCGGCTTTCGAACTCGTGGCGGAATTCGATCCTGGCCGCTCCGCCGCGGTGGCCATCATCAAACACGCCAACCCCTGCGGGGCGGCCGAGGGCGCGAGCCTTGCCGAGGCTTATGCCAAGGCGCTGCGTTGCGATCCCGTCTCTGCCTTCGGGGGCATCGTGGCCATGAACCGACCCCTCGACGCGGCGGCGGCCCGCGCCATCGTGGGCATTTTCACCGAAGTCATCATTGCGCCCGGCGCGAGCGAGGAGGCGATCGCCATCGTGGCGGCCAAGAAGAACCTCCGCCTGCTGCTCACGGGCGGGCTGCCCGACCCGCATGCGCCGGGCTTCATGTTGCGCACCGTGGCGGGCGGCTTCCTGGTGCAAGATCGCGACGGCGCCGATGTGGCGGCCATGGACCTCAGGACCGTCACGCGGCGTGCCCCCACCGAGGCCGAACGGCGTGATCTCGCCTTCGCGTTCCGCATCTGCAAGCACGTGAAGTCGAACGCCATCGTCTACGCCAAGGATGGCGCCACGATGGGCATCGGGGCGGGCCAGATGAGCCGGGTCGATTCCGCCCGCATCGCGGCCTGGAAGGCGGGGGAAGCCGCCAAGGCGGCCGGGGAGGCCACCTCATTCACTCAAGGCAGCGTTGTCGCCTCGGATGCGTTCTTTCCTTTCGCGGACGGCATCGAGGCGGCCGTGAGCGCGGGCGCGACCGCGATCATCCAGCCCGGCGGATCGATGCGCGACGCCGAGGTGATTGCGGCAGCCGACGCTGCCGGGCTGGCCATGGTGTTCACCTGCGTGCGTCACTTCCGGCATTAGGGCCTCGCCTCACACCATATATTGGCCGCCGTTGATCGAGAGCGTCGAGCCGGTGATGAAGGCGGCGTCGTCGGAGGCCAGGAAGGCCACGAGCCGCGCCACCTCGGCGGGCTCGCCGAGCCGTCCGGCCGGAATCTGCGGCAGGACGCGCTTCTTGAGGATCTCGGGGTCGATGGCCTGAACCATTTCGGTTGCGACATAGCCGGGGCAGATGGCATTCACGGTGATGCCCTTGTTGGCGCTCTCCTGGGCCAAAGCTTTGACGAACCCGATATCGCCCGCCTTTGAGGCCGAATAGTTCACCTGGCCCATCTGGCCTTTCTGCCCGTTGATCGATGAAATCACGATCACCCGGCCCCAGCCGCGGTCCCGCATGCCCTCGATCACCGGCCGGGTCATGTTGAACAGCGAGTCGAGATTGGTGCGCAGGACCGCGTTCCACTGGTCCTTGCTCATCTTGTGAAAGAAGCCGTCGCGGGTAATGCCGGCGTTGTTGACGAGGATGTCGATCGGGCCGAGCTCGCCGCGGACTTTGTCCACGCCTTCGGCGCAGGCCTCGTAGTCGCCCACGTCCCATTTGAACACCGGGATGCCGGTTTCCTCGCGGAACGCCGAAGCAGCGGCATCATTGCCCGCATAGCTGGCCGCGACCGTCAAGCCGGCGTCGCGCAATGCCTTGGAAATCGCCCGCCCGATGCCGCGCGTTCCACCTGTGACCAGTGCCACACGGGTCATGACGGTCCTCCCTCGTTGCTGCCCGGGTCTCACAAGCCCGGCTTCGGGCAGCGTAGTCTTCCATCGCTCGGGTGCCAATATAACGCGAATTAGCAGGCCGGCCATCGACCGAGGGAATCATGGTCGGTAAATCGATGACAAACACGCTTGCCTCCAGGTTATCCCCAGTCGAACGCGCGATGTTCGTTCAACGTTCCTGTCGTGGCGGTCCGGGTCTTGACGCTCTGCTCCCGTTATGTTCTACATATGTTCCTCAAAAGGGGGCGACCATGGCGGGCTGGATCGATGGTGGGATAGCGACAAAGCCATGCAGCGGGCTTCCGACACGCGCGTTCGAGTGGAGCTTTGCTCCGGCAAGGCCCGAGGGTGAGTCCGGCGAAGCTGGGCGTCGCGGTTGGGACGCGCCACTGGCTGGATTGTCCGGCTCCAGCATGGCCGACCGGTTCCGGGCCTGGCGGGGCGCATCCGGCCGACGTTACGTGTTTTCCGTGTTCAGGCTGGAGGCCGAACCGGCTGCGCTCGATCTTTTGCCGGGCGATGCCGACGCCGTCGTGATCGCGGCCGAGCGCAAGCCGGATGGAACGCGGGTGCTGCTCTGGATGATGCGAACCGAGGGAAATACCAGAGAGTTTTTCCGCGGTGATCGGGTTCGCGCCCTGGCGTCCCGTGGCAATTGCGAACTCCATCTGCATTTGTTGGCCTCGGACGGCGCGGAACGCCAGGCCGTGGTCGATGATCTGCGCGCTATGTCGGGCGACCGTCGTGGTTCGTAGGCAATGCGGATCGATCTTGGGTTGGCGTATCCGCGGGCTGCACGGCGGGCGATCCCGGCTCAGTCCCTTTTCTGGAAGCTCATCGAGGCGAGCGGCCCGAGATAGGGTTTGGGAATCGGAAAGGCGAGGTCGCCGCGCTTGCTCGTCGCAAGACCGATCGACACCAGAGCTTCGACGAATTTCACCGCGACCCCGACCCCGTCGATGACGGGCACGCCAAGAAGGTCGGTTAGATCGCGAGCGAGCTCCGCCATGCCGGCGCAGCCGAGCACGATTGCCCCGGAGCCGTCCTCGTCGAGGGCACGACGGCATTCGTCGATGATGATGCGGCGCGCCTCGGACGCGGGATCCTCGAGCGCCAGCACCGAGAGTTCGGTCGCCCGGACACGCCGACAATGCTGCGCCATGCCGTAAGCGCGCACGAGATGTTCGGCAATGATTCGGGTCCGTCCGAGCGTGGTCACCACGCTGAACCCGGTCGCGACGAAGCTTGCGGCATGCATGGCGGCTTCGGCGATGCCGATCACCGGTCCGCGGGCGGCTTCCCGGGCGGCCAGCAAGCCGGGATCGCCGAAACAGGCGATCACGTAGCCGTCGCAGCCTTCGGCTTCGCCGCGCCGGATCTCCTGCAGTAGGGCGACCGCCGCGACGGCCTCGTCGTAGTGGCCCTCGATCGAGACCGGCCCGGTGCTCGACGTGGCGCCGAGGATTTCCGTGCCGGTCCCGGCCGCGGCGCGTGCCGCCGCCACGATCGTGGCCGTCATCGACTGCGTCGTATTGGGATTGATGACCTTGATGCGCAAGACTATCCGCCTTATCGGTCGCTTGGCGACCCAAACGGTCGCCCAGGATTATTGGCCGTGTCATGGTCCGAACAAGCTTATCGCCCGCCGCTAGAATGCCGTCGCCGATTTTGGTCTGATATCGAGAGGCTTGGGACGGCGTTGCGAAAAACCGCGCGTCCACGATCTTTGAGACAATCCACGAGGAGTTCAAGTATGCGAAGCCTGATGATCGGTTGCGCGCTGCTGTTATTCGGAAGCTGCGTCGCCCTGGCCCAACAGGACAGCCCCGCCGTTCAGGGTGGTTCGCCCGACGCGCCGAAAGCCGCGCCGGACACGACGACCCCGTCCCCGGCGGTCCCGACCGCCGCAACTCCGGCACCGGACACGACCGCGGCGCCCGCTAGTTCGCCGCCCGCAACGCCAACTCCTGCACCAACTCCTGCACCAACTCCTGCACCAACACCTGCACCAACACCTGCACCGTCACCCGCGCCTGCACCGCCTTCACCCGCACCCGCCGCACCGACCCCGGCGCCCGCCGTGACCACACCGTCGACCCCCGCCCCAACCGTCAACAACCCCGCCGAGACTCCGAAGGCCGACAAGCCGGCCAGCGACATGGGCAAAAAAACCATCATGCACCGCGAGCGCATGACGCCTCGCCATCGCCGGATGATGATGCACCATCACCGCCCGTTCGGATATCATCGGGCGCACGCCATTCACAACCGCTACACGCACCACTGACGCCGCCCGGCTCAGGCATTGGTTCATTGGAGGACGGCGCTCATTTGGGCGCCGTTTTCGTTCAAGCGGGTAGGGTGAGCAGGCCCGCTTGTCCCTCCCGGGTACCGAACAACAACCGTCGACCCTCGCCGTCCCAGGCCAGGGCCGTGACGGGATCGCTGGTTTCCTTGCCGGTCTGCCGGACGAGGATCTCCGATCCGTCGGTTAGCCGGCTCAAGAGCACGAAGCCATCCTCGTAGCCTATGGCGAGCACCAGCGTCTTGGGGTGGAACGCCACCCGCGACACCCGCACCGGGCGCACGCCACATTCGCGGGGTGACTTGCCGGTGGGGCCGCTCTTCGAATCGAAGGGCCAGATCACGCAGGCGTCGGCCCCCGAGGTCGCCAGCCAATGACCGTCATGCGACCAGGACCAGGACCGCGTCTTGGACGGATAACCCTGCATGCGCATGTGCGTGTGGTCAGCGAGGCGCCAGCCATGCAACGCGTTTTCCTGCATGGAGGTCACCAAAAACCGCCCGTCGGGCGAGAAGGTAACGTCGAGGTGCGATCCCTTCCAGCTCAGCGCCTCGGGCGCCTGATCGGTATTGGCGTACCAGAGCGAGGCGCCGTTGTAATGGGTGAAGGCGAGGCGGTAGCCCTTCGGCGCGAAAGCCAGTCCCCGGGCCGAGGAGGGCGCCATCATGGACCTGATCTCGCCCTTGGCGCTGCGCACCCTGACCTGTCGTCCGGCCGCCCAAGCGAGCGCACCGTCGGGGCGGCCCGCGAGCGCGTCGATCCACTTGCCCGGCTCGGAGGCGATCTCCTCGACGCGACCATCCGCATCGGTCGCCACCACCCGTCCATCATCGCCGCCGGTGATCAGGCGCGAGCCCTGGCCTTGGGCCACCAGAATCGCGCCCTCCGGGTGGACAATGAGGCGGCGCGGCTCCCCGGACTCGACGACGAGCAGCACGGTTCCGTCGCCGAGCGCCAGGGCGGGCGTGCGGCCCAAGAAGGCGGCACCCGTGACGTGAGCGCCGGCTTCGAGCGGCGTCACAAGGCTGGTGAGCGAATCGGTCGGGGAAACAGACATGGGACGGAACAGCCGGAAAGCGCCGCGACGCGCGTCCGGCTTGTTAGGTCAGTTCGGACCTTCCGCCAAGCTCATCCTCGATATGCACCCGGATGATGCTGTCGAAATCGCGCTCCGCCCGAAAGCCGAGCGCCACCGCGCGGCTTGGATCGAAGTCGCGCGCCCAATTGGCCACGATACCCTCGATAAAAGGATCGGGAACGCGGCGGATCAGCGCCACAGCCTTGTCGCCGCCGACGCGGCGCAGCGCCTCGATCTGCTCGCCGACCGTGACCGACACACCGGGCATGTTGAGGGTCCGGCGCGGTCCCACGGCCTCGCCCTCGATGGTCGCGGCATGCAGCAGGAAGCCCACCGCCGAGCGGGGCGAAGCATGCCAGTGCCGCACATCGTCCGACACCGGCAGCACGGCCTCAAGGCCGTTGAGGGGTTCGCGGATGATGTTCGAGAAAAAGCCGGACGCGGCTGCGTTCGGCTTGCCGGGGCGCACCGAGATGGTGGGCAGGCGGATGCCGATGCCGTCCACAAAGCCCTTGCGCGTGTAGTCGGCCAGCAGCAATTCGCCGATTGCCTTCTGGGTGCCGTAGCTCGTGCGCGGCGCCATGAGGAAGTCGTCCCCGATGGCATCGGGAAAGGGCGCGCCGAACACCGCGATGGACGAGGTGAAGACGAGGCGCGGAACATACGCCTCTTTGCCCTTTGCGCCCTCCGCCCGGATGGCGTCGAGCAGGTGGCGCATGCCATCCATGTTGATGGCATAGCCCTTGTCGAAATCCTTCTCGGCCTCACCCGACACGATGGCGGCGAGATGGAAGATCACGTCCGGCCGGCTGGCCACCAGGCCTGGCGCGGCCGCGGGATCGGCGACGTCGATGGTGCCGGTCTCGATCGCGAAGGGCGCCTCGACCCGATTGGGTTCGACGACATCGACGAGGTGCAGGCTCTCGATGGCTTGCGGCCCGAGGCGCCCGTCGGCGGCGAGGCGTTCCGTCAGTTTGCGTCCGACCATGCCGGCCGCGCCGATTATGAGGATGCGCATGGATGTCATCTCCGCGGCCCTGTCAGAGCGAAAAGCCACCATCGATCAGATGAATGGTGCCCGTGGTGTAACTGCTTTCATCCGACGCAAGGTAGACGGCCAGCAAGGCGATCTCGCGCGCGGTTCCGAGCCGTCCCATGGGCTGGCGGTCGATGAAGGCTTGCTGGACGGCATCATGGCCCTGGCCGGTGGCCTTGGCCAGGGTATCGATCCGCTCGTCCAACGAGGGGCTCTCGATCGTGCCGGGGCAGATGGCGTTGCAGCGGATGCCACGCTTGATGAAGTCGGCCGCCACGGCCTTGGAGAGGCCGATCACGGCCGCCTTGCTGGCCCCATAGACGTAGCGGTTCGGCAGACCGCGCACCGAGGACGCGCCCGACGCCACGTTGACGATGGAGCCGCGGCCGCGCTCCAGCATCCCGGGCAGAAAGGCCTTGATGGTCCGGTGCATGGATTTCACGTTGAGGTCGAACGAAAAATCCCAATCCTGGTCGGAGCACTCGATCACGCTGCCGTGATGGACGTAGCCCGCGCAGTTGAACAGGATGTCGATCGGGCCGGCGGCTTGCGCCATGGCGGTCACGGCCTCGGTCGAGCGGACGTCGAGGGCGTGC
This sequence comes from uncultured Lichenihabitans sp., assembly GCA_964245915.1. Classification (GTDB taxonomy): domain Bacteria; phylum Pseudomonadota; class Alphaproteobacteria; order Rhizobiales; family Beijerinckiaceae; genus Lichenihabitans. The sequence goes on along the minus strand of CAXTOT010000024.1, from coordinate 19,687 downwards.
GTCTCGGCCCCCGCGAGCCCCTTTAGCTTGGCGGCATCGAGGTCGGTTGCGATGACGCGGGCGCCTTCTTCGAGGAAGGCTTCCGCGGTCGCGCGCCCGATACCCTGGCCCGCCGCCGTCAGGAAGGCCGTCTTGCCCGCCAACCGTCCCGTCATCCCGCATCCTCCCGTCCGTGTTCTTGTCAGGACGACCGCGTAGAACCGGAAGCTGGCGCTGTCAAACCGCCTTGGCGACGGCCCGCAGCGCCGCCAGGCTTTGTCGCTGCTGCCCGTCAGCGTCGAAGTTTGGCGGGTCCAGCCATCGTTCGAAGGCGGCGCGGCAGGCCGGCCATTCGGTGTCGAGAATCGAAAACCAGGCCGTGTCGCGGTTGCGGCCCTTGATGATCATGTGCTGACGGAAGATGCCTTCGAACGTGAAGCCGAGCCGCTCGGCGGCCGCGCGGGACGGTGCGTTGAGGGCGTTGCATTTCCATTCGTAGCGGCGGTAGCCGAGATCGTCGAACACCAGCCGCGCCAGGAGATACATGGCTTCCGTGGCGCCGGGTTTGCGCTGCAGGGCCGGGGTGAACAGGATGTTGCCGACCTCGATGACGCGGTGGCTGGGCTCGATCCGCATCAGGGTCGCATAGCCCAGGGCCTGTCCGGACGAGTTGTCGATGACGGCCCAAAAGAGCGGGTCCGCCGAGGCGGCCTTGCGTTCGAGGTCGGCCCGCAGCGCGGCCTCTTCTTGGAAGGGGCCGTCGAACATGTAATCCCAGATCTGGTCGGCGCCTCGGATGTGCGCCCACAGCGCGGCGCCATGTCGATCGGCATTCAGCGGTTCGAGGGTGACGAAACGGCCCACCTTGGTGACGCGCTCCGGACGCCGAGCTGGCGTCGCATCGACCGGAGGACCGAGCGGACGGAGTTCGCTGACAGATGTCATGGTGCTCGTTCACCGAAGCAAGAGGTGTCTACCTCTCGCTTATCGGGCGTGGTCGACGCCGTAAAGTTCTCCAAACGAGGGGTAGTGGGTCAGTTTGCAATCCGCGATGGCGTTGACGTCAGCGACGGTCGCAGTGGACCCAATTGAGAGATCAACCTAATCCCTGGCGGAGCAGCGATAACATCAGGAATGCGGTTCACCATGCAGGCTGCCGAGGTGTGCACGCCATCGGCGCGGTCGATCCGGATTTTGGAGGGTGGCCTGCCGTCGACGGCCCACGTCATGTTTTCGCACTCGCCGTCCGCCAGGAGACGCAGTTCGATGTGCGCGCTTGCCGTCGGCCCTTCGACGGTTTCGACCGACGCGGTGATCCGAAGACCGAGCGAGGTGCCGGGCTCCAAAAACCGATTGAGGGTACGACACCACATCGGTCGATCGGACAGGACTGGCTCGCGCCGCTCGGTTACGGTTTTAAGGGTGAAGCCAAGCGCATGCATGACGTGGGCCGGTATGCCTTTGTACAGCTCTCCTAACTGGCCAGGCACCTTGGTGACCTTCTCCAAAAACTCGGCTTGCATCATGTCGACGCCATAGGCCCGCATCATGCGCTCGTTCGCCAGCTCTGCGTTGGTTAAGCTGCGATGCGTGAGCGAGCGAAGTTCCGTGCACGGCCCCGCAATCAGCAGTCCCGCCCAGATGCGGGAAAAATCCCAAATGCCAGTCCCGGTGAAGGTCACAGCGTTCCGCTTGGCCAAGGCATCGATCGTTTCGGCCAAGTCGGGGTCGGCGCCTTGCGGAAAATAGGACTCCGAGCCGTGACAGATGACATTGATGCCGGCGCCCAAGAGGCGTTGGTAAGCCGCAAAGTTGAGGCTCAGCCTCTCGGTTTGCACGACCAACGCGATGTCCGCATCCAAGGTCGCATAGTTGGCGGTTTCACAGTCCTGGACCACGATTCCCAAGTCTTGGTTCAGCCCGGCGAGCCGCCCTAGATCCTCGCCGATCTTGGGACCAGCCCGGTTCACCGCCGCGACGATGGGCCAGCCCTTTTTCACGAGAATGCGCACAGCTTCCAGACCGTAGTACCCGACGCCGTAGATCATGACCCTGGGCCTGAGACGGGCCGGGCCTTGTGCGGCGGTGCCGTGGACGACGCTCATGACAGGGCCTTCAGGCATGCCAACCCTTCTTGCTCGCGCCCCACCAGAGGTGCCGCGCATCGTCGTCGGGTGTCGCGCCGCTCACATTGGATTTGCTCGACGAGCCCGGCACGTTCGGCCGCCGCGCAGGCCGCGATAACGGCCTCTTGCTGCCCATCATGATCCTTGAACAGCTTGCGAAACATGTCGCGCTGCCCTGGGGTAAGATCGTCGCTCATTCTTCGACTATGGGAGCTCGGTTTGCGGCGTCAACCGGGTGAATTTCCAAACTGACCCACGACCAAACGAGGCTGTGATGTCCCGCAAAGCCGGAGCGCAAACGCACGCTCCGGCATGATGGTGGTCAGAGCTAGAAGACCGCTCAGTGATTATCGCGCGGGACCCCCATGGTCTGGGCGACGCGCTGATATTTGATGGCCGGCTTCAGCACCATGCCTTCGTCGAACTGGTCCACCATGCCGCGCTGGATTTCCTGCCAGGGGGTCTGGTTGCCCGCATAGTGGAAGCCACCCTGGCCCTTGAGGTCGGCGAAGCGTTGCGCCACCTCATCGGCCGGGATCATGATGTCGGCGGTGCGCTTGTGCAGGTCGATGCGCACGCGGTCGCCGGTTTTCAGGATCGCGAGGCCGCCGCCGGCCGCAGCTTCGGGCGAGGCGTTCAGGATCGAGGGCGACGCCGAAGTGCCCGACTGGCGGCCGTCGCCGATGCAGGGCAGGGCGTGGATGCCCTTCTTGATGAGGGCCGCGGGGGGCTGCATGTTGACCACCTCGGCACCGCCGGGATAGCCGATCGGCCCGGTCCCCCGGATGAACAGCATGCAGTGCTCGTCGATTTCGAGGCTCGGATCGTCGATGCGATGGTGGTAGTCCTCCGGGCCCTCGAACACGATGGCGCGCCCCTCGAAGGCGCCGGGGTCGAGCGGGTTCGACAGATAGCGGTCCTGAAATTCTTTCGAGATCACGCTGGTCTTCATGATGGCGTTATTGAACAGATTGCCCTTCAGCACGATGAAGCCGGCCTCTTCCCGCAACGGCGTGACGATCGGGGTGATCACGTCGGTGTCGATGATCTTGCGGTCGCGATTGTTGTCGCCGAGACTCTTGCCGTTGACCGTGATGGCGCCCTCGCGGATATGGCCCTTGGTCATCAACTGGGCCACCACGGCTGGCACGCCGCCGGCCCTGTGGAATTCCTCGCCGAGATATTTGCCGGCCGGCTGCATGTTCACGAGCAGCGGGATCTTGTGTCCGATGGTCTCCCATTCCTCGATGTTCAGCGGCACGCCGATGTGACGCGCGATGGCATTGATGTGGATGGTGGCATTGGTGGAGCCGCCGATCGCGCTATTGACCACGATGGCGTTTTCCAGCGCCTCGCGGGTGATGATGTCGGAGGGTTTTAGATCCTCCCACACCATGTCGACGATGCGGCGGCCCGTCTCGTAGGCGATCTGGCCCCGCTCGCGATAGGGCGCGGGAATCGCGGCGCAGCCCGGCAGCGTCATGCCCAGGGCCTCGGCCAGCGCGTTCATGGTGGAGGCCGTGCCCATGGTGTTGCAATGGCCGACCGAGGGGGCCGAGGAGGTCACGAGTTCCATGAACTCCTCGTAGTCGATCTTGCCGGCCGCGAGCTCGTCGCGGCTCTTCCACACCACGGTGCCGGAGCCTGTGCGCTCGCCATTATGCCAGCCGTTCAGCATCGGGCCACCGCAAAGCACGATGGCGGGGATGTTCACGGTCGCGGCCGCCATGATGCAGGCCGGCGTGGTCTTGTCGCAGCCCGTGGTCAGCACCACGCCGTCGAGCGGATAGCCATAGAGGGTCTCGACGAGACCGAGATAGGCGAGGTTGCGGTCGAGCGCGGCCGTGGGGCGTTTGCCGGTTTCCTGGATCGGATGCACCGGAAATTCCATGGGCACCCCGCCCATGGCCAGAATGCCGTCGCGCACGCGTTTGGCGAGTTCCAGGTGGTGGCGGTTGCAGGGCGAAAGGTCATTGCCGGTCTGGGCGATGCCGATGATGGGTTTGCCTGAACGGAGTTCGCCGGGCGTCAGGCCGAAATTCAGGTAGCGTTCGATGTAGAGCGCCGTCATCCCGGGATTTTCGGGATTGTCGAACCAGAGCTGCGAGCGAAGTTTGCGCTTGCCGGGGGTGCGCGCCGGCGCATCGGCGGGGTTCATTTCGTGTGACATCGTCTTCTCCCTCGCGCGGGCTCCCTTTGTGAATCGGGCCTCGCGCTCGACCGTTTCTAAAATGGTTTAGCGCTACCTAAGGCGTCGATGCAACGATTGGTATGCTTTTTCATGCGGCACCGATGTTCAGGCCAAGACGCTCGAGTGCGACGTCCGCAGGTGCGACGTCCGCAGGCAAGCCGTGGTGGCCTGCATCCTCAAAGCTGCGCCCCGACATGGCGGCCCGCTTAAAATGCGGCATGGATCCAAAGGTCAAGGCGATGGCGGAGGATCTTCGCGAGGCTGATGTGGCTCGTTGGGCGCACGCCGAGATCGTAGCGACGGGTTGAGGATCGGTAGGGAGAATTTAAATCTGGAACGCGTTTGGTAACAAAGGCCCCTCGGCACGAGCGGGAGTATTCAGCCAACGGGTCGGCAATTTAGATCGCCGGGCGTTTGTCGAAAATATAAAATATGCTATATTATACAGATTCACCGATTAACGGCTGTCACGATGATTAGCTACGGCTTACAACAAAGACCATGTTCGACACGGTTTATGTTTAAGTCGGCGACAATGCCGAGGCGAGTTGCATACGCGCTCGACAAAACATGAAAGTAGTAAGCTCTTTATTTAACAAGCTGTTCAAAAATAGCCTCCTTGCCGTCTATACGGTCAAGGATTTGACATCGAGCGTCTATGTTCCTGGGCAACCCTTCCCGCTGCTCACGAATGCGGAGCATTTGGTATGAGCGCGCGATTGCCGCGACCTTGGCTTGAGTCGCGTAAAGCTGCGTCATGACGCGGCGGCACTCCGGCGAGGGCGTCTGCCCAAAGGCCAATGCCGGCACGATGACCGTGATTAGGACGACTCCCGCTCTTAGCGATTGGGAGAGATTTTGGCGGGCGAATACGTTCACCGACTGACCTCATTCTTGACCAAGGAGCGAGCGGAGTGTGGTGCGCTCTGGTTGCAGGGAGAATGGAACGACGCTCCTGCTTCTCAGGCCGAAGACATCGCCTGGGTTTTGATCGACAATCCCATGGCTGTACAACAGCGTCGGTTCACATTCCCATTGTCCGCCTACGCTTCCGGTAGCGGGATTGTAGGAATTGGCCTGGTAGGCAAAGCAGATCGCGGGAAACCCTTGCATTTCGCCCTTGCGCCAGTGTCCTCTTACAATGGTGGCGTTGCCTGGGTACCAGAGATACGTGTTCCCGTCTGTCGCGACATACTCGACCTGCGTTCCGTGGCTGGCGCTGAAAGTCGTGTTGGTGACACCAGCTGCTGAGCTTCGGGCGGCTGCTTGCAAACTGAACGTAACACCCAGGACCGCTAGGATGAAGCAAGCTGCGCGCATCATTGACTCCGAAGTTTCAATAGACGGAACATAATTCCAAAAACTCATCTCATGAAGCTGGAATGTTGCTCTCGTCATATCCATTCGATTCTAGTTTAAGACCAATATATGACGCGCAAATGTAGGGCCATGCTCTATAGCGCGCATCGGGGCTCGACTCCGGCCGATGCTGGGCAATGACTATCCAATCTTGGGGCTGACGTGGCTCTGTTTGTCTGACCAGCCTGGTCGGCTGGAATATAAGTGGAACCTCTGCCGGGTTCAGGCCACGTGGCCGATCCCCTCACGGCGTGTTAAAACCGCGTTCATTCATGTCATTTGTTGCAACCATATCGGGAATCCGTGCGTAGCACTTCCAGCACCTTGCAAGTTTTGCTTGTATCGCGCCCACCATTCGGTGAAGCGACGTTTTCGTCTGGGGAAACACTAATGACAAAGATCAAGGCTATGTTCGTCGCGCTGGCGACGCTGGCGACGGTGGCCGGCTCGTTGGCGACCTCGGCCAACGCTGAAAACCGTCACCACATGATGCCGTCGCGGCAGATGCATCATCGTAATATGATGATGCATCGGCACATGATGCGTCATCACATGCAGCGGCACCACATGATGCACAGCAAAATGATGTAACTGATCGGAACCTTCAGTTAAGATTAGATCTAGGCTGGGGCGCCGAAGCATCCGGCGCCCTTCCAGAGCGATCAAGAGCCAATATGGTTCTTTCGGAGAGGAACACTGCAGGCGCGCATGAATCCCTTCACGGTTGCCAGGCGATCGCCTTTTCCTTTGGCGCGGCGGCCGCCTTGTGGGCGTCGATGGTCCGCAGCAGGAGGCCCAGAGCATCAGGCATGCCGGTGCTCGCAACCGCCGAAAGTTTGAGCGGCGTGCGGCCGGCCGCGCGTTTGAGCTTGGCCATCTGACTTTTCAGCGTTTCGGCGTCGATGGCATCGACCTTGGTGAGCGCCCCGATCTCGGGTTTGTCGGCCAATCCGGCCCCGTAGGATTCGAGCTCGTGGTGGATCGTCTTGTAGGCCCGACCGGCATGGTCGCCGGTGGCGTCGACGAGATGCAGCAGAACCTCGGTCCGCTCCAGATGGCCCAAAAACCGATCGCCGAGCCCGAGCCCCTCATGGGCGCCCTCGATCAGTCCGGGGATATCGGCCAGCACGAATTCGCGGTCGCCGACCCGCACCACGCCGGGCGCAAGACCGGTCGCCGATTGCATTCCTGGTGCTTCGGAGGCAGGTTTGCTGAGTGATTGATACGGCGGGAGGCATGTGAATGGCCAAGCGTCCCTTTTCAGTGATCGTTCTTATCGTTTGTTTGGTTTGTCTCGCGGCCGCTAGTTTGCTCGGCTGGCATTGGACCGCCTCTGCGTCCGACGACCATGCCCGCAGCCTTGCCTCTGCCGAAGCGGCGGCTCGCGAGATCTCGCGCATCACGACCCCCACGAAAGACAATGACCCCACGGTCTATGGCGAGGTCGAATCGCCCAGCAGCCCCAACGGCGGCGTGATCGCGTCGATCGATCCACCGAGCACGCGTTATCATCACGCGCGGTCGGCCGCGCGGAGCGCGGCTGTCGCCGCGGAGGCGCCGCGCCCGGGCATCACGACGCTGACGGCCGACGCCGAGCGGCAACTGCATGTGATGAAAGCGGACTATAAGATTCCGCCCAAGCTGCAGTACGGACGATCCGTCGAGGTCGCCTTCGTGGTCGAGACCGGGGCGGACGGAACGGCCGGCCAGCTGCTTGCCGCCGTGGGGGGCACCGCCACTCCGGTCGAGGTGCTGGTCAGCAATTCCGTTCGCGCGACCCTGACGGGTCCGCCGGACCGGGTAGACATCAAGCCGCGAGGCTCCGAGGCCGCACAGCAGCAGATGGTGACTGCCCTCGCGCCGCTCGTCTGGTTCTGGGACGTGAAGGGCCTCGATGTCGGAACCGTGGACCTGCAGCTGCAGCTCTACTCGGACATCACCCTGAACGGCACCACGACTGCCGTACCGTTCAGGACCTACCAGACCACGGTTCCGGTCGAGATCACCCCGGTGGACCAGGTCAAGCGGTTCATTGCCGCCTACACCCCGGTGTGGACTGCCGCAACCGCAGTGGTGACCGGCGTGGGCGGCGTTCTGACCTTTTTCGGACTGCGAGGCCCGAAGGCGGCCAAACCCGCCTAACCAAAGCCAGCCGCTATGGCTGCCAGGCTGCGGCCTTCTCCTTGGGCGCCGCTGCCGCCTTGTGGGCGTCGATCGTCCGCAGCAGGAGCCCCAAGGCTTCCGGCATGCCGGTGCCCGCCACGGCCGAGAGTTTGAGCGGCGTGCGGCCCGCCGCGCGTTTGAGCTTGGCCATCTGGCTCTTCAGCGTTTCGGCGTCGACGGCATCGACCTTGGTGAGCGCGACGATCTCGGGTTTGTCGTCCAATCCCGCCCCATAGGATTCAAGTTCGTGGCGGATCGTCTTGTAGGCCCGACCGGCATGGTCGCCGGTGGCGTCGACGAGATGCAGCAGAACCTCGGTCCGCTCCAGATGGCCCAAAAACCGATCGCCGAGCCCGAGCCCCTCATGGGCGCCCTCGATCAGTCCGGGGATATCGGCCAGCACGAATTCGCGGTCGCCGACCCGCACCACCCCGAGCCCCGGCTTCAGCGTGGTGAAGGGGTAGTCGGCGATCTTGGGCCGGGCCGCCGATACCGTGGCCAAAAAGGTCGATTTTCCGGCATTGGGCAGGCCCACCAGACCCGCGTCCGCGATCAGCTTGAGCCGCAGCCAGATGGTGCGCTCGATCCCCACCTGGCCGGGATTGGCGCGGCGTGGCGCCTGGTTGGTCGAGGTGGAGAAATGGGCGTTGCCGAACCCGCCATTGCCGCCGCGCGCCAAAACCAGCCGCTCGCCCACCTTGGTGAGGTCCGCGATGACGGTTTCGCCATCCTCGTCGAGAACCTCGGTACCCTCCGGCACACGCAAGATCGCATCGGCGCCCTTGCCGCCAGCGCGGTTCTTGCCCATGCCGTGCATACCGGTCTTGCCCTTGAAATGCTGCTGGTAGCGGTAGTCGATCAGGGTGTTGAGGCCCTGCACGCATTCGACGATCACGTCGCCGCCCTTGCCGCCGTCGCCACCGTCGGGGCCACCGAATTCAATGAATTTTTCGCGCCGGAAGGAGACGCAGCCGGCGCCGCCGTCGCCGGAGCGGATGTAGACCTTGGTTTCGTCGAGGAATTTCATGGCGTACAGATAGCCATGCGAGGCGCTTAGGTCGAGGTGATCCTGCAGCTTCGGCGAGCGACCAGCATCACGCCATCGTCGCGGGGGGCCTGATGCCGTGTGCCTCCAGATAGCGCTCGAGCGTCGCGGCGGCCCCTGAGTCGGCGAGCCCCACATAGCCGTCCGGCCGGACGAGGTACAGCGCGTCTCGTTGCAGGCCAACCAAATCCGTGGCGCTGCTCCAGGGGAAAACGTGGACCTCGATCCCGTGCTTGGACGCCACGTCGAGGAGGGCCGGGTTCGGCCTGCCATAGACGTGGATCTGCCAGTCGAGCGAGGCCAGCGGCTGGAAGTTGTCGCCCGCCTCGGTCTTGACCCAGGGCAGCCTATCCCCCGCATGAACGCGGCGGGCCGCCCCTGAGCTCAAGGGGCTCGAGCGATAGTCGATGTCGATCTGCGACATGGCCCGAAACGCCCGCCGCGGCACCTGCGGGAGCCTGAACAGCGAGGGGACCAGCCGCGCCATCACCACGGATCGCCACAAGAACCCCAACACTCCGCTGCGCGTGACCAGCTGGAACATCCGGTCGGTGCTGCGCACCAGCTTGCGCGCGAAGGCGATCCGCTCCGGTTCGTAGCTGTCGAGGATCCGCGCGTCGGTACGGCCCCGCAACACGCCGGCAAGTTTCCAGGCGAGGTTGACGGCATCGCCGATGCCGGTGTTCATGCCCTGGCCGCCCACGGGGCTATGGATATGGGCCGCGTCGCCGAGCAGGAACACACGGTCCTGCCGGAACCGGTCAGCCACCCGGTGATGCACGCGATAGGTCGAAAACCAATTCACCCGGCGCACCGTGATGCCGGTGTTGCGCGCCACCCAGGGCGCCACATCCGCGAAGGTGACGTCGGCGCCGTGGCGGTCTGGCACGATGCCGATCAGGCGCGCCGATCCGGCGCGACGCAACGGCAGGACCAGGCAAAACGCCTCGCCGGTCATGCACATCTCTATGCCGTCCTGGCTCTCGAGGCCGTCGACCTCAGCGTCGGCCACGTAAAACAGATGCGAATAGGTCCCGCCCGGAAATCCGATGCTTAGGATCTGTCGGGTCGTGCTGCGCGCACCGTCGCAGCCGCAGAGGTACGGGGTCTCGACTGTCTCGCTGGCGCCGTCGCGATGCAGCGTCGCCGCCACCCCGCCGGGGCTTTGCACGAAGCTCTCGAGCCGCGTCCTCCGCTCGACGCTGACGCCCGCCTTTTCGAGGTAAGCGATCAAAAGACGCTCGTGCTCGTCTTGCGGAAACGACAACATGAAGGGATAAGGGCTGAGGTCGCTGCCTGATCCGCCGAACGCCACCCGCCCGGCCACATGCTCGGCGTTGCGGATGCTGACATGGCCCACCTTGAGCCCATGGGCCACGACATCCTCGGCAATGCCCAGTTGGCTATAAAATTCAAGTGTGCGGGCATGCACGCCCATGGCGCGGGACGTCTCCCCCGGTCCCTCGTCCATATCGATGATGCGGAGCGGTACACCGAGGCGTGTGAGCCAGAGGGCGAGGACGAGGCCAGTTGGTCCTGCGCCGACGATGAGAACGGGTTCCGGCATTCCTCACCTCCAATTCATACGCTTAATGACTGAATGGTCAGTCATATGCAAGCCTCGCATTGGTGGATTGGGTTGGGTAGAGGAGACGATGTCGTCAGAACCGCATCGCAAGGCTGGAAAGCGCACGAGGACGGGACCGGTATCCGCCCGCGCCGACAAGGTGCGCGGAACCCGCGACGCGATCGTCGCAGCGGCGCTCGACGTGTTTACCGAGAACGGGTTCGCGGCCGCGCGTATGGACGAGGTCGCGGCGCGGGCCGGGGTGGCGAAAGGCACGCTCTACCTGCACTTCGAGGGCAAGGAAGCGTTATTCGAGGCGATCCTGGCTGAAACGCTGGTTCCGGTGCTGCGCGACATGGTCGGCTTGCAACCCGAACAGGCGGAGTCGAGCCGCGGCTTCGCGGAGCGCGTGATGATTGGCTTGTGGCGCCGGCTCAATGCCGGTCGCGGCGCCGATGTCGTCCGCCTCATCATCACGGAAGGCCCGCGTTTCCCGCGCCTCGCCGAAGCCTACTACCGCACCGTCGTCGAGCCCGGGCTCGGCGTCGCTGGAACCATCGCGGCGCGGGCCGAAGGCAGGGGCGGCTCAACGGCCGCGGTGGCCCGCTTTCCACAGCTGCTGTTGGCGCCGGCCGTCATGGGGCTGCTATGGGGCGTCATGTTCGAGCGGTTCGCGCCCTTGGACGTCGAAGCCATGATGGGGGTTCAGCTCGACCTGCTGTTCGGCCCCGCTGACGCTGGGTCAGGCCCGTCGTAGAGATGTTGCGAACCGGCCGTTTCGCAGCAGGATCGCGCGGCCGATAGGCGCCCATCGGCAAACGCTCGTGCAATCTTCGGGACATGCCCTATGTTGAGGGCTGTAGCCTATTCATTGGCAAACCGGGAACGCCACCCCGGGACGCCCGGAGGAGCCGCCCATGACCGCCATTGCGTTTCCGGTGCTGGATCAGGCCATCCTGTCGCGTCGCGACGCGATCGTAGCTGGCCTGGCGTCGCTCGTACCCTTCGAATGCCTGATCACCAGCGAGAATGAACGGCGCGCCTTCGAGACCGACGGGCTCACGGGCTACCGCAAGCTGCCGCTCGCGGTCGTGCTGCCGCGCACCACCGAGGAGGTGAGTGCCGTGATGCGTTATTGCCACGAGCAGGGCATCAAGGTCGTCCCCCGCGGCGCCGGAACCTCGCTCAGCGGCGGCGCCATCCCGCAGGAGGATGCCGTGGTGATCGGCATCTCGAAGATGAACAAGGTGCTGAATATCGATTATGCCAATCGGATCGCGCGCGTCGAATCCGGGGTGACGAACCTCGCCATCACGGGCGCCGTGGTGCACGAGGGCTTTTTCTACGCGCCCGATCCGTCGTCGCAGCTCGCCTGCACCATCGCGGGCAATATCGGGATGAATTCGGGCGGCGCCCACTGTCTCAAATACGGGGTGACGACGAATAACGTTCTGGGCGTGCGAATGGTCATGGCGGACGGCACCGTCGTCGACATCGGGGGCGACCATCTCGACAGTCCCGGCCTCGATCTGCTGGCGCTGATCGTCGGCTCGGAAGGCCAGCTCGGGATCGTGACCGAGGCCACGGTCCGCATCCTGCGTTCGGCCGAGGGTGCCCAGCCGGTGCTGTTCGGTTTCGAGACGCCGGAGGATGCCGGGGCCGCTGTGGCGGCCATCATCGGGGCTGGCATCATCCCGGTCGCGATGGAATATATGGACAAGCTGGCCATCGCCATCACCGAGGATTTCGCCCAGGCGGGCTATCCGCTCGATGCCGGCGCCATGCTGATCATCGAGGTCGAGGGGTCCGAGGCCGAGATGAAGGCGCAGCTCGACCGCATCATCGCGATCGCGCGTCAGCATGGCGTCAAAACCATCAAGGAGAGCCGCTCCGCCATGGAGACGGCTGCCATCTGGAAGGGCCGCAAATCGGCCTTTGGGGCGACGGGCCGCGTGGCCGACTATATCTGCATGGACGGCACCATCCCGACCGGCAAGCTACCCATCGTGCTGGAACGCATGCAGGAGATCATCGACCGGCACGGGCTAAGGGTCGCCAACGTGTTCCACGCCGGCGACGGCAACCTCCACCCGCTCATTCTCTACAACATCAACGACGCGGCCGAGCAGGAAAAGGCCGAGGAGGCGGGCAACGAGATCCTAAAACTCTGCGTCGAGGTAGGGGGGTGCCTGACCGGCGAACACGGGGTCGGGATCGAAAAGCGCGATCTGATGCCGTTCCAGTTCACCACCGTCGATCTCGATCAGCAGATGCGGGTGCGCGCGGTCTTCGACCGGGCCTGGCGCATGAACCCCGCAAAGGTGTTCCCCCTCGAAGGACGGTTCGCGGCGTGATCACCGGTTTGGACGTGAAGGTTCTCTCACCGGCCACCGAATCCGAGGCGAGCGACACCATTAGGGCTGCGCGCGCTGCTGGCACTCGGCTGGAGATCCGGGGCGGCGGAACCCGGGCGGGTTTGGGCCGACCGGTCGAAGCCGATGCCGTGCTGTCCTCCGCGAGGCTCGACGGCATCACGCTGCACGAACCAGCCGAACTCGTGATCTCGGCCTTGGCGGGCACCCCGGTCACCACGCTCGAAGCCCGATTGGCCGAAAAGGGTCAGCGGTTGCCCTTCGAGCCCGTCGACCTAAGGCCCGTCTACGGGACAGCCGGCGAGCCCACCGTGGGTGGGCTGGTGGCGGGCAACTGGTCCGGTCCGCGCCGCATCGCGGCCGGGGCCGCGCGGGATCACGTGATCGGGGTTCGCTTCGTCAACGGGCGCGGCGAGGCGATCAAATCGGGCGGTCGGGTGATGAAGAACGTCACCGGGCTCGACCTCGCCAAGTTGATGTGCGGCGCGCATGGCACGTTGGGGCTGCTCACCGAGGTCACATTCAAGGTGTTGCCGGTGCCAGAGACCACCGCCACGCTGGTCTATGCGGGCCTCGACGACAGCACCGCCATGCAGGCCATGACGGCCGCGCTGGGCTCGCCCTTCGAAATCACCGGCGCCGCACACCTGCCGGCCGGGATCGGGGCAGGGGAGGCGCGCACCCTGCTACGGCTCGAGGGCTTTGGGGTGTCGGTCGACTACCGGTTCAAGGCGGTGGCCGATCTGCTGGCCCGCTTCGGCGCCCCCTCACGCCTCGACGCCGACGCCTCGACCGCGCTGTGGGCCGAGGTGCGGGACGCCGGTTTCCTTGCCGAGCCGAGCGATCAAGCGATCTGGCGGCTGTCGGTGGCTCCGACTCGCGGCCCGAGCGCCGCAGCCCTCATCGGGCGCGGCGTGGCGGGTCGCTGCTTTTACGATTGGGGCGGCGGACTGATCTGGCTGTCGACCGCTGCCGAGCGCGATGCCGGCGCGGCTGTGATCCGGGCAGCGCTCGATGTGACGGGTGGGCACGCCACCCTGATCCGGGCCCCGGCCGCGATCCGGGGACAAGTCGATGTGTTCCAACGGCTGGCTGCGCCGCTCGCTGCCGTGACGGCCGACATCAAGGCCAGTTTCGACCCCGACCACATCCTCAATCCCGGGCGCATGTATGCTGCTTGAGCTCGGTGCGGTTTGCCGGACGTTTTCTGCCATTCCGGGGCGCCGCAGGCGAGCCTGGAATCCATGCGCGGCTTTTCTGGATTCCGGGTGCGGACCTTTGGTTCGCCGCGGAACGACGATGGTGATCTAAGTTCATGCAAACCAATTTCGACCTCGTCGCACTCGCGGACCCGCACACCAAGGAGTCCGAAAAGATCCTGCGGACCTGCGTGCATTGCGGCTTCTGCACCGCGACTTGCCCCACCTATCTGCTGCTCGGCGACGAACTCGACAGCCCGCGCGGCCGCATCTACCTCATCAAGGAGATGCTGGAGGGAGGCAAGCCCGCGACCCCCGAGGTCGTCAAACATCTCGACCGCTGCCTGTCGTGCCTCTCCTGTATGACCACCTGCCCGTCGGGGGTGCATTACATGCACCTCATCGACCATGCCCGCCTGCATATCGAGAAGACCTACGACCGTCCGTTCGGCGATCGTTTCGTGCGCGACGTGCTGGCCTGGGTGCTGCCGCATCGCGGCCGCTTCCGGCTGGCGCTCCAGGCGGCCCGGCTCGGCAAGCCGTTGCGGCCTCTCGCGGCGGCGCTGCCTGGAATTGGGGCGCGTCTTGCCGCCATGCTTGACCTTGCCCCTATGGCGCTGCCGCCGCAAGCCGCGTCTCGTGCTCCTGCCGAGCGCGCGGTCGCGGGCGCCATTCCGCGCAGGCGTGTGGCGCTGCTGACCGGTTGCGCCCAGGCGGTCCTGAAACCCTCGATCAACGACGCGACAATGCGGCTACTCGCGCGGCACGGCGTCGAGGTCGTGCTGCCGGAGGGGGAGGGGTGTTGTGGCGCGCTCGTCCACCACATGGGTCGCGAGGATCAGGCGCTCGGCTTCGCCAAGCACAACATCGACGTGTGGACACGCGAGATCGAGACGGGAGGGCTCGATGCCATCCTGATCACGGCTTCGGGCTGCGGCACGACGATCAAGGATTACGGCTTCATGCTGCGCGACGACGCTGCCTATGCCGAGAAGGCCAAGCGGATCTCGGGGCTCGCCAAGGACATCACCGAGTTTCTGGCCACGCTCGATCTCGCACCGACGCGTCCCACCGGCCAAGTCGTGGCTTATCATTCCGCCTGCTCGATGCAGCACGGCCAAAAGCTTGGCGACCTTCCCAAAAAGCTGCTCAAGCAGGCGGGTTTCGTGGTCAAGGATGTCCCCGAGGGACATATCTGCTGCGGCTCGGCCGGCACCTACAACATCCTGCAGCCCGAGATCGCGGGGCAGCTGCGCGCCCGCAAGGTCGCCAACATCGAGCGGCTGAAACCGCAGCTCATCGCGACCGGCAATATCGGTTGCATCACCCAGATCGGGCAGGGTACCGCCATTCCGATCGTTCATACGATCGAGCTCCTGGACTGGGCCGGAGGCGGACCTGTGCCGGAGGGGCTCGAGGCCGTGGCAACGCCGCTGACCGTGCCGGTCGCGGCCGAATAAGCGATCCCGCCGCATCCTGTAGGGCCAAATAAAGGTTGACTGAGGCAATTGAGCCGGCCCTTGGACGCGCCGGGCGCCTCCCCATATCTTGAGCGGGCGGCACGCCCGGTTATGAGAGAGTGATCCGATGACCCCCGACGAACGCCAACTTCTTTCCGGCTTGTTCGACCGTATCCGCAATGCCTCCAGCCAGCCGAGGGACCACGAGGCAGAAAGCTTCATCGCCGACGCGGTCCGCACTCAACCCTACGCGCCCTACCTGCTTTCGCAGACCGTGATCGTCCAGGATCAGGCCTTGCGCGCCGCCAATGACCGGCTGCAGCAGCTCGAAGAGCAGGTCAAACAGCTGCAGAGCGCCACGAGCCAGCCGCAGGAGACCAGCTTTCTCGGCAGCATCGGCAAGTCGATCTTTGGCTCCGGCCAGCCCACGGCACAGCAGGGCGCACCGCGCGGTTCCGTGCCCACCACGGGTGGGTTCGGGCCCGCACCCTTCCCGCAGGAACCTGCGCCTTATGCGTCTCAGCAAAACGTTCCGGGCGGACCTTGGGGTCAGCAGCAGCAAAGCGGCGGTTTCGTAGCCGGCGCACCGGCGCAAAGCGGCGGATTTTTGAAGGGCGCGCTCGGCGCTGCGGCCGGCGTCGCGGGCGGCGTGCTCCTTGCCGATTCCATCTCCGGGCTGTTCGGCGGCCATCACAATCCCTTCGGCATCGCGTCCGGCGGTGGTTTTGGCGGCGGCGGATTTGGCGGCGGTGGCTTTGGCAACCCAGGGGGCGAGACCATCGTCAACAACTACTATGAAGGCGGGCAGCCTGGCGCCGGCGCGCTCGACCCCAACTCGTCGACAGCCGATGCCCAGCAGGACTTCCTGCAGGATCAATCGGATGATTTCAGCAGCGACAGCGTGGACCCCGGTAACAGCGGGGATGACAGCTACAACGTTTGATCTCGTGGCGGGGCTTGCTTCCCGGCCATAGCTGACCTATTCGGCAGCACCCCGCGCGGCATCCTCCCGCGCGGGGCACCCTTCCATGACGCACGCCCGAGCGGCCGTGCCGAGAGTTTTCATCTTGAACAACCCACAAGTCTGTATCGACGCGCACCAGCATTACTGGGACCCGGCGCGCGGTGACTATTTCTGGATGGTCCCGGGCGGGAAGCTCGATCGCGTCTTCGCGCCGAGCGATCTGCGCCCGAGTCTGGCCCGCAATGGGATCACGGGCACGGTGCTGGTCCAGGCCGCCCCGACGCTCGAGGAGACCGAATATCTGCTGAGGATCGCGGATCGCGAGCCCACCGTCATGGGAGTGGTGGGCTGGATCGATTTCGAGGATCGGTCTCACCTGGCGGCTCTGGAACGGTTCCGGCGCAACCCGAAGTTCAAGGGCGTCCGGCCCATGATTCAGGACATTGCGGATGTCAAATGGGTCAAACATCCAAATCTGAGCTGGGCGTTCGATGCTCTCGTCGATCTCGATCTGCGCTTCGACGCCCTCCTGCATCCGCAGCATATTCTTCCCGTGCTGCACCGGATCACGCGCCATCCCAAATTGAAGGTGGTGGTGGATCATGCGGCCAAACCGCAGATCCAGGACGCGGCCTTCGGCCCCTGGTCGGCCGACATGACGCGACTTGCCAAGGAGACCTCGGCCTTCGTGAAACTTTCCGGGCTCGTCACCGAAGCCGCTTCGGATTGGACCGAGAACGATCTGCAGCCCTATGCGACCCACGTCCTGAAGACTTTTGGGCCCGACCGGGTGATGTTCGGCTCCGACTGGCCGGTCTGCCTGCGATCCTGCAGCTACGATCGCTGGTTCCAGGCTGCCGCGGCGCTCACGGCGAAGTGCTCGGAAGCCGAATGCGCGGCCATTTTCGGCGGCACCGCGGCACGGTTCTACGGTCTGGATCAGTCCAAACTGTCCTGAACGGGCTCGAACATGCGGCGGTCGCCTTCGACCGCCGCCACGATATGGTCGTGGACCGCGCGCACCCGCCCGAGCCCACGCACGTCCTCATGCTCTACGATCCAGTAGATGCGCCGGGCGCGCCGTTCGGGCAGTACGCGCACGAGGTGGGGATGCTGCCCCGCGATGAAGTCGTGCACGATCCCCAGACCAAGGCCCGCCCGGACGGCCTCGAGTTGGCCGATCGCGCTCGTGCATTGAAAATTGGTGGGTGCGCCGGCAAACAGCGTGTTCACATAATCCAGCGCGGTCGAATAGGCATAGCCTTCGACATAGCCGACGAGCCGATGCGTCTCCAGGCTCCTTTGGTCCTCCGGTGTGCCGTGTTGATCGAGATAGGCCCGGGTCGCGTAGATGCCGAGAGAATAGTCGGTGAGCTTGCGGGTGACGTAACGGCCGCCGTCCGGCTTCTCCAGCGCGATCACGATATCGGTCTCGCGCCGTGACAGGGGGACGACCTGCGGGGTCGGCACGAGCTGGACCGTGATGGCCGGATGGCGTCCGGCGAAATCGGCGAAACAGCGGGCCAGGTAATAGGTCGACAGGCCATCGGGTGCGCCGATCCGCACCGTGCCGGAGAGCTCGTAGTCGCGGTCGGTCAGCTCCGATTGGACCCGCATCACCTCGCTCTCGATCCGCTCGGCGCTCTCGAACAGGCGCGCCCCGGCTGCCGTCAGCCCCACCCCCGTGGTGCGTCGCGCCAACAGCTTCGCCTTGAGGTCACGTTCGAGCGCCGTCACCCGGCGTCCCACCGTGGCGTGGTCTAGCTTTAACCCGCGCCCCGCCGCCAAAAACTGCCCGGCGCGCGCCACCGCCAGGAAAACGCGCAGGTCATCCCAATCCATTGCGCCCATCCCTGCACAGCGGCTTCGCAAAACCTGCGATTGAGGTGCAAGGATGAAGGGGGATAAAACCCTGGTCAAGCAGCGATCACGGGGAGAAGACGCATGAAGGATTATGGGCATTTCATTGGCGGCAAGCATGTGGCCGGCACTTCTGGCCGCTATGGCGAGGTGTTCGAGCCCATGACGGGCGACGTCGCGGGCCGGGTGGCTTTGGCCTCCGCCGAGGAGGTTCGCGCCGCCGTCGCCAACGGAGCCCAGGCCCAGCTCGGCTGGGCGAGCGTCAATCCACAGCGCCGCGCCCGCGTGTTCATGAAATTCCTCGACCTCATCAACCGCGACATGGACGAACTCGCCGAGCTGCTTGCGCGCGAGCATGGCAAGACCATTCCCGACGCCAAGGGCGATATCCAGCGCGGCTTCGAAGTGGTGGAATTCGCCTGTGGGGTGCCGCATCTGCTGAAGGGCGAGTTCACCGACGGGGCCGGGCCGGGCATCGATGCCTATTCGATGCGCCAGCCGCTTGGCGTCGTGGCGGGCATCACGCCCTTCAATTTCCCGGCCATGATCCCGATGTGGAAATTCGCGCCCGCCATCGCGTGCGGCAACGCCTTCATCCTGAAACCTTCGGAGCGCGACCCCGGCGTGCCGCTGCGGCTTGCCGAATTGATGCTCGAAGCAGGGCTGCCGGCCGGCGTGCTCAATGTCGTCAACGGCGACAAGGTGGCGGTGGACGCGCTTTTGGATGATCCGGAGATCCGCGCCATCGGCTTCGTGGGTTCCACCCCGATCGCAGAATACATTTATTCGCGCGGCGCCGCCAAGGGCAAGCGCGTGCATGCCTTCGGGGGTGCCAAGAACCACATGGTGATCATGCCGGATGCCGACATGAAGCAGACCGTCGATGCGCTGATCGGGGCCGGTTACGGCTCGGCGGGCGAGCGCTGCATGGCGATCTCGGTCGCGGTGCCGGTCGGCAAGGGCACGGCCGAGCGGCTGATGGAGGCGTTGGTCCCCCGTGTCGAGAGCTTGAAGATCGGCCCCTCGACCGATGCCTCCGCCGACTACGGTCCGCTCGTCACCCGCGCCGCGGTCGACAAGGTGCGCTCCTATATCGACATCGGGATCGGCGAGGGGGCCGATCTCGTGGTGGACGGCCGCGACTTCAAAATGCAGGGCTATGAGAAGGGATTTTACCTCGGCAGCTGCCTGTTCGACAACGTGACTAAGGACATGCGGATCTACAAGGAAGAGATTTTTGGGCCTGTGCTGTCGGTGGTGCGGGCCAAGACCTATGACGAGGCCCTCACCCTGTGCAACGACCACGAATACGGCAACGGCGTCGCCATCTTCACCCGCGACGGCGATGCGGCGCGCGATTTCGTCAGCAAGGTCCAGGTCGGCATGGTGGGGGTCAACGTGC
>CAXTOT010000023.1:9324-65145 GCA_964245915.1 uncultured Lichenihabitans sp. | reverse complement strand
ATCGCGGCGCGGGCCTAAGCTCCGGGGCGACCGCAGTGATGCTGCCCCAAAAGTCTGGCTGACGTGAGACGAGGTGGAAGGCTGGTCGGCTTCATGCGCCATGATCTCGGCCTCATCGGTCTGGCGCGGAGAAACCAACAACCCTCGACGGCCGTTCGGCCCAAGTGTCGCCCATGTCTTGGGTACGGATCATCACCTCGCTGTCCGGTCCAGACAAGCCAAGGAGTGGTCGGAGTGATAGGATTCGAACCTACGACCCCCTCGTCCCGAACGAGGTGCGCTACCAGGCTGCGCTACACTCCGACATGGTCACGGGCCCTGGTTTCGGCCGCGTCACCGGGAACGCTATAGCGGTCCCCGCGCGGTCCCGCAAGCGCCCGCAGAGGCTTGCTGCCCGCCATTCCTCGCACTATGGTCGCGCCGCGATCGGGACACCGTTCCGGTCCCGGTGGGGCGTAGCCAAGTGGTAAGGCAGCGGATTTTGATTCCGCCATCCCCTGGTTCGAATCCAGGCGCCCCAGCCACGCTCATAACCGCTGATTTCATTGATGTTTTTGGAATGGGGTGCACAGTTTTGTGCCTGTGGATAACCGGGCGGTGGTGGCCCGCCCGGCTGGCCCGGAGTCAGATGAATTCGGCACCGTCGCGCCCCAATAGTCGATCTTGAAAGCCAATTGCGGGCTTCCCTTCGCGAGGACGGACGTGGCCAATCTTTACCGGGCGCTGAAGGCGGCCGGCGTCTCTGATCTCGGAAAGGACCGACAGGCCGAGCAGGGTGTCGACCACTTCACCATCTACGCGGGCGTGCGGCTCGCCTCCGCCCCTGACCGGGAGCCGTGTCGCCTAGGCAAGACGGTTCTAAAACTGGCGCGCTTGATCCCTACGTCGCTGCCGTGGTTAGGCGACGGCCAGGCGGAGCCTTGAGCCCCGTGTCATTCTGGTGGCGAGTCAGTGCAACGGCCTGAAGGACCTCAGTCAACATCTTTTCCATGGCTTTGCGAGCCTCTGGAATATTGGAGCGTTCGATGGCAGCAAGCACCCGTCCATGCGCATCGAGGTCACCTACCGAGTGGCCGAAGATCGCATTGGTGGTCGGGGCCGTTACGAATAGGGCAGTGCGGATCATCGCCCCGAAGGGCTGGAAGAAACGGTTGTTGGTGGCCGCGATTACGGCCTCGTGAAAAGCGCCGTCCGCGATCACCGGGTCGGTCAGGCCGTCCGCTGCGACTTGCATGCTCCCGTAGGCGGACCGAATGGCTTCGATCTGGCCCTTCGAGGCTTTCTCCGCGGCAAGAGCTGCAGCCCTCGGCTCGACGCCGAGTCGAAGCTCGAGCAATTCGATGATGATGGTGAGGTCTGGGCCGCTATCCCGGAGCCAGAGCAGGACCTCCCGGTCAAAGAAGTTCCAGCTTCTCGCAGGCATGACCTGTGTGCCGAGACGGGGTCTGGACTGCACCATTCCCTTGGCCGTGAGCATCTTCACGGCCTCTCGCACGGTGCCCCGGCCCACTTGGAAGCGAGTCGATAACTCTGCCTCGTTCGGCATGGTAGCACCTTGCACGATGCGTCCAGACACGATCTCGCGACCGAGCCGGTTCACGAGGTCCACGGTCACGCTGCCGCTCCGGCTAGCAAGATGCATATCGTCCCAAGTCTGCATCGCCTGCTGTATCACTTCCCAGGCAAGCACGGCGACCATCGGCGCCATATTCTCAACGTCCGAAGGTCGCCAGCGTCCATGATCGAGAGCACTGCGGGTATTTTAGCCTCGGTGGGGATAGGCCTTTTGCAATACGTGGCCAACATCCGCAGCGCTTCGCGTTCATCGACAGCAGCTCCCGTCACCGTCCGGGCGCTCCCTTAGACGCTGCTGGTTAAACCGCCGTCGACATAGAGGATGTGCCCTGTGACGAAGCTCGAGGCGCTGCTTGCGAGAAAGACCGTCGCGCCCGCGAGTTCATCCATCTCGCCCCAGCGGCCGAGGGGCGTGCGTTTGCACAGCCACGACGAGAAGGCGGGGTCCGCGACCAGGGCCTCGTTGAGCTCGGTCCTGAAATAGCCCGGACCGATGCCGTTCACCCGGATGCCGTGGGGGCCCCATTCGGCCGCCAGGCCCTTGGTCATCATCTTGAGACCGCCCTTTGAGGCCGTGTAGGGCACGATTGACGGGCGTCCCAATTCGCTCTGCACGGAGCAGATGTTGATGATGGATCCTCCTCGGCGCGGGATCATGCGGCGTGCGACCGCCTGGCTGACGTAGAAGGCGCTGAAAAGGTTGGTCTCCAGAACATGGCGGAATGCGTCGCCCGGAAAGCTCTCGGCGGGGCCGCGGTGCTGGATGCCCGCATTGTTCACCAGCACGTCGATGGGGCCAGCTTGCGTCTCGATGGCCGCTACGGCCATTTCGGCCGCCGCGGCATCCGTCACGTCGAACGGCGCCGCGTCGGTCAGTACCTTTGCGCCCCTCAACCGAGCGCAGGCGGCGTCTACAGCGGCGGCGGAACGCCCATTCACGAACACCTGTGCACCGGCCCGCCCCAGGGCTTCGGCCATGACGAAGCCGATGCCGCGGCTAGAGCCGGTGACAAGCGCCCGGCGGCCGGTCAGGTCGAAGAGGTCGTTTGGCATCAGGCGCCCGCTTCCCCGAAGGCGATCTGCACCTTCATGCTGCGTGACTTGTCCGCCGCAAGATCAAAGGCGCGCTGCGCTTCCGACATGTCGATGACGTCGGTAAGCAGGGGCTTAACGTCGATGAGCCCCGCCCCGATGAAGCCGACCGCCGTCGCGAACTCGCCCCAGAAACGGAAAGTGCCGCGCAGGTCCAGTTCCTTGGTCACGATCATCGACATCGGCAGGGCCGCCTCGGCGCCCTGCCCGATCTGCACGATCGTGCCGAGCGGGCGCACGACCTTCAGCCCCGCCAGCAGCGTGGCGACGCCGCCCGCCGCCTCGAACATGACGTCGAAGGCGCCCTTGTCCGCCTCGTAGGCGGCCAGCGCGTCGGGGTCTGTCGCGACGTTGATCGTGCGGTCGGCGCCGCAGCGACCCGCAATGACGAGTGGCGGATCGAGGATATCGGTCACAACGATCTCGGCCGCCCCGGCCCGGCGGGCCGCAGCGGCTGTCAGCACGCCGATGGGTCCCGCACCGGCAACGAGCACCCGCTGGCCCAGCAGCGAGCCTGCCCGCGCTACCGCATGCAGCGCGACGGCGAGGGGCTCGGCAAAGGCCGCCTCCGTCAGCGGCACAGCGTCCGCCACCGGATGCGCCTGAGCGGCGTCGCATACCAGAACCTCGCGGAAGCCGCCCTGCACGTGGGGAAACCGCATTGCGCTGCCGTAGAAGCGCATGTCCAGGCAGTGGCTTTGTTGACCTGCCTGGCAGAACTTGCAGTGGCCGCATGCCCGGCCAGGGTTGACCGCGACCTTTTGACCGACACGGAGTCTGCTCACCTCGGCCCCTAGCTCGACGAGGGTCCCCGCGATTTCATGACCGAGGATCATCGGTTGCCTTAGCCGAACCGTGCCGAAGCCACCGTGCCGATAGTAGTGCAGGTCGGAGCCGCAGATGCCGCCCGCGCCCACGCGGACCCGGACGTCCCGCGGCCCGAGTTGGGCATCCTCGACCTCGTCGACCCGCAGGTCGCCTGCCGCATGGATCACAACTGCCTTCATTGTACCGCCCTGCAGTTTCGACACATGGTGTCACGCGTCCGGCGTCTTCTCGCCAGCGACCCGTGCGAAGATCAGGGCCAGGAGGATAATGGCGCCGTAAACGGAGTCGATCCAAAAGGTCGGGACCTGCGAGAGCGTCAGGACGTTCTGCAGAGCGCCGAGCAGCAGGACGCCCGTGAGCGCGCCCAGCAACCGCCCGCGCCCGCCGTTGAGGTCGATCCCGCCGATGACCGAGGCCGCGAAGACGTAGAAGATCATGTTCTGGCCCTGGCTCGATACGACCGAGGCGATGCGGCCGCTCAGCATCAGCCCGGCGAGGGCTGCGAGCAGCCCGGCCACGACATAGATGCCCCACACGATCAGGTCGTTACGGATGCCCGCGACGCGGGCGGCCTCCCAATTGCCGCCGATTGCATAAAGCGCGCGGCCAACCCTGTGGTAGCGCAGGAAAAGGCCGAAGCCGAGGTAGAGCGCTCCGGCGATCCAGATCGAGGCTGGCACGTCCAGCCACTTCGCGCTGCCCAGGTAGGTAAAAGAGTCCGGCAGGTCCGACAGCGTGGCCCCGTTGGTGAGGCCGAGAGTCAACCCGCGCAGCAGGATCAGCATCGAGAGCGTCACGATGAAGGCGTTCAGCTTCATCTTGACGATGAGGAAGCCGTTGAACGCCCCGATGCCGGCGCCGGTCACGAGCACGACCACGATGCCGGCCCATGGCGGTAGGCCGATGCCGGAGCCGCCCAGCATGGTGTCCTTGAGGATCAGCCACGCCCCGAGCATCGGCGCGAGACCCACGACCGACTCGAGCGAGAGGTCGATGCGGGCCGCCAGCAGGATCACCGTCTCGGCGATCACCAGGATCGACAGCTCCGACGATTGCTGGAGAATGTTGACGAGGTTGTCGGCGGTGAGGAACGCGCCGTTGTTGAGCCAGCCGATAAAGCCAACGATCACCAGCACCGGGACGAGCGTCAGTTCCCTTAGCCGGAGCGCGCTGATCCGTTGGCGTAAGCCTTGCGGCCGCATGGGCGCGCCCGCAGTATGGGCTGTGTCGATGGTCACGAGTCAAGGCCTTCCATGGATGCGATCAGGTCGCGCTCGCTCCACACCGAGCCAAAGCTGCGAGTTACGCGGCCCTTGAAGATGACGTGCGTGCGGTCGCAGGCCCGCAGTTCGTCCACTTCGTCGGAGATCATCAGCACCCCAGTGCCTTCCCTCTGTGCCGCGCGTACGATGGCGAAAAGGGCCTGCTTCGAGGCCACGTCGACGCCTTGGGTGGGGTAGACCAGCACCAGCACCCTGGGCGCGGAGGCGAGCGCACGACCCATCACCACCTTCTGCTGGTTGCCCCCGCTAAGCTCGACGATCGCCTGTTCGATCGAGGTGCAGACGACCCCAAGCGTTCGCGCGATCGACCCGGCTACCTCGTCGCGCCGCCGTGGCGACAGCACGCCGACCCGGCCGATGCGTTCGGGGATGGTCACGGTCAGGTTCTCGGCGATCGACAACTGCGGGAGGATGCCGCGCCGCCGACGGTCACGCGGCACGTAACTCACGCCCCGCCGCTGCGCCCCCGCGACATCGCCGAAACCGACCGCACGGCCGGCCACCGCCACGGTGCCCGCGTCGGGCCTGCGCAGCCCAGCCACCACCTCGCCGATTTCCTCTTTGCCCGAACCGCCGAGACCGGCCAGGCCGACGCATTCGCCGGACCCGATCCGCAGGTCGAAATCGGCGAAGGCGCCGCCTACCGTCAAGCCTTGGATCTCCAGCACCGCCGGGCCGTCCGCCGCGCCCGGCGCCGCAGCCCGGGCGTCGTTCGACAGCGCGAGCTCGTTGCCGACCATCGCGGCCACCACGGCCGGCCTTGGCATGGCGCTAAGGGGCGCGTCGGCGACCACCTTCCCGTCGCGCATCACCGTCACGCTGTCGCAGATGTCATAGATCTCCTGCAGGTGATGGGAAATGTAGAGCAGGGTCACGCCATCTGCCTTGAGCCGGGTGATCCGTTCGAACAGGCGGTCGATCTCCTTCGACTCCAGCACGGCGGTTGGTTCATCGAGGATGATGAAGCGGGCGCCCTGCAGCAGAGCGCGGGCGATCTCGACCATCTGCCGCTGCTCGACGCGGAGCCGCTCCGTGACGGTGTCGGCGTCGATGCCGAGGCCCCACTCGTCGAGGACGCGCTGGGCCTGCTGTCGCGTCCGGGACCAGTCGACCAACGAGCGTGTGCCCGGATGCCGGTTGATGAAAAGGTTCTCGGCGACAGAGAGGGTCGGGACCAGCGTCGACCTCTGGTAGACGCAGGCGACCTGCCGTCGACCGTCCGGCCCTGTTCGCGTCCGCAACGCGGGTTCACCCTCGAAGGCGACGCTGCCCTGGTCGGGCGTGAGGAGGCCGGTCAAAACGCCGACAAGGGTGGACTTGCCGGCGCCGTTCCGTCCCACCAGCGCCCGCGCGCTCCCCTGTGGGATGGCGATCGAGACATCCCGCAGGACAAGGTTGGTCCCGAACGACTTGCTCACGTCACGCGCCTCGGCCGCTAGCACTGCGGTCGCCTCGTGTCGGGATGTCAGGGGCGTCATGCAATGCACTCCCGGCGGCTTTAGTGGGCTGCGTTGCCCCACAGTGCCGGGTCGGCCGCGTTGTCGGCCGTCACCACGCGGGCCGGCAAGAGATCCATCGGGCTGCCCTCGTAGTCGTCGATCTGGCTGTCGTGGTCGGTCGGCCCCTTCTGGAACGTCTTTCCCGCCATGGCGGCCTGGATGTAGTAGAGGCCATATTTCACATAGAGGTCGACCGGCTGCGAAATCACGGCGTCCACCGTCTTGTCGCGAACCCGCTCGAGAGCGCCCGGCGTGCCGTCGATGGTCACCAGGAAGATGTGCTTGGGCTCGCCGACCTTGGTCAGGCGGTTGGCGCTCTTCAGCACGCTGAGGGTTCCCGACAGCATGACCGAGTCGCTCTGCATGTAGATGGCCCCGAGATCCGGCGTCGAGGAGACCACGGTCTGCGCGGCCGACACCGCCTTGTCGGTCTTCCAATAGGTGGGCTGCTGGTTGACCTTGATGTCGGCGAACTCTGCCTTCATGCAGTCGTTGAAGCCATTGGTCCGCTCACGCCCGGCCGAGGTCGCCTGATCCCCCATCAGCGAGAGCACGGTTCCCTTGCCGCCCAGCGCCTTTCCGACCGCCTCGCAGGCGTCCTTGCCCATCGCGACATTGTTGGCGCGCACGATCATGTACACCTTGCCTCCTGAGGCACCGTTGTCGATCGTCACGACCGGAACCTTCTTCTCGGCCGCGAAAGCGACAGCAGGCGCGAGCGCCGCACTGTCGGTGGGCATGGCAAGAAGCGCCTGGGCGCCGCTCGCGATCAGGTTGTGGAAATCCGTGACCTGCCGGCCCGCATCGCCGTTGGCGTTTGCGACGGGAAGTGTCTTGAGCCCGTCCCTCTTGGCGGCCGCGACCGTCAGATTGACCTCGATCGCCTGGAAGGGATCGGTGAGATAACCGGCCGAGTATCCGAGCGTGAAGGGCTTCGCTTCCTGCGCCTCGACCGGGTTTGACGATGCTGCTGCCGAAACAGCGAGCACTGATATGCAGGCCCATGCTGCGAACTTCATGAAGTCCTCCCCAACCGGCGCGCGTTCTGATGACGGCAGCCATTCATCGTATTTATCATACAAATGTTTGGGTACAAGCGAATTGTGAGCGGCTTCTTACGGCAGTGGCCTTAAACCTGGATGGCGCCCTGCTGCCCGACTGCTCTTTGCATGACACGCGATCAATGGCAGGCTTCGCCCGCGTGCAGGAAACCGGCGTTCCTTGCCATGATGTCGCTCGAGGTGAACGGCGACCCGCAGAGGCCCCGCTTACCCGGCGCCAGACGGTGTCTTCAGGCAGCTCGCGCCGAAAGAGAGCACCGCGATGGCCAGGACCGCGGCGAACGCCGACCAGGGCTGCTGCAGCACATCCGGCGGCGGGTCGAAGGCGCCGCCCAACAGCTTGACGAGCACCAGGGCAACGATTTCGCCGAGCGCCCATCCTCCCAGGCCGGCCCAAAGGGCGACGATCGCCGCCTCGGCGACCGCGGGCAGCCTGACCTGGCGCGTCGAGGCGCCGAGTGCCGCAAGCGTGGCCGATTGAGCGCGCCGATCGGAAAGACCCAGCCACAAGATCAGTCCGGTCGCGCCGGCAACCAAAAGGGCCGCGAACACGCCTTCGACACCCACCAGGGAGCGCAGGTCCACGGCCGCGAGGCTCGAGCCGATGATCCTGCCGGCCTGGGCAAGGTCGGTGACCTTCAGGCTGGAGGCCGGCCCGAGCGCGGCTCGGATCGCCGCGCCGACACGAGCCGGATCGTCGCTGCCACGCACCAGCACCACCTCGGCCTGCGCATCCCCGGTCTCGGCCGCCACATAGGCAGAGTTTGCGACAAGGAAGCTGTCGCGCGGCGCGGTGGGGAACTCCGATACGACCCCGACGAAGTGGAACGGGATGGCCTTGAACGCGTGGTCCGGCCCAGCCTGGAGGCGCAGAGTGATGGCGTCGCCGAGCGCCAATTGGAAGTCGTTCACGGTCTCCTGCGAGAGCAGCACGCCGTCCGGTTTCCTGGCCAGCCGCTGCAGCGTCCCCGCCGCGTCATGGTCGGCCACATAGGCATCCGCGATGTCGGTTGCCCGGCCGATCGTGACGGCGTCGATCCCGTAAAGGTCCTGCAGGTCGTTGCCCACATAGGCAAAGCGGTGCTGCATCGGCTCAGCGGCCGCAACGCCGGGCTGGCGTTTGATCAGCGCGAGCCGGTCGCCGGCCGGGCTTGCGGCCGAGCCCGTGATCGTGACGTCCGCCCCGTTGGTCAGGCGGGCGTCGACCAGCGCCTGTTCCTGGTAGGTCGCAGCAAACACGACCAGGCTCGTGGCGAAGGCGACCGCCAGCGTGGCCAATGCAGCATGCCGGGCAATGCGGCGCCGCTGCCGTACCAGGGACGCGGCGACCGGGAGGGCCATTCGTCCTGCCACAGGCGACAGGGCCGCTGCGAGACCCGGTCGCGCCAAAGCGAGCAGCCCGCTCGCACCGCGCAGAGCCAGCAGCCCCGCCCCAACCCATAGGCAGAGCGGCACCAGGAAGGCGGTGGGGTCGACCGACGTGGCGGCCACGCCCTCTGGGGCGAGCACGACCTGGTAGCCGCCGTTGGCGACGCGCCAGAACAGCAGCGCCGCGACGGCCAGCAGAGCAATGTCGGCCCCGAGGCGCTGCCACAAGGTCGGCGCCGTTGTGGCGGGCAACATTGCGCGGCGCAGGGCCACCGTACTGCCGCGCGCCTGAGCGATCGTCGGCACCAGCACCGTGGCGCCCGCCAGCAGGAGGCCGGCGCCAAGGCCGATCGCCAGCGCGGTAAGAACCGCGCCGTCGCCGAGGCCGGCCCCTAAGACCGTGGCCGCGACGAGAGCCGCGAGGCCAGACCCCGCGACGGCGCCGCTCCCCGCCACCAGCACGCCCTCGGCAGCCACGATCCGAACGATCGCAGCCATCGAGGCGCCGCGCAGGCCGAGCAGCGCCGCCTGCTGGCGCTGGCGGTCGGCCTGGGTGCGCAATATGGCGATCGTCAGCAGCAGCGCCAGCACGATGCCGGGGAGGCCAAGCACCAGAAGGAGCATGCCGGAGAACAGGGCGTCGGTCCGCACGGCGTCGAGGCGGGCCGCGAGGTTGTCGCCGATCGTGGCGGCGCCGGCCGTCGCCACCTCGACGTGCCTCGCGCGCCCGGTCGCATCGAGATAGGCGGCACCGGGCGTCGGCGGCAGGCTCGCGTGGTCGAGCCGCGCGTGCAGCTGCCAACGCGCGTCCGGGCCGCCGAATAGTGCGGTCCATCGCGCTGCGGGCATCAGCATGACGTTGTCGGGCGGGGCAGCGGCGGTCGCGCGCTTGGCCGGCCCGATCGTCTGGAACATCGCGTCCGCGTTGGGCAGCTCGACGACGCCCTCGACGGTGACCGCAACGGGCGCTTGCCCGGATCGCAGGATCGAAACGGACTGTCCGATGCCGACATGAAGGTTCGCAGCCGTCTGCTGGGCCAGCAGTACGCCGTGCGGGCTGCCGAGCAGAGGGCGGAGCTGCCCCGGGAAGGTCGCCGCGTAGTCGGCCGGAATGCCGAGCACCATCCCGGCGCCGGTGGTCTGAGTGGTGCCGTCCGTCATGGCCTCGAAGCCGGTCACGGCCGCGTAGCCGACGCTGCGCACCGCCGTGACCCCGGCAATGCGATCGAGCGTAGCGGCGAGGCTCGCGACATCGCCGCCCGGCTGGACGGCGACCTGCCAGTCCACCGGCAAGCCGGACAGGGCCCGCCGCGTCATGCTCTGGCTGCTGACCACAGCGAAAACCAGAATGACGCCGATCAACGCGGTCGTGACGGCGAGACCCGCGCCCGTCAGCGCGAGGGCGGGCCAGCGGCGGGCGATCGTGCCCTTCATCCAGGCCATCATCATGCGGCGCGCCCTTCCCTCGTCTCGATGCCGTCGAGGCGGCCGGCCCGGATGAACCAGGTCTGGTCGAGGCGGCTCGCCACGACCGGGTCATGCGTGGCGACCACCAGCGCGATGCCGGTGCCTGCTACCGTTTCGAGCAGCGCGTCGAACACCCGACGGGCAGTGTCGCTGTCGAGTTGGCCGGTCGGCTCGTCGGCCAGCAGCAAAGCGGGCCGGCACACCAGCGCGCGGGCGAGCGCAACCCGCTGCATCTGGCCGCCCGACATCTGGTCGGGCATGGTCTCGGCAAGGTTGAGCAGCCCCAGGCGGTCGAGCGCGTTGCGTGGGTCCATGCCGGCGACCGCACCGAGCCCTGCGATGTCGAGAGGCAGCCGCACGTTCTCGATCGCCGTGAGACTCGGCAGCAGCGATGGCGTCTGGAACACGACCCCGATCTGGCGTGGGCGCAGCGGCTGACCGGATGCGAGGCCGGGCCAGGCGACGATGCCGTCCGATGGCTGCTGCAGCCCGGCCATCAGGTCGAGCAGCGTCGATTTTCCGCTGCCTGATGGCCCGACCAGCGCGATGCAGTCTCCCCGATGGACGCTGCAAGTGATGTTGGTGAGCGCCGCCACCCGCGCGGAGCCAGCGCCGTAGCTCTTGCCCGCGCCGGTTACGACGAGCAGGGGCTCGCCGGTGGTGGTCGGGGCGGCGCCCGAGGGCCGCACTCTGGTGGCGATGGCTGGTGCCGGGGTGGATTGCGGGACGATGCGGCCGTCCTCGATGGCAAGGACGCGGGTCGCCCAACGGGTGATGGCATGACTGTGGGTCGCGATCAGCGCCGCCCCACCGGCCAGCCGGCGCCGTTCCAGTAGATCCAGGATCAACGCTTCGGTCGCGGCGTCGACCTCGGCGGTCGGCTCGTCGGCCAGCAACAGCTGCGGGTCGGCCGCCAGCGCGACCGCGAGCCCCGCCCGCGCCCGCTCGCCACCCGACAAGGTGTGCGGCAGCGCATCGGTCCGGTGCGCGAGGCCCACGCCAGAGAGCAGGCGCTCGATCGTGCCAGCCTCGGGCTTGCGGCCCAGCGCCAGAGGCAGAGCCACGTTCTCGGCGACCGTCAGGTGGTCGAACAGGTTATTGGCCTGCGCCAGAATGCCGATCGACTGCGCCCGCAACGCCGCCCGTTCGGCCTCGGGGCGCCGCGTCATGCGGCGTCCCGCGATCGTCACCGAGCCGCCGTCCGGCTCGTCCAGCCCGGCAAGGCATGCCAGCAGGGTCGACTTGCCGCTGCCCGAGGGGCCGACGAGCGCGACGATCTCGCCGCGATCGACGCCGAGCGACGCCCCGCGCAGAGCCCGCACCTCGCTGTCGCCGGGATGGTAGAACCGGAACAGGTCGTCCGCCTCGAGAAGCGGCATCTCAGCGCCACCGGAACGAGTCGGCCATCAGCTTCCACTGGTCGGCGTTGTCGGCGCCGGCTGGGGCCGCAAAGGTAAGGATTGCCAGCTGGCCGGCGTGGGGGATCAGCGTGCGCTCGTTCTCCAGCCGGATGCGTTTCCCGGTGACCGGGTTCGGTTCGGAGTTCGCCGCATAGGTGATGCGGACGGCGGCGCCGGCGGGCAGCGTCACGGCCTGCACGGTGCCGACCTTCACTGCATGGCCGGCCTGTTCCAACGCGGGCACGTCCGTTGCGCGGACGCTGGCAACCGTGGGGGCTGGCGCCGTGGATACCGCAACGTCGATGCGCCCGTATTTGTCCGCGAAGCTGACCCCGTCCGGCCGATCCGTCCGGCTCCAGCCTTCGGGCACCTTGATGGTGAAGCCTTGGGGCGAGGTGTAGGTCACGAAGATCTGGTCGTCCGGGATGTCGCCCGGTGGGTTCTTCTCGGGCGCCACCGCCGTTTCCTGGGCAGCGGCCGGTAAGGCGACGGCGACCGGTGCGAGGATTGCCATGGCCGCGACGAGGGAGGTCCTGACGAGCCGAACGCAGGGCTGAAAAGCGGGGAAAAGCATTGTGGCGTATCCTGTGGGGCGAGGCGGGGCGAGGTTCACTTGCTTCCCGGCGTGTTCTGCAGAGTCGCTCCCGTCTTGGCGTCGATGCCAACCTCGTGGGTGTCGGTGCCGACCCTGATGTCGAAGGAGTAGCGCAGCCCGGAACCGCCCTTGCGGTGTTCCAATTCCTGACCGAGGATCGTGCCGGGCTGGGCCTGCTGAGCCGCAGCGCGCGCCTGGTCGAGTGTGAGTTTCGCTTCCTTGGCGAGCGCCCCGCCCTCCAGCGCAAGGGCCGCGCCGGGTGCGGCAAGTAGAAGAAGGACAGTGAGGGAGAGGATGGGACGGGACATGACGACCTCCGGTCAGTTGAGAGCGCCATAGAACGGCAGGCCACCTTCGCGCCCGCTTACGCCAGCTTTACCGATTGGTAAGGAACGGCCAACTCCGGACCAGGAGTGCCGAAGCCTTAGCTTACGAAAGCGTAAAGTGGTGGCTATGGCGCCGCTCCGGCCTCATCGCTACGCTTCGGGTTCCCGCCGGGGCCGCACCCATGAAGATCCTTCTCGTCGAAGACGACGCCGCGATGGCGGACTACGCCGCCAAGGGCCTGACGCAGCAGGGTCACGTCGTCGACCGCGCCGCGACCGGCCGCGAGGGGCTGTTCCTGTCGGGCAGCGGGAGCTACGACGTCGTCATCGTGGACCGGATGCTGCCCGGTCTCGATGGGCTTGCGATCGTGCGCACCATGCGGGGCGCGGGCCTGGCGATGCCGATCCTGTTCCTGACCACGATGGGCGGCATCGACGACCGCGTCGAAGGCTTGGAAGCCGGCGGGGATGACTATCTCGTCAAACCGTTCTCCTTCGCCGAACTGGTGGCCCGCATCAACGCGCTCGGCCGGCGGCTTCCGCTCACCGCACCGTCGACGCTGCTCAAAGTCGCCGACCTCCACCTCGACGTGGTCAAGCGCACCGTCGCGCGGCGCGGCGCGGCGATCGACTTGCAGCCGCGCGAGTTCAAGCTGCTGGAGTACCTGATGCGGCACGAGGGCGAACTGGTCACGCGGACCATGCTGCTCGAGCAGGTCTGGGACTTCCATTTCGATCCGCAGACCAGCGTGGTCGAAACCCATATCAGCCGGTTGCGGGCCAAGGTCGACCGCCCGTTCCCGCTCGACCTGATCCACACCGTGCGCGGCGCGGGATATTGCATCCGTGCACCTGCCTAGACTTCTCGCCACCGCGACGTTCCGACTGGCGCTGCTGCAAACCGTGCTGTTCGCGCTCTGCGCCAGCGTGCTGTTCGGGGTGGTCTACACCACCGTGCTGTCGTTCGCGCGCCGGCAGCTCGAAGCCGCGATCATCATCGAGATGTCCAGCCTCATGGGCGAGGATGATCCGGCGGGACGGGGCGAACTGATTGCCAGCCTTGCTGCCCGCAGCCGGGACCGGGCTGGCGAAGGCCGGTTCTACCGCTTGCAGGCCGCGAACGGCGGCCAACTCGCTGGCAACCTGCCCGCTCTCGATCCCACCCCGGCCTGGCGCGAGTGGCAGGTCGTCGGCAGCGCCGTGTCGCCGCCCGATGATGAGCCGCATACGATCCTGATCGAGGCGCGTGGACTGTCGGACGGCTCGGTCCTGTTCGTCGGACGCGACATGCGCGACGCCTCCGACCTCGAGGAGGTGCTTCAGCAAACCTTCGGCTGGACCGCGCTGGCGGCTCTCGGCCTTGCCATCTTCAGCGGGGTCGTGACCAGCCGCGGCTTTCTCAAGCGAATCGAAGCCATCAATGCAACAACGCGCGCCATCATCACAGGGGGCGACATGGCGGCGCGCATTCCCGTCCGCGGCAGCCACGACGAGTTCGACATCCTTGCGGCCAACCTGAACGGGATGCTGACCCGTATCGAGACGCTCATGGAGGGGCTGCGCCAGGTATCGAGCGACATCGCCCATGACCTCCGGACGCCTTTGACCCACATGCGCCAGCGCCTCGAACTTGCGCGTGGCCGGCCTTCGTCGGCCGCCGATTACGACGCCGTGATCGAGGCCACGATCGCCGACACGGACACCGTCCTGCGCACCTTCGCGGCGCTGCTCCGCATTGCGCAGATCGAGGCCGGCACCCGCCTTAGCGGCTTCACCGCTGTCGATTTGTCCGAGGTCTGCGCAACCATCGTCGAAATCTACGCGCCCGTCGCGGAGGACAACGGGCAGATCCTGTCCGGGGCGATCGCGCCGGATGTCACGGTGGTGGGCGACCGCGAACTGCTGACCCAGATGCTTGCCAACCTGACCGAGAACGCCATCCGCCACGCCCCGGCGGGAACCCGGATCGGCATCACGCTCGCCGCCCACGACGGCCGGCCCACCATCGTTGTCGAAGACAACGGACCAGGGATTCCCGAGCGGGATCGGGAGAAGGTCTTCGCTCGCTTCGTCCGAGGTGACCAGAGTTGTGCTGTCTACGGCAGCGGACTGGGGCTTAGCCTCGTCCGCGCGGTCGCCGAGTTGCATGAGGTCGCCCTTGCCCTGGAAGACGCCAGCCCCGGTCTCAAAGTCGTTCTCAGGTTTACTGCCGTGCCTGCGCTGCTTCGGCGCTGAAGAAACCTGTCGGTTCAACCGGTTGCTTGTCGTGCCAGGTAGATGGGCTCCAGGCGGCGATCAGCATCTGCTTTCGGGCAGAGAAGCCCGGCGCAGAAGCGTCGTGCATGAGCGCGAAGCCGCGCAGCCGGTTCATCCAGGCTGCGGTCGCTTAGTCTCGGTCCGTTAAGCAAGGTCAGGGCGTCCACGCTGCCTAGGGAGGATTCGATCTCGGCCTCGGCCAGGCACTGGATTTTCTTGATGGCTAAAGCCGGCTCCACTGAATCGACTTGCAAATCAGTCCGCCAATCAGGCAACCCGAGGTCGTCAGAGCGTTGCCCGCGATCCACATCTTGCCGGAATAGGTAGAGCCGTTTTTCGGATCGAAGGCCTTCCCGGTCCAAGTGTTTTCACCGTCTGGCCGCATCTCGGAAAAGACAAGCTGGCCGATCCTGGCCTTGGTGTCGGCGCCCGGCTTCAGCCAGACGATTCGTCCGCATATGGCGGCCTCGCAGCGTTCGAATTTGACCTGTACGCCGCCATTGTCGCGCAGCCATGTGCCGAGCACATCGTCGGCGCGAGCCGATCCGGGGACAAGCACCATGGCCAGCACGAAGGTCACACGTGCGCATTTCATAGCCACTCCATTGGTTGGGGCTTCGATCATGAACCGCTCGCAAGATGCAGATTCTGCAAGGTCGACGGCAGACTACGCTCGATCAGTTCGACGATGGCGGCATGCAATTTCTCGTTCCGTTCAGGCTCGCCGGCACTCGGCAAGTAGCCGTCGTCGACACGGCGGTTCGGTCCCGCGAGCCTTGTCAGATC
Organism: uncultured Lichenihabitans sp.; assembly: GCA_964245915.1. GTDB lineage: Bacteria > Pseudomonadota > Alphaproteobacteria > Rhizobiales > Beijerinckiaceae > Lichenihabitans. The sequence continues at coordinate 49,609 of CAXTOT010000023.1, read as the reverse complement.
GGCATTGTCCAACGGCGCGGCGGACCGCTTTTCGATGAGTTCGAAGCTGTGCCCATCGTAAACTCTGACCTCATACAGGGCATGGATTTGCGCATAGGATCCGAAGGCCGTCCCGGAACTCACCATGCCCAGGCCCGCGACGGTGCGGTTGCCGTGGCCGATCTGCGACTTGGCCTTGACGATCACGATGTAGGCGTCGAGCGCTTGCGGCGACACGTCGGTGCGCAACGTTGCCTTGATGCGGTCGTCACGCATCAGGTTGACGAGCGCGATCGGAGATTGTTCCTCGGGCCTTGCAAGCGTCGGGCTCGTGTAGGTCACCTGTTGGACCTGAAAGCGTCCGCTCAGGATCGCGCTGGCTTGCCGAACGACCAAATCGTCGACGTGCCAGGACGCAATGGCAAAGCTTCGGTCGTCGGTGTCGAAACCGGTCAGCCCCGCCTCCGTGTAGCTGAACTCGTCACCGATGGCCGAAATGACGCCCACGGTCTTGAACGCTTGCATCTTGGCTTGGCTGGTTTCGAAGCTCGCGCATGCGCCGAGGATGGCGGGAAGCAGAAAGGCGACCGAAATGCCCAGCGCGCGGGATCTCAAGTGCATCTCGGTCCTACCTAACGTTGACGTCGAAGGAATAGGAAGCGCCGATCCCAACCGTCACCTGATCGGGCGAGCCGCGAAGCTTCACGAGCGGACTGTTGGCGGCGCTGCCCAGCAGGCGCTCGTACTCGACGTAGGAGTGGACCTCCCATTGCGGCGTGAGCAGGTATCCGATCTGTGCGCCGACGCCCGTCGAGTAGGAGCCACCCTTGACCAGGTATTGAGGGAGACCGGAAGCCAAGGACTGCGCGGCATTGATGCCGAAATACGGCGAAAGGGACTTGGCGTCCTTGAGCGAGAAGCGGGGGCCGCCCGAGAGGGTGACGCGCTCGGTTAGCGGCAGGATGAAATCCGCCGAAAGGTCGCCCACCACGCCCTGGTGGCCGCCGAAGCCGTTGCGCACCTCAAGGCGGGTGCGGAACCAGTCGACCGGGAAATATTCCGCGAAGGCGCCCAGTTCAAACGCCAGGCCGACATTGCCCAATCCGCGGAGCGCCTTGTCGCTGGATGCCGTCCGGGCCGCCTCGAATTTGCCGACCGGACCGAAACGGAACTTGCCGAAATCGAACAGTGCGATCGAGGCGCTGTCCTTCGGGCTGCGGAACCGCTCGGGCGAACCCGCACGCTGCACCGAAAAGATCGGCACCGGACTGAAGGCAAAGTCCTTAGCGCCCTTGAAATTGGGACTCATCGTGCCTTCGACCCCGATCCTCACCGTCCAGTCGTCGGCAACGGACGGCAGGTAGGGCAGCGAAAATGGCGGCGCAGGGACCGTGAGCGCCGTCTGGGCGCGGGCCGCGCTCGGCAGAGCCGCCATGGCCATCGATGTGAGAGGCAGAAGGGTCGGAGCGGTTCGTCGAACGGCCCGGGCCGCGGACTTCAGCGCTTGTACGGCTAGCTTCAATCGGGCCTCCGACCACCGCCGGGGCCTTCTCGGGAAGGGCCGCCCTGTGTGGTTCGAGGGCAGCGTTTGATCCGTCAACATTGCCCGAAGATTGCTCGCTGCAGGGCGGCGTCAGCCTCCGGTGGCCGGCGCAAACTTCCGGGATGCTCGGTCGGCCTGCTTGCGCCCGTTGCACGATTTGCCGTAAGCCGACGCGCCCTGCCAAAGATCAGCCGAGCATTCGCGGGCTGAAATTGAGAAGAGAACACGGGCCGACGCGTCTCTCTGGCGCGAGTGACCAGACCTGTTCCAAGGACGATCGATGCGCTCTCTTGTGATCGAAGACGAACCGCAGATCGGAACCTATATCGCTCGGCTGCTGAAGGAGTTGAACAGTGTCGTGGACATTGTCGGGACCGTGTCCGGCGCGCAGGAAGCCCTCGGCAATTTCAGATACGACCTTGCGATCGTCGACCGCATGCTGCCCGACGGCGATGCGCTCGAGATCGTTGCGGCGCTCAGCAAACTGCCCGAGCGGCCCGTCATCATCATGCTGACCGCCAAGGACGCCAAGGAGGATGTGATCGAAGGGCTGAACAGCGGTGCGGACGACTATCTCGGCAAGCCCTTCGAACCGGAGGAATTCATCGCCAGGGTGCGGGCCGTTCTGCGCAGGCCCCGGCTGTTGGCGCCCTCGACCCTGTCGTTTGGCAACGTCGACTTGAACGTCGGCACCAACGAGGCCACCGTGGGCGACACGAAAGTGCTGCTGCGCCGGCGAGAGGCCTTGATCCTCGAAGCGCTCCTGCTTCGTCGGGACCGGGTGGTCACGCGCGATATGCTGATGGAGGCGATCTACGGGTTCGACGATGAAATCGAATCCAACACGCTCGAAGCGCAGGTGTCGCGGTTGCGGAAGAAATTGTCCGAAGTTGGCGGCAATGTCGAAATCCGCAGCATGCGCGGGATCGGTTACATTCTCAGATTGCAAGAAAGCCGATGACGTCGATCACCAAAACGGTGACCGTCTCCCTCAGTGTCGCCGCACTCGCGATCTTCCTCGCCGCCATCGTCATCGTGGTCTGGCTCGACTTCGTGGGGGAGCCCAACGCGACGCAATGCGAAGCCGCAGGGGATATCGTGCGGCGAGCCACCGAGATTGATCCAGTCCGGGGTCTCACCACGCGATCGACGGATGATATCGACGAGCTTCGCGCCGGTAGCCCGTCTTTGTGGTACGTGATTTCCTACGACAGGTTCATGGTTGAGTTCGCGCCCGATCAAAGGCCGCAGCTGCCATTCGCACTGCCCTATACGGGTCCGATCGGTCGCTCCTATGTCAAAGCCGCGGATGAAAAAAACACCTTCTGTGTTGATGTCGTACCCCAAGGGGCGTCCGAACTCGTGGTTCTGGTGGGCAATGCGCGAATCGACTTCGCCGCGTTCATGAAGGCCTTCGTCGAGCGAAACTCGACCCCGGTGGCGATGATCGCCGTGGCGTTTGCGGCGATTGTCGCGGCTGGCGCTTTTCTGTCCGCGCAATTTGTCAGCAGCAGCATCGCACGCGTCACGCGGCTTGCGCTGTCGATCGAGCCGACCGCGCCACAAGCCTCCATTCCGCTCGACGATGTTCCACTGGAGTTGAAACAGCTTGTCAGCGCGCTCAATCGAGCTTTCGGCGAGATCGATGCCTATGTGCAACGCCAGCGGCGTTTTCTCGGCAATGCGGCCCATGAACTTCGCACACCTCTGACGCTCCTGCGGGCCAAGATCGACGACGTCACCGAGCCTGCCCTCAGGGCGGAACTGGTGCGCGACGTTCGCCGTCTGACCTCGCTAGTGGCGGCCATGCTAGACTTGGCTCGGCTCCAGAATCACACGATCGAAAAGCACGCTATCGACCTTTCGGCACTGGCGCGAGACGTCCTTGCCGATTTTACGCCCTCCGCGCTCGACGCCGGGGTCGAGCTCTCGCTGGAGCAAGTCCAGCAGGGTTCGGTCATGGTACACGGTGTAGAGGCGGCGATCCGCAGCGCATTGGCCAACCTCGTCGGCAACGCGCTGATCCATGCCCACGGCGCCAAGCGGATCGTGGCCGATGTCGAGCGCGGTAGCGTCTCGATCAGCGATGACGGCGTTGGCATCTCTCCAGCCTCCGATCCAAAGCTCATCGAGCCGTTCCAAAAGGGCGATGCGGCAAAGCAGGGTGCTGGCCTTGGGCTGTCCATCGTTCAGGAAATCATGGTGGCGCACGGTGGCTCGCTGACCATCAGGTCCACCCCAGGTCGCGGTACGACCGCCTGCCTGCGTTTTCCGGAGGCATTCGCACCGATGCCCGGCTGAGTCCGATCCCGCAACGTTGCGGCAATCTTGCCAGGGCCGTCTGCCGTGACGATCCGGGGAAGGCTACGGCGGCGATGGGTTGCGGAAAAAGTGAAATGACAAACCGGGGCCCATGGCGCCCACCAACGCGGATGGTTGCCCGTGCGGCGGCAGTCTGGCTCGGCCTCCTTCCTTCCTGCTTCGCCGCGCAGGCGGGCCCCGCCGGTGCGGAGCCCGCTGGCACACCGGGACCAGCCGTCACGGTGATGTTCGCATCGCGTCAGCCGCTGATCCGCGCCGTGACGGCCATCGGCTCCCTGGTTCCGCGCGAGGACGTTCTGGTCGGCGCCGATCTCAACGGCTATCTGCTGACCAGCTTTGCGGCCGAAGAGGGCGATCACGTCGAAGCGGGCCAAGTCCTGGCGCGCCTGTCGACCGACATGCTCGAGGTGCAGCACGCTGAAAAGATCGCCTCCGTGATGCGCTACGACGCCGCCATCGATCAGGCCAGGAGCCTGATTGCCCAAATGGAGAGCGGCGCGATTCAAACGTCCGCGGCCTTGGATCGGGCGCAACGGCTGCTCAAGGTCGGCGCGATCACGCAAGACGTTTTGGATCAACGACTTTCAGCGGCGACCTCCGCCAGGGCGCAACTCGACTCGGCCAAGCAAGGGATGGCTCTCGCCCAAGCCGACCAGTTGCTCGCGGAGGCCCAACGCCGCGAACTCGAGCTCGAACTGACGAAAGCCGAGATCCGGGCCCCGACCAATGGAACCGTCCTGTCGCGTTCGGCACAGATCGGCCAGCTCGTCTCTCCGGCGAGCGGCGCGCTGTTTCACATCGCGCGCGATGGCGTGATCGAACTCGCCGGCAATGTCGTCGAAAGTTCGCTGCCCGAGATCGCGGTCGGGCAGGCGGTGAGCATTCACGTGCAGGGCGTGCCGAACCCGATCCGGGGCGAGATCCGCCTCATTTCCCCGGAGGTCGACAAGACGACCCGGCTTGGACGGGTGCGGATTACGCTTCCGGCAATTCCGGAACTCACAGCCGGAACCTTCGCGCGTGCCGACGTCGAGGTCTTGCGCCATCAAGGAATTGTCGTCCCGCCATCTGCGGTTCTCCTCGCGGGCAGCCGTGCGAGCGTGAAGGTGGTGGTCGGGGGAAAGGTGGCGACCCGCTTGGTCGAACTCGGGATGCGCGATCCCAGCGGCATCGAGATCGTCGATGGGATTGCGGTCGGCGACATCGTCGTGGTCCGGGCCGGGGCCTTCCTCAACGACGGTGACGACGTGACGCCGGTGACGGCCGCTTCGGCGAGCCAACAGGGATGAGGCTGAGCTTATCGGCTTGGGCCATTCGCAATCCGGCCCCCTCGATCCTCCTCTTCGTGGTTCTCTGCTCGGTTGGGCTCGCAGCGTTTTTCGGCTTGCCCGAAATGCGCTATCCGAACATCGACGTTCCCAAGGTGACCGTCGCGATCGCCCTGGCCGGCACGGCCCCGGCCGATCTCGAAACTCAGGTGACCAGGAAAGTCGAGAATGCGCTTGCGGCGATCGCCGGAGGGCGGCACGTGACCTCGACGATCATGGATGGACTCTCCTCGACGACGGTCGAGTTCAGACTGGACGTCAAACCCGAGCAGGCGCTCGACGACGTCCGCAACGCGATCGCCACCATCCGCAGCGATCTGCCCACCGCGATCGACGAACCCAATTTCCAGCGCAACACCTCTCAGGGCGAGGCCATCACAACCTATGCGGTCACCGCGCCCGCTCTGACGACGGAACAATTGTCCTGGATCATCGACGATACGGTCCTGGGCCAATTGCAAGGATTGCGGGGTGTCGGACGGGTCGAGCGTATTGGCGGTGTTGCCCGCGAGATCCGGGTGCATCTCGATGCCGACAAGCTGATGGCTTTCGGGGTCACGGCGGCCGACGTCAACGCGCAGCTGCGGATCACCAATGTCGACCTGACTGGCGGCAAAAGCACGATCGGCGGCGACGAGCAGACCATCCGGGCACTCGCCTCCGTGGCGTCTTTGGAAGAACTTGCCGCCACCCGCATCGTCATTCCCGGCGGCCGGGCTGCCCGGCTGACCGATCTTGGAACGATCGAGGACCGTTGGGAGGAGCCTCGGACCTTCGCGCGCCTCGACGGCAAGCCCGTCGTCGCGGTGGCGGTCTATCGAGCCAATGGCGCAAGCGATGTCGCGGTCGCGGAGGCCGTAACGGCCCGGATCGAGACATTGAAAAAGGCCAACCCGGCACTCGGTTTTCGCAAGATCGACGACACGGTGGCCTACACGATCGGCAACTATCAGGCCGCTATGCGTGCGCTTTACGAAGGCGCGGCCCTGTCGGTCGTCGTGGTGCTGCTGTTCCTCCGCGACCCGAGGGCGACCCTGATCGCCGGCCTGGCGCTGCCTTTATCGGCAATCCCGACATTTTGGGCGATGTCGATGATGGGATTTTCTCTCAACCTCGTTACCCTGCTCGGGATCAACCTGGTCACCGGCGTCCTGGTCGACGATGCCATCGTCGAGATCGAAAACATCGTCCGTCATCTGCATTTGGGGAAATCGCCCTACCGCGCCGCCATGGAGGCCGCCGATGAAATCGGCCTCACGGTTGTGGCGATCTCGGCCACGGTGATCTTCATCTTCGCGCCGGTCAGTTTCATGCCGGGCGTCGCGGGCCAGTATTTCAAACAGTTCGGCGTGACGATCGCGTTCGCGGTGTTCTTCTCGCTGCTAGTCGCGCGTCTGATCACGCCGCTGGCCTCCGCCTTCCTGCTGCGGCGACCCTATGCCGGCGATGGTTCGGACGGCCGCCCAGTGTACCGCGGCATGAGAGCTTCACTGGTCCGCAAGCTTAGGCTCTTTCTTCCCCCTGCCATCGTGGTCGGGGTGGCCGTGATGCTGCTTGACCGCTTCGTCTCACGCATCGATCCAAGCAGCCCGTTCGGGAGCCTCGCCGTTGCGACCGCGGCCTTGGGCGGCCCCAAGGTCGCGGTCGGGCTCGCCGGCTGTGCCTTGGCGGGCGCGCTGGCTGGCGTGTGGATCGAGCGACCGCATCCTGACCTTCACGCCAGACCCGATGGCGCCGTGATGCGGCTCTATACGGGCCTCCTCAAGCTCACGTTAATCCGCGGTATGCGCTGGGCGACACTTGCGCTGGGCGTCGCCTCGTTCGCGGTGGCAATCTCGGCCATGCGTGAACTGCCAACCGAATTCGTTCCGGAGCCCGACGACGGGCGCTTGCTTGCCTCGATCGAACTGCCGCCGGGGTCGGCGTTGGACGCCACCGTGGCCACCACTGACAAGCTCACGGCCGCCCTGAAGAAAGTTCCTGAAGTTCTCAGCGTCTATGCGATGGGCGGCCGATCGTTGACCGGCTCGAACGCGCCGCGTAGTGCGACCCTGGTGCTACGCCTGCCCCCGAAGGAGGATCGCGGCCGGAGTCAAAAGGATCTTCAGGCCGTCGTAGCCGGAATTCTTTTGACCGTGCCCGACATCCGCTTCACCTTCTCGGCCCAGTCGTCGGTGGCGGTTGTCGGCCCTAACGGGGACAGGGTGGCCGAGGGCGCCGCAACGCTCGTGGCCGCCATGCGGAAAGACCCGCTCTTCGTGAACCCCATGACGCTCGGCTCGTTTGAGAGACCCGAGATCCGCATCGTCCCGAAAATGGACCAGGCGAGCACGTTCGGGGTCGCGCCAAGCATCGTTGCCGACACGATTCGCATTGCCACCACGGGAGACAGTGCGTCCAATCTGGCCAAATTCAACGCCGAAGGGCGGCAGATCCCGATTAGGGTTAGGCTTGATCCGAGCGCCGGGGCAAACCTCGACCTGCTCTCTATGCTCCAAGTGCCGGTCTCGGGCGGGTCGGTGCCTCTGACGGCGGTGGCCGACGTCAGCTTCGGCCAGGGACCCGAGAGCATTCAGCGCTACGATCGCCAGCGGCTCGTCACGGTCGGTTTCGATCCAGCCACAGGCCATACCAGCGGCGAGGCGGAAGATCGCGGCGCCGCAATCGCGGGCCAAGGGCTGCTTCCGCAGGGGGTCCAGCTCGAAAGCACCGGGGACGCCGAACTGCAGGCCGAGATGTTCGCCGGGTTCGGCATGGCGATGGCGGCCGGCATAATCCTGGTCTTCGTGATCCTGACCCTGCTGTTCAAAAGCCCTTTCCAGCCGGTCACCATCCTGCTCCCGCTGCCCCTTTCCATCTGCGGCGTGGTAGCGGCAATGATCTTGACCAAGAGCGCCTTCTCGCTTCCGGTCGTGATCGGGCTCCTTATGCTGATGGGGATCGTCACCAAGAACGCCATCATGCTGGTGGATTTCGCAGCCGAGCGCGTCAAGCAAGGGTTGCCCAGAGACATGGCCTTGATCGAGGCGGGCCGCCATCGCGCCCGGCCCATCGTGATGACCACGCTGGCCATGGCGGCCGGCATGGTCCCGGCGGCTTACGGGGTTGGCGCCGGCGGCGAGTTCCGGGCCCCGATGGCGATCGCGGTCATGGGCGGGCTGTTTGCTTCGACCATCCTGTCTCTGCTGCTGGTGCCATGCGTCTACACCATCATGGACGATCTCTCGCGGCTTTCGAGCCGGCTGTTTCGGTGGGCTTTCCGGCCCAACAGTCCGGACGAAAACCCGGGCCGCCCTATCGCGGTCCCGGAGCATGTAACCAGGGTCGGTCGGCTGCGAGCGGCGGCCGAGTGACGCCTCGGGCAATTTTCATGCAATACGCTGGCCGCAAGAGTGGCGTCCGCAACCGAACCTCGCGTCCGGAGACCTGACCGCAGATGATCCAACTCGATCCTCGACCGCGCGACCGCCATCCCCATAGCCCGCATCTTGCTGCCGTCAGGTCCCCGTCCAAAACCATGAGCGTGACGGCCAGCCAGATTGGCGGCCATCAACCAGACTCGACCAAAGAATGGGTCGCGTTCCTGCAAGCCTGGATGAGTGACCCGTTGGGCGTCGCCGCACTCGCGCCGTCGAGCCGTGCCCTGGCGGCCGTCATCACGGCTGAGATCACGTCCGCGCATGCCCCCGTGATCGAACTCGGGCCAGGCACCGGCGCGTTCACGCGGGCTCTCCTCGAGCGTGGAATCCCACAGAATGAGCTGACGCTCGTCGAGTGCAGTCGGGAGCTGGCATCGCGTCTCCAGGCGCTTTTTCCCGAGGCCAGGGTGCACTGGGGCAACGCCGCCCGTCTTGGCTCGATCGACCCTTGGCGGCCGGGAGAGACGGCGAAAGGTGGAGCGCTGGCGGGCGCGGTGGTGAGCGGGCTTCCCTTGCTGAACATGCCCCCTCGCACGGTCATGAAGATCCTCAGCGGGGCCTTCGGCCGCCACTTGCGCCCGCACGCGGCCTTTTATCAGTTCACCTACGGGCCGGCATGCCCCGTCCCGCGCAGCATTCTCGACCGTCTCGGATTGAAGGCGCGGCGCATCGGCGGAGTGCTGGCGAACTTTCCGCCCGCGAGCGTCTATCGCATCACCCGGAGGCCCGTCCGATTGGCTGCGACCGCGTGCAACCGATGAGGCGACTTGGCTTTCTGGCCTCGCCACACGGCCAAAGTCCATCTCCATCGCCGGTCGACGCAGATGCCGTCGCGGCGACGGTCGGTCAAAGATACATGGCCTTGCGGAAGTCCCGAAAGCTCCTCTTTGCAATCGATGCGGCTCTGACACGCACGATCGCGGCCTCGGCGCGTCCGCTGATCATTCGCTCGTCGGCGATCGGGATCAGCAAATTGGGCAATGGCGGGCTCTATATGATCCTTCCGCTTCTGGTCATGATGCGCCTTGGCCGTAACGGATTTCCCGCTATCCTGGTCGCTTTATGTAGCGCCACCTTTTTGCACTGCTTCTATCCTTACGTGAAACGACGCGTGGGGCGGCCGCGACCCTGCCAGACTGATCCCACGTTGGGATCTCTGCTCGATGTTCTCGATGAGCACTCGTTTCCCAGCGGCCATACGATGACGCTCTCGGCGACGCTGATTCCCATCGTGTACGTCGTCCCTGGTTCGACACTGATCGGAATCGGCTTCATCGGCATGATGGGTTGGGCACGGGTGGCGTCAGCTCATCATTATCCCAGCGACGTCTGCGCCGGCGCAGTCATCGGGGGTAGTCTGAGCTACGCGGCTTCCCTGTATTTTCTTAGCCCGTTATAGGCTATCGCACATTCGAAATAACGGGCGCGGCTAGTTTTCGGGGGTCATCGCCTGTACCAAGTCTTGCCTCACGTCATCGGATTTCAATCGAGTCAGTGTTTTTAGGATTGCCACCGATGCGCGTTGTTATGATCACCGATACTTGGCATCCGCAGGTCAATGGGGTCGTGCGCTCGTTGGAAGGATTGGCCGCGGCGGCACGAGATCTGGGCGCGTCCATTCGTTTCATCACGCCGGAAGGCTTTCGCACGGTTCCGCTGCTGTTGTTCCCCGAAGTCCGGCTCGCGATTGCCACCACGTCATCCGTCGGCCGACTCATCACGGAATCGCATTTCGATCACATCCATCTCGCCACCGAAGGTCCGCTCGGTTTCGCGGCGCGACGCTACTGCATCAACAACAAAATTCCCTTCACGACCTGCTATCACACCAAGTTTCCGGAATATGCCTGGGCAAGAGCGTGGATTCCAAAAAGCCTGATCTATGCGGTGCTGCGACGGTTCCACAATGCCGGCCGGGGTATATTCGTGGCGACCGATAGCCTGCAGACCGAACTGGAGCGCCGTGGATTCGACCGGGTGATGCATTGGTCCCGCGGCGTCGATCACGGACGATTTCGTCTTCGGCAGGATTCTATTCTTGATGTCGCAAGACCGATCTTTCTCTATGTCGGGCGGCTGGCGATCGAGAAAAATCTCGATGCCTTTTTGCGGCTGGATCTTCCGGGCACCAAGGTCGTGGTCGGTGACGGGCCCGCGCGGGCCTCTCTGGAGGCCGCCTACCCCGAAGCCCGTTTCATGGGTATGCGATTCGGCGAGACGCTGGCGCAAGTCTATTCGAGCGCCGATGTCTTCGTTTTTCCGAGTTTGTCCGACACGTTCGGTCTGGTCATTCTCGAAGCCATGGCGAGCGGATTACCCGTGGCAGCGTTTCCGGTTCCAGGGCCGCTCGACCTTGTCGGAACCAGCGGTGCCGGCGTGCTCGACCACGACCTCAAGCGCGCCTGCCTGAAAGCCCTCGACATTCCACGATGGAAGCCGCGCCTGCATGCCGAATCGTTCAGCTGGCAGGAAAGCGCGCGCCAGTTCCTGCGCAATCTGTCGTCCGCGGAGGCGCTTCCCTACGAGGGGGCCGCCATGGTGCGGTCGCCAGACGCCGGACGGTCGTGACATCCGACGAGTGCGCTGAGTTCGACCGCCGCCATCGGACCGATCTTGAGCTTCGGATCGCTGATCCGTGGTAGGGGACACGCGACCTCGACACGAAACGGCCTGATCGGTGCCGTATCGACCGGTTCTTCCATATCGGCAGCAGCGGTCTTGGAAACGCCGGGCAACTTTCGTGCAATGCGCGGCTGCAACGACCATCCAACCGACCGCCTCGCCAGGATCCCTCGCAATCGGCCCGCTCACGGAGCCCAAGCCTAGCAATGTTGACACGAACCGTTCTGCCCGATCGGTGGCCCAGACGTCTCGCGGGCCTCGATCGGCGCCCGGCCAGGAATCGCCAACAAGGTCCGACGCTGGATTTGGCCGGCGATGAAGAACGAGACAGCCTTCTCGTCATCGCGGTCGCCTTCCTGATCCGGTCCACGATCTGCCAACTGGGCAATTTCGGGGTCGACGAAGCCTATACCGTGGTGCAGGCGCGGCGGCTCGCCTGGTCCTATTTCGATCATCCGCCGCTGCACTATTGGATCACCCATGTCGCGGTGCCGGTCGTGGGCGAGACCCGCTTTGCGCGGCTGCCGTTCATCGCGCTGTTCGCGGTGACGAGTTGGCTGCTGTTCCGCCTCACGCTCCGCCTTTACGGCGCGCGAGCCGCCTTTTGGGCCGTGGCGGCCCTGAACCTCGCCGGCTTCTTCACCGTCTCGGCGGGGACCTGGATCGTTCCGGATGGCCCCTTGTTGTTCGGCCTGGCGCTGGCGGCTTTGGGCGTCGCGCAGGTCCTGTTTCCAGCCGCGGGCGAAGTCGCGGCACCTTGGCGGTCCTGGCTGCTCGCCGGATTCGGCTTCGGTCTCGCGGCGCTTTCGAAATATCACGCCATCATCGTGGCGGCCGGGCTGGTGGCCCTGCTGCTGACGCCCGCCTATCGGCGACATCTCGCCCATCCAGCACCCTGGCTGGGTGGCCTCCTGGCCATGGCCATGGCGTCTCCCATTCTCGTCTGGAACCTGTCCCACGGTTGGGCCTCGTTGGCGTTTCAACTTGGCCGGGGCGAACCCGGCGGCTTCTATCCCGCCCATCTGCTCAGCACCGTCGTGGGCCAGATCGCGCTTCTGACGCCATGGATCGCAGCCGCCATTGGATTCGCCGCGGGGGGCGCGCTGCGGGCGTCACGAAGCGACCCGGCGGACCGATTCTGCGCCGCCCTCGCGCTGCCCACCATCGTCCTGTTCGCCCTCTCGTCCTTGTTTGGCCATATCGCGATGCCGCATTGGTCGATGCCGGGTTGGTTCTTCCTGCTGCCTTTGACCGGCAATTTTCTCGCCGCCTTGGCGCTCCGCTGGCCGAAGACCATGCCGACGCTCGCCATGGCGACCGCGGCGGCCAGCACCGTGCTCCTCGTCTTACTCGGCGCACAGGTGTCGTCCGGGCTGTTTTCGGGCCTGATGCCGCCGGCCTGGCGGGACCGCGATCCAACCCTCGAAGCTTTCGCCTGGAGCGAGCTCGCGCGCGAAGCCACCCGGATCTGGCCCTTGTCGTCGAACATGATGATCGTCACAGACAACTGGATCGACGCCGGCAAGCTGGGTCTTGCCTTTCAAGGCTCCGTCCCGGTGCTGCCCACCAGCCGCGACCCGAGGGGCTTTGCCTTCACGATCTCGCAAACCGACATGAACGGTCGGGACGCCCTCGTGATCGTGCCAAAAGACAAGATCGAGGCCGCCCATGATCTCATCGACCCGCATTTCGCGCAGGTCGACCTGGATCACGCCATGACGCTCTGGCGCGGCGCATCCTCCAAGGTGGATTTCGTCCTCTACCGGGCCACCGGATTCCGCTCACCGTTCGCTTGGCCCTATGGAATCGACCGATGAGGCCGGTGCCATGCGGTGGACCGGCCGACGTTACGATCGTGGTCCCGACCTTCAACGAGAAGGAGAACATCGCGGCCCTGATCGACACGCTCAGAATGCAGCTTCAGGAGCTGCGATGGGAGGTCATCGTGGTCGATGATGACAGCCCGGACGGCACCGCCGATGAGGTGCGACGGATCGCTACCCGGGATCCTCGGGTGCGATGTATCCGGCGCATTCGCCGCCGCGGTCTCGCCGGCGCTTGCCTCGAGGGAATTCTTGCCGCGCAGGCCGACATCGTCGTCGTGATGGACGCCGACCTTCAACATGACGGTGGATTGATCCCCGCCATGCATGCCGCCGTCGTAGAAGGGGTCGCCGATGTGGTGGTGGCCAGCCGCTTCCTGTACGGCAGCCCGGACGCCGGCTTGACCGGACCCCGTCTGCTGGCGAGCAAAATCGCCATCCGGGCCTGCCGGAAGCTGCTGGGCGTCGACATCACCGACCCGATGAGCGGGTTCTTTGCGGCCCGCAGGTCCGACATCGAGGCTCTGGCGCCTCATCTGTCGGTGGATGGGTTCAAGCTCCTGCTCGACATCATCGTCACATCGCGGCGCAAGCTCCGGGTGCTGGAACTCGCCTACGCGTTCCAGCCGCGCGCGCATGGCCGAAGCAAGCTGGACGCCCGCGTTTCCTTGGATTTCGCGGCCCTGTTCGTGGCGAAACTCTGGGACGCCCGGGTCAGCCCTCGCTCGGTCAAACAGCTTTGCATGGCGGCAGTCGAAATCTCGGTCCAGATCGCGGCGTTATGGCTGCTCGTCGAATGCAGTAGGCTCCCTTTCGCGGTCGCCGAGCTGGGCGCGGTGGTGGCCGCGGCATCGGCGGGGTTCGGCGTCAGAAATCGGCTGACGTTCTCGGATCGCAGGCGGCACGGCTGGGGCGCCATGCAGGGGCTTTTCAGCTTCTATTCCGCCCATCTCTTGCCCGGTCTCGCCAACGTCGCGGTCGCAGCGTGGATCGATGGCTTCGGCAACCCCTGGTGGCTGGCAGGGCTCGTCGGAGCCGTGGTCGGCTCGGCCTGGAGCCATGCGACTGAAGATCGATTGACGTCGGGTATCTCCCTGCGCCCATTCGCCCAAGAGAGGCGCCGCAGCAAAAATCATGATCCGGTGCTGCCCGCCTATGGCGTCGGGGTTTCGATGAGCGTTGCGCAAGGCAATGCCGTCGCCTCGGCGCGAGCGAGTTTTTCTCAGCTCCACAAGACCGCAGGCGTAAGGCAGCGCGTGCACCGACGCGCGAGCGGAGAGAGGTGATTGAGCCGCTGGGCGACGATATGGATGACCTGGCCCTCCCGCTGAGCCCGGCCGCGCATGCCCATCATAGAAGCGCCGAGCACGATGCGGCGGTTCTTCTCGAAGACGTTGGTCCACCCCGAGGTGCCGTTGCGCAGGGCAATCGGAACAAGCGATCCCCTCAGCCTCAAGCCGGGCCTGCCTCAGTTGCGGGAAGCGCCCCGCCGTCCGGCGAAGACCAAGATCAAAATCGTGGAACCGGAGCCAGTCGCGCCTGATTCCACCGCACTCGACGCGGCGAAGCGGCCTTGACCGCCGCGGCAGAGGATCGACGCCGTGAACAGGACGCCTTTGAACGCCCCGAGCGGAGCTCGAAAAGGAAGAGACCGCCGCAGAACTTAGGTGGAAAGCCGCTCTGTCGAAGGCCGAAAGACGCCTCGAGCGTGAGCGCGCATTCGTGCGCGCCTGGAGTAAACCCCTCCCGCTAGCTCGCCTTGCGACGCTGCGGCGCGGCCTTCGCCTTCGCGGGCGCCTTTGCCGACTCTTTGGGTGGTTTGGCCTTCTCGGCCTTGCCCGCCAAGCTCGCCTTTAGAGCGGCCAAGAGATCGATCACGTTGGTGTCCGCGGGTTCGGCAGCCGCGATGGGCTTGTGGCCTTTCTTCTTGGCTTCGATCAGCGCTTTCAGCGCCTCTTCGTAGCGGTCGGTGAACTGGCTCGGATCGAAGGGTCCTTCTTTCTGCTCGATGATTTTTTCCGCAATGGCGATCATCGAGGGGTCCGGCTTGGCGTCGCTGATCGAGCCGAAGATCTCGGTGGCGCTGCGCACCTCGTCATTCGTTCTGATGGAATAGGCCAGGATGCCCTTGTCGCGCGGCTCGAGGGCAAGGATGCGCTCGCGAGTCGAAAGCACCACGCGGCCCAGTGCGATCTGACCAGACCGTTCCAAGGCTTCCCGGATGACCCCAAAGGCTTCCTGAGCCATCTTGCCATCGGGCGCGAGATAATAGGGATTGTCCCAGTAGATGCGGTCGATCTCGGACGCCGGCACGAACCGCTCGATGTCGATGGTTTTGGTGCTCTCCAGCTTGACCGATTTGATCTCCTCGTCGGTCACCAGGATGTATTGGCCCTTCTCGACCTCAAAACCCTTCGCCAGGCTCGACCGCTCGACGGGGCCGGTCTCCGGATCCGTGGTGATCATCTTGATCCGGTTGTTGGTCTCGGGATTGATGAGATGGAAGTGGACGTCGCCGCCGGCATTCGTGGCGGTATAGAGCGCCACGGGACAGGTCACGAGCGAGAGCCTGAGGTGGCCTTGCCATGTTGGACGGTATGCCATGTCGCGAACTCCAGCGTGCCGGGGCGGCCCGCCAACGATCCCGACTCAACAACTTTCCGTCAGATTTGTTCACTCATCCGCACGCCTTGGTTTCGCCCGTGTCAACGTCGATCCGAAAGCAGTGCTCGTGGCCGCTCTGCACGTCGTGGACGATGACGCTGATCTGCGGTTCATCGGCCGTCGTCAGGGACAGATGTTCCACGTAAGCGATGGCGGCTGCCTCGAAAGTCGGCTCCTTCACCACGCGCCCGTGGTGGATGTCATCGTGGCGAGCACGGACTTTGAACGTACGGAGATTGTCGGCGGCATGTTCGGTCATTCGGCACTCCGACCTTCAAACGTGTGACGGGCGAAAAGGATTCGGCCAGGGCCAGACCTTCTTCGGTCTGGTCCGCCCGGCTCTCGCAGCAGGGACCGAATCGGCCCCGAGATATTAGCACTTCGGCCGCCAGACCACGCGGGTCCCGACCCGCGGCCGCCAAAACCCCGCCTTCCGGATCGCTGAGATCGGCGTGCCGGCGCGTTTAGAAACCGCCGCGCTGCTGGCGCGTTGGAGCGGATCGGCCAAACCGACGCGCTTCAAGCCAATGCCTGCTTGACCCAGTCGAGGCGCGCCCGAGGCACCAACCCGTAATTGTAAAAGTTGACCCCGCTGCAGCCCGCCGCCGTCGCCGAGCCGACCCGCTCCGCAAAGCCCGCCGCGCTGCTCATCTCGGGGTGGAATAGACGGAACCCAGCCGCCAGAAACTTGTCCTGACCCACAGCCGCACGGCCGTGCAGCATGAGTTGGGTGACGGCCGGAGGGTCCATGTCATAGGCGCAAAGGATCACGCCATCGCAGGTTCGCCCTGCGGCTTCCAGATCGCATCCATTGAGCCAACCGTTTTTCAGATCGATGAGGTAGACTTTTGTGGCCGGATCGGTTCGCTCCCGGATCGCCTGAAGCAGACTGGTGACCGGTTCGAAACGCCACAACAGATACGCGTAAACCTCCGGATAGGCCCTGAACACGTCGAGGCCGGGGTTCGGGAAATCGGGCCATTGCGGCTGCGGGATGGCGCGCTCAAAGCTGTCCACGATCCAGCGTTTGACCGTGGTGCGTGCCCGTTCGCCATCGACCCCGGCTCTCGCGGCGCCGCTGAGGCAGGCGGGGCAGAAGCAGAGCGAAAGAAGGAAGTCGTCTTCTGCGACGAGGCCCACGCCGTCCTTCTCGTGATGGAAGCCGTGCGCATATTCCATGAAGGACGGGCTTTCGAGCTCGATCGCATCCGGCTTGTAGGTGACGCTCAGGTCCTCGCAGAGGGTCGTCACATAAGCTCGGGCGTCGGGGTGCGAGGGGCAGAGGTTGAAAGGATTGGGATCGCCGAAGGCGTTGCGGGTCACGGCGTCAGGATGTTCGAGCCCGAGCCGGGTGTTGTGAAGGCAAACGGTCCAGCACGAGACGCCGAGCCCCCCCGCGTCGCGGCGACGGATCAGGTCGCCAAGACTGTCGCCCCCCTGCGTCACCACACTGGCCACCCGAGGCTGGATCCGCACATCGGCCCAGCGCGCCGGCGTGGGGTGAAAATAGATGGTTCCGTCCTCGGGATAATAGGTCGTGCGCACCGGGCTACGTGGCTGCAGGAACCGACCCGCGTGATAAGACGTCGCCAGGCTGATCGTATCGAGGCCGACGTCGCTTAACTCGCCGGTGACCCGGTCGGCGCCGAGATCCTGAATGTCCCAGGGATAGGTCCACATCGACTTGCGCAAGGGTTGGCTCCTTCAAGACCTCGGGTTCAGGCGATCTCGCGGATGAAGGGCAAATTCCCGGCCATCAGGCCGGCATCCACGGGCAGCGCCACACCGGTGATGGCGGACGCCATCGGGCTCGCCAGGAAAACGGCGGCCTGCGCGACTTCGATCGGCTCCACGATACGGCCGAGCGGGTAGAGGCGGGACAAGCGTTCGAGGATGCCGGGGTTTTTCTCGATGCGGCGGATCCAGGCCGGGGTGCGCACCGTGCCGGGGCAGATCGCATTGGAACGGATGCCCGAGGCGCCGCATTCGGTCGCGATCGCGCGCGAATAGGCGATCAAACCCGCCTTGGCGGCCGAATAGGCCGGGTTGCCGAAATGCGCGAGTCCGTTCACCGACGAGATGAATACGAAGGTGCCCGAGCCCCGCGTCCGCATGGCGGGCAGGAGCGGCGCGGTGACGTTGCGCGCTCCCGTCAGGTTGCCGTCGAGTTCCGCCGCCCAGGCCTCGTCGTCGAGCTGTTCCAAGGTATCGGCCCGGGCATAGCCTGCGTTGCTGACCACGATGTCTGGAAGCCCCACGGCGCCCGCGATGCGGTCGAGCGCGGCCCGGCAGGCCGCCGGATCGGTGACGTCGAAGGCTTCCTTATGGGCGACCTCGGCCGTTGAGAGCAGGTCGAGCGACCGGTCGCAGGCCGCGATGCGGGCACCCGCGTCACGGAAAGCCTGGATCAAGGCCGACCCGATCCCGCCCGCCGCCCCCGTGATCAGGACGCTTTGTCCGTCGAGAAGACCCATTGATGGCTCCCTGTGAGGATGGGGTCAGTTCCGCGCGACCGTGAAGCTGGCCGTGCGCCGCATCAACCCGCCCGGCTCGACCAGCACCAGACCGTCGAGCCCGCCGGACTGGCCGGGCGATGGCTTGTGGGAGGTGGGTTCGAAACAGAAGAACGGGCGGCTCGCAGGGGCATAGACGATGTATTGGTCGCAGTCGCTCGCGACGTCGAGACGCCACCGTGCGCCGCCCGCCGGCCAAGTGTAACGGGCCTTGCCGGTCCAGCCCCCAAATCCGTGGTCGACGTCGCGCCGCGGCAGCGCCCGCTCCTCGTTGAAATCCCAATCCTCGGGGGGCCTTTCTGCCGCGAACGGAATTTTGTCGAGGCCCGACATCCAGACGTGGCGCGCGGGCGCGAACAGGAGGCCGCCGCCGTGGCGTGGCAGCCAGGGGTGAAAGCCCAAGCCCATGCCCACGGGGCGGTCCAGCCCATTTACGACGGCAAGCGTCATGGTCAGTGTGGCGCTCGAGAGCACGTAATCCAGTCGCGCCGAAAATGGTGGCGGTCCGTCGTGGTCGAGGCTGAGGCCGAGTTCGGTCTCCGTGCTGGCGCTGACGCGCCAGGGCCCGTAGGCCCCCCAGCCGTGGATCGGATAGGGTTCGCCGGGCCGGTTCGGCGGGATGGCGAGGGATCCGCTCGAGGTCGGCAGGGTGGCGGGGCAAAGCCGGCTGACCCAGGGCACCAGGGGATAGCAGGCCGACGTATTGGGCTCGAACGGCTCGGCCGCGGCATCGGCCGCGCTGGTGGGCCGGAATACCGGCTCCAGCGCGCCGCCGCCGAGCTTGGCATCGAAGCGCAGCATGGCGCCCCCGAGGGCGGGCGCGATCTCCGCCCGCAGGACCTCGGTTTCAAGCACGATCACGGCGACCGGGGCCTCCAAGCCCGGATGCGCCACGGCTATTTGTTGATCGCGGCGTTGACCTCGCTGGCGGCCGTTTTCATCGCGGCTTCAGGCTTGGCCTGGCCGAGATACATCTGCTGCACGTTCCGGATCACGGCTGCCGCAGCCTCTTCCCAGCCGGTCAGCAGCGGCGCGAATTTCGCCACGGGGAGCAGGGCCGTGAACGCCTTGAGGTGGGGATCGTCGGCAAATTTCGGCAGGGCGGCTTCTTCCTTGTTGACCGGCAGAAAGCCCTCGTTGTCGTCGAACTTCACGCGCCAGTCCGTCTGGAAAATCATGTTCAGGAAGTCCCACGCCTCTTTCTTGTGCTTGGAATTCTCGAACAGCACGATCGAATCCGTGACGCCGTAGGTTGCCGACGTCGTGCCCTGCGGGATGGCCGCGATCCCGTAGTCGAGCTTGGGGGCCTCGGCCTTGATCTGGTTCACCAGGAACGGGGCGGTCATCATCATGCCGATCTTGCCCTGCTTGAACTGGTTCTGGATGTCCTCGCGGTTGTAGGCCGTCGGGCTGGGCTCGGCGTAGCCTTTGTCGATCATGGTCTTGTAGAGGGCCGCAGCCTTGCGCCCGGCCTCGCTGTCGAGCCCGCTCTTCTTGTCCGGTGTGACGAGGTCGCCCCCGTAGCTCCACAGCGCGTAGTAGAAATAGACGTCGGTCTCGATCTCCTTGCCCTGCAGGCCGAAGCAATAGGTATCGGCCGGCAGCGCGGTCTTGATCTTGGCGCAATCGGCCAGCGCATCGTCCCAAGTCTTCGGCGCCTCGGTGATGCCGGCCTTGTCGAAGATCGCCTTGTTGTAGAACAGGGCCCTGGCCGAGGCCGCGATCGGCAGGCCCCAGGTCTTGCCGTCGATCACCGACGGCTTCATGAAGGTGTCGATGAACCGGCCGCGGAAATCGGGCGTGATGTAGCCGTCGAGCGCCGTCACCGTATTCTGGGAGACGAAATCGAGCAGCCAGCGCGTGCCGATGATGGCAAGGTCGGCGTTGTCGCCGCCCGAAATGTCGGTCGTGAGCTTCTGCTGAAGGTTGTCCCAGGACACGTCGTCGAGCTGGATGTCGACATCCGGATGCTGCTTTTCGAAAGCGGCCTTGGCTTCCTGGAAGTAGGGCATCGTCTTGGTGCTGTATTCGGCGACCGTGATCCGCAGCGGCGTCTTGGCTTGTGCGGTCGCAGCGAACGCCAAGCCTGCCGACAAGGCCGTGGCGCAGAGAAGTGTTGCAAGCTTCATTCCGATGTCCCCCAAGTTGCGTTTCCTTGACTCGCGACGGCGGCAGGCGCGCTCACCAGCACGTGTAGCCGCCATCGATCACGTAGGCCGAGCCTGTCACGAAGGACGAGGCGTCCGAGGCCAGATAGACCGCGAGCGGCCCCAGTTCTTCAGGCTCGCCGGCCCGGCCCATGGGCACGGCGGAGATGAAGGTCTTGATGACCTCCGGGTTCTTCTCCGCCCAGGCCCGGTTCGGGTCCGTCATGAACAGGCCGGGGCAGATTGCGTTGACGCGGATGTTGTGCGGCGCCCAATCGACGGCGGTGCAGCGGGTGAAATGGATCACGGCTGCCTTGGTGGTCTCGTAGTGGCGGCCCGCGATGCCCTTGTTGGCGATCATGCCGCTGATGGACGCCGTATTGATGATCACCCCGCCCCGCCCGCGCTTGATCATGGCGCCGCCGATGATCTTGGTGGCCAGGAACACATGGGTGAGATTGAGGTCGACGAAATGCTGCCAGGTCTCGAGCGACGTGTCCTCGATGGCGATGTTCATGCCCCGGTCGCCGACGTTGTTCACGAGGATGTCGATCGGCCCGATGTCGGCCACGGCCTTCTCACAGAGCGCCTCGCACTCCTGCGGGTTCGACAGGTCGCCCTGCAGCGTCCAGGCCTGCCGGCCGCGCGAGCGGATCGCGGCCGCGGTCTCGTCCAAGCTTCCCGGCTCGCGGCCCGTGATCGCGACGTCGGCGCCGGCTTCGGCGAGCGCCAGCGCCATTTCGCGGCCGAGCCCACGGCTCGCGCCGGTGAGGAGCGCGCGCCGGCCGTCAAGCTTGAACTTGTCCAACACCGTCATGGGCGAAATCCTTCCCGAAGCTTGGATCGCATCAGTTCAAGCGCGCTTTGCTGGCCGCATCGAACACGTGAAGCGCGCTTCCATCAAGGGCCACGCCGATCCGATCGCCGGGTTTCGCCGCAGAACGCCCCGGAATGACCGCCACGACCCGCTCGCCCTCGATGATCCCATGCAGATGCGTCTCGGCGCCCGTTGGCTCGACGAGATCGACCGAAAGATGCAAGTCAGGGACATCGGGCGCGACCCGGATGTTCTCCGGACGCAGGCCAAGCACGACGTCGATGCCGGGCTGGATCCCGGCGGGCAGCCTGATGGCTGTGCCGCTGCCCGTGCGCGCCACGCCGCCCGCCTCGATTTTGGCCGGAATGAAGCTCATGGCGGGCGATCCCAGAAAGCCCGCCACGAAGGTGTTGACCGGCTTGTCGTAAAGATCGACCGGCGTGCCGACCTGTTCGATGCGGCCGCCGTTCATCACCACGATGCGGTCCGCCATCGTCATGGCCTCGACCTGATCGTGCGTGACGTAGATGATCGTGGTGCCGAGCCGGGCGTGCAGGCTCTTGATCTCGGCGCGCATCTGCACCCTGAGTTTGGCATCGAGGTTCGACAAGGGTTCGTCGAACAGGAACACGGAGGGCTCGCGCACAATCGCCCGGCCCATGGCGACCCGCTGGCGCTGGCCGCCCGAAAGCTGACGGGGATAGCGGTCGAGATAGCCGTGCAGGTTGAGGATCGTGGCGGCCTTGTCGATCTTCGTCTTGATGGCGGCCGCAGACTCGCCCCGGATCTTGGGGCCGTAGGCGATGTTGTCCCGCGCGGTGAGGTGCGGATAGAGCGCATAGGACTGAAACACCATCGAGATGTTGCGTTTCTGTGGCGGCAGATCGTTGGCCCGCGTGCCGCCGATCACCAGGTCTCCCTCGTTGATCGGCTCCAGTCCGGCCACCATGCGGAGCAGCGTGGATTTCCCGCAGCCGGACGGGCCGACCAGAACCACGAACTCGCCATCCTGGATGTCCAGGTTCAGGCCTTCGATGATCCGCGTCGTGTCGTAGTGTTTGCCGATCTTACGAAGAGAGACGGTCGCCATGATCAGTTCCGTTTCACATCGAGCGGGCGTATAGTCCCACGGGTGTTGTCACGGATCGCCGATGGACTGCAAGAGTGCTGGAACAAATTCTGCTGCGCGGGAAAAACACTTGACCGGTTGCTTTGTCTCATCGATGCTCGCGTTGTGACGACCGCCGAGGATAGTCCAGCAATGTTCGTGCCAGACCAGCGTGGGTTCTGAGGTGTCGCAAACGAGCGTCCCGCTTCCGGCCACGAGGGCGCCCGCTGCGACGAGGAGGCCGGAACGCCAGACCCTGGCACCCTATGGCCTGGTGTTCCCGAGCTTCGCCCTCGCGACCTTCATCATCCTCTATCCGCTGCTACAACTCAGCATCCTGGCGACCCATGACGTCAATCGTTTCGGCGTGTTGCGCGGCTTCACGGGCATCGAGAATCTCGATCACATCCTGGTGGACCCGTTGTTTCAGGGAAGCCTCGTGCGGACCTTGATCTGGACAGCCGGCGTCGTGGCCGGAACCCTGCTGATTTCCGTCCCAACCGCGTTGATCTTGAACGAACGATTTGGCGGTCGAGGGTTGGCGCGCGTGATCGTCATGCTGCCTTGGTCCGTCTCGCTCACCATGACGGCCGTGGTTTGGCGCTGGGCCTTCAACGGCATCAGCGGCCTGTTCAACGTGACACTGCGCGAGCTCGGCCTGATCCGGGAGCCGATCGCCTGGCTGGCGGAAGCCGGGACGGCTTTCCCGATCGAGATCATCATCGGGGTGCTGGTCTCCGTACCATTCGGCGTCACCATCATGCTGGGCGGCCTGTCGTCGATCCCGGGCGACATCTATGAGGCGTCCAGCCTCGAGGGCGCCGGACGCTGGGGCCAGTTCCGCACGCTGACCTGGCCGCTGCTGCAGCCCTACCTGCGGATCGCGATCGTCATCAATCTGATCAACGTCTTCAATTCCTTTCCGATCAT
Organism: uncultured Lichenihabitans sp.; assembly: GCA_964245915.1. Taxonomy (GTDB): domain Bacteria; phylum Pseudomonadota; class Alphaproteobacteria; order Rhizobiales; family Beijerinckiaceae; genus Lichenihabitans. The sequence continues at coordinate 26,394 of CAXTOT010000023.1, read as the reverse complement.
CTGGATCATGACACAGGGCGGCCCCGCCAATTCGACCGACATCCTGGTGACCTATCTTTACAAGCTCGCCTTCGTGTTCGGCCGGATGGGGGATGCGGCCGCCATGTCGCTCGTGATGTTCGCGATCCTGTTCTGTTTCACCCTGCTCTACCTTCGGCTCACCTTGCGGACTGCGGCCGATGCGTAAGACGGTTCTGTGCTGGCTGCTGCTGTCCCCGCTGATGGTCACCACGCTGTTTCCCTTCGCGGTGATGTTCTTCACGGCCGTGAAGCCCGGCAACGAGGTGTTGTCGGCGGAGCCCTCCTGGCTGCCCAGCCGGTTCGCCTGGGAGAACTTTCCCGCCATGTGGACGGAGGCGCATTTCGGCACGGCCCTGATCAATTCCTGCCTGATCTCGGCCGGCTCCATGCTGCTCGTGATCCTGGTCAGCGTTCCGGCTGCCTACGGGCTGGTGCGCTACCGGTTCCGAGGTCGGGCGAACTTCCAGAATTTCCTGCTCGTCACCCAGATGCTGTCGCCGATCGTGCTCGTGCTCGGCCTGTTCCGGCTGGTGGTGGGCCTGCACCTGCTCAACTCGATGATCGTGGTGGCGCTGATCTACACGGCCTTCAACATCCCGTTCGGGGTGTGGATGCTGCAGAGCTATTTCAAGTCGATTCCACCCGATCTCGAGGAATCCGCCTGGCTCGAAGGGGCCTCGCGGCTTCGCACGGTCTGGGACGTGTTCCGGCCCATGGCCATGCCGGCCATCACGGTCACCGCCATCTTCACGTTCATCGCGGCCTGGAACGAATTCGTGATCGCCACGACCCTGCTGCGCGACGAGGACAAATACACCTTGCCGATCCGCGTCTTCGCCGAAGGAGCCGGGCGTTACCAGGTCCAATGGGAGACCGTGATGGCGGCGGCTTTGGCCGCCACCCTGCCGGTCGCCTTGGTGTTCTCGTGGTTGCAGCGCTATCTCGTGACGGGGTTGGGCACCGGCGCGGTCAAGTGAGGATCGCGCCAAGAGCAATATCGGACAGATGGAATTACTCGCGATTCAAACTTGGAACGAATGCGCCAGAGGCGAAAGCGCCCTAGGTCACTTCACCGCGCCTCCGGCCAGACCGCCGATCAGGTAGCGTTGCAGCCAGGCGAACAGCAGCGCAACGGGGAGCGTTGCGATCAGGGTCGCGGCCATGACGTAGTGCCACTCGACCTCGTAGCGTCCCGCCACGAGCGAGAAGACCTGGATCGGCAGGGTGAAATTGCCCTGGTTGCGCAGCAGCGTGAGCGCGATCGCGAACTCGTTCCAGGCATTGATGAACGTGAAGATGGCCGTCACCGCGATGGCCGGCACCGAGAGCGGCAGGAACACGCTCCACAGCGACCGCAAGCGCGACGCCCCTTCCATCCAGGCGGCCTCCTCGAGGTCGACGGGAATGGAATCGAAATAGCCGCGCAGCATCCAAACCGCGAACGCGATCTGGAAGGCCGCGTAGATGGCCACCAGCGCGTTCAACGAATCCACCAGCCCGAACATGACCACGAGCCGGAAGATGCCCAGCACCAGCACGATGGGCGACAGCATCTGGGTGACCAGCAGAAAGTCCGCGTAGGGGCGCTTCAGCCCGAAGCGGAAGCGCGACATGGCATAGGCGGCCGGAATGCTCACGAGGATCGAGGCCACGGTCGAGGCGATCGAGACGAAGAGACTATGCAGCAGCGCCGGACCGAACCGGGTCGACTGCCACATGGCGCCGAAATTCTCCCAGGCGTAGCGGCTCGGGATCCAGGTGCCCGCATTGGCCACCACCTCGCTGGCGGGCTTGAGCGCGGTGAACAGCATGACCGCGAACGGAAACAGGTTCAAAACCACGAGCGGCAGGAGGAGGAGCCAACTGAGAAGGCTGAGCCGGACGCGTCTGCGATCAGTCGTCATGCTGCCTCTTCGCGATCAAGCGCAGGTAGATCAGCGTGAACACCAAAAGCGTGCCGAACATCAGCAACGAAACGGCCGCAGCGTCACCCAGGCGGCCAAACACGAAGGCCAGCTTGTACAGATAGGTGACGAGGATGTCGGTGCCGTTGGCGGGACCGCCCTGCGTCATCACCCAGACGATCGGGAACGAGTTGAAGACGTAGATGATGTTCAGGATCAGCGCGATCGTGATGAAGGGGCGCATCATCGGCATGGTCAGCGTGCTGAACTGGACCCAGGCACCCGCGCCCTCGAGCGCCGCCGCCTCATAGATGTCGCCCGGAATGGACGCGAGCCCGCCCAGGAAGATCGAGGTGCAGAACGGGATCGAGACCAGCATCCCAATCACGATCTCGGTCGCGAACGCGAGGTTGGCGGAACCCAGCCACACCACCGGCTCGCTGATGACATGCAGCTCCTGAAGCGTGACATTGACCAGCCCGCTCTGGCCGTTCAGGGCCCAACGCCAGACGATCGCCGTCATGGTGAGCGACACCGCCCATGGCAACATGATCAGCACCCGCGCGAGCCCGCGGCCGATAAAGTCGCGGTGCAGGATCAATGCGGCCGGCCCTGAAAGCGCCAAGGTGCCGCCCACGACTCCGGCGGTCCAGATCAGGGTTCGCCAGGCGCTCCCGGCGAAGAGCGGATCGCCCAGCACATGGGCGAAATTCTCCCAGGCCGTGAACTCGCGCATGGTGCCGAAGCGGTTCACCTGATGGGTCGCGAGTTCGGAGAGTTGGATCAGGGGATAGGCGATGATCAGGAAGGCGAGAAGGAAGCTCGGCAGGATCAGAGCGATCGGCGGCACCCAGGCGGGACGGCTCACCCGAGGCCGCCCATTGCGGCCCAGGGCGAGGGTTGTGGCCGAGCTTTCTTCAAGGCTCATGCAGACGGCTCCCTGCCCGCCGAGAACGAGGTCGCGATGGGCCTTGCTCCCGCGAGCGGGAGAAAGCCAGGGACACCGAACTCGAGATCAATGCTGGGCGAGGATCGCGTTGACCTGGCCGGCCGCATCCTTCATGGCGGCTTCGGGCGTCGCTTGACCGAGGTAGAGGGACTGCAGCGAACGGGTGGTGATGTCCGCGATCTCCGCCCAATTCTTGATGGTCGGAGCAAATTTGGCATAGGAGAGGCCTGACGCGAAGGTGCTAAGATCAGGGTTTTTGGTGTAGTAATCCTGGGCCACGATCGTTTTCGTGACTGGCAGAAGGCCTTCGTCGTGATCGAACTGCGACCGATACTTGTCCTGATAGATGAACTGGGCGAAATCCCAGGCCTCCGTCTTGGCCTTTGAAGCGCTGTACAGCATCATTACGTCAGTGACGCCGAGGGTCACCGGCTTGATGTCGGTCGGGAAGGGAAGCACGGCATAATGCAGGTTGGGGGATTCCGCCTTGATCTGAGGGATCAGCATCGGGAAGGTGAAGATCATGCCGACCTTACCTTGCTTGAACATTTGGAACACGTCTTCGCGGCTATAGGCCGTCGGCGAAGGTTCGGTCAGCTTCTCGTCCACGAGGGACCGGTAGAGCTGGGCGGTCTTCAGCGCCTCGGGGCTCTCGAGGCCGCTCTTGCCATCCTTGATGATCTCGCCGCCATTCGACCACAGGGCGTAGTAGAAGTAATCGTCCGTTTCGGTTTCCTTGCCCTGCAGGCCGAAACCGTAGACGTTCGGTAGCGCGGAGATCTTCTTGGCGGCGGTATGAAACTCCTCCCAGGTTTTCGGTGGCTCCACGCCCGCCTGTTTGAAGAGATCGAGATTGATCATCATGGCGCGAGCCGAGGCGGCAGCCGGGATCCCCATGAGCTTGCCATCGATCGTGGAGGGCGCAAAGAAGGTCGGGATGAAGATGGATTTGAACGCCGGCGTCATATAGCCGTCGAGCGGTTCGATGATGCCCTGGCTGGCGAAATCCGGCACCCAGATGGTGGCCACGATCGAGAGGTCCGGGCCGTTTCCGGCGTTGATGTCCGTGCTGAGTTTCTGAAGATAGCCGTCCCAGGGCACCACCTCGACGTGAATGTGGACGTCGGGATGCAGGGCCTCGTAATCCTTGGCAACCTGTTCGAAGAACGGCAGCGTGTGTTTGGAGTATTCACCAGCGGTGAACCGGATGTCGACGGCTTGGGCGTCGGAAGCTGCCAAGAGAGCACCAGCCACGAGGCTTGCGCTCAAGAAAAGACCTTTGAGACGAGGAACCATCCTGAAACTCCTGCCGCCTGAAACTCAGCTGAAAAAGCATAATGCGGTCAGATGTCGTGGCTGCCAAGCCAGATTTGCATTTCTAGATCAATTAACCAAGAAGAGACAGATTTTTAGACTTAAATGATCAGGAAATGATCACATAAACAAAGTTTTGAGCGCGCCCGCCTGTTTCGGCAGCAGTGCCAAGGTCGCCGCCGGTCACTGCGCGTAGTCGGGCTCTTCGCGGTCGAGAATGCGCCGCCAGGCGTCGAGGTGAAGGCGGGCGTCCATCTTGTCGCCCCACGGCCCATTGTGGGCCCTGCGCAGCTGCTCCGGCAAGCGATGCAAGGGGCGCCCGGTCTGCATGGCGGTTACCTGGTACATGGATGTGCGTTCGGTCATGTAGGTCTCGTCGAACGCATCATGGACGGTTGGTCCCACCACGGTCATCCCATGGCCACGCATGATCATGATGGACTTGTTGCCCATGAGGCGAGCGATTCGGTCGCCCTCTTGGTCGTCCATGACGGGCTCACCGCCGCCCGAATCGTAAACCACACGATCGTTCAGCAGCAGGTTGTTGTGATGCGCGAGGGCGAGTTCGCCGTCCTCGAGCAGCGACAGCGCGGTCGACCAGCGCGGGTGGACATGCACCACGCAGGTCGCGTTCGGGTTCTGGACGTGGATGCGGGCGTGGATGTGGAGTGCCACCTTGCGCAACTCCCCCTTGCCCCGGAGCACGCGGCCATCGAGGTCGCAAACGATCAGGTCGCTGGCTTTGAGCTCCTGGAAGAGGTAGCCGCGCGGGTTGATGAGGAAGAGCGGTTCGCTCGGGTCAGTGAGCATGACGCTGATGTGATTGCCGATCTGCTCGTTCCATTCGAGCCTGGCCGCAACGCGGAACACCGCCGCCATATCGCAACGCAAGTGCCACTCGGCATCGTCGAGCTGATGATCGGTCGTGTTCATCGCGGCTTCCGGTCCTCGTGGAAGGGGAGCGTCCCCATCAGGCCATGGCGCCCCGGGCCGCCACGGGCCATAGGCACTCCACCCGGCCCTTGCGGACCCCGACATACCAATCGTAGCGGTCGACCGTCGGGTCGCAGTGGCCCGGCACCAGCATGACCCGTTCCCCCAGCCGGATCGGCTCCGCCTCGGCCGACAGCGCCAGATTGCCGTGCTCATCCGAAGCCCCGACATAGGTGACGCCAGGGCGGTTCCAGACCAGCGGCAGCCCGCTATCCACCGCCACCGCCTTGTGCCCGGCGTCCACCACGGCGAGCCCGGGGCGCGGCACGCTCATGGCGCTGCTCAGCACGAACAGCGCGTTCTTGAAGGGCGGCGCCGGCGTGTTGCGCCCATAGTCGGCGTCCATGAAGGCATAGGAGCCGACCTGCAGTTCGGTGAACACGCCGCTCGCCGCTTCCAGCGCGAAGGTCCCGGTCCCGGCGCCGCCCACGATGGGGCAATGGAGTTCCGCGCCATTCAGGAGTTCGACCACGGCTCGGGTCATGCGGGCCGCAACCGTGATGCTGGCCAAGCGCTCCTCGGGGGTGCGCTGGTGCTGGGCGCCGCCGTGATAGGCCTGCAGGCCGCCGAAGAGCATATGCGGGCTGTCGGCGATCCGCTTGGCGAAAGTCACCACCTCGGGCCCCGGCACGATGCCGCAGCGGCCCGCCCCGACATCGATCTCCACCAGCACCGTCATCCGGACTCCGGCCTCCTGGGCCGCGGCCTCGATGAGCGCGATGCCCTCGAGGCTGTCCGCGCAAACCGCGACCTTGGCGATATGGGTCAGGGCCGCGAGGCGCGCGAGCTTGCGCGGGCTGACGACCTCGTTGCTGACCAGGATGTCGGAGACACCGCCCCAGGCCAGAACCTCGGCCTCGGCCACCTTCTGCACGCATTGGCCGACGGCACCGTGTGCCATCTGCAGGCGGGCCACCACGGGCGATTTATGGGTCTTGGCATGCGGGCGGAGTTTTACGCCCGCCGCCGCCGCGAGCGACGCCATGGTGTCGAGGTTGGCCTCGAAGGCGTCGAGGTCGACGATGAGCGCGGGGGTGTCGACCTCGTCGAGCGACATGCCGGGTTCGGCGGGCGGGTTCTGCAGCATGACGTCAGGCCGCCATCGAGCGGGTGGTGCCGCTCAGCGCCGCGAAATTGTCGCGGATATAGGTCGCGGCCCGCAGCGCCAGCGCCGAGATGGTGGGCGTCGGGTTGACCACGCCACCCGTCGCCAGCACGCTTCCGTCCACGATGAACAGGTTGGGCACATCCCAGGACTGGTTCCACTTGTTGACCACGGATGTTGCCCGGTCCCCGCCCATGCGGCAGGTGCCGATCATGTGCCAGGCCGGAGTCCGGTACACACCATCCTTGTCGCGATAGTCGGTCGCCTTGAATTCGAAGGCGCCGGCCGCTTTGGCGATGTCTTCCAGCCTGTCGAGCATGAAGTTCATCATGCGCCGATCGTTCTCGCCGGGCGCGTAATGCAGTTTCGCGGCCGGGATGCCGTCGCTGTCGCGGAGAGTCGGGTCCAGGGTAACGCGGTTGTCCGGATTCGGCAGATCGTCGCCGATGGCATGAATCCCGATGCCATGTCCGAAATGGCGCTCGAACCAGCCATGATGCTCGCGTCCCCAAGGCGCCTTGGTGTCGGAGACCCAGCCCGCCGCGGCTTCCCCGGCCGAGGACGTGCTGGTCAGGCAATTGAACTGGAATCCGTTGACGAAGCCGCGGCTGACGTCGGTCTCCGCAAATTCCCGGCCGATCAGGGACGCCACATAGCCCATGTGGCTTTCGATCGGTTCGTCGACCCACATCTCCGAACTGACGAGGGTGTGATGCAGCAGATTGCGGCCGACTTGATCCGAGCTGTTGGCGAGATTGTCCGAGGCGAGCAGCAGACGCGGCGTCCCTACCCCATTGGCCGCCACGATCACGATTTTGGCGGCCTGGAACTCGGTGATGCCCGTGTTGCGGTCGACGAAGAGGGCCCCCGAAGCGCGGCCGTCGAGCCCTTTCTCGATCTTTAGGACGCGGGCATAGGGGCGCAGCTTGGCGCCGGCCGTAAGCGCTTTCGGCCAGATCGAGAGCGAGAATTTGCTCATCGAGCCGCGCGGGCAACCATTGCAGATCCCGCAGCCGTTGCAGCCGGGCCGTCCGTCGTAATTCTCGGAGATCACGCCGGCCTCGGCGGGCCACCAGTGCCAGCCGAGCTTATCGAAGGATTGCGCCAGCCGGTCGGCCGCCTTGGTGAAGGGCAGCGGGCCGGTGGGACAGGTCTCGCGGGGCGGCATGGCGGGGTCGCCCGCGAGTCCGCTCGTCCCAATCAGACGGTCGGCCTGCTCGTAGAAGGGTGCCACGTCCTCGTAGGCGATCGGCCAGTTTGGCTGCAGCCCGTGCTCGTCCCCCTTGCGGAAATCCGATGGCCGATAGCGCGGCCAGATCGCGCCATAAACGTTGGTCGAGCCCCCTACCCCGTTCCACATCAGCACCTGGGAGCTATCGGTCTCGACCGGATAATCGTCCGGGTGATGGCGCTTGTTGACGTCGGAGTTCCAATTGGTGCGCCGCTGCCAGGTCCAGTCGGAGCTGTAATGCGGGTGATCGCCGGGCTCGACCCAGGCGCCCTGTTCCAGACAGACGACGTCGAGTCCGGCGCGCGCCAGCACGGTGGCGGCCAGGGATCCGGTCGCGCCAGCACCGATGATCAGGACATCGCAGGCTTCGTTGCGTTTCATCGTTTCAATCCCCAGGCTTGGGTGCGATCGCTTTGCAGATCGAGCCCCGTGGTATCGACCCGGCGCACCGCTTCGGTCGGCACATAGCGGCCCCGGCCGTGGCGCGGCGTGTTGCGTTCGAGATCGAATCGGGGAACCGGGTAGCCTTTGACATGCGGGCGCAATTCGTAGACGTGCCCCTGCGCGTTGATCACTTCGGCGACGAACGGATTTTCGTAGTAGGCGATGTAGGCGGCATCACGCACCCAGCCGAACAGGGCGGGCTCATTGGCCTCGAGGCGCTGGACCACGGCCACTCGGGCGGCTTCGTCCAGGCCGGACAGCGGTCCGCCCGCCACCAGAATGGCCCCCATTAGCGCGGGCAGTTCGGCCTTGCCGCGCTGTTCGATCAGCCGCAACGCCAGCAGTGACTGTACCCCGACATCGCGGCCGGACGGCCAGGTGCCGTCGCCCGGCAGCAGCGTTTCCACGAGATCCGCCAGCATGGCGCAGGCGGCCGAGGGGGTGAGCCGGTCGTCGCCGGTGTTGGGGGTGGTTTCGAGGTCGGCCGCCGTCAGCATCATGTGGTCCTCCACGTCGTCTTTCCCATCAGCACCGGGCGCCGCGGCCCCCATGGCGAATCCGCTCAATCGGCGAAATGCCATAGCCGGCCGCCCACCACGACGCCCTGGGCGAAGATGCGCTGGGTGCCGGTCGCGATCTCGCCCCGCACGTCCTCGAGTGGAAACGAGCCCTCTTCCAAGGAGAGGATACTGGCGTCGCCGATGCTGCCGGGTTTCAAGGTGCCGAGTTCGGGCCGCTGCAGGGCTTGCGCGGCTTTGACGGTCGAGGCCGCGATAACCTCGACGAGCGGCATGCCGAGCACCAAAAACTTCGACATGGTGGTGACCTGGTCGTAGGCCGGGCCGTTGATGCAGAGCGCGTGGACGTCGGACGAGATGGTGTCGGGGGCAAAGCCCTTGTCCATCATGGCGCGTGCGGTCTTCCAGGAGAAAGACCCCATGCCATGGCCGATGTCGAACAGCACGCCGCGTTGGCGGGCCTCGATCAGCGCGGATTTCACCTTGCCCCTGCCGTCGACCGGCGAATTGGGGAAAGGCCGGAAGCAATGGGTCAGCACGTCGCCCGGGCGGAGGCGGTCCACCACGGCCTCGTAGGAGGGCGGCGGCTCGTCGATATGCACCATCATGGGCAGACCGGTTTCGTCGGCCACCTGTTCGGCGACATCGAGGGGCACGATCCCGGCCGCGCCGCTAGCGGTGCGTCCGAGCCGCACCTTGATGCCGACAATGAGGTCGCGGTTGGCCTGCACGACCTCCAGGCAGTCGCGCGCCGCGAGCAGGCGGATATCGTGACCCTCGCCCACCATGATCTTGCTCGAGAAGCCGTAGATGCCCGCGAACGAGACGTGCAGATACGGCAGGATGCGGATCGCGCTCGGCTCGATGACGTGTTTGCGGAAGCCGGCGAAGTTTCCCGGGCCGGCGCTGCCGGTATCGACGCAGGTCGTCACCGCGCTCTTGCGCGCGTAAGCCTCGGCGTCGATGCCGAGCGAGGTGCCGCCCCAGTAGACATGCGTGTGAAGGTCGATCAGGCCCGGCGTGACGATGCGGCCCGTCACGTCCCTGACGTCGGCGCTGCCCGGGTCGAGCCCTTCGCCGATTGCGGCGACCTTGCCGTCCGAGAAGGCCACGTCGGTGATGCGGTCGATGCCCTGGGATGGGTCGATGACGCGGCCGTTGCGGAGCACGAGTTCAAAAGGCATGTCGGACTTCTTGTTCGCGGGTTGCATGATGGGATCGATCAGGAGGCGAGGCGGATGCCGCTGCCCCGATCGAACAGATGGATGGAGTGGCTGGGCGCCGAAAGCGTGATCGGCGCTCCTGGCCGGAGCCCGTCCGGGTCGGCGCAGGTTGCCTTGATCATCTGGTCGCCGACCTGAACGTCGAGATAGTGCACCGGGCCGGCCGGCTCGATGAGCGCCAGTTCGCCGACCAGCTTGAACCCGTCAACCAGGTCCGAGCTACAGGGGACGAGGTCATAGGGCCGCACGCCGACCACGCGCTCGCCGCCATGGCCGCCCGGCGCCTCGAGCCCGGAAAGGAAATTCATCTGCGGGCTGCCGATGAAGCCAGCCACGAAGAGGTTGGCGGGGCGACGGTAGATGGCCATCGGCTCGGCGAACTGCTGCAGAACGCCGTCGTTCATCACCGCGACCCGATCGGACAGCACCATGGCCTCTTCCTGGTCGTGGGTGACGAAGACAACCGTCGTCTTGAGCTCGCGCTGGAGTCGCTTGATCTCGGTCCGGGTCTTGACCCGGAGGCTGGCGTCGAGATTGGACAACGGCTCGTCCATCAGCAGCGCCGCCGGGTTGCGTACGATGGCCCGCCCGACCGCGACACGCTGGCGCTGACCGCCCGAAAGCTCCGCGGGCGAACGGTCGAGCAGCGGTTCGAGGCCAAGCAGCCCTGCCGCCCAGGCCACCTGCTTGCGCACCAGGTCCTCGGAGATTTTTTGCTGGCGCAGCGGAAAGGCCAGATTGTCGCGCACCAGCATGTGCGGGTAGAGCGCGTAATCCTGGAACACGAGCGCAATGTTGCGGTCGCGCGGCGCCAGCGCGCTGACGTCGCGGCCGTCGAACAAAATGCTTCCCTGGGTGATCTCTTCGAGCCCCGCGATACAGAACAGCAAAGTGCTCTTGCCGCAGCCCGACGGCCCCAGGAAGGAGATGAACTCGCCATCCTCGATGTCGAGGTCGAGCCCCTTGAGCACGGGCATTGCGCCGTAGCTCTTGGAAACTCCCCGGATGGTGATGGACGCCATGGACGGACTCCGGTCCTTCGGTTCAGCCTTTGACGGCGCCCGAAAGGGCTCCCTGAACGAGGTAGCGCTGAAAGAAGAAGGCGACGAGGATGGGCGGCAGGATCGACAGCACGCTCGCGGCGAACATCGGGCCGTATTCGTAGAACTGGGCCTGGCTGAGAAAGCCCGAGATCACGACGGGAATGGTCTGGGCCTGGGGCGTCGAGGTCAGGATCAGGGCGAAGAGAAACTCGTTCCAGCTCGCAAGAAAGCAGAAGATCCCGGCCGCGATGATGCCCGGCCGCACCACCGGCAAAAGCACCTTCCACATCATCTTCAGCCGGGAGCAGCCGTCGATGAGCGCGGCGCGGTCGAGACTGACCGGGACGCCTTCGAAATAGCTCCGCATCATCCAGGCGCTGAGCGGCAGCAGGAAGCTGCAATAGGCGATGATCAGGCCGGTGCGCGTGTCGATCAGTCCAAAACCGCGATAGATCATGAAAAAGGGAAGCACCAAGGTCAGGCCCGGCGTCATGCGGGTTAGGAGCAGAACCCACAGGCTGGCGCTGAAAAACCGCGTCTTGCCGTGGCGCGCGAAGGCATAGCCCGCAAAGGTGCCGAGCACGACGCTGATCAGCGCCACGAACCCGCCCACCACCAACGAGTTGATCAGCGACAGCGGAACCCGCTTGGCCTGCACGCTGGTCGAGAAGCCGCCGCTGACCTCCGGCATCAGCACGGTCTTGAAATTCTGCACCGTGAAGGCGCTCGGCACCATGGTGGGCGGCGTGCGGATGAGATCGGTTGCGGGCGTGAAGCTCATCAGAACCAGGGCCAACACGGGCAAGGCCGACCAGAGGAAGAGGAGGATGGCCGCCAGACCAAAGCCCCCCTTCCCGACCATCGCCTCGATGGCGCGTGGCAGCCGGATTCTTGGCCGCGGCGGCGGCAGACGAACCATGGGGGGCTGGGCGGCGCGCCGCGAAACGGCCGCCGAGGTCAGCTCGCCGGACGTGGCCTGTGCACCCACGATCGGCCGGCGCGACCGCCTCGGCCCGAGAACGGCAAAATAGAGGATGGCGAGCGCGAAGCTCAGGGCCGTCAGGCAATAGAGAATGGCGGCGCCCTCGCCGAAGCGCAGGAACTGGAACGAGTAGAGATAGCCCAGCCAGGACACCACCGTGGTGGCGGCGCCCGGGCCGCCGCGCGTCATGATCCACAGGATGTCGAAGGCCATCAGGGAATTTATGGTGGCGATGATGGAGATGAACAGCAGATTCGGCTTGAGCCAAGGCAAGGTGATCGAGAAGAAGCGCGCCATCGGGCCGGCGCCGTCGAGCATCGCGGCCTTATGCAGGCTCGGCGGCATGGACTGGAGGCCGGCGAGCAGCATCAGCGCGGTCAGCGGGGCCTGGCTCCAGACATTGGTCAAAGCCACGAGGTTCAAGGCCCGAAAGCCGTCGCCGAGCCACGGCAAAGCCCAAGACCCCAATCCGAGATCGTTGAGCAACCCCGTCAGGGCGCCGTAGTTTCCCGCATAGATGAACGACCACAAAACGCCGACCGAGACCGGCGCCATGGCCCAGGGCACCAGGACGACGCTGCGCAAGACGCCGCGACCCGGGAACCGCTGGTTGAGCAGCAGCGCCATGACCATGCCGAGCACGGTGGTCCCGACCAGGGAGAAGCCAGCGAAATAAGCCGTCCGGCCGAAGGCGCCCCAGAACTCGGCGTTACCCAACGTGCCGGCATAATTGTCGAAACCGACGAAGATCCATTTCTTGGTGATGGGATTGGTTCGGTTCAGGCTGAGATAGAAGCTGTAGACCAGAGGCAGTCCGACCACCACGAGCACGACCAGCAGCGTCGGCGCCACCGCCAGATAGGCGAATAGCGGGACGCGGCCAATCCGGACACGCCGGCGTTCCTGTCCTACAGGCGTTGCCGTTGTGCGACCCGCCGTGTCGGAAGCTTGAAGTGCGGACATTCAGGCTCCTCTCGGCCAGGGCGAAGATCGACGGCAAACGGTGTTCAAGAGACCGAGACCGAAGCTCGGTCTCCCTTTTCCCGGAAGCGGAGAAGGGCCTACACTCTACTGATACTGTTTCTTCAGCTCGGCGACCTTCTTGGTCAGATCGTCGGCCAATTGATCCGTCGACGAGGTGCCGCGAATGTAATCCTGGACATGCTGCATCATGAACAGGTCCCATTCGGGGAACCAGATCGTCTTGGCGATCTTGCGCGAAGTGGCGAGTTCGAGCTGCTTTTTTGAAATATCGACATCGCGCCACTTGGAAAAGCTCGCGACGATCTCGGGATCGGCCATCACTTCTTTATAGCCGGAACCCAAGCCGAAATCGAGCGCCCAGCGCTTGATGACATGGTATTGCCCATCCTTCGACTTGCCGCCGAAGAAGCGCAGCAGGTTCCAGGTGCGATCGACATCGACCGGCTGCTTGCCCATCATATAGGCGGCCGTCCAGGCGAAAGTGGAATGCGTCTTGCCGGGCATCAGGGCGTTCTTCACCTTGCCGGCCGCTTTCGAGATCTTCGGATCGTTGGCGACCTTCTGGTCGTAGTCATGCAGGACCATGAACGTGTGGCGGCCCGTGGCATAGCTCGGCACGCCCTCGTCGGGCATGGTCATGATGTCGGGCGCGACGAGTTGCTCCTTGTAGAGCGTCCGATGGGCCTCGAGCACCTTGCGGAAGGCGGCATCCGGCACGAGATCGCCGGTGTCGCTGAACACCGCCGCGCCTTCGGCGTACCAGCAGGAAAACAGGCTCCAGGACAGTTCCGGCCACTTCTGGCCCCAGGCGCTGTTGTAGGGAGCATCCGAGATGCCGTCCTTCTTCAGCTTGCGGCAGGCGTCGATCAGCGAGTCCCAGCTGTCCGGCACGCCGACACCGGCCTTGGCGAGATGCTCCTCGTTGTAGATGAAGGCATTGTGCCCGGCATAATAGGGCAGACCGGCGAGCTTGCCGTTGGGGAGCGAGAGCGACGACACGCTGACCGGAAACATGCTGGCCTTGATGGCATCGACGTCCGGCAGACCCTCGAGATCGCGCGCCCAATCGGCCGCGTTCCAGCGGGCGATGTGGTCTTCCTCAGCATACATCATATCGACGTGCTGGCCGCCGGTCATTTTGGTTTCGGCCACGGGATGATAGTCGCCGGAGACGAGTTCGTAATTGACGTTCTCGTCGTAAAGCTTCTTGAACGTGGCCACGTTCTCTTCGACGATCTGGGGCTGATATTGCCATCCGATGAAGCTCAAGGGCGTCGACGGTGCCGCGAATGCCGGGCGGCCCAAAACCGTGCTGGCGGAAAGCGCGGCCGCGCCCTGAAGGACATGCCGCCGCGACAAGAAGAAATGCTTCGATGCTGCGTCCATATGCGCCCCCGAGGTTGAGCTGCGGCCCAGCGGCCTCGCTCTCGTGGAGCGCGTCCGCCATCGTTCGCCGGCTGATCATCAAGGGCTGGTCGTCGCCCGAAACTGACCCTCGGCGAAACATCCGAGACCATCATGAACCGCAAACGCGCCCTTCGCCAAGCGGAATTTTCATTTCTCGATCAAATCGACGCACGATATGCCTAAACTGCAGGATAACTCGGCACATTGGTCAATATTTGCACGAAAAAACAAAGTCTGCGCAAAGCAAGTGCGTGACGGTCAGTCGGAAACCGGCTGCGTGTCATCGGCGTCGCGATAGGTGGTGAATTGCTGCTTGATGCGGCGGAGTTTCTCCTGCGCTTGGGACCTGCTGTCGATGGCGGCCCCATAGGCCAGCATGTCGATCACGGTCAGGAAGGCATAGCGCAGGCAGGTCGGGCCGAGGACGTCGCCGTCGTCGGCGACATCGACCGTCAGCGGCAGCGCGACGGCTTCGGCCAGCGGCGTCCTGGCCACCGTCAATCCGATCGTGATGGCGCCGTAGTCGGCGGCGATCCGCGCGGCCTTGATGAGTTCGCCATTGTTGCCACTGAGCGATGAGCACAACACGACATCCCCGCGCTCGGCGGTCGCCGCCATCATCATCTGCATCTGATGATCGTTGCTGGTGCTGATCCGCAGGCCCAGGCGGAACAGACGGTTGTGGACTTCCTCCACCAGCCAGCTGGAAACGCCGCCGCTGCCGAAAGCGTAGATCATCCGGCTGTGGGTCAGCAGCTCGATAGCGCGGGCCAGCAGCGTCATATCCAGGGTCCGCTGCGCTTCGAGAATGGCGCGTTGCGCCCGCAGGACCACACGCCGGCTGACCTCTTCCAGCGTGTCTGGCGGCGTCACAGGTTCCAGGTAGCGCGCCCCTACGCGCATGCTGCTCATGACCTTGAGCTTGAGGTCGCGCAGGCCGTCGCAGCCGATGACCCGGCTGAACCTTGTGATGGTTGGGGCGGAGACGTCCAGCCAGGTCACGAGATCTTCGATGGGCTTTTCGACGAAGGTCGTCGGATGGTGCAGGATTGCCTGGGCAATCTTGCCATGCGCCCGGGATAGCTCGCCCCCATGGTCGAGCAGATAGCCGATCACATCGTGAGCCGCAAAGCGGCCCGCCTCGACTGGGCTCACCGCGACCGTTGCAAGTGCTTTTTTTTGCGCCATTTGATTTGCGTGTCGATCCACTCGTTGCTTCGTCGGATGTAACGTCAAAGGCCAAAGATCATGTATGGTTTTGACATGGCGCCGATACTGTAACTGTATCATGCGGTTCGACGATAATCCTGGCTGTTCTGGACCGAGCTTGTCAGACCGTGACCTCCGATGAAAGGGATTTCGGCGGTTTCACGCGGCGCAGCGAGGTCGTTGTAACATCGGCGACGCTCGGTCGAATGATCTCCCATGCGACTCGTAGCTGCGGCCAAACTGGGTGGTGAGGAAAGGGGCGCGTGCATGACCACGACGATCGAAGCAGCACGCCCATCCAGACGAAATAGGCGGGTAGGTGTGCGGGGCACGCGGTCGATCCCCTGGCCCGCTCCGTTCGCGGTGTCTTGGGTCGGTCTTGGCGGCCCATGGTCCGGCAAATGGTGAGGGGCTTGGCTTTTGCTTGGAGTAATGACGGCTTTCTTCTACGGTCCGCATCGATCTTGAAACGATCGGGCACGGAGTCGATGGCACGCGCATTCCACGACAAGGCTGCGCGGCTCGATGCCGAATGGTCGACCCTGATGGTCGGAGCGCAAGCGGGCGACAGGGTCGCCTATGAGCGGCTGTTGCGCGGCTGTACGCCGCTGATCCGCCGTGTCGTACGCCGTCAGGGGGTGCCGACCGATCGGATCGACGACGTCGCGCAGGAGGTCCTTCTGACCGTCCATCGGGCCCGCCAGACCTATGATCCGTCGCGAAGTTTCTCGGCATGGCTTTGCACCATCGCGCAGCGGCGTGCGATCGATGCATTGCGGAGCCACGGGCGCCGCGATCGTCGCGAGGTTTTTGCACCGCTGGCTTACGAAAACCATGCCGACCCGGCCACCGAACAGCAGCATGGCGATGCCTCGCAAGGCCACGCCGTGCGGGATGCCTTGGAGCAACTGCCCGATGGGCAGCGCGAGGCCATCGAGGCGCTCGCGCTTCGGCAGCTCTCGCTCGATGAGGCCGCGACCCTGACCGGGAAAACCAAAGGCGCACTCAAGGTGAACATGCATCGGGCCTTGAAGACGCTCCGTGCGCGTTTCGGCGGAGATCTACGATGACGGTCGCCATCAACGATCTGATCGATGACCTCGGAGCCGAACTCCGTCCCGTGCGACGCCTGCGTCCGCCGCTCCTGCGCGCGGGGGGCTGGCTTGCCGCCGTGCTCGCAACGGGCCTGGTGCTGGCCAGTCAAGCCGACCTGCCAGCCATCGCGGACCGTCTGCGTTTCGTCCCCGATATGTGGCTTGCGGTGCTCGGCTCGACCATGACGACGGTTTTGGCCGCCGTGGCGGCTTTCGAGCTCAGCCTCCCCGACCGCAAGCCCACCTGGGCCTTGCTGCCGATCCCCGGTCTCGTCCTCTGGATCGCAGCGACCGGCATGGGCTGCCTGCGTGCCTGGGTCATCCCCGGGGTTGAGACCGCCACGATGGTGGAGGCTCGGACCTGCTTCACCTTCATCGTGAGCCTGTCGATCCCGCTTTCCATCGTCATGATCGTCATGATCCGCCGTGGCTGCCCGCTGCGTCCTAATCTGACGGCTGCGACGGGTGGCGTCGCGGTTGCGGCAGCCGCCGCGACGCTGCTCAACTTCTTCCATCCCTACGATGCCGGCGCGACCGACATTGCGGTGCACATCGCGGCGATCGCTCTCGTGGTCGGGCTGAACCGCCTGCTCGGAGGCCGGCTGCTCACTGCTCCGGCTTTTCGCAAGAGCACGTGAGCGCCTCGGCA
>CAXTOT010000023.1:0-9224 GCA_964245915.1 uncultured Lichenihabitans sp. | reverse complement strand
ACGCAACTCACGGCGTTGGTGCCGCCGCCATAGGAGAAACGCCGGAAGCCCGATCGAGCGCCTCCAGCACGATGGCCGGCGTCAACAGCTCCGGCAGCGACTCACCCGCCGGGCGACCTGGTCCATAGACGACGTCCAACGGAATGCCATAGCGTCCGAACCGGTGCAGGTAGTCTTCGATCGCGGCATTGGGCCGGCTCCAGTCGGCACGCATGCGGACCGTGTCCGCGCGCCCGAGCCGCCCCCTCACATCGGCACTGTCCAGAGCCGCTAGTTCGTTGACCTTGCAGGTCAGGCACCACGTTGCCGTGACATCGACCAGCACCGTTTTCCCGTTGGCCACGAGGTTGGGGATGGCGGCGGCATCGAAGGCCTGCCAGTCCTTCGCCAGCGTCGCGTGGGCCGGCGAGGCCGCAGGCAGCGTGCTGACTACCACGGGCGCGACCGCGAGAGCCGCGATGACGATCCCCGGCCAGCGCCGGCCTGCAGCGGAATGGCGGGCGCGCAGGCCGAGGACGACGAGCAGGGCCGCGAGCAGAACGACGCTCGTGCCCGAAACAAGGCCGCCTGCCGCGCTCCACAGAACGAGCAGCAGCCAGGCCGCGGTGCCGAGCAGCAGGACGCCCAGGGTTGTCCGCAGTGTAAGCATCCACGGGCCGGGTCGAGGAAGCCAGCGCACCAAACCTGGGAAGAGCGCCGCTGCCCCATAGGGCAGCGCCATGCCGATCCCGAGACAGAGAAAAATCGCGAGGATCTCGCCGGGACCCTGCGCCAAAGCGAACCCGACCGCGGTTCCGACGAAGGGCGCCGAACAGGGCGTCGCCAGAAGGGTCGCGAAGGCTCCCGTCAAGAAGGCCTCCAGCAGCCGGCCGCGCGGCCGTGCCGCCATGGCGGTCATGACCGTGCTGGGAAGTCCGATCGAAATCCAGTCCAAAAGGCTGGCCGCGAACAGAACCGTCAGACTCGCCATGCCGGCGAGGAACCAGGGCTGCTGGAACTGGACGCCCCACCCCAGCGATACGCCGGACCACTGGAGCGCGATCAGCACGCTCGCGAGCAGAAGGAACGAGGTCACGACGCCAAGCGCGGTCGCCACCAGGCCGAGCCGCATCGCGCGCTGCCCCGCGCCCGCCTGGCGAACGAGTCCGAGCAGCTTCACCGATAGGACCGGCAGAACGCACGGCATGAGATTGAGGATGAGGCCGCCCAGCAGAGCGGACAGCAGGGCGACGAGCCATGTCGATGTAGTAACCCCTGTCGAGCTGGCGATCCTCTCCGAGGGTCGTTGAACGAAGGTCGCCGCCCGGGCGCCATCGGTGAAGGTCAGGGTCAAGGGTTGGGTGATAGAAGCCGTGTCGGGGAGTGCCACGCTCAGGCGCGCGGCACGCCCACCCTCCCAAAGATCGACGCGCGGAGGTCCGGGAAGGCCGGTTCCGGCACCTTCGACGAAGAGATCCGGACGGAGAAAAGGCTCGGTCCCGCTCCTGAGCTCGATCGCCAAGGTCGGTACCGCGCCGACCTTGGAAAAACTGGCAGCGACGATCTCGATCCCGGCCGCATCCAGGGTGCCGGGCACATCGGCACGCGCCTTTGCCAGAAGAGGCGCCTCGCTCGAGGTCGTGGCAGGGCCGGCCGGCAAGGCCAGGGTCAGATCCGCCTGATAGGGTACACAGATGTTCGAGCAGGCCGCATAGCCAATGGTAGCGCGAAGCGTCGTGGGCGCGCCAGGAGTCGTGACGGCGAGCGTCGCGGGCAGAACGAAATGGCCTTCGTAAACGCTGTTTTGCAACCCGTCGACAACGAGCCGGGTCGGTGCGGGCCATGAAAGGTCGCCCCGGTTGACATTGTCGGAGCCGGACCAATCGACCATCGGCGGCAAGCCTGCATCGCCAGGGGTCCGCCAATAGCCGTGCCATCCCGGCGCCAAGCGGAATTCGAGCCCCGCATCGACGGTCGGGGCCCTGCCGACCGCATCGTCACGCGTGATCAGGCGGACGGCCGCATGAGCGTCTCCGACCCATTCGGAAGAGGCCGCGTGCGCGGATGTCTCCGCCCAGGACACGAGGCCGGCCGCCAACACCAGCGCGAGAGTGGCGCGGGGCAGCGGCAAGCGGGCGCGCATCGGAGGGCCGCTACGAGTCGCCGCCGAGCCGCGACGCGCCGACGATCCGGCCGTCGGGGGCTTCGAGCAGAACCGCGAGGTCCTCTCCCGCCGGAATGGGCTCGCTGATGTGCAGAGCTGAACCGGACCACTGGCCGACCGACCGGATGGAGCGAACGATGTTGGATTCGGTCAGGGTCCGGCCGTTGTTTTCGCCGCGGCCGACTGCCGTGTGGTGCTCCGGATCGAAGCCGATCAGCAGCACCTGGCCACTGCCGGTCCCCGCGCCGATCTGAATGGAAACTTGGCCGCCCTCCCGGCTCACGCTGACGGCGGCGTCGGTTCGATTACCCCTGGCCCGCTGGATGGCGGAGCCGACCTGCCCCCGCTCGGAGCCAACGTAACCGTGGGCCCCATCGACCACTATCTCGGGCGTGTACGAGCCGTCACCGAAGCGCGCGCCATAACGGCTTTGCCGCTGCGTGGCCGCTTCAAGGGAGAAAGGGTCTTTCCAGCCAAGCCCGTTCCAGTACGTGACGTGGAATGCGAGTGGCAGCACGCTTCGTCCGCTGCGTGAAAGTTCGGTCAGATATGCATCGGCCGGGGGGCATGACGAACAGCCCTCGGAGGTGAAGAGTTCGACCACGACCGGCCGTTCAGCCGAGGCTGCGGCGGACGTCAGAGCGAGGAGGAAACCGAAGGGCAGAAGGCGCAACAGCATGACGGTGCTCCGACGAGAGGTCACCGGTATTCGCCCCCATTCCGTGCCGGGTTACAGCCATTCCGCAGCGAAACGCTCAGATGAACTCCATTCCACCCGCGCTCGCGGCGCAAAGCTGATCGTGCGTTGCGGCCCGTCGCGGGCGTGGCTTTCGGATTGATGGCCTGCCGCAGCGTTTTGCGTGCACCGGGATGAAGTTCAACGAATTCGCTCGTACAAAACCAAATAACATCTTATGACGACATAGGTCTCCGACCATGGCTTACCGATGATGAGCGCCGATAAAGCCGTTTTGGACAAAATTTTTGCTGACCGCGACGCGGTAAGGCAAGATCTTGCAAAAAATACCGCCGCAAAAATACATTCTTCGGAGTCAAATGAACTTTGCTTTGAGGGTTTGAAGGACAGGCTGATCGAGCCGATTATGGATTTTTATAAAGATTATTTGATTGACAAGGGTTTTTTCAGCGAGGTTGAAAGAAGACGAGCGGCTTCTATGTTCCGATCCGATGAATCGATAAGCCTGCTTGTTTGTCAGTCCCACGCGCAGCTGCTAAGAAAAGGCAGCTATCAGTATTTTGTTGTTTCACTTCCTAATTCTTGTAGTACTATGTTATTTACACATATTTTCTGGCAAAATCATGAGAGCAGAAGCCAGAGTGCCGGCGCCGAGAATCTAGTAGATGCAACTAAGTCTCTGTTTCATAACAAATTACGCGCTTTTATAACTGAAATTATCAAATAGTTTTTAATAAATTTCTGTACACGTTATCTTTCATTAAATATATAGGACTTACCGCAATCGTAAAAACGTCTGCCTCAATGTATTTCAGCGAAATTATCATTCCGGAATAGCGGGGATATCCCCACTGAGGAATGCGGGTACACCGATCCCTGAGACCCACCGGCTCGAGAACGCGGGGAGCTGGCGGCCCCGGGCACCCACCTTGAGTCTCAGTTCTCCCCGCCCATGGCTCGCTTCGTCCCGATCGTCAAAGCGGAACCTACGCCGCGGCAGAGATCGGCGCTTGCGGATAGGGGACCGGCTCGGAAAACATGAAATGGCCGCGTCCTTCGGACTTCACCCGATACAGAGCCGCATCCGCGGCTCTCAGCAGGCGCTCCAGGGAGGCCTCATGGACCGGCCCGACACTGATGCCGATGCTCACGCCGACCTTCAACCAGCAGCCATCGATTTCATACGGTTCGCCGACCCGCCCGATGATGCGAGAAGCGAGATCGGCCGAGGTTGCATGAACGTCCTGCCCAGAACCGCGGTGGAGAATGATGAATTCGTCGCCACCCAATCTGGCCACGCTGTCGGCCGCCGGCACGTTCCACTGCAACCTCGCCGCGACCTGTTTGAGCAGCTTGTCGCCAACCATATGACCATGGACGTCATTGACCGCCTTGAACCCGTCGAGGTCGAGGAACAGGATCGCGAGGTGATCCTCAGAGGGCGTATGGCCCATCCGATGCTCGACGTCTTCCAGGAGCAGGCGCCGGTTGGGCAGGCCGGTCAGCGGATCATGACGCGCAAGATGCGCGATCGATCGCGTCATGTCCGCGAGCTCGATCTGGCGCGACCGGGCTTCGAGCAGTTCGACGACGGTGCTGGCCAATTGCGACAGGATCATCGCCTGCTTCTCGGCGAACGCGCCACTTGGCCTGGTATCGAGGACGCAAAGCGAGCCGATCCTGATCCCCGCAGGAGTTATGAGAGGTGCTCCAGCGTAAAATCGCAGGTGGGGCGGTCCGGCCACGATCGGAGCATGCACGAACCGTGAATCCGCAAAGGCGTCCGGCACGACAAAGACGTCGTCGCTGCGAATCGTTTGGTCGCAAAACGACATCCGGCGCGGCATCTCGGTGGCATCGACCCCGAAACGGGATTTGAACCAGTGACGGTCGGCGTCGGCCAAGCTGAGGGTGCAGACCGGCTTGTCGAGCACGCTCGCGGTCAGCAGCGTAATGCGGTCGAAATTCGGCTCCGGAGGCGTGTCCAGCACGGCGTAGCGTCGCAGCGCCTGCAGTCGAGCTACTTCGGCACGTCCCATCCCCACGAACTCCGCTTCTTGCGGCGCCAACCATCGGCTTTGTTCGTAAAGAGCAGGACAAGATTACGTCTCAAATCCCATTCGTGGTGGTGAATCGACAGGCGCGACCGAGCCGGCGTAGGCCCCCCGAGGGAGCCAATCGGTGCTCAACCCTGCACGGTACCGTCAGAGCGGCCCGGCAAGGTTCAGCGCCTCCCGAGACGGGCCTCGGCCGCCACCACGGTATTGTGCAACAGGCAGGCGACCGTCATCCGCCCGACGCCACCCGGAACCGGCGTGATGAAAGCCGCGCGGCCCTGCGCCTCAGCGGTGGCGACGTCGCCCACGAGGCGTCCCTTGCCGTCCGGCGTCGGAACTCGGTTGATGCCGACGTCGATGACCGTGGAGCCTAGCTTGATCCAGTCGCCCCTGATCATTTCGGGGCGCCCGACTGCCGCCACCAGGATGTCGGCCTGCTGGCATACCGCGGCAAGATCACGGGTCCGGGAATGCGCAACGGTGACCGTGCAGTCGGCGGCGAGCAGCAACTGCGCCATGGGTTTGCCCACGATATTGGAGCGGCCCACGACGACAGCCGTCTTGCCCGCCAGCCCGCCCGACCCGAGCACCGACTGCAGCATGATCATCGAGCCGAGCGGGGTACAGGGAACGAGCATCCGTTCGGGATCGATTGTCGCCGCCGTATAGAGCCGGCCGACATTGAGGGGGTGAAAGCCGTCAACGTCCTTGGCGGGATCGATGGCCTCGAGCACGACCGCTCCGTCGAGATGATCGGGCAGCGGCAGTTGCACCAGGACGCCGTCGACGCCGTCGTCCCGGTTGAGGCGAGCGACCTCGGCCAGAAGGGTCTCGGCAGAGACGGTTTCGGCCAATTCGATGAGCCGGCCCTCGATGGCGGTCTCGCCCGCTTGCCGCGTCTTGGTGGCCACGTAAGAGCGGCTCGCCGGATGATCGCCGACGATGATCACGTCGAGGCGCGGCTTGCGCCCGTGTCGGTCCGCGAAGACCTCGGCCCTCGCCCTGGTTTTCTCACGCAGCGCTCCAGCGTGCTGGGCCCCGTCGATCATGGTTGTCATCGCTGTGCCGCCGCCCTTCAAGCCTGTGGTCCTTTGCTGAGGTATTAACCCATCGCGCGTCCCAGGCTGGTGCTTTGCTTAATGTCGAAACAGCTTCGGCAAAAGACCTCGCGTACCGGCACTACCGCCTCGGCCTCGAACTGAGGTAGGACTGTGGCATGAACCTCGTCCTCCCCGCGCTTGGGTCTCGCCAATGCGCCCAGTTGCCACCGTCATGAGCAAACGTCTCGTCACCCGCGCCAATCTCCTTGTCTTCGGGGTGCTGGTCGTCATCTTGCTCCTGGTCGGCGGCGCGACCTGGGAGGAGTTCAATGCCGCCCGATCAGCGCGGGAGTGGACCCAACATAGCTATCAGGTGCTCGGCGCCATCAAGGAGCTCAACCTCGCCGTCCGGGATGCGGAAACCGGGCAACGCGGCTTTCTCCTGACCGGTAGCGAAGATTATCTGGCCCCCTATCAGGCGGCCCTCAGCCAGATCGGCAATCTGCAGGGCGAGTTGGAGCGCCTGACGGCCGACAACCCGGCCGCCCAGGACCGGCTTCGCATGCTCTCGCCCGTGATCCAGCACAAACTCGAGGAGCTGGCACAAACTGTCCAGCTTCGCCGCGATGTCGGCTTTGACGCGGCCCTCCGTCTCGTCACCACCGACCTCGGCCGAGAGTATATGAAAGAGATCGAGACGGCGCTCGCGGCGTTTACGGCCGACGAGCAGGCCCTGCTGGCAAAGCGCTCGGCCGATGCCGACGCCATAGCAAGCGGGGTGCGTGGGCTGCTGGGCGCGGGAACCCTCATCGCGATCGTCGCTCTGCTCTGGGCCGCACGGCTGCTCAACCAAGCCTGGGCCCGCTCCCACATGGCCCAGGCCGAGGAACGCACGATCGCGCTCCGGCTCAGGACCTCGCTGGACAGCCTCAGCCAGGGCGTTGGTGTGTTCAACGCCGACCGGCAGCTCAGCAACTGGAACCATTGCTTCCTCGTGCTTCTCGCGCTGCCGGAAACCATGGTCCGCGTCGGCACTCCCTATGCCCTGCTCGCGGAAGAGACGACCGAAGCCGGCCAGGCGCTGCTGGAGAGCGACGACCAGGTCCGGCATGGACGAAGCAGGCCGGGCGAGGCAGTCACTTACGAACGGAGCCGCTCCGACGGTCGCGCTTTGGAGCTGCGCCGGACCTCGATGCCGGATGGCGGCTTCGTCCTGACCATATCGGACATGAGCAAGCGCGCGCAGGCTGAGGGCGTCCTCCGCGAGGCCCAGAAGATGCAGGCCGTTGGCCAGCTTACCGGGGGCATCGCGCACGATTTCAACAATCTGCTGACCGTCATCCTGGGCAATCTCGAATTCGTCCGCGCCAAGCTGGACGGGGATCAGGCCATGCAGATGCGGATCGAGCGGGCCGCCTGGGCGGCGCAGCGCGGCGCTACGCTGACAGCGCAGCTGCTCGCCTTCGCGCGCCGGCAGCCGCTCGCGCCGGCTCCAATCGACCTTGCCGCCACTATGCCGAACCTCGTGCCGCTGCTGCGCCGTACGCTCGGGGAGCATATCGAGGTGCGCTACGTCGAGACAGCCGGCCTGTGGCCCGCCATGGCGGACGCCGCGCAGTTGGAGAGTGCCGTCCTGAACATGGCGTTGAACGCCCGCGACGCCATGCCGGGCGGCGGTCGGCTCACCATCGAACTGGCCAACAGGGTGCTCGACGAGGATTACACGCGGCGGCACGCCGAGGTCGTTCCGGGCGACTACACCATGCTCGCGGTGTCAGACACCGGCCATGGCATGACGCCCGAGGTGGCGGCCCGTGTTTTCGAGCCCTTCTTCACCACCAAGCCCGACGGCAAGGGAACGGGCCTGGGCCTCGCCATGGTGTTCGGTTTCGCCAAGCAGTCGGGCGGACACGTGAAGGTCTATACCGAGCCTGGCGAGGGCACGACGATGCGCCTCTATCTGCCGCGGGCCATCGGCCCCGTGGCATCGGCCGGTCAGCGGTCCGGCAAACCGCTCGACCTACCGCGCGGCACGGCCACGATCCTGGTCGTCGAGGACGAACCGGCCGTGCGGGAAATCGCGGTTGCGATCCTGCGCGACCTCGGCTATCGCGTGTTCGAGGCGAGCGACGGCGAGGAAGCGGTGAGGCTCTTTGGTTCGCAAGCGAACGGCATCGACCTGCTGCTGACGGATGTCGTACTTCCCGGCAAGGTGCGGGGGCGCGAACTTGCCGAGCGGATCGTGGCGGGCAAGCCGGATGTCCTGGTTCTCTTCATGTCGGGCTACACGGAGAACTCGATCGTGCACCACGGCCGTCTCGACGATGGCGTTCAACTGATCGGCAAGCCTTTCAAGCGCGAGCAATTGGCTCGCAAGGTGGCCGAGGTGCTGGCGGCACCGGGCAAGCTCAGCTTCGCGGGCGCGGACGCCGACACGAAGGCGGTCGGATAGCCGCTTGGCGACCCTCTGTTACAGCGGATCGGGATCGTGTAGGGGCCGCTCGAGGGGCAAAGCCAACACGCACAATGCACAGACGGTCCCGAGCAGCGTTCCCGCGATCATGTCGGCGACGAAGTGGAAATCGGCCCCGTAGAGCCCCAGCGCCACCAGTGCGACTGGAAGGGCAGCGAGCCACCGCCACGCCGGGTAGCGGCGCCACATCACGGCCATCGGGGCTGTGATCACGGTCATGTGTCCCGACGGGAAGGACGACCAGCCGGTGCCGCCGTGAAAGGGAAAGAAGCCATAGGAACCGCCCCCGATCCACGACGGGTTGTCGTTCACCCAAGTCTCCGGCCACAGACGTCCAAAGGCGAATTTCGCCTGGTCCTTGATCGCAACGGCGATCAGCACCGCCATGCAGGCGCAGAACAGGGAATATGCCAAGGGTCCGGGACGCCAGCCGGTCAGAGCCGCGAAGCCCATGACGAGGAAACCGAGTGCCGCGAGCGGGAGCACCGGATCGACGATGTGGGTCAGGGCCCGAAAAATCTCCGCGCCGTGAAAGGCCTCATGCGACCAGGTGGCGGCCGGCCGATCCACGAAGCCGATCGAGAGGGCCGTTGCGGCGCAGGCCGCGACCGCCCAGACAAGTCCCTGGTTTCGCGCCAGCACCATCGTCACGCCTCAGATCCCGCTCTCATCGTGCAGGGACTATAAGGGAGCCCGACGACAAACCCGCGAAGGCGCTTTAGCATCATCGGGACCGCGGGTCAGCAAAAGGCCCGTCAGGACAGGTTCATCGAGACCTGTATCTCGCCCGTGTTGCGCAAAACCCGAAGCGCGA
>CAXTOT010000022.1:0-69992 GCA_964245915.1 uncultured Lichenihabitans sp. | reverse complement strand
GGGGACCGTGATCGCCCGGGCCGGCGAGGGCGTGGGGATCGTCTCGGCCCGCATCGATCCGGCGCGCGTCGAGAAGGTTCGGGCCATGATCCCGGTGGCGCGCCATCAGGTCGCAATCCCGGCCTGATCCAAGCGACGAGGACCCGTTTGACCACCACCACACTCTCCGCCGCGGCCGTCGACCTCGACCGCCTGCTCGGCCCCGACGCCAAGCGCTCGCCCGAGATGGAAGCCGTTTGGGACTGGCTTATCGAGCAGGATTCCAGCATCCCGAACTGGCTCGACCTCGACCCTGCACAGGCGCGGGCGCTGCAGGACCGTCTCGCCATGCGCTGGAATGCCGACCTGCCCGAGATGGCTTCCGTCGAGAGCCTCACCCTGCCGGGCAGCCCCGCGGTGCCCGCGACCCTATTCGCGCCGAGGGGCGCCAAGCCCGGCTGCATCCTGTTCTTGCACGGCGGCGGTTGGGCGTTCGGCAGCACCGCCACGCATGAGCGCTTCATGCGCCTGCTGGCCGACGACACGGGCACGAGGGTGCTTGGCGTCGACTATCGACTGGCGCCCGAACATCCCTTCCCGGCTCCGTTCGAGGATTGCCTGACGGCTTGGCGCGCCCTCGTGGCGCGTGGACGCGAGCCCGCCTTCGACGGTCCGCTCGCCATTGCGGGCGACAGCGCCGGAGCCAATCTGGCGCTGGCGGTCATGTTGAACGAGATCGCGGCCGAGCGGCGCCGGCCGGATCTCGGTCTGTTGTTCTACGGCGCCTTCGATACGGACCTCGACAGGCCCTCTTACGCGCGCTTTGCTGACGGGTTCGGGCTGACCCGCGCCGGGATGGCGCGGTTTTGGGACTGGTATGCGGCCCCGCAAGAGCGCGCGCGGAGCAATCCGCTGGTCAGTCCCCTGCTGGCCCATGAGGCTGACATTGCCAGACTGCCGCCTTTGTTCCTCAATGCCGCGGGGCTCGATCCGTTGCTCTGTGATACGATCGACTTTGCCCGACGGGTGGAAGCCGCCGGCATCCCGCATCGGCTGCTGATCCATGAGGGCGTGCATCACGGCTTCATGCAGATGAGCCTCTGGCTTCTCGAAGCCAGGGCGGCCCTTCGCCAAGCGGCGGCGTTTTTCACCGAACAGCCCGAGCGCTGAAGCTCACGCTAGGGCTTGCCGCCCTTGCGCGCCGCATGTTGCTTCTTGCGCTCCGCCTTGGCGTCCAGCGCGTCACCGAGCTTGGCCCGCAGGAAATCGGCCCGGGCTTCGGTGAGTTTGGCGGCGCAGAAGCCATGCCGCCCTTCCCCAACGTAATCCCGGCAGATCTCCTCACGGGTCGAGGAAAACTGCGCCTGATCCCGGGCGTAACCCGCGATCGCGACCCTGTCCTTGGTCGAGGCGACCAGGGCCTTGTAGAAACGCAGCACCTCCGCTTCGGCCTGAGACCGCGTGTGTTCGATGCCCTTGGCCTTGTCGGCCCCGAGATCGCCCGATTGCGGGCCCCATAGCCCGACCGAATCCACCCGGCAGTTGGCGTCCTTGAACTCGCAGACCGCCTGGGTCTTGTCGACCAGCACCGCCCCATCCAGCACATCGAAGGCGAGCGGACAGGCGGGAAAATCCAGCTGGATCCGCTCGACCCCGTCCGGCCGTCCCATCGGCTTGACCGTGATGGGCGTGGCAGGCCCCCCCACCTGGCAGACCTCGCGCGCATTGCTGATCCGCTGGCCCGAAAGCGTCAGGCGGGCCACCTCGACCTCTTTGTCGTGGGGTTGGAACGTGACCTGCGAGGCCCCGCCATTGCGGGACATGGTCTTGCCGGCCAGCCCGGCGACGCCGGGCACCTGCACGGGGGCAAGGCGGGGTGCGCTCGCCTTTGGCCGAGGGTGTTGCGCGGCTGCGGGGGTCTCGACCGTACCCTCCGGGGCCGGTGCGACGGCACCCGGCAGCGCCATCTGCGCTCCGGCCACTCCAGGCAGCGTCAGCAGCAAAACCAAGACTAAGGCACGGCGTAGATCACGCCCTGCAAATTGGGGCCAAGAGGCAAAAGGCACGTGGGTCACTCAATGAGGGCGGTGGCGGTGGCGTGGCCTCAACGCTCTTCCGAAGCAAACTGGTCCGAAGCAAACTGGCCTTTGTCGAATCAACCCTGCGGGTGCGGCTTGCCAAAGTCAAAGCCATGTCGCTCGGGCGCGGGCGACAGAGCACCAGGTGTCACGCCAAAAGCTCGATGATCGAGCCCGCCTCGCCCGCCGCGACCCGGACCCGCAGCCCATCATGCAACGCCGATAGGGCGGCCCGCCAGACCACGACGGGGCAAGCCCGGCCATACAGCTTCCGCGCCACGATAGCCCCCACCGCAATGATCGGGTCGCTCTCGACGAGCACGAGCGCGGCCGGCGCCGTGCCGCGACGGATCGCCTCCGCCAGTACGGAACTCGACGAACTCGAGCCACGCCCCGAAGGCATGACCAGAACCCGCCCGGTGACGATCTGGCCGAACGCGATATGGGACCTGTCGATGACACGGCCGGTCGCGGCGTCGAAGCCGCCCCAGAAGCTCAAGGGAGTCGGCCACAGCACCACCAGGCCCTCGGCCTCGCCCTCCGCGAGACACAGAACCGGGACGAGGCTCACGCCTCGCGCCGACGAATATAGCCGGCCGCCGCCGAGGCAAGACAATCGTCGAGCGATCCGAACGCGACCTCGACCCCGAGATTGCCGGGCGCGTAGTGGGCCATCTTTCCCGAATTGGTCATCACGGCTCCGTCGAGGCGTCGCAGCGCGGAGGTGACATAAACGCAGGTGTCGGTGAGGATCGTCACACCAGCGGCCTCAAGGGTGGCCAGCAGGCCGGCCTCGCCGAGGGCCGCATGGGTGTCCCGGCCGGTGTTGACGAAAACATCGACGCCGGGCGCTGCCTTGAAGCCGGGCAGGCGCTTTGCCAGATCTCGAAACTCGCTCAGCGAGAAATGCGGGGTGCCGAGGCTGATGGCCGAGAGCGGCGCGCCGTCCGCAGCGGTCGACAAGCGCGCGAGCGCGTCACGAAGGTCGGCCTGGGTGAGGTCGATGATTTCCTCAGGCTGCCCGCCGCCAAGCGCAACGCCCCGTGTCGGCGCCTCCGGGGTGATGCCGACCGCGTGGAACAGCGCCACCGATCCGGTGGAGGCCGCCACCGCGCCGAGCGCCTTCAACTGATCGTCCGAACTTGTCGGCAGTCCCTCGATCACTGGCACCCTGCCCCGCGACCGTTCGCCGACCAGATAACCGACCGCCACATAGAGAGACTCGCCGGCCAGCGTCGAGGGCGGCAGCTTCGGCAGCCGAAACAGAATGCTGCCGATGCGGTTCTCATCGAGATGCAGCCCGAAGGCGGGCGCCCGGCCCGTCAACCCGCAGCAGAGGTCGATGAAGTCGCCGTAGCGGTTGGTGCGCGCGCCGATCACCGAATTGGCGAACACGATGGCGTTCGATTCGCCCCAGGCGATCTGCTCGCCGAACTTCGGCCGGAAGCGGGTCTGATACGGCGCGCAGGTGAACGTCGGTTCGCAGCCCAGCGCAAGATGCGCCTCCATGAGGCGCCGCCCCGCCGTGCGTTGATCCCCGCGGATCAGGTCGGGGTGGATGAGGTCCATGGAGCCGACGTTCAGCGTCGTAGGCACCAGGCAGCGGCCGCCATCGGCCACGAGGCGATCGACGAAATCGAGGCTGACCTCACCATGGTAGAGGCAGCCATCGACATGCGCCTGGGTGATGTCGATCAGACGGGGCGCCCCGACGGCCGCGCCGAACCGCAGCAGGATTTCCATCGCGAATTGGGCCGCGGGTCCGTCCGCGCCGCCCACCATCGCGCGGTCGGCCTCGCTCAACCGCATGGACAGGTCCCTCTGGACAAAGCCATGCCTTTTTTGTGCGCCGCAGCGGACAGTTGCAATCCGAGCACGATTGAGTTCGAACGAACAGCCGGCATAAAATCCGTCGGGGTGCGGGGACACGACGTGCATTACTCGATTTTTTCGGTTCTCGGCCAGGCTTTTGAGGGACAGACCGGCTGGCCCCCGCAATGGCGCGAGCCGACCCCGAAGCGCGCCTATGACGTCGTCATCGTGGGCGGGGGCGGCCATGGCCTCGCAACCGCCTATTATCTTGCCAGGCAGCACGGCCTCACCAACATCGCGGTGGTGGAGAAAGGCTGGCTCGGAAACGGCAACGTCGGACGCAACACAACGATCATCCGCTCCAACTACCAGGAACCCGGCAATATCCCCTTCTACGAAAAGTCCCTGCAGTTGTGGGAGGGCTTGGAGCAGGAGATCAATTACAATGCGATGGTCAGCCAGCGCGGTGTGCTGAACCTGTTCCATTCGGACGCCCAGCGGGACGCCTACGCCTATCGCGGCAATGCCATGCGGCTGCATGGCGTGGACGCCGAATTGCTGGATCGGGCCGCCGTCCGATCTCTGGTCCCGATGCTCGATTTCGACAATGCGCGGTTTCCCATCCACGGCGGCCTGCTACACCGGCGCGGCGGCACCGTGCGCCACGATGCCGTGGCCTGGGGCTATGCGCGCGCGGCCGACAAGCTCGGTGTCGATATCCTGCAGAATTGCGAGGTCACCGGCCTGCGCGTGATCAATGGCGCCATCGCGGGCGTCGAGACCGCCAAGGGGTTCATCGCGGCCAAGAAGGTGGGGCTCGCCTGCGCCGGAAACTCGTCGCGTGTGGCCGCCATGGCAGGTCTCCGCCTGCCCATCGAGAGCCACGTGCTACAGGCTTTCGTGTCCGAGGGCGTCAAGCCGCTGGTGCCTAACGTGGTCATGTTCGGTGCCGGCCACTTCTACATCAGCCAATCCGACAAGGGTGGCCTCGTCTTCGGGGGCGCCCTCGACGGCTATAATTCCTACGCGCAGCGCGGCAACTTGCCGATCGTCGAGGACGTCATGGAAGAGGCGCTCGCCATCATGCCCGGGCTCGGGCGCTTGCGGGTCCTCCGCTCCTGGGGCGGCATCATGGACATGTCGATGGACGGCTCGCCCATCATCGACAAAACCGACGTCGGCGGGCTGTATCTCAATTGCGGCTGGTGCTACGGCGGCTTCAAGGCGACGCCCGCCTCCGGCTTCTGCTTCGCGTATACGATCGCCAAAGACGAACCGCACGACTTGAACGCGCCCTACCGGCTGGATCGGTTCGCAACCGGATCTCTGATCAATGAGGCGGGTGCCGGCGCTCAGCCGAACCTGCACTAGCGAGAGCCCACGATGCGCATCCGCTGCCCCTATTGTGGTGACAGAGCCCATTCCGAATTCGCCTATCTCGGCGATGCCGGGCCGGTGCGACCGCGGGTCGAGGGCCGTGGCGCCCTGCCCGACACCACGCTGTTCGTCGACTACGCCTATGTGAGAACCAATCCGTCGGGCCGTCACCAGGAATACTGGCAGCACGTGGCGGGATGCAGGGCTTGGCTGGTGGTCGACCGCAATGTGACCACTCACGCGATCCTCGGCGTTGTGGTGGCGCGCGAGCGCGCCGAGAGCGTGCCGCAATGAGCGAGATCACACGCGAGGCGGTCGATGGGCTGACTGCCGAACGCGCCAGCGCCGAGGCGCCCGCACAAGCTTTGGTTAGGACCCAGCCGTTCCGGTTGAAAGGTGCGGCCGCGAACCAGGCCCCGCTTCGTTTTACCTTCGATGGACGCAAGCTCGAAGGGTTTGCGGGCGATACGCTGGCCTCCGCGTTGCTCGCCAATGGCGTCCGGCTGGTGGCCCGCTCCTTCAAATACCACCGCCCGCGCGGCATTCTCTCGGCGGGTTCGGAAGAGCCGAACGCGCTCGTGGAATTGCGCGACGGCGCCCGGCGCGAACCCAACACACGCGCCACGACGGCGGAACTCTACGATGGGCTCGCGGCCCGCAGCCAGAACCGCTGGCCGTCGTTGAAATACGACGTGATGTCGCTAAATTCCCTTGTTTCCCCGGTGCTTGCCGCCGGATTCTACTACAAGACCTTCATGTGGCCAGCGGCCTTTTGGGAAACGGTCTACGAGCCCATCATACGCCGGGCCGCGGGCCTAGGGCGGGCCGCCACGGCGCCGGACCCGGACCCTTATGACAAGGTATCGGCCTTCTGCGACGTGCTGGTGATTGGCGGCGGCCCTGCCGGGTTGATGGCCGCGCTGGCGGCAGGCCGCTCGGGCGCACGGGTCATTCTGGTCCACGAGGATTTCGCCCTCGGGGGCCGTCTGCTGAGCGACGACCGCGCCGTTGGCGGTCAGTCGGCACGAGGCTTCGTGGATGCGGTCGCGGCCGAGCTCGCCTCCTTGCCGGAGGTCACCGTGCTGACGAGGACCACCCTGTTCGGGGTCTACGATGGGGGCAGCTACGCCGCCGTCGAGCGCGTGAGCGACCACCTTGCCGTTCCGCCCGCCTTCGCGCCACGCCAGCGCCTGTGGCGCATCGTGGCCAAACGGGCGGTGCTGGCCTCGGGCGCCATCGAACGGCCGCTCGTGTTCGGCGACAACGACCGGCCCGGCGTGATGCTGGCGGGTGCCGTGCGATCCTATATCCATCGCTTCGCCGTAAAACCCGGCGCCCGGGCGGTGCTGTTCGGCAACAATGACGACGCCCATCGCACGGCGCGCGCCTGCGCCGAGGCGGGCATTACGGTCGCGGTCATCGTCGACCCGCGCCCGGACGCTCTCGCCGAACTGAGCGATCTCGCCAGCCAGACCGGGGCTCGGCTGGTCGAGGGGGTGGTGACGCGAACCCTCGGCCGCCGCGAGGTGGAAGGCGTCGAGATCCAGCCCGCCGAGGGCTCGGCTTTGACCCTGGCCTGTGACCTGCTCGCCGTGTCGGGCGGTTGGCAGCCCACCGTGCATCTGTCGACCCATCTTGGCGGCAAACCGACCTGGGATCCCGCGCTGGCGGCCTTCCTGCCCGGCGTTCTTCCACCCGGCATGGAGGTGGCGGGCGCCGCCAAGGGCGATTTCGCTCTGGCGGCCTGCCTTGCCGACGGCGTGCGCGGCGGCCACGATGCGGCGGCGGCCTGCGGCTTTCACCCGCGCTCCGTCATCGTTCCCTCGGCCGACAGCGAGAGCACGGCCGTGACGCCGCTCTGGCGCGTGAAATCGGCGCGCGGCAAAGCCTTCATCGACCTCCAGAACGATGTGACGACCGACGATGTCGCCCTGGCCGAACGCGAGGGGTTCCGCGCGGTGGAACACCTCAAGCGCTACACGACGCTCGGCATGGCGACCGACGGGGGCAAGACTGCCAACGTCAACGGCCTCGCGCTGATGGCCGAACTCACCGGGCGCAGCATTCCGGAGGTTGGCACCACGCGCTTCCGGCCGCCCTATACCCCGGTGTCGTTCGGGGCGCTGGCGGGCCATCATCGCGGCAAGGAGCTGAAGCCCACCCGGCTGACGGCTGGGCACGACTGGGCCGAGCAGCAAGGCGCGGTCTTCACCGAAGCGGGCCTGTGGCTTCGGGCGCAGTATTTCGCCAAAGCGGGCGACAAGGGCTGGCGCGACGCTTGCGACCGCGAGGTCACGGCTGTCCGGACGGGGGTCGGGCTGTGCGATGTCTCGACGCTCGGCAAGATCGAGGTCGTGGGAGCGGACGCCGGCGCCTTCCTGGACAAGCTCTATTGCAATGCCATCGCGAATCTCGCGGTCGGCCGCGCCCGCTATGCCGTCATGCTGCGCGAGGACGGTTTCGTCATGGACGACGGCACCGTCGCCCGCCTTGAGCCGAACCGCTACGTGGTCGCGACCACCACGGCCCATGCGATTGCCGTCATGAGTCACATGGAGTTCTGCGCCCAGGTGCTCTGGCCCGAACTCGACGTCGCCTGCGTGTCGGTCACCGAACAATGGGCGCAATGGGCGATCGCCGGCCCTCGCGCCCGCGAGGCGCTGAGCGGCGTCGTCGAACCCGGCTTCGATCTGTCCAATGAGGCTTTCCCGTTCATGGCCGCGGCCCAGATGAGCCTCGCCGACGGCACGCCGGCGCGGCTGTTTCGCATCTCCTTTTCCGGCGAACTCGCCTTCGAACTCGCGGTACCGGCGCGGTTCGGCGATGCCGTCGCGCGCGCCCTGATGGCGGCCGGACAGCCCCACGGAATCCTGCCTTACGGCCTCGAAGCCCTCAACGTGCTGCGGATCGAGAAGGGCCACGCGGCGGGCGGCGAACTCAACGGCAAGCTGACGGCGCGCGATCTCGGCCTATCCAAGCTGATGTCCACCAAGAAGGACTATATCGGCGCGGCCCTGTCCCAGCGCCCCGCCCTGCTGGCGCATGATCGTCCGATCCTGGTCGGCTTCAAACCCCTGATCGCGACGAACCCCATCGAGGCCGGCGCACATCTGCTGCGGCCCGCCGCCGAGAACAAGCTGCGCAGCCAGGAGGGCTACCTGACCTCGGCCTGTTGGTCGCCGACCCTGCAAAGCTACATCGCTTTGGGGGTGCTGGTGCGCGGGCCGCAACGGCTCGGCGAGCAGGTTCGGGCCTACGATCCGATGCGCGGCCGCGACACGCTCGTCGAGGTCTGCTCACCGGTGTTCTACGACCCGGAAGGAAAGAAGCTGCGTGTCTGACCTCCGGCTCGAGCCCCGGTCCGCTCTCGAAGGCCTGATCGTGGCCGGCCGGAGTGGCCGTCTAGACGGGGAGGCCGGGGTGGTTCTGTGCGAACGCACGGACGTGGACCTGTGCCTGATCCTGGCCAGCAAACGGCCGGGCGTGGAATGGCGCGAGGCATTGCGGGCCCGTGGATTTGAACTGCCCGGCACCGCGCGCCGGACCCTCGCGTCGGATTTGGCGCTGATGTGGATCGGTCCCGATCAATGGCTCGGGGTCGGATCGCCCGATCGGATCGGTGAGGTCCGCGATCTTCTGGCGCCCTTTGAGCCGGCCTGCTCGGTCGTGCAAGCCGGAGACGCGCGCGTAACCCTTACGGTCTCAGGTCCGCGGGCGCGTGAGACGCTGGCCAAACTCGTGCCGATCGATTTGCATCCGCGCACCTTCCCGGCCGATGCGGTGGCCGTCACGGTGGCGGGCGCCACGCCTGTAATCGTTTGGCGGCGCGATGGCGCCTCGGGTTACGGACTTGCGGTCCCGCGTAGCTATGCGGCGAGCTTCTGGCATTGGCTGGTCGACAGCGCCTCGGAATACGGCTGCCTCGTCGACGAAGACCCCGCCCAGCCGTAGACATGTTGCGGCGCATCACGCGGATCGCTAAATCGAGGGGGCCGGTTTCCGGCTAACCCGTTGCCGGAGCCTTTATGCGCGCCTTGCTCGACGTCGTCCTCCTCGTTCTGCACATCTACAGCTACGTCATCATCGCGACCGCGATCCTGTCCTGGCTGCTCGCCTTCGACGTGGTCAACTTCCGCAACGATTTCGTGCGCTCGATCTGGAATTTTCTCAATGGATTGACCGAGCCGCTGCTGCGGCCCATTCGGCGGATCCTGCCCAATCTTGGCGGCATCGACGTCTCGCCCATCATCCTGCTGCTGTTGCTGTTCCTCGTGGAGGACGTCATCCAGCGCTACATCTACCCTTACGTTTATTGAAACGTCTCGCGCCGCGCTGGCGCGTCATGCGACCCAGGCCTTAGCTGGGCGCACAACGGAAAACGGCCGGCGAGACAATCTCGCCGGCCGTTCTGTTTGTCTTCGCCCGCCTCAACCCGAGGCGGAACCGACTAGAACTTGTAGTTGATACCGGCGCGGACGAGGTCGCCATCGGTCTTGACGCGGGAGGTGTAGAGCACGTTCGGCCCAGCGCCGATCGCGAAAGTGCTGTTGCCCAGATCGTAGTGAATGTATTCCGCCTTCACGGTCACGGCGCTCGAGTGGAAGAAGTTGAGGAAGCTGCCGGTCGGGAGCGCATATTCGACGCCGCCGCCGTAGGCGAAACCGGTGCCGGTCTTGCTGTTGCCGCCCGAGGCGATCAGCGCGCCCGTGGGCGGGATGTAGACATTGGCGCTGCTGTTGACGCCGCCGTAAGCGAAACCGCCGGTGCCGTAGATCAGGAACTGGTTGAAGGCATAGCCGATCCGGCCGCGCACGGTGCCGAGGTAATCCAGGCTGCCATGATAGACGACGCCCGTGGTTCCAAAGGCTTGCGTGAAGCGGGTTTCGCCGGGGAAGTACTGGACGCCCGTGCGCTTGTCGATATCCATGAAGGCGGCGTCGGCTTCGACACCGACCACGACGCCGCTGCCGGCACCGAACTGATAGTTGTAGCCGATCTGGCCACCACCCGTGAACCCGCTGTCGCTCACTTTGGCCGTGGTCTGCGGCACACCGGCGAACACGGCATCATTGGACTGGAAGCGCGAGGTGGCATCGAACGCGTAACCCGCGTTAGCGCCGAGGTAGAAGCCCGTCCAAGTGAACACCGGGGGCGGCGGCACGAACGCCGGCGGGGCGCTGCGGAGCGGAAGGTCGGCCGCGAAGGCGGTACCCGCAAAGGCAAGGCTCAAAGCGGCGGCGGTGGTCAGGCGAAATGAGAGCGTCATGGCGAATCCGTGTCGTTGCAAGGTGAGGTCAACCTACAGCGCCAATCGCCGCGAGCAAGTTAATGAAGAGCAAAGTTCGTGCGAAACGTCACCATTGTTACCGAAAAGACGCATTTACCTCTGTTGGCGAAAATGTGGCAAAGATCATCGAAAGGTCACAATTTTAAATGTTTGTTCATCATGGGGACCAGAGCCACGATTTCTTTTGTGGTTCCTTGAAGCTGGCCAAAGTTCCCGTGAAAAAGAGCGACAAAGCGACGCAGAATGACCGCGGGGCGTCAGCGCTGGTTGTGCTGGCCTGCCCAAGCCGGGGCTGGCAGCGCGATGAGCTCGAGCGTCACGCTGGCATTGTCGGTGCGCGTCCCGCGCACGGGCGCCGCCGAATACCCGTCGAGCCCGGTTGCCACCCGGACATGTCTTTCCCCGATCCGGATGTCATGGGCCGGGTCGAACCCGATCCATCCGGTTCCCGCGACAAACACCTCCGCCCAGCCGTGGCGCAGGGCCCGCTGCCGATCCTCGCAAAGATAGTAGCCGGTCGTCACACGGGCCGGACAACCGATCAGGCGCGCACAGGTGACGAAGATCTGAGCGAGGTCTACGCCATTGCCGCGGCCCGACGCGAAAGCCACGGCAACATCGCCGCCCTCGACCACCTCAAAATCGAGAACGACAGCCTTGCGGATACCGGCCATCAGCGCCTTGAGCTTGTCCAGTGTTCCAAGATCCGAAGCCACACCATCCGCGAACCGGCGAAGCGCCGCGTCGGGGGTGGTCGAGGATGTTGCCCGGAGATAAAGCTCGACGGGCAGCCGCTCGGCAGACCCCCGCACGAGACCTTGCATGTCGAAACTGTCGACCTCGCCCACGATCGACATGGTGAGTTCGTCGCAAGGTCCCCTGACGGTGAACACGTGCGTCACGTTGCCGAAGCCATCCTCGCCAGCCTTCAGCGCGCAATCGCTCTCGACATCGATGTTCCAGCGGATGACGTGTTGCCCGTCGTGGGATCGCGGCGTGAGCCGCAGGACATGCGTGATCATCCTGGCGGGACGGTCGAAGCGATAATGGATCTTCTGTCGAACGCGGAGCCGCATACCGGGCCCTAGCGGAGAAATTGCTCGGCGATTGCCGCGCTCAGTTCGTCGTTGTCCTCAATGAAGCCGGTAATGAACTCGTGCAGGCCCTGTTGGAAGATCTGTTCGATGGAAGCATTCTCCAACATGGCCATCGTGCGCCTGGCCTGCCGCTGGGCCGCCCCCTGGCGTCCGTACGCCTTACCGATCGACTCCAGGCAACGCACGATATTCTCATAGCAGGACAGCAGGGATCGCGGCATTTCCGATCGCAGGATCAGGAGGTCGGCCACCAGCCACGGCTTGATGCCTTCGCGATACACCCAATGATAGGCAGTGAGCGCCGACACGGCGCGCAGGATCGCGGCCCATTGGAAGTAGTCGAGGGAGCCGCCGACGGCCTCCGTGTCGGGCAAGAGGACATGGTATTTCACGTCGAGAATCCGGGCCGTATTGTCGGCGCGTTCGATGAAGACGCCGAGGCGCGAGAACCAATAGGACGGGTCGCGCAGCATGGTGCGGTAGACCGAGCCGTCGAACACGAGCGCGGTCTGCTTCACGAAGTCGAGAAACCGCGTGATCTCTTCGCGCCGGCTCTCGTCGGACGGCGACCGAGCCCCCTCGAAACGCTTGAGTTCGAGCCAGGCGCCATTCAAGGCATCCCACATCTCGGCCGTCATCGCGGTCCGTACCGCACGACCATTGGTGCGTGCGAGTTCGATGCAGTTGCGGATCGAGGACGGATTGTCCGGATCGAAGGTCAGAAAGTCGACCACCTGATCGGCTTCGACCGTGTCGTATTTTTCACGATAGGCATCGGCCGCGCCCGAGGATTCGAGCGCGCTTTCCCATTCGGTGCCGGCCTCGTTGTAGACGGCCGGCAAGGCCGAGAGCCGCTGGGTTGCCTCCAGGGTGCGGGCCAGAAAATCGGCGCGCTCGACATAGCGCGTCAGCCAGAAAATGTTGTCGGCGGTCCGCGACAGCATGGTGAATTTACGCACCGGGCGCCGCATCGCGATCGGAGGCCCCTCGGCGCTGGTCTCGAGCCGGCTCATGGGCCCGTCTCCTCATCGTCGATGATCCAGGTGTCCTTGGTGCCCCCGCCCTGACTCGAGTTCACGACCAGCGAGCCTTCCTCCATGGCAACGCGCGTGAGGCCACCCGGCACCACACGGGTGCCCGTCGCCCCGCTCAGTACGAAGGGACGAAAGTCCACATGGCGCGGCACGATGCCCGCCGCGATCGAGGTCGGACAGGTGGAGAGCGCAAGGGTCGGTTGCGCGATGAAATTGGCGGGGTCCTGTTTGAGCTTCTCGGTGAAGATCGCGATCTGTTCGCGGCTCGCGTGTGGTCCGACCAGCATGCCGTAGCCGCCCGAGCCATTGACCTCCTTGACCACCAGTTCGGAGAGATGTTCGAGCACGTAGCGGAGCGCGTCCGGTTCACGGCAACGATGGGTCGGCACGTTTTTCAGCAGCGGCGCTTCCCCGAGGTAGAACTGGATGATCTCGGGCATGTAGGTGTAAAGCGCCTTGTCGTCCGCCACCCCGGTCCCAACCGCGTTCGCGAGCGTGACGGCGCCCGCCTGATAGGCGCTCATGAGGCCCGGCACCCCGAGCCCGCTATCGGGGCGGAATGCCAGCGGATCGAGAAAGTCGTCGTCGATCCTGCGATAAATGACATCGACCCGCTTCGGCCCCTCGGTGGTGCGCATGTACACGGTTTCGTTGTCGACGAAGAGATCGCGGCCCTCCACCAGCTCGATGCCGAGTTTATCGGCCAGGAAGGAATGTTCGTAATAGGCCGAGTTATATTGGCCAGGCGTGAGCAGCACCACGACCGGGTCGGCGTCGGCGCTCGGGGGCGACACGCTGCGCAAGGAATGCAGCAGCAGATCGGCATAATTCTCGACTGGCGCCACGCGGTGCGCCGCGAACAGCTCCGGGAACAGCCGCATCATGACCTCCCGGTTCTCCAGCATGTAGGATACGCCGGACGGGGTTCGGGCGTTGTCCTCGAGAACATAGAAGTCGTCGGCGTCGATCCGCACGATGTCGATCCCCGCGATATGGACGTAGGTATCGTACGGGACGCGAAGATTGACCATTTCGGGTCGAAAATAAGGGTTCTGGAAGACCAGCTCGGGCGGCACGATCCCGGCCCGCAGAATTTCGCGCGCGCCATAGATGTCGGTGAGAAACATATTGAGCGCTCTGACGCGCTGAACCAGGCCCACCTCGAGCCGCTTCCATTCGCTCTGGCCGATCAGCCGGGGAACGATGTCGAAG
This sequence comes from uncultured Lichenihabitans sp., assembly GCA_964245915.1. GTDB lineage: Bacteria > Pseudomonadota > Alphaproteobacteria > Rhizobiales > Beijerinckiaceae > Lichenihabitans. Next base: position 56,116 of record CAXTOT010000022.1, on the reverse strand, counting down.
GGGATCAGCCGTTCGCTGGCGTCCTTCTCGCCGTAGACCGCAAAGGTGATGCCGATCCGCCGGAACAGGAGGTCGGCCTGCGATCGGCGCGAGGCCAGAAGCTCGGGCTTGGCCTCCGAGAGCCAGCGAGCGAGACGGCCGTAGACTTCGCGCGGCAGCCCATCGGGGCGGGTCATCTCGTCGAAGCAGCTGGAGGACGGCACGGGTGGGCGACTCCGATTTTGACTTCGTCAAGACAGCTTAACGAGGCAAAGATTATGCCATGCTCGGAAGCCTTGGCTATCGCAAAGAGTTGAACTTCATGCGCATTCTGTGCGGGTGTTCCCGCCCGACTGGCCCGAACGATGGACGGCTCCTATGACGCACATCGACCACGATGCATTTAGGACCGAGGATCCGGCGGGTGCTCAGCCCGGCACCACGCCCCGAGGCGCCGGCACGGCGTCGGAGACCGCGCGCTTTTACCTCGGCGTGCCAGCCTTCTCGGGATTCCGTGGCGTTGCCGATCCTCGCTCGTTCGTGCCCCTCCCCGACGATTGGACGGTTGGCTTGACGGACGTCGTCTCCTCGACCACGGCGATCGAAGCCGGTCGCTATAAATTGGTCAATACGGCCGGCGCGGCCGTGATCTCGGCCGTTTCCAACGCGCTGGGAAATCTCGAATTCCCGTTCATCTTCGGCGGCGACGGCGCGAGTTTCGCGGTCGCGGCCGAGGATACCGTCGAAGCCGCTGGTGCCTTGTCGGCCACCGCATCCTGGGTGGGCCGAGAACTCGGCCTCGCGTTACGCGGCGCAACGGTCCGGGTCGCCGAGATCCGGGCCGCGGGGCACGACGTGCGCATCGCTCGATTTTCCGCCTCGCCCAACGTCACCTACGCGATGTTTTCAGGGGGCGGCCTCGCTTGGGCGGAACAACGTCTCAAGGCTGGCGAAATCGGCGCCCCGCCAGCGCCCCCCGACGCGCAGCCCGACCTCACCGGCCTGTCCTGCCGCTTCCAGGATCACAAAGCCAAGCATGGAGTGATCCTGTCGGTTCTTGTGCGTCCCTTCGGCCGCCCGGAAGAGCCGGGCTTCCGGGCCTTGGTGGAAGACATCCTGCTGTTGGTCGAGCAGCACCCGGAGGCGGCGCGACCCGTCCCGGTGTTCAGGCCCTTCGCGGGACTCCGTCTCAAGCCGATCGGCATCGATGCGCGGCTGCAGCATCGGCAGGGGCAGTGGCGCCCCCTGGGCTATATCCGGTCGGCGGGCGAGCTCCTGCTCGCTTCCGTCGTGCTCGGGTTGGGAATGAAACTCGGGAGCTTTTCGGCCCAGCGTTATCTGCGCGAGGTGGTCGAGAACTCGGACTTCCGCAAATATGACGACAGTTTGATGATGACGTTGGATTGCGACCTGACGCTCGCGGCCGCGATCGAGGCGCGCCTGGAACGCGCCGAGCGGGACGGCGTCGCGCGGTTCGGTCTGCACCGTCAGGCGGCGGCGACGATCACCTGTCTGGTTCCGTCGACCACCCAAGCCAACCACGTTCATTTCATCGATGGCGCATCGGGTGGCTACGCCATGGCCGCACAAGCGCTGAAGTCCCGTCTAGCTTCGGCGGGCGCGGTATGACATCGTTCGACCATTAACGCGCGCAGAGGTGTGAATGCTGCAAGGGCCCGTGCCGAACATTGGGAAACCGGACATCCTCCGGGTGGACCAACTGAAGGTCGCCTTCAGGCTGCAGGAACGGCCCATCGAGGTCGTGAAGAGCGTGTCGTTCCGCGTTCCGGCCGGCAAAACGGTGGCGCTCGTGGGAGGGTCCGGGTCGGGCAAAACGGTGATCTCGCAAGCCGTCATGGGCCTACTGCCGAAGGCCGGAGCGGTCACGGGTGGACGCATCCTGTTCAACGATCCGGCAATAATGGGGGCCGACCCGGTCGACATCGCGAAGATGCCGCGCGACGGACACGCGATCCGCTCGCTGCGGGGCGGCAGGATCGGCATGATCTTCCAGGAGCCCATGTCGTCGCTGTCGCCCGTCCATACGATCGGCAACCAGATCGAGGAAGCGCTGCGGCTGCATCGACCCGTGGCGCATGGCGAGGCCAGGAACGTCACCGAACACATGCTGGGCCTAGTCGGCTTCAAGAAGCCGAAAACCGCCTATGACATGTATTCCTTTGAATTGTCCGGCGGCCTTCGCCAGCGCGCCATGCTGGCCATGGCGCTCATCTGCCACCCTGCCCTGCTGATCGCCGACGAGCCCACGACCGCGCTGGACGTCACCATCCAGGCGCAGGTGCTCAATCTGATGCGCGACTTGCAGCAAGAACTCGGCATGGCGATCCTGATGATCACCCATGACCTGGGCGTGGTGGCCAACATGGCCGACGAAGTCGTGGTGATCTACCACGGCGAGGTCATGGAGGCGGGCAGCGCGGAGGACATCTTCCGCCGGCCCTCACACCCCTATCTCAAGGCCCTGCTCAAAGCCGTGCCGCGTTTCGACATGGGGCGCGACGAGAGGCTGGTGGCGCTGCGCGACGCGGGCGAGGATGTGGCGCCGCTCGTCAAGGCGCGCCGGCCTAGCCCTGCCGACAATGCCGAGCCGCTGCTCAGCGTCCGCAACCTGCGCAAGACCTACAAGGTGAAGAACCAGGGATGGTTCGGCAAGGCCAAGGAGGCCGTGGTCGCGGTCGACGATGTCAGCTTCGATATCAAGCGGGGCGAGTGCCTCGGGCTCGTGGGCGAGAGTGGCTGCGGCAAGACCAGCGTGTCCAAACTCATCATGCGCGCCATCAAGGCGGACAGCGGCTCGGTCATTTTCAACGACGGCAGCAAGGCGGTCGACGTTCTGAAGCTGCGCGGCGATGAGGAGCGCAATTTCCGGCAACGCGTTCAGATGATCTTTCAAGATCCGGTCAGCTCGCTGTCGCCGCGCATGACGGTCTTGAACCTGCTCTGCGAACCGCTGGAGATCCACGGCAAGGGCGGGCGGCGCGAACAGGTCGAACGGGTCGGCGACCTCATGAGTGCCGTCGGGCTAGACCGGCGTTTCCTCAACCGCTATCCGCACAGTTTTTCAGGCGGTCAGCGCCAGCGCATCGGGATCGCCCGGGCGCTCGCGCTCAATCCGGACCTCATCATCTGCGACGAACCGGTCTCGGCTTTGGACGTGTCGGTCCAGGCCCAGGTGCTCAACCTGCTCAAGGATCTGCAGCGCGAGCTCGGGCTCACCTATCTGTTCATTTCCCACAATCTCGCGGTCGTGGACTATGTGGCGGATCGGATCGCGGTGCTGGCGCATGGCCGCATCGTGGAGATCGCGCCGCGCGAACTCATTTTCCGCGAGCCCGTGCATTCCTACACCAAGGCTCTCCTCGGGGCCGTGCCGTTTCCCGACCTCGATCGTCCGCTGGATTTCAAACACCTGGCCGGCAAGAGCGCCTCCGATCCGGCGCGCTGGTCGCCCGCCTTCCGGGACGAGGGCCACCCGGAGAGCCTGCGGCCGATCGATCTCGGCAACGGCCACATGGTTCTGGCGCGGCCCGAGGCCAACGTCCGGGAGCTCGCGGCGTGAGGGCCAAGGCCGCGGTCGTGATCGTCGGGCTGCTCGGCCTGTTGAGCGGCCTGACGACGGCCAACGCCCAGACGGCGGCCCCTCAGGAATCGCCGTTTTTCGCGGATGAGGTGAAGGCCGGCACGCTGCCCCCGGTGGCGGAGCGCCTGCCGAAAAATCCGCGAATCATCGATCTGCCGGCTTTGAAGCTGCAGACGGGCGTCTTCGGCGGCACGTGGCACATGCTGATGGGCGATCAACGCGATCTACGCATGATGACGCTCTACTCGTATTCCCGTCTCGTCGTTTTCAACGAGCAACTGCATCTGGTGCCCGACATCCTGCAAAGCCTCGACGTCAGCGAGGACAAGGTGTTCACGCTGCACCTACGCGAGGGCCACAAGTGGTCGGACGGTCAGCCGTTCACGGCCGAGGATTTCCGCTACTACTGGGAAGACGTCGCCAACAACCGCGCTCTCAATCCATCCGGGCCGGATGCCGCGATGCTGATCCGGGGCAAGCCGCCACGCTTCGAAGTTCTCGATGCCACGACGATCCGTTACAGCTGGGACGATCCCAATCCAGTATTCCTGCCTGCGTTGGCGGCTCCGCAGCCGCTCTACATCTACATGCCGGCCCACTATCTGAAACAGTTCCACGAGAAATATGTCGACAAGGACACTCTCGCCGGCAAGGTCAAAAAAGCCCATGTCATGAACTGGGCGTCGCTGCATGAGCGCATGTCGCGCCAGTATCGGCCGGAAAATCCCGATCTTCCGACGCTTGAACCGTGGCGGAATCGGACCAAGCCGCCCGCCCAACTCTTCACGTTCGAGCGTAACCCCTACTACCACCGGGTCGACCAGGACGGACACCAGCTTCCGTATATCGATCGCGTGCGGATGGCGCTCGGCACGACGAGCCTCATTCCAGCCAAGACCGCGAGCGGCGATTCAACGCTGCAAGCCCGCTATCTCGGTTTCGAGGACTACACCTTCCTCAAGCAGCACGAGGGCATGAACCGCTATAAAGTGAGGTTGTGGGAGCAGAACTATGGCTCCTACGCGGCGCTCATGCCCAACCTCAACGCGGCCGATCCCGAATGGCGCAAGCTCATGCGGGATGTGAGGTTCCGACGCGCTCTGTCGCTCGGCATCAATCGGCACGACATCAACCAGGCGCTGTTTTTTGGTCTGGCACGCGAGAGCGCGAATACAATCCTTCCGCAGAGCCCGCTGTACAAGCCCGAATACGCGACCGCCTGGAGCACCTACGATCGCGCCCAGGCCAACAAACTGCTGGACGAGATCGGACTCGACAAGCGCGATTCCGACGGGGTCCGGCTGTTGCCGAGCGGCCGGCGCGCCGAGATCATCGTCGAAACGGCTGGCGACAATCAGGACTACGTCGATATCCTGGAACTCGTCGGCGACGATTGGAGCAAGCTTGGGCTGCGGGCCTTCACCCATCCATCTCATCGCGATGTGTTCCGTCAGCGCATCTTGAGCGGCGAGACCATCATGTCCATCTCGGCCGGAATCGACAATGGCGTGCCGAGTTCGGCGCTTTCTCCCGATAGTTTGGCGCCCACACACGAGTCACAGTTCCAGTGGCCCCGCTGGGGCCTGAACTTCGAATCCGACGGACACGAAGGGGAGGCGGTCGACGTTCCTGAAGCCCAGCGCCTCGTCGACCTCTACCGCGAATGGCGCCACTCGACGGGAGCCGAGGAACGCCGCTCCATTTGGGACCAGATGCTGTCGATCAATGCCGACCAGCTCTTCACCATCGGCATCGTGAACGGCACGCAGCAGCCCATCGTGGTTAATGACGCCGTCCGCAACGTGCCCGAGCACGGCTTGTATGGTTTCGAGCCCGGCGGCTTCTTCGGCCTCTACATGCCTGACACCTTCTGGATCGATGAAGCGGCGGGAGGCTGACCGGTCATGCTGACCTACCTCGTCCGGCGCATCCTTATTATGATCCCGACACTGTTCGTCACCAGCGCGATCATCTTCGGCGTCATGGCGCTCTCGCCGAGCGACTATTTTTCCAATTACCAGGCGGAGTTGCAGGCCCAGGGTGAGAAGGCCGACACCAGCCGCATCGAGTTCATGAAGAAGGAATACGGCTTGGACAAACCGCCCATCGAGCGGTACTTTCGCTGGATCGGCGGTTTTTTCGTCGGCGACTATGGCTATTCCTTCGAATATCAGATGCCGGTGCGCGACGTCGTCGGTGACAGATTGTGGCTGACCGTCCTGCTCTCGTTTTCGACGATTCTGTTTACCTGGATCGTGGCGTTCCCGATCGGCATCTACTCGGCTACGCACCAGTATAGCTGGGGCGACTATGGGCTGACCACCCTGGGCCTGCTGGGCTTGGCGATCCCGCACTTTCTGCTCGCGCTGATCTTCCTTTATTTCGCCAACAGCTGGTTCGGACTTTCGATCGGCGGCCTGATGGATCCGCGCTATTTCAATCAGCCGATGAGTTGGCCGAAGGTCCAGTCGATTCTAGGTCATTTGTGGATCCCGGTGATCGTCATCGGCACGGCCGGCACCGGCAGCATGATCCGGACGATCCGCGCCAACCTGCTCGAAGAGCTGCAGAAGCAATATGTCGTCACGGCACGCGCCAAGGGTCTTCACCCGCTCAAGGCGCTGATGAAATACCCGTTCCGTCTGGCGATGAACTTCTTCATCTCGGACATCGGCAGCATCCTGCCTTCGATCGTCTCCGGCGCGGAACTGGTCGCGATCGTGATGTCGCTGCAGACCACGGGGCCCCTGCTGGTGCACGCCCTGCAAAGTCAGGACACGTTCCTGGCCGGCTCCTTTCTCATGTTCCTGGCCACGCTCACCATCGTGGGCGTGCTGATTTCCGACATCGCGCTTGCCTTTCTGGATCCGCGCATCCGTCTCGTCGGAGGGACCTCCAAGTGAACGCGCCCGTTCCGACCGCCGGCGGGCCGATCGCCCATTTCGTGTCGCAGGCCGCCTTCGACCCGCAGGCGGTGAGCAAGCTCTCTCCCGCGCAGGAGCGCATCTATCTGGCGTCGCAATGGCGGCTGATGTGGTGGAAGTTCAAGCGGCACCGAATGGCGGTGGTCTCGGCCATCATCCTCGCGGTCCTCTACGCCACGATTCCTTTCACGGAATTTCTGGCGCCCTATGCGGGCGGTACGCGAAATACCGATTTCATCCGCTCGCCCCCGCAGGCCATTCACCTGTTCCATAACGGGAGCCTCGTAGGACCGTTCGTTTACGGGTCCAGCTTCCAGCTCGACATGAAAAATCTGCGGCGCGAATATCACCTCGATCGGAGCAAGGTCGAGTCTTTGCGCTTTTTCTGCCGCGGCGACCCCTACATGTTTTGGGGGCTGATCCCGGGCGACCTCCACCTGATGTGCCCGCAAGAAGGCGGCAACGTATTCCTGCTCGGAACCGACAGGCTCGGGCGCGACGTCCTGTCCCGCATCATGTACGGCGCCCGCGTCTCGATGACGGTCGGGCTGATCGGTATCTCGATCAGCTTCTGCCTCGGGCTCGTGATCGGCGGGCTGGCGGGCTATTATGGCGGGTGGTTCGATCTGATCAGCCAGCGCGCGATCGAGATCGTGCATTCGATTCCCCACATCCCGATCTGGCTCGCCCTCGCGGCCATCATGCCTGTGACCTGGAGCCCCCTGCTGGTCTATTTCGGCATCACGGTGATCTTGGGCATGATGGATTGGACGGGCCTTGCCCGTGCGGTCCGAGCCAAGCTGCTCGCTTTGCGCGAAGAGGATTACGTGCTTGCAGCCCGGCTGATGGGGGCCAAGACGCCCCGCATAATCGCGCGCCACCTGCTGCCCGGCTTCATCAGCCATCTGATCGCATCGGCCACGATCACGATTCCGTCCATGATCCTCGGCGAGACCGCGCTGAGCTTCCTGGGCCTGGGCCTTCGGCCGCCCATCGTGTCCTGGGGCGTGATGTTGAACGAAGCCCAGAACATGAACGTCGTGGTGCTTTATCCCTGGCTCATGTTCCCGGTCGTGCCCGTGATCCTCGTGATCCTGGCCTTCAACTTTCTCGGCGACGGCTTGCGCGACGCGGCCGATCCCTACAACGCGTGACGCAAGGGCTGGGCGCGACCACCCAGCCGCACAGAACGTCAGGATCCCGCTTTGCGTATCGGCTTCTACGCGCCCCTCAAGGCGCCCGACCATCCGGTGCCCTCCGGTGACAGACAGATGGCGCGCCTCCTCCTGGCGGCCCTGCACGCAGCGGGCCACGAGGTCGTGCTTCTCTCCGACTTCCGCGGCTACTTGCGCATTCCCAACCCGGAAGGGCTGCAACGTCGCGCGGAGGCGGCCGGGCGCGAGGTCGAGGCGCTCGCGAGCCGGTGGACCAATCGGGAGACCCCGCCCGATCTCCTGTTTGCCTATCATCTCTACTACAAAGCCCCCGACCTCGTGGCGCATCCACTCGCCGTGCGCTTCGCCCTGCCCTATGTCACCGCCGAAGCCTCGCATGCGGCCAAGCGCGCCGATGGCCGCTGGCGGGAGGGCCATGCCGCGGTGGAGAGGGCCGTGGCGGACGCAGCGGTCAATTTCTGCTTCACCGCCAACGATCGCGGCGGCCTCGCCGATATCGCGGCGGCCTCGAGCCTGATCGACCTGCCGCCCTTCATCGACGCCCACGGCTTCGCTCCGAGATTTCCTCGAGCCCCTGGCCAGCCGGTCGAACTCGTCACCGTCGCGATGATGCGGGCGGGCGACAAGGCCGCAAGCTATGACTTTCTAGCCGCGGCCCTGGCTCGGTTAGCCCATCTCGAGTGGCGGATCACGCTGGTCGGCGACGGGCCTGCCCGACCCTCCGTCGAAGCCTCCTTCGCCGGCGTGCCGCCAGGCCGGGTCAGATGGCTTGGCGCCCAGAGCGCCACGGGGGTCGCCGATCTTCTTCGCGGCGCCGATCTGTTCGTTTGGCCCGGTTTCAACGAAGCTTTCGGATTGAGCTATCTCGAGGCTCAGGCCTGCGGCCTTCCGGTCCTGGCCGTCACGGGCGAGGGAACGCCCAGCGTGGTCCAGCATGGCCGCACCGGACTCCTGACCGTCAACAGCCTCGACGCCTATGTCGAGGCGCTCGAACGATTGATCCGCGACACCCTCTTGCGCGAGCGGCTTGGAGCCGAGGCGATGCGGTTCGTCCAAACGGAGCGGACCGTGAGTCTCGCCTCGGCTCGGCTGGATGCCGGGCTGCGGCAGGCCGTCGGCCAAAGAATTCCAAGCCTGTGAGGATCGTGGCGTGACCCATCCAGCATGGGATGCGGTTGAAACCGAATTGGCGCGAACCGCCGAAGCGGGGCAGGCGACGCGGTTCTGGCTGCGCGACGACGACGCAACCGAGGTGTCGCCCGCGCTTGAGCGCCTCGTCGGGTTATGCGAGGGTGCCGGGATGCCGATCCTGCTGGCCGTGATCCCGGCCGGGGTTCGACCTGAGCTTGCGGCTTGGCTCGAGGGGCATCCGTCCGTGGCGCCGTGCCAGCACGGCTGGCGCCACACCAATCATGCGGGCGCGGGAGAGCGGGCCTGCGAACTTGGGGGCGCGCGGCCGGACACCGCCGTGATCGCCGAAATCGCGCAGGGGCGTGACGCGCTCTGCGCGCTATTCGGGGCCGCGCTGTGCCCGATCCTCGTGCCGCCCTGGAACCGCATCCGCGCCAGCCTCGTCGATCACCTGCCGGCGCTGGGCTTTGCGGCGCTGTCGGCCTTCAGCCACCCTCCCTCCGATCATGCGCTGGGACTCCGCGAGATCAATTGCGACCTCGACATCGTCGATTGGCGCAACGGGCGGCGTGGGCGCTCCATCGATGACCTCTGTGACCGCCTTGCCAGGCTGGTGGTGGCGGCGCGGCACAACCAGGCGCCGATCGGGCTACTGACTCACCACCTCGTCCACGACGACGCGGCCTGGGAATTTCTCGCGGCATTCTTCGAGCGCATCGGCAATCGGCCCGGGGTCGAGTTCGTATCGGCAAACGCGCGACTTTGAGCAAGACTGGTCCGATCTTTCCCGCGGGCGGATCGATCGAGGCCGGAACTTCCCGATCGATCCTGCGGTTTTGAGATCATCACGTGGGGAGTTGGACGATGAGTGATGGATTTCCGTCGATGACGGCGCTGCTGGGGCTTCTCGCGGTCGCGGGCTACCAGAACCGAGATAAAATTGCCGAGATGCTGGGCGGTGCACATGGCCCAACCGGCAGCCCTGCTGGTCCCGGCCAAGCCGCCCAATCAGGGGGACTTGGCGGACTGCTCGGCAATCTCGGGGGCGCGAATGCGGGCGGCTTCCTGAGCGGTGGACTCGGCGAGCTGGTGCAGCGTTTTCAGCAGAACGGCCAGGGTCCGGTGGCCCAGTCCTGGGTGAACCAAGGGCCCAACCAGCCCATCGCGCCGCATCAGGTGGAACAGGCGATCGGCCCCGATGTCCTGGCGACCCTGACGCAGAAGACCGGGCTGTCACGCGAGGAGTTGCTGTCGCGGCTCGCGACGGCGCTTCCTCAAGCGGTCGACAAATATACCCCGGACGGTCGGATTCCGACATAGCGGAGAGTTCGGTTCAGGCGGTCGCGCCTGCACCGATCCGGCCAGGTTCAATGCAGGTGATCCCGCTCTTGCTGAACCTGGGCCAGCGCCCGGTTGGTGCGCTCCAGCCGGCCGGCCAAGACCCGCATCATGGCGATGCTCATGTCGGGAAAGCTCTTCAGCAGTCCCATTAACTGGGACTTGCCGATCATGAGCGTTTCGCAGCGGCAGACGGCTTTGACGGTGGCGGTGCGAGGCATATCGCACAGGATAGCCATGTCGCCGATAAAGTCGTTTCGTCCGACGGTCGCGACTTTGATCTCGCTGTCGCCCGCGCGGACGAAAACGTCAGCCGTTCCTTTGATGATGACGAAAGCCGTGTCGCCAAGATCCCCCTCGCGACACAGGATCTCTCCCGGGTCGAAGTTCAGTCGTCGCGAGGCGAATGCAAGCAGCTTCAGTTTCGACAGTTCGACGGAAGCAAAGATCGGCACTTCCCGCAAGACTTCGACGTCTTCCTTCAACAAACTCACGACGCTTCCTTTCGATACTCCAACTGAACGAAATACATCTTCATCCTGGCCACGGCCTGATGTTACGCGCTGGCTATCGCACTCGATTGGCGGGAGACCCCCCGCGCGGGACTAAGGCTCCGTTGCGTCACATTATCTGAACAATTTAACCGGAATGCACCACACATTTCACCCAATTCACATATGCCCTTGCAGAGGTTCGACAAGGATCGCGAGTATCGGCCATCCTTGAAGATGAGACGCTATGGTATCGGGGCGCCCGCGGCTCGCGCCGCCCGCCTGGACGAGCTCAAGCCGACGCCCGCTTGCGCCCGAAATCCTGCAGGGTGACCACCTCTGCTCCACCTTCCTTCTGCTGATCCGCGATGATGCGACCGTGTTCCATGCGGATCATCCGGGGGAATTGCTCGCCGAGGTTCGGGTTCTCGAGGTTCCACAGGATCCCGAAGCCGGGGGCATCCGAGCCCTTGGCCCGCGCCATGACGCGTTTGAGGATGGCCGACTGGGCTCGCCCATCGAGCTGTCCAAGCGGCCGGTGTGCGAGAATGAGGTCGGGCCGCCGAAGGATCGCCCGCGCCAGCGCCAACTTCTGCCGCTGAACCGCGGTCAGCCGCTTCCCGCCGCTACCGATGTTGAACGCCAAGCCAGCCGTGAACACCATGGGCCGCAGGTCGAAATCGTCGATGATGGCCTGCACGACCGCGGCAACCTTGACCTCGGCTTCGGCAATGCCGAATGCCACGCGTCCGAGCAAAACGTTGTCCTTGATGGTCGCGGCGACGTTGTAGTGGGCCGGATCGTAGAACGCGATGTCGCGTTGCTCGTCGCCGAGGAGGTCGTGGAAGATGTGCCGTGCCTCGAGCAATCGATGGATACGGTCCTTATCGAGCAGGCCGAGCCGGTCGCGCGCCTCGATATATCCGAACGCGAGGTCGAGGAAGATTGCCTGATCGCCCGCCCGCACCTGCGCAAAGCTCCGCGTGCCAATCCGTTTCAAGGCCGCCTGATAGTCGGGGAATTGTTCCGGCGTCATCAGGCTGAGCTGCTCGAACAGGGGGTTGTCGGGCGCCAACCCTTCGAAGACCTCCATGATGGTGTCGGCGATCTGCCGTCCCATCTCGAACAGGTCGGCGTCGAGCTTTTGGGTTGCCAGGACCCGGCGCAGGACGGGATTGCTGCCCAGCATGCGCAGGCTGAACGCCTCGGTCATCGGGGTGCCGAAAACCAGGTTTTCGCCGATCGAGGCCTGCGTGTTGTAGCGCAACGGATCGAACGGCTCGACGAGTTGGACCATCTCGGCTTCTTCGAGGCGGCGCCGAAAGATCGCGCGCGATTCAACGAAACGCGCCTGAATCTCGGGATCGTCGCTGGCGAGCTGACGGTTCACGCCAAAGCTGACGATGTCGCTCTCGAGATCGACGATCGCCAGAACCTCCGCCATCACCTTGTAGATGTCCTCCGGACCCGTTGCGCCCGCGGCCGCGTAGTCGACCCAGTCGGCCGCAAAATCCAGGCTGTTGCCGCGTCCCTTGATGATCTTATGGCGTGTCGTCTCCGTGCTGGGCCGCTCGTTGGTGTGCCGCAACCCGTAAAGAAGGGCGTCGGCGATGTCCGACTGCGGGAAGAAGGTCTCGGTCCCGACATAGGAAATGCGGCGACCCGTGACCGCAAGCGGCCAGTCTTTGAGCTCGCGACCACCCAGGGTCAGCCGCCCGCTCTGCATGGCGGCAAGGCGGGACGCGACCTCGATCAGGGTTTCGCCGCCCCCCGTCGAACTGCCGTCGATGGCGACCTGCTCGTTCAATTCCATCGTGAAGGAGAAATTGTCGAGCAAGCGTGTCCCGGTCGTGTCGAGAACCGTGACGTTGCTCATCGCAAGCTGGCCGGAAAGATGGGGCACCGGGCCGTCGAAATCGGGTGGCGCCAGCAGTTCCACGGAATCGTCGACCGAAAACTGCTCCACCACCTGGGTATATTTGACATAGACGTCGAGCCGCTGCTGATCCCAGTCGATCAGATCCTTCACGGGGGCCGGCAAATCTTTATAGGCCGAGATCACCGCGACGAGCTGGCCGATGTCGAGATGGCCCATGATGGCGAGAAACCCGCCCACCATGTAGAACAGGAAGGGGGTGACCTGGGCCAACAGGTTGTTCAGGAACTTGACGAAGAACTTCCATTGATAGAGCGCAAAGCGGATCGCGAAGATGCCGGTGAGACGGTTGGCGAGTTCCGCACGTTGGTAGTTCGAGGTGTCGTTGGTATGGATGCTGGCGATATCGTCGATGATCTCGCCGATCCGGCCCGCCAGCGCCCGCGAGGAGAGCTGCCGTTGCCGACCGAGAATCAATTGCTTGCGGCGCATGCGCGGGATCAGCACCCCCTGCACGAGGAGCAGTGACAGCGCGATCATGCCCAGCGCGAAATTCTGGATGAGGATGAAAGCCACCGAGGTGATGATCTGCCCGCCGAGGAAAACCGGCTGCACATAGGCATCGCCGATGAACCCGCCGAGCGGCTCCACCTCGTCCTTGATCATGGTGGCGATCTCGGCGGGCTTGACGCGGCGGAATTCACTCGGTGGAAAGCGAAGCACGCGGTCGATCAGCTCGTAACGCAGCTGTTGCAGCATGCGCTCGCCGAGGCGTCCCTTGTAGGTGTTGATATAGAATTTGAACAGGCCGTTGATGATGACCAGCAGCAGGAACAGCGCACTGAGGACGATCAGCGATCCAAGCCTGGTGAGGTCGTAACCGTGCAGGAGCTCGACAGAGCCACCGCCGGACAGGCCCCATGGCGCCGCGATCCTGATCTGGAAGAAGTGCTGCGTGGCGGTCGCGGTCTCGAAGCCCTTCGCCTGGATCGGCCCGTTGACGATGTATTTCGGCAGGTCCAGCATTGCGAAATTGAACGGCATCGACGCCAAAATGATGAACAGAATCCAGAGCTGTTCCTTGCGGGTCTGCGTCCAAATATATCGAAACAGACTGGGGTTCATGCCCGCTCGCTTGCGCTCGGAATCGGATCGACGGCCTGCGCCTTCGCTGAAGCGGGTTCGCCAGGAGCCACGATCCTGCGGACGGTCTGATCCCGCAACGGTTTAGTGCGAACCCGACCGTGTGTCGAGGTTGTGTCCAGCCACCCTGAGGGTTCGCTCGAGGAGATCGTTCGTGTGCGCGGCACCATCAAAGTCAAAAGTGGTCGTGCGCCCTCGTAGGTCAAGGGCTCTGTCGATCGCGTCGGCAAGCGACCGCGGCTGCAGGGCCGCCTCCTCCAGCGTCACGGCCAGACCACGCGCGGTCAGCAGCAAGGCCCTCCGGGTCTGTTCGGTTTCACCCCTGGCTGCATGCGGCACGAGAACGGCCCGGCAATCGGGTGCCGACAAGACATCCGCCACGGTGTTGTAGCCGGCCTGAGACACCGACAGACGGGCCGACCTGAACCTCGTCGCGAGATCCGCTTCGAAGGTTCGCAAGGTGACGCCCTCGCGGGCGGGCGGGCGGGCGTCCGCGGGCAGATTCGGGCCGGTCAGAACGAGCCATCGAGCCTCCGCCAGCCTGCACAGCGCTCGCGCCGCGAGGGCATGGTTCAAAAGCATACCACCGACCGCCCCGCCTCCGACCGATACGATGACGTCGAAGGATTCGGGACTTGCGGACGTCCTGACCTCGGGCCCGACCAGTCCGGTATAGGCGAGCTTGTCCGCGATGGCGGAAGCAAGCGGAAAGCTGTCCTCGAGGCGCGCCAAGGCCGGGTCGCCATGCACCAGAACGAGGTCGAAGAAGCGCCGAACATGGTCGACCGTCTCGGCGTCTCTGCTTGGTTTTCGGTTTTCCTGGAGGATGTCGCGTATCGAGGCCGCAATGACGGGTGGACGCGGCCGCGCGACCGCGGCTTCGAGCAAGGGCAGGAGCTCGAACCGCATCTGCCGGCGACCGAACGGAAAGGCCTCGATCAACAACACGTCGGGAGCGAAGCGCTCGAAGTGGCCGAGAAGCAGGTCGCGCCGCGCCGTCCGCTCAGCGTCCGTGACGATGCGGCCATCGGGGGTCACGAGATCCGCAAAGCCGCCGGGGCCGGCTTTGACGGGCGGCAGCCGGATCACGTTCGCGCGGCCGAAATCGAGCCGCTCGGGAAGCTCGCCCCCTACCACGACGGCCACATCGAAGGACCCCCGAGACAGCGCCTTGGCGATCCGCGATCCCCGGACAAGATGCCCGATGCCAAGCAGATGCTGCACGTAAAAGAGAAGCCGGGGTCGAGAATTCATGGTTGGGCCGCAAGCCCGGCCGAATCCAGCGCGATCGCTGACCGGCCCGCGACAGCACCTTCCGGCACAACTTCGTCCCCGGTCACGGTCGATCGATTTGGCGGCGGCTGGTCATCGAACAGGGCCGCCAGCGCCGCGAGGCTCGCACGGGCATCGAACTGGTCGGCCACCCGCTTGGCGCCCGCCTTGCCAAGCCGGGTCCGTGCGTCGGGATCGCGGATCAGGCGGACCATTGCAGCGGCGAGCAGGCGCGGCTCGTTGGGCGGCACGAGGAGGCCGTTACGCTCGGAATCGATCAGTTCCGCCACGCCCCCGACATCGGTGGACAGACAGACCAAGCCCTGGCTCTGGGCCTCGACGAGGACGTTCGGCAGGCCATCGCGATCCCCGTTGGGCGCCACCCGGCAGGGGAGGACGAACAAATCGGCCCACCGGTAGAGGTCGAGCACGGCACTCTGGTCCTGGGCGCCAAGAAAGCTGATGCGGCGCGAAAGTCCGAGCCGCTCCGTGTGCCGCTTGAGACCAGTCAGTAGCGGTCCCCCACCCACGTGGGTCCAGGTCCAGTGGCAATCCTCCGGCAACCGCGCGAGGGACTCGAGCAGGACCTCGAAGCCCTTTTTTTCCACCGCGCGTCCGACGCTCAGCAGGCGGATGGGATCGGCTTGCTGGGTTCCATCGCGTGGGGCCCGATAGGGTGCGAGCGGCACGAAACGGTCGAGCTTGAGGCCGTGATAGACGAGGTGGACGGTTTTGCTGCTGAGCGCCTGGAGCTTGTCGCGACCGGCCTTGGTGCAGGTGACGACCCAACTGGCCGCGTCCAACTTGTCGGCGAGTTCCCAATCGGGCGAGGTCCAAATGTCTTTGGCATGCGCGGAGCAGGTCCAGGGCAGCCCCAGAATCAACGCCGCATAGGCCACCACGCTCGCCGGCGTATGGACGAAGTGAGCATGCAGCCGCGTGACCTCCGGCGGCAGTTCCGCGGCAAGCACGAAAGCTTGCCCGAGCCGTCGCACGCGGTTGCGGCTGAGGTCACGCGGCAGGTCGGCGCGAAACTGCCGCCAGGCCTGCTTGGTGCCCGGCATGCCGCGCACCCGCCACCATGACTTCAGGACGCGCCAAGGCTCCTGGTGGAGGTATTCGGGGAGGTAACTCACCGGGGCCCGGATGGCGCGATGGACCGGATGCACCCGATCGTCGGTGGGCCGGCGCAGCGCCACGAGACGCAGATCGAAGCCCATCTGCTCGAGCCCCAGAATTTCCTCCGCGATGAAGGTTTCGGACAGGCGCGGGTAGCCCTTCAGCACGAAGGCGATCGGCTGCCTCACGCCTCGCCCGTACCCGCGGCCAGGATGGTCAGCAGCGGCCCTTCGCGGGCCGCGATATAGTCATGGACGAGATCGCCGATGCGCACCAAGCCATCGAGCGGCCGGCCATAGGCGGTCTCGGACGGCTTTAGCCGCGTCGCGAGACGGCGCAGGGCGGCCGCCATGACGGCGGGGTCGTCTGCATCGTCGGGCATCAGCATGTCGACGAGCCCGAGCCCCTGCGCCCGGCGGGCGCGGATCAATTGCTCCTCACGCGGCCGGACGCGCGGGATGATGAGGGCACGTTTGTCGAGGGACAGGATTTCGCAGAACGTATTGTAGCCGCCCATCGAGACCACGCCCGCCGCGGCCTGGATAAGGCCCTCCATCCGGTTATCGAAATCGATGAGGGTCAGGCAGGGATGGGCGGCCGCCCGGCGATAGACCTCCTCGCGCTCCTCAGCCTTCATGAACGGCCCGAGCACCATCACCACGGGACCGCTCAAGGCGGGATCATGCTCATAGGCGGCCAGCACCTGGCGCATGATGGGTTCGCCGTCGCCGCCGCCCCCGGCCGTCACGAGCAGGAAATCTTCCGGCAGGCCGGAGCCATGATAGGTCGTCACCGCCGACACCTCGCGGCGCAGCCAGCCGGTCCAGGACAGCCGATCGTGCAACGTGGACGGCACGTCGAGCCCCGTCAGCGGATCGTAAAAATCGCGGGGACCGTAGACCCAAACCGCATCGTAGAACGCGTCAAGCTTGCGGAGCACATCGGAACGTGCCCATTCGGCCGCGAGATGGCCAGGGGAATCCATGACCTCGCGGAGCCCGAGCACCAGCATCGTGCCGCGCGACTTCAGGAAGGTCAGGGTTTGCTCGAGTTCGCCGCGCAGCCCAAGCGGCTCCTTGTCGACGATGAACAGGTCCGGCTTGAACGACTCGGCGGTCCGTTGGATGAGCGAGCGGCGCAGCGCCAGCGTCTCATGCACATCGGTGTGCTCCTCCAGGGAGGTATATTCGCCATTGATCAGCTTGATGATGCTGGGGATCTTGAGAAAGTCGACGCGCGTCCGGAATTCGAACGCTCCTGCGATGGGGGAGCCCGACACGATCAGCACGTGCAGGCCCTTGAAGCGCTCGACCAGCGCATGCGCGATGGCGCGGCAACGCCGAAGATGTCCCAAGCCGAACGTGTCATGACTGTACATGAGCACGCGGGCATGCCGGAAACGATCCGTCGGCGCCGCACCGGAAAGCTCCGGGCCACTCGTCCCTGGAAACACCGAGGTCGGTTTCAATCAGGCCGCCGGCGGATCGACGCGAGAGGAACGCACGCGCAGCGGGTCACCGGCGCCTCGGCCCGGATCGGGCAACGAGACTGCATGCGCTTCGCTGCGATATTCCATGCGCACATGCCCCATCGGAGCGGCAAAGTGCCGTCCGTGCAATCAGTTTAGGATGGGCGGAAGCGAGAGACAATATGCAGGGTTCGAGGATTAGGGCAGCGTGCAAGGACTTGCGATCGCGCGAGCCCAAGCGGAGGCCCGGATGCCCACCCTGTTCGTCACCGCCTGATCGGGGATCACGATGCGTTATCTCGCCCTCGCAATCGTTCCGATCTCGCTTGTTCTTCATTACGTCGTCCATGTCAGTCCGTTGTGGGATTTCGCAGCTGGCGCCCTAGCCATTGCGGTTCTGGCGGACTGGACGCGGCGCGCCACCGAACAACTCGCGGAACGCGCCGGACCCGCGATCGGCGGCCTCTTGAACGTGAGCTTCGGGAGCCTCGCCGAAATCGTCCTCGCCTTGTTCGTTCTGATCGATGGCCAGGTCGAGGTGGTCCGGGCCCAACTCGTCGGGTCCATCATGGGCACGAGCCTGCTCGGGCTCGGCATCGCGATCCTGGCGGGCGGAGCGGGCCGGGAGAAACAAATCTTCAACCGCGAGCGCGCCGGCCTGCTCTCCACCATGCTGGTGCTGGTCATGATCGCGCTCCTGATGCCTGCCGTGTTCGATCTGACCGGGCGGGTCGCGGTGCACACCGACCATCTCGGGCTTTCGGACGAGCAGTTGAGCCTTGGGGTGTCAATTCTCCTCCTGCTGCTCTACGGGGGCAATTTGGCCTATACGCTGGTCACGCATCGGGACGCGTTCGCCAGCGACGAGGAGCGCGGGGAGGCCGAATGGTCGCTCGCCCGGTCGATCCTTGTGCTGTTCGGGGCCACCACACTGGTGGCCATCGAGGCGGAACTCGTCTCGGGCGCCCTGGAGGCCACCGCACAGGGACTTCAGCTTTCGCCTCTGTTCCTCGGCGTGGTGGTGCTGGCTCTCGTCGGAACCGGCGGGGACCTGATCGCGGCCGTATTCTTCGCCCGGCAGGACAAGATGGGGCTGGTCCTCAACATCTCGATCGGATCCGCCATCCAGATCGCGCTGGTGGTAGCCCCCTTGCTGGTGCTGATCTCCTGGGCGATCGGCCATCCGATGACCTTGGTGTTCTCCAATCCGCTGCAGCTCTTCGCGATCGTGAGTACCGCGCTCATCGTGCGCGCCGTTGCGGCCGACGGCGAGACCACCTGGTTCGAGGGCCTCCTGCTGGTCGGCATCTACATCATGTTCGCGCTCGCCTTCTTCTTCATCGACCGCGGCTGACGGGCCCTCCAACGATGGGCGCGCAGTCCGACGCCGCCTGCTAGGATGGTCCGACCTTGAACCAGGACCCGCCCGACCGATGCAGCTCTTCGAACTCGTCATCGGCCTGCTGATCGGCGCAGCTCTGCTGACAACATTGGCACGCCGGGTCGGAGCCCCCTACCCGGTCGTCCTCGCGCTCGGGGGCGCCGCCTTGGCGCTCCTGCCGACCGACAAGATCCCGGCGCGCCTCGACCCGGATCTGGCGCTCGCCTTGTTCGTGGCACCGGTGTTGTTGGACGCGGCCTTCGACACCTCGCTTCGCGACCTGCGCGCCAACTGGGTTCCCGTGTTCAGCCTGGTCCTGTTCGCCGTGGTGGTCACGGTGGGAGCGGTCGCCGTGGTGGCCCATACCCTGGTGCCCGAGATGCCCTGGGCGGTCGCCATCACGCTCGGCGCCATCGTGGCGCCGCCCGACGCTACCGCGGCCACCTCGATCCTGCGCGTCCTGGCGCCGCCGCACCGGATGAAGGTGATCCTCGAAGGCGAAAGTCTGCTCAACGATGCCAGTGCGCTTTTGATCTACCGTTTCGCGGTCGCGGCCGCGCTGGGCGGTTCCGTCACGCCCTGGCAGGCGGCTCCGGCTTTGGCGCTCTCGTGTGTCGGAGGCGTTGCGCTCGGGATCGGGTCGGCTTGGCTGTTCCACAAGGTCACCCGCTTTATCGACGACATCCCGGTCCACGTGGTGCTGCAATTCGTCGGCACCTTCGCGGTCTGGCTGATCGCCGACTGGTTGAAGGTGTCGCCCATCCTCACCGTGGTGGCCTATGCGGTCACCATCGCCCAGGTGGCGAGCGACCAGGGCGCACAGAATCGGCGAAGCTCCTTCGCGGTCTGGGATGTCGCGGTCTACGTGCTCAACGCGCTGGCCTTCATCCTGCTCGGGCTGCAACTCCACCCGATCCTGCGCGACATCGGCGACAAGGGGGCTTTCTACCTCGGCTTCTCGGCCGCGGTTCTGGCGACCGTGATCCTGGCGCGGATCGCCTGGGTGCTCGCCTATAACCGAGGCTGGCTGCTGCACAGCAAGCTCTTCCAGGGGGGACTTGGCAACGTGCCGCCCTTGCAGGCGAGTTTCGTGGTCTCCTGGTGCGGCATGCGTGGAATCGTGACGCTGGCGACCGCGCTGGCCCTGCCCTACGGCGAGGACGGCGGCACGGCCTTCCCCTATCGCGACCTCCTGGTGGCGGCCGCCTTTGCGGTGGTGCTCGGCACCTTGGTGATCCAGGGCCTCACGCTTGGGCCTCTGCTGCGCTGGCTCGACCTCGCGGACGATGGCGAGATGCAGCGGGAGGAGAAGATCGCCCGGCAGGAAGTCGCCCGTGCGGCCCTGTCGATGCTCGAAGACAAACACCAGCCCGAAGCCGACCTCCTCAAGCGGGAATATGCCATCCGCATGCGTGAGCAGACCACCGACGAAAGCGTCGACGCCGCCGTGATCGGCAAGCTGCGCATGGAAGCCATCGCGGCCGAGCGCAAGGCCCTGGCCCGGCTGCGTCGCAACCGCACTATCGGCGACGACACCTATCACACGGTGGAGGAGGAATTGGATTGGGCGGAGGGCCATGCCCTGTCGCGCAACCAGGCCCTTGCCGACCTCGGCCCGCTCGACGAAGGTCTACATGACCTGGATAAAGGCTGAGGAGAGGCCGAGGTGGGCATTTTCATTCGCGACGCCACGGACCATGACCTGCCCGGCATTCTCGCCATCCATAACGACGCGATCCTCAACGGCACCGCGATCTGGTCGACCAAGCCGGTCGACCTCGCCAACCGGCACGCCGTGCTCAAAGAGCGGCGAGAGAAATCCTATCCCTTCCTGATCGCCGACCAGGGCGGCGCCGTGGTGGGCTACGCCACTTTTGGCGATTTCCGGCCGCACGACGGTTACTTCAAGACGGCGGAGCATTCGGTCTATGTGCATCCCGACTTCTATCGGAAGGGGATCGCGTCGCAACTGATGCCGCCCTTGATCGAAGCTGCGCGTCGGAGCGGCAAGCATGTCCTGATCGGCGGCGTCGACGCCACCAACGCGGCCTCGATCCGGCTGCACGAGCGCTTCGGTTTCGCCGAGACCGGCCGCTTGCCGGCGGTCGGATTCAAATTTGGCCGCTATCTCGACCTCGTGTTCATGCAGAAAATCTTGGACTGATTGTCACTTGGACAACCCTGCGTCACGCGCCCTACACGGCCCGCGCGACCTTCCCCTACTCCCGGATCAACTGCTCCAGGGTCGCCAGCGTGTCGGCCTCGGCGCTTGGCTTGTCCCAGCGGATGCGGTTGACGCGGGGAAAGCGCATCGCCACCCCGGATTTGTGGCGCGACGAGCGATTGAGGCCCTCGAAGGCGATTTCCAGCACCAAGCCTTCGGTCATGCCGTGAGCGACTTCGCGTACCGGGCCAAAGCGGCTCGTCGTGTTGTTGCGCACGAACCTGTCGAGCTTGGCCAGTTCCTGATCGGTAAAACCCGAATAGGCCTTGCCGACCGGCACGAGTTCGGGACCGGAGGCGCCCTCGCGCCATACCCCAAACGTGTAGTCGGAATAGAAGGACGAGCGCTTGCCGTGGCCGCGCTGGGCATACATCAGCACGGCGTCGATATTATAAGGATCCCGCTTCCACTTGAACCAGAGCCCCTTGGGCCGCCCCGGCACGTAGGGGCTGTCGCGCCGCTTCAGCATAAGGCCCTCGATGGCGTCGGCGGCCTCGCCCGCCCCTGCTTGGGTCGGGTCTCGCCGAATTTCGGCGAGCGCCGTCCAATCCGGGAAAGCCACGAGCGGCGACAGGTCGATCCGGTCGAGCGCGATCCGGTCGATGAAGCGTTCCAATCGCACCCGTCGCTCCACGAACGGGAGGGCGCGAAGATCCTCGTCACCTTCCTGCAGCAGATCGTAGGCCCGGATATGGATCGGGTATTCGGCCATCAGCTTGGCATTGACGGTCTTGCGGTTGAGCCTCTGCTGGAGCGTGGCGAACGACTCGACGTGGCGGTCGCGCACGACCAGAAGTTCGCCATCGATCGCCGCATTGCCAAGGGCCCCGATCGAGAGATCCTCGACGAGATCCGGGAAGGCGCCCGAAACATCCTCGCCGGTGCGCGAATAGAGCCGCACGACAGTATGGCCCGAGGGGTCTTGGCCCGTCACCGCCTGGACCCGGATGCCGTCCCATTTCCACTCCGCGGAGAAAAGCGTGGGGTCGAGGGTTTCGAGATCGCGATCCTCGATAGCATGGGCGAGCATCGGGGTGCGGAACGGCGCCGGATTGGTCGAATCGGGCTTCGGGCCCCGCCCATCGACCCAGGCGAATAGGGATTGGTAGGGCGGCGCAAGGCCGTGCCAGACGCCTTCGACCTCGTCGGGCTCAAGCCCGCCCAACGAGGCCACCGCGGTTTTGGCGAGACGGGCCGAGACGCCGACCCGCAGCGATCCGGTGATCAGCTTCAGCAGCGCCCAGCGGCCGATCTCGTCCAGGCTGTCGAGCCAGGCCGCGAGTTGGCGCGGCAGCGCGAGCTTTCCCATCGTGGCCAGCAGTCCGACGACGGTCGATAGCGGCGGCGGATCGGCGATGGACCCCGAACGCGGCCAGATCAGCGCCACCGTCTCCGACAGGTCGCCGACGTAATCGTAGGACAGCGCGAACAGGGTGGCATCGGTGCGCTCCGCCGCCAGCGCCCGGATCATCGCCGGCTTGGCGTTGGTGAAGCTGAGCGCGTCGGTGAGCGCGGCCAGGGCAAAGCCACGCTCCGGGTCGGGGGTCGTTTTGAAATGCTCGGCCATGAGCCGAAGCTTGCCGTTGCGGGAAGGCTCGAACGACAGCCGATCGAGCAGGCGGGCAAAGCTCCTCATGCGGCCACGACCTCGGGTTCGACCTCCTCGCCTTCGTCGCCATAGCCGATCATATGCAGCGGCTTGGCGGCCAGACCCTGGTTTGTGGCCCAATAAGCCAGCGCGTCCGCCTCGCCATGCGTCACCCAGAGCTCCGAGCAGCCGGTCTCGATCACGGTAGCGCAGAGATCGTCCCAGTCCGCGTGATCCGACACGATCAGGGGCAGTTCGACGCCGCTCTGCCGAGCCCGGGCCCGCACCCGCATCCAGCCGGATGCCGCAACCGTCATGGGCTCGGGGAACCTCTGGGCCCAGACATCCTTGATTGCGCTGGGTGGGCAGAGCACGATTTCGCCGCCGAGGCCTTTCCGCTCGGCGGGCACGACCCGTCGGATGTCGCCGAGCGGGATCCCGGTCTCCTGGTAGAAGGCCGTCAGCCTCTCGAGCGCACCATGGATATAGATCGGGCGATCGTAGCCAGTCTGACGCAGCAGCGCCATGATGCGCTGCGCCTTGCCGAGCGAATAGGCGCCCACGATATGGGTTCGCTCAGGGAAAAGGGTTTTTGAGGCGAGCAGCCGGGCGATTTCACCGGAGGCCGCAGGGTGGCGGAACACGGGCAGCCCGAAGGTGGCTTCCGTGACGAAGGCATCGCAGCGCAGGGTTTCGAACGGTAGACAGGTCGGATCGGAAGCGCGCTTGTAGTCGCCCGAAAGAACGACCTTGAAGCCGCGCTGAACGATGGCAATCTGTGCCGATCCAAGGACATGCCCGGCCGGGTGGAAGGAGACGCCGACGTCTCCGACCCGCATCACCTCGCCCAGAACCGCGGTTTGCCGCAGCTGCGTGAAATCCTCGCCGTAACGCACCGCCATGATGGCGAGGGTCTCGGCGGTGGCCATGACGGCCCCGTGACCCGCTCGGGCGTGGTCGCTATGGCCGTGGGTGATGAGGGCACGGGGGACAGGCCGGACCGGATCGACAAAAAAATCGCCGGCCGGGCAGTAAAGCCCAGCCGGCGTATAACTCAGAACATCATTCGCAGTCATTCAACGTCGATATCAGTCGTTGCACACCAGCGTCTTGTGCGGATGCGTGAGACCATTTGGCCGGGGAACCCGGCGGATCGCGAAGACGCAATCCTCGTCATTCGGGCCAAAGGCCTTCACGACCCGGATCGATTTGTTGCTGATCGTCAGCGGATGAAACGAAATCTGGCCGAGGACGGGAACCGCCGCCAAAGGCGCTGCAATGAAGCATGCCATGAGCAGAACACCCAGGCGCTTCATCGACTGTGATGGTGCCAGTCTTTCCATCGACCCAACTCCCCGCTCTCAACTGCTCGAATCCGACAATCGATTATTCGCAAACCCTGACGCGACGACGCCCGATCATTTCGCCGTAGTCATCGTAAACCGGACGGCGCTCGTAGTAGCAGCCGCCGCCGTAAGCCCGCTGAGGCGCGCCGTAGGCCGGGTAGCCGCCGCCGTAACCGTTGTTGGCATTCGCGGCCGCCGATCCGGCGATCGCACCGAGCGCCAATCCGCCAACGACGCCAGCCGCTATGGCACCACCGTTATCGCCCGCCTGCGCGGGAACGACACTGACCGTCGCAACTCCGAGGATCAACGTCGCGACACTCCCGGATGCCAAAATCTTCTTCATGAACGAAGTCACAGCTCTCTCCTCAGCCATCCCGTCTTGATGGAAACGACACAGTCACGCTTTGGTTGCAATGCTCACGTCAAATTTCGAAGATCGACATTGACAACCAAAATTATCAACGGGGCTCATCGTCTACCAGACGGGAGATGAACGTAAGCTGTGCGAGTCAAGCGCCGGTTTATCCCGATCGAAAGTCGGCGCAATTTGCTTGTCGGTGTTAACGAGATCCTACCAGAAAGAGGTAAGCCCCTGTTCCCCGCCTCATTGACGTCCGGTGATCTCCTGGCCGACCGCCGCTTCGCCTATGCGGCAGGCGTGATGGCGGAAGGCGATGCGCTCGCCGCCGTCGATCTGCTGCGGCAGACCCTTGAACTCGTGCCCGAGTGGGTGCCAGCCTGGGTGGCGCTCGCGGCGGCCGAAGATCAGCTCGGGCACGTCGAGGCTGCAGCCGCCGCCTATGCGCAAGCCGACAAGCTCGATCCGGATGGACTCTTCGGGGCGGGCCTGCACGTCGCGCGACTACGTGGCGAGCCCGGGGCGGCGGTGGCGCCGACCGCCTATGTGGCGGCGCTTTTCGATGAATATGCCCCCCGGTTCGACCAACATCTCGTCGAGGGGCTTGGCTACTCGGGGCCGACACTGATCCTTGAAAGCCTCGAAGCCGCCTGTCCAGGGCGGAAGTTTGCGGCGGCGCTCGATCTCGGCTGCGGCACCGGATTGATGGGCGTGGCGATCGGCGATCGGGTCACGACCCTCGATGGGGTCGACCTGTCGCCCGCCATGCTGGAGCAGGCCCGCCGAACGTGTCGTTACCGGGCGCTTGCGACCGGAGAGATCGTCCGCTATCTCGCGGCCCTGGAAGCGCCGACCTACGAGCTTGTCCTCGCGGCCGACGTTTTCGTCTATCTGGGGCGCCTCGATCCCGTGCTGGACGCGGTCGCCCGCGCGCTGACGCCGTCGGGTCTCCTCGCCTTCACGGCGCAGGAAAGCCGTGATGCGGACATCCGCCTTGGGGGCGAGCTGCGCTTTTCCCACTCGGCCCCTTATCTGCGCGCCGCGCTTGCCCGGGCCGGTCTCGAACTTCTCGGACTTCGAAGCGCCTCGACCCGCCGCGAGCGCGGCCAGGACGCGCCCGGACTCGTCGTCGTGGCCCGCAAACCCTAACTTGAGGGAGTGCTCGACAAGCCAACCCACCCTGCCCTTCTGCCGCAACGCTTCCTCGATTGGTTCGAGGCGCGCGGATGGGCGCCGCGCGACCACCAGCTTCGCCTGCTGGCGGAAGCGGAGGCCGGCCGCAGTGCCCTGCTCATCGCGCCGACCGGGGCCGGCAAGACGCTGGCGGGCTTCCTGCCGAGTCTGGTCGAGCTTGCGGTCGCGCCACAGGATGGGCCCGCAGGGCTGCATACGCTCTATATCTCGCCGCTCAAGGCGCTCTCGGTCGACGTCGCCCGCAATGTCGAAATTCCGGTCACCGAAATGCGGCTGCCGATCCGCATCGAGACCCGGACGGGCGACACTTCGGCGAGCAAGCGCCAGCGCCAGCGCCGCGACCCGCCCGACATCCTGCTCACCACCCCAGAGCAGATCGCCCTGCTGCTCGCCAGCGCCGACGCCCAACCCCTGTTCCGGGGCCTGCGTCGCATCGTGCTGGATGAATTGCACGCACTCGTCACCTCCAAACGCGGCGACCTGCTCTCGCTCGGGCTTGCGCGGCTGCGCCGGCTCGCCCCGGAGGTTCAGGTGATCGGCCTCTCCGCCACGGTGCGCGATCCCGACGAATTGCGTCGCTTCATCGTGGGCCGCGACCCCGAACGCGCCGCCCTGGTGGTGGCGCCCGAGGGTGCCAGGGCGGAACTCGTCATGCTCGACACGCGTGAGCGCCTGCCTTGGTCGGGCCATGACGCGCGCCACGCCATCGCGGAGATGTACGCGGCCGTGAAAGCCGCCAAGATGACGCTGCTCTTCGTCAACACGCGCTTCCAGGCCGAGCAGCTGTTCTACGACCTGTGGAAGGTCAACGCCGACAACCTGCCGATCGCACTGCATCACGGTTCGCTCGACGTCGCCCAGCGCCGGCGGGTCGAGGCCGCGATGGCGGATGGGCGCATCAAGGCCGTGGTCTGCACCTCGACGCTGGACCTCGGCATCGACTGGGGCGATGTCGACCTCGTGATCAATGTCGGAGCCCCCAAGGGCTCGAGCCGGCTTACGCAGCGCATCGGGCGTGCCAATCACCGGCTCGACGAGCCGTCCCGCGCGCTCCTCGTCCCGGCCAACCGGTTCGAGGTGTTGGAATGCCGGGCCGCCATCGAAGCCGCGGCGGCCGGGGTGCAGGATACGCCCGTGCCGCGCGTCGGCGCGCTCGACGTCCTGGCCCAGCACATCTTGGGGATGGCCTGCGCCGAGCCCTTTGATGCCGATGCGCTTTACGCCGAAGTGCTCACCGCCTCGCCCTATGACGCCCTGACGCGCAAGGATTTCGATGACGCGGTGCAGTTCGTGGCGCACGGCGGCTACGCGCTCAGGGCCTACGAGCGCTTCGCCAAGATCCGCCAAGGCAAGGACGGAGCCTGGCGGGTCAGCAACGGGCGCGTGGCGCAGACCTATCGCATGAATGTCGGCACCATCGTGGAAGCCACCATGCTGAGGGTGCGACTGGTGCGCGGGCGTGCCAAGGCCACCGGCGGCCCCGAGGCATCGCGCGGCCCGGTCGGGCGCGGCGGCCGGGTTCTGGGCGAAATCGAGGACGGTTTTCTCGAAACGCTGCTCCCGGGAGACACCTTCCTGTTCGCGGGCGAGATCCTGGCCCTGCAGACCATCGTCGAAAACGAGGCTCTGGTCAGTCGCGCGGCCGGCGACGCGCCCCGGGTGCCCTCCTATGCGGGCGGCAAATTCCCGCTCTCGACCTATCTGGCGGCCGGGGTCCGCGAGTTGCTGTCGAACCCCGGCCATTGGGACGCGCTCCCCGTCCAAGTGGCCGAATGGCTGACGCTGCAACAGCGCCGCTCCGCCCTGCCGCCGCCCGGCTCGCTCCTGGTCGAAACTTTTCCACGGGGCGGCCGCAACTACCTCGTGGCCTACCCGTTCGAGGGCCGGCTCGCCCACCAGACCCTCGGCATGCTGCTGACCCGCCGCATGGAGCGGGCGGGCCTGAAACCGCTCGGCTTCGTGGCCAACGATTATGCCATCGCGGTCTGGTCCGTGGCCGACGTCGGGGCGCGTATCAGCCACGGCCTGGTGTCGCTCGACGATCTTTTCGCCGAGGACATGCTGGGCGACGATCTCGAAGGCTGGCTGCAGGAATCGGCGTTGATGAAACGCACCTTCCGCACCTGCGCCATCATCGCGGGCCTGATCGAGCGCAATCATCCAGGCCGCCAGAACACCGGTCGGCAGATGACGGTCTCGACCGACCTCGTCTATGACGTACTTCGCCGCCACGAGCCCGACCACATCCTGCTACGCGCCGCCCGGGCCGATGCGACGACCGGACTCCTCGACCTTGCCCGGCTCGGACTTTTATTGTCGCGTATTGCAGGCCGAATCATGCATCAAGACTTGGCGCGGGTGTCGCCGCTCGCGGTGCCGATCATGCTCGAGATCGGCCGCGAACCCGTCTACGGCGAGGCTCAGGATACGATTTTGGCCCAGGCGGCCGAGGTTTTGGTGGAGGAAGCGTTTGCAGAATCCGAGGGCGATCCGATACCGGCGGGAGAATCCCGACCTGTTCGCCCCCTGCCCGGCGCAACAGCCCGTCCGCGCGGCTGGCGTTATCGCTGACTGCACCTATGTCGAGATTGCCGGAATGGTGCTTCGGGCCGATCCGGCCGGGGCGCTTTTCGCCGAGGATGATCGCGTGCTGCTGGTGGCCGACCTGCATCTGGAAAAAGGTTCGGCCTACGCCCTTAAGCGCCAGTTTCTGCCCCCCTACGATAGCGCCGTGACGCTCGGGCGCCTCGCCGTGCTGGTGGCCCGCTACGCGCCGCGCCGGGTCGTGGCGCTCGGCGACAGCTTTCATGATCCCCGCGCGGCGGCCCGGCTCGACCCTGTCGATCATGAAACGCTGAGCGCCTTGCAGCGGGGGCGGAGCTGGCTTTGGATCGCGGGCAACCACGATCCCCATCCACCCGCCGGTCTTGCGGGCGAAACCGCCACCGAATGGTGTTTCGGTCCGTTGCGGTTGCGCCACGAACCCCAGGGCGGCGCGCAGCTGGGCGAGATCGCGGGCCACCTGCATCCCATCGCCATCGTGGCCGGACAGAGCGGCTCGGTCCGCCGCCGTGCCTTCGTGTCGGACGGCTCGCGCTGCGTCATGCCGGCCTTCGGGGCTTATGCGGGCGGTTTGAACCTGCACCATCCGGCATTTGCGGCCCTGTTCGCGGCGGGAACCCGCGTGGCCCACGCGTTGGGACGCGACCGCGTCTATGCGGTGCCGGAACATCGGTGTTTGCCGGAGCGGTGACGCTTCCTTGGCCAACCCTTCTCCCGCAAGCGGGAGAAGGGAACGCTCAAAACGCCGTGCGTGAGCGGATCGCGGCCGCAAGCGTGCCTTCGTCGAGATAGTCCAGTTCCCCGCCCACGGGCACGCCATGGGCGAGGCGGGTGACCTTCACGTCGAGGTGAGAGAGCAGGTCCGTCACGAAATGGGCCGTGGTCTGGCCGTCCACGGTGGCGTTGACGGCCAGGATCACCTCGCCAACGCCATCCTCGATGCGGCCCACCAGACCCTGCAGGTTGAGGTCGTCCGGCCCAACGCCGTCGAGCGGGGACAGCACGCCGCCGAGCACATGGTAGCGCCCGCGCACCACGCTGGCGCGCTCCAGCGCCCAGAGATCCGCCACGGTCTCGACCACCACCAGCGTGGTGGGATCCCGCCGCCCGTCGCGGCAGATCGTACAGGGCTCGACCGTGTCGATGTTGCCGCAGGCCGTGCAGGTGACGATGCGTTCGCGCGCCACCGCCATGGCGTCGGCGAGCGGCGCCAAAAGCTCCTCCCGCTTGCGAATGAGGTGCAAAGCGGCGCGCCGGGCCGAGCGCGGCCCAAGCCCGGGCAGGCGGGCCAACAGTTGGATCAGGCGCTCGATTTCGGGTCCGGCGACGCGGTCGGCCATGGAATGCTTAGGATGTCAAAACGGCAGCTTCAGCCCGGGTGGCAAGGCAATTCCGGCCGTCACGGCCTTCATCTTTTCCTCCGCCACGATGCCCGCCTTCTTGCGCGCGTCCTCGGAGGCCGCAACGATGAGATCCTCCAAAATCTCCTTTTCGTCCTCTTTCATCATGGAGGCATCGATCGCGACGGCCTTCATCTGACCCTTGGCCGACATGGTGACGCGCACCAGCCCGCCACCGGACTGCCCTTCCACGTCGACGTGGTCGAGTTCGCTCTGGATCTCGCCGAGGCGCGCCTGCATGGCCTGCGCCTGCTTCATCAATCCCATCACGTCCTTCATGCTTCATCCCTCGTCATCAAAGCTCGTCCTCGTCGAGGCCCGTATCGCTGAGGACCGCGTCGCCATAGCCAATCTCGTCGTCTCCCATGCTCGGCGCGGCCGGCTCGGGGGGCGGCAGGTCGGCGGTCAGATCGCGCACCGCCACGATCCGGCTGCCCGGGAACACTTCCAGAACCTTGCTGATGATCGGATGCTGCTCGAGGTCTTGCCGCCGCAGCGCCGCCTCGGCATCGGCGCGCTCGCGAAGCGTCGGCGCACCGCCCTGTTTGGCGAGGGCCACCATCCAGCGCGTGCCGGTCCATTCGTTCAGCCGCCGCATCAGATGAGCGGCCAGTTGCGGGGAAGCTCCCGGCATCGGCTCGAATTCGATACTGCCCGCCTCGAAGCGTACCGGCCGGATGTCACGCTCCAGCGCGGTTTTCAATTGGATGTCGCGGTTGGCGAGCGCCAGCGCCACGAGATCCTCGATGCTGCGTGGCAGCGCGGGCGCGGGGTCGGGCTGGGGCTGGAACGAGGCAAGCTGAGCCTGGGGCTGCGCGCCACCGCTCGAGCCCTGCCGCATGACGGTGCCGCCGCCCGATGAGGACACGAGGCTCCGCGCCGCCGGCGCGCCGCCGCCTACGCTGAAGCCGCCACCGAGCGCCGCGGTCCCGTTTCCCCCGCTCGGCATGGTCTGCAGGCGCCGGATCGTCTCGTCGGGGGTGGGCAGGTCGGCCGCATAGGCGAGGCGCACCAGCACCATATCGGCTGCGGCCAGCGGGCGCGGTGCGTCCTTGACGTCCTGCAAGCCCTTGGCGAGCATCTGCCAGGCGCGGGTGAGCACCGGCAGGCTCAGCTGCGCCGCGAACGCCTGCCCACGGACACGCTCTTCGCCGGTCAGCGAGGCGTCCTTGGCGGCCTCGGGCACCAGCTTCAGCCGGGTCACGAGATGGACGAAATCAGCCAGGGCGGCCAGCAAGCCGCCGGGGTCGGCGCCTTCGTCGTAGAGATCTTTCAGGCCACCCAGGGCGGTCGCGATGTCGCCGCGCATCACGGCCTCAAAGAGATCGATGGTGCGGCCCCGATCGGCGAGGCCCAGCATCATGCGGACCGCTGCGGCCTCGATGGCGCCGTCCGCCCCTCCGGCCCCATGCGCGATGGCCTGGTCGAGCAGCGACAGCGCGTCGCGCACGGAACCCTCGGAAGCTCGGGCGATCAGCGCTAGGGCTTCGGGGTCGATCGCCACGCCCTCGCGGGCACAGATGCCGGACAAATGCCCGATCATGTCGGGCGATTCGACGCGACGCAGATCGAATCGCTGACATCGCGAGCGCACCGTCACCGGCACCTTTTCGATTTCGGTGGTGGCGAACAGGAATTTGACGTGTTCGGGCGGCTCTTCGAGCGTTTTGAGCAGACCGTTGAAGGCCGCCTTCGACAGCATGTGCACTTCGTCGATGATGTAGACCTTGGTGCGCGCCATCACGGGCCGATAGCGGGCGCCTTCGATCAATTCGCGGATGTCGTCGATGCCGGTGTGGGAGGCCGCATCCATCTCGATCACGTCGACGTGGCGCGATTCGATGATGGCCTGGCAATGGGTGCCGAGGCTCGGCATGACGATGGTGGGGGCGGTGACGGCCGCCTGCCCGCCCTCGGCATCCCGATGATAGTTGAGCGCCCGCGCCATGATGCGGGCCGTGGTGGTCTTGCCGACGCCGCGCACGCCGCACAGCAGATAGGCCTGGTGGATGCGGCCCAGCGCGAAGGCGTTCGACAGCGTCTGCACCATGGCGGACTGGCCGATGAGATCGTCGAAATTCGAGGGCCGGTATTTGCGCGCCAGCACCCGGTAGGCGGCCGGTTTTGCGGCGCCGCTCTCGGCCGGGGCGCCGGGCAGCAGGACGGAACCGGAAGGCGCGTCGCTCATGGTGGTCTCGGCTCGCGGGGAGGCAGCCTGTGCGGCCGGCGGCTTGGAGCGGACGCCCGGGACGCCGTGGACGTCGACACCCGAAGGTAGGAGGCTGGACGAAGACCCGCTCGGTCTCGTTAGGGCTGCTTCCTTCCGGACCTGACCCGGTTGGCGAGTGAAACGTCCCCCGCCAACCTCCCAAGGACTATTTGGACCATGGGGGCGGGTTTCGCAAGGTTCTCGCATGACGCGCGGCCGCGTTTCGCTTCGCTCTCCCGACTCCATCGAGTCGGGAGGAACCGCACGATGAAAAGCATGGCACTGACTGCAGGCAATTACTGGCGGTATGCAAACCAGATCATGGCTGCACCAATGAGGAGGCTCACGAACGCACCGCAAGCGGATAAGCGCCTCCCAACAGCCGGATGGGTCGCGCCGACGTCAAAACCTATGGCGATGCGTGCAAAATGCGCAGCATAAAACACTGAATAGAGACCCATCGCAAACGTCAAAGCCGCAATAAATCCATGACCACCTTTCGGCAAATAAGGACGCAAAATCATACCAATAATAGTGAAAGGTACGACACATATCGCATAGAGTAAATACGGATGAGATTCAGTCCAGCGGTCCAACGCCTGGCTGGTATAAAGCGATATTTGTTTTATCTTGTTTCGCGAAGGGAAGATTCGCAACATAATTTTGCCTCTGACCCATCAACAAATCATCTTGGCAGAGATGAAAATCTCAGGAGACGCGCAGTGCCAGCGTCGCAGTGGAATAAAGCTCGTGTCCGGATATCGTGACAAGTCCACCCGACACAATGACATCCAGACCGGTAGGAGCACCTTGAAACTCAGATTGGAGCGCCGCGGAGCCTTCGACCGCGCCGAAAGAACGCGAAAGTGGGTCCTTTTGCAATCACTTGGATCTGAATTGCGCGACATCCGGCCATCCGCTGGTTTGGTCCGCAAACGTTCCACGACGATCGAGCGGACCATGATGTAAAAGGCTCGGTCCGACAATGCATGGGAATAAAGTCGGTTGCCGCACGTCTACCGCATGACGGCACTTGGCCGTTTGCTCGCTTTCCGGGAGGCGTCATGCGCCCTGTCCTCCGCCTGATCTCCACAAAAACCGCGATCGCTGTCGTGGCCCTCATCGGCACAGCGGCGCTGGCGGCCGCCACCACGGCCGAAGCCCCCTTCCTGGCCCAAAACGACACCGCCATGGCCAAGATGATGACCGGCATGAGCGTAAAGCCGACCGGCAACGTGGACCGAGACTTCACCGAGATGATGATCCCGCACCACCAGGGAGCCATCGACATGGCCCAGGCGGAACTCCGCTTCGGCCACAACGAACGGCTCCGCCGAATCGCCCAGGAAATCATCGTCGAGCAGCAGCAGGAGATCGCGGCCATGCGCCTCGCGCTCGGCGACCCCCTGCCGCGCTCGGTAGCGGCGCCGGATCAGGGGGCGCCGAAGTAGTCGGCCCTTCGCGCACACGGGCCGCGGCCCTCCTCCCGCCCTTCGGGAGAAGGGCAAACCTACGCTGGTCTCTAAGAACAATTGGGAATTCTCATGAAGCACACCCTTCTCGGCTTCGCCCTCCTCGCCACCACGGCCATCGCCACCACGGCCTGGGCCGGCCAGACGCCCGGTGCCGCCGCCGACCCCGACATCCCGATCAGTCATCACGACCGCGTCTATGCGGCCGAGCAATTCTCCAACACGGTGTCGGTCACCGATCCCGCCGACAACAATGTGTTGGGCGTCATTCGCCTCGGCGAGCCGTCACCCACCAATTTCAGCCCGCTCTACAAGGGCCAGGTTCTCGTGCACGGCATGGGGTTTTCGCCCGACCACAAGACCATCGCGGTGGTGTCGATCGGCAGCAATTCGGTGACGTTCATCGATACGGCTACCAATGCGGTCAAGCACACCACCTATGTGGGCCGTGCGCCGCACGAGGCCTTCTTCACGCCGGATGGCAAGGAGGTTTGGGTCACGGTACGGGGCGAGGATTACGTCTCCGTGCTGGACGGCACGAGCTACGAAGAGAAGACGCGCTTCAAGGTGCCGGCCGGCCCCGGCATGCAGATTTTTTCGCCTGACGGCCGATACGGCTATGTCTGCTCGTCCTTCAATCCTGAGGTCGACGTCATCACGGTGGCGGATCACCAGATCGTGGGCAAGGTCACCCAGGCGAGCCCCTTCTGCCCGAATATCGCCGCGACCCCGGACGGCAAGCAGGTCTGGTTCACCCTGAAGGATACCGGCAAGACCCAGGCGTTCGACGCCCGGCCGCCCTTCGCGTTGCTGAAGACGCTCGACACCGGCCCGATCACCAACCACGTCAACGTCGTCCACAACACCAAAGGCACGTTCGCCTATGTGACGGTGGGCGGGCTGAACGTCGTGAAGGTGTTCCGCACCGACGATTTTTCCCAGGTGGCCACCATCGCGGTCGGCAAACTGCCGCATGGCATCTGGCCCAGCGGCGACGGCACCCGGGTCTATGTCGGGCTGGAAAATGCCGACGCCATCGCGGCCATCGACACGCTGACCAATACGGTGATCGCCACCATGCCGATCGGCCAAGCCCCGCAGGCCGTAGCCTACGTGCCGAACGCAGTGCCGGAGGGCGATGGGCTGCAGGGCTTGACGCCGCTCGGGGTCGCGGGCCAGGCGGCGCATTTCACCCTGGATGCGGTCAAGGGCGGCGCCGGCAAGGCGCCCACCAGCATCGCGCTGTTCGACCAGGGACTCCTGCAGGTCGTCCAGGCCTCCGCCACCGGACTGGAGCCCAAACACCCTTACGTGCTGGCCCTGGCCCACGAGCCCAATGGCGGCGGGAAACTGCAGCCCCTCGCGGCCTTCATGACCAATGCGGCGGGATCGGCGATCGTCAACGCGCTCGGCCCGATCCGGCAGGTGGTGGAGGCTGGAGCGGACACGTCGCGCCGCTACCTCGTGATCGCGCCCGGCCCGGCCGACAAGCCGGGCGCCCCGGTCCAGGTCCAGGCTGAGTGAGCCTCATCCCTCCCGAGGGGTCGCGGCGGCGGCTCGGCGGCGGAAAGAGCCGTCTGCCAGCGCCCGAGGTTCGAAAAAGCAATTTCGGCGCGGAATAAACAAAGCCCCCCGCGCATCTCAGCCTCGTTGGTTCATCAAAGGACACCAAACATGAAACATGCTCTCGCTCTCGCCTTCGGCCTCGCTTTTACCGGGGCGGCCTCGGCCCTGGCCGGGCCGGCCTCGGATCTCGCGGCCCAACACATCGCCGCGATCGCATCCGTGGATGCTCCGAGGATCACGGCGCCTTATGACACCTCCAGCGTGCTGCACTGGATCGGAGGCCCCCTCAACGGGACCTATACCGGACCCTCGATCCCCGGGACGTGGGGCAAGTTCGGCAAAGCCGCCGGCCCGCTGACGGCGACCATCGACGACATGAAGGAGTCCGGGAACCCAGCGGGCGCCACCGTAACCGCCAACGTCGTCTTCACCGGCAAGACCGAAATCAAGGTCCGCTACGTGATGCTGTTCCAGGGTAGTAAGCTGGTCGACGAAATCTGGCAGGTCGATCCCAAGCTCGGCAGCTGATTTCGGTGACGGGAGCGGCAATCCTTGCTCTCGTCGGCCCTTGGAGGCGGACGCCGTGAACGACATGATGCTCCTCATCGAGCCCCAGATTCCCGCCCTGCGGCGCTATGCGCGCGCCCTGGTGCGGGACAGGGCCGCGGCGGACGATCTCGTGCAGGATTGCCTGGAACGCGCCATCGGCAAATGGCACCAGCGGCGCCAGGAAGGCGATCCGCGGACCTGGCTGTTCACCATCCTGCATAACCTGTCGGTCAGCCGGTTCCGGCAGACCGCGCGTCGCCGTGATGTTCCCCTGGACGATGCCGACGAGGGTGCCACGGCCCAGGCCCCAACCCAGGAGCAGGGCCTGATCCATCAGGATCTCCTGCGCGCTCTGGCCAGCTTGCCGGAGGATCAGCGCAGCGTACTTTTGCTGGTTTCGGTCGAAGACCTATCCTATGCGGAGACCGCCA
Source organism: uncultured Lichenihabitans sp. (assembly GCA_964245915.1). Classification (GTDB taxonomy): domain Bacteria; phylum Pseudomonadota; class Alphaproteobacteria; order Rhizobiales; family Beijerinckiaceae; genus Lichenihabitans. The sequence continues at coordinate 20,316 of CAXTOT010000022.1, read as the reverse complement.
AGGCGCTCGGGATTCCGGTCGGCACGGTGATGTCGCGGCTGTCGCGGGCGCGCGAAAAACTGTTGAAGACCATGGCGGCCGAGGCGCCCCCCGTCTCGCGCCCCAATCTACGGAGCATCAAATGACTGCGGGCCGTCCGATCGGCGAGAACGACCTGCACGCCTATGTCGACCAGGCGCTCGATCTCGCGCGCCGGGCCGAGGTCGAGCTTTATCTCGGCCAGCATCCAGACGTGGCGGCGCGGGTCGAGGGCTTCGTGCGCCAGCGTGCCGATCTGCGCGCCGCACTCGCGCCCGTGGCGCAGGAACCCGTGCCGGCCCGGCTCAGCGTGGCTAGGCTGACCGAACCGCACCGGGCCGCCAACGACAATTTTTGGCGCAGCGCCGCCGCGGCCGTGCTGCTGCTTGGTCTCGGCGGCGCCGGGGGCTGGGTGCTTCATGTGCCCGGTGGCGGCCCGGAGGGCGGCATCGCGGCCCTGGGCCGGGAGGCGGCCGCCAGCTTCGCGACCTACGCGCCCGATCAGGTCCGCCCCGTGGAGCTCAAGGCGTCCGATAGCGCGACTCTCGTCAACTGGGTGTCACGCCGGCTCGGCCACCCCGTGGCGGTCCCCGATCTATCGGCCGCAGGCTACCGGCTGATGGGCGGCAGGCTGGTGCCGACCGAGCACGGCCCCGCCGGCCTGTTCCTCTACGACAACGACAAGGGCAGCCGCCTTGGCGTGCTGGTGCGCCCCATGTCGGCCCAGGGCGACATGCCGATGTCAGAACAGTCGAACGGCCCGGTCAGCGGCTATGCCTGGGCCGACAAGGGCATTGGCTACAGCCTCGTGTCGGACGCTTCGAGCGGCACGCTGCACCCGCTCGCCGACGAGGTGCGGCGCCAGGTGGATCTTACGCGCGGCAGTTGAGGCGTTGACGCGCGCCATCCCTGCTTTACGACTGCGGCCCAACACTTTCGAGGAACGCCCTCGCCCCGGACCGCCGATGACCTCCAGATTTCCTTCGCCCATCGCCTTCGGGGCCGCACTCGGCTTCGTGGACAATCCGCTCGACCGCCTCTCGGGCCGGCGCGACGATCCGCAGCTGATCGAGACCCTGCGTCAGGCGCCCTCGGCGCGCAGCCTCGTGCTGGCGGGCGACGCCGTGGTGCTCGGCCTCGACGGGAGCCCGTGGCATCCGCTCGCCGTGGCCGAGGCCTTCGACACGGTCGAGCAGAGCGCCTTTTTGGGCGAGCGGACGGGGCAGGCCTATTTCGCGACCGGGTTACGGACCGATGCCGCGGAGGGCTTGGCGGGTCGCCCGGTCCTGCTCAACGATCTGCGCACGATCGCCACCCAGGGGCTGGTGGCGAACGAGGATCTCGGGGCCTTGTCGGCCGCGAAGGCTTTGATGCACTGGCATAGGACGCACGGCTTCTGTTCCAATTGTGGAACGCCGAGCCTAAGCGCCGGAGCCGGATGGCGAAGAGAATGCCCCAATTGCGGCACTCACCATTTTCCGAGGACCGATCCCGTGGTGATCATGCTGGCGGTCGACGGCGAGCGCTGCCTGCTCGGCCGCCAGGCGCGGTTTCCGCCCGGCATGTATTCCTGCCTCGCGGGCTTTCTGGAGCCGGGCGAAACCGTCGAGGATGCGGTGCGGCGGGAGCTGATCGAGGAATCCGGCGTTGAGGCCGGCTATGTAACCTATCTCGGCTCGCAGCCGTGGCCCTTCCCGGCCTCGATCATGCTGGGCTGCCTGGCCGACGCGACCACCACCGAGGTCACGGTCGACACCCACGAGCTCGAGGATGCCCGCTGGTTCAGCCGCGCCGAAACCCGGGCGCTGCTCGAGGGAACGCACCCTGCGGGCCTGGTCTGCCCGAAGCCGATGGCCATCGCGCACCACATCATGCGGGCCTGGGCGTTTGGCGAGGCGTGAGGGCCTGCTCCCGTCATGGCCGTGCTTGTCACGGCCATCCACGCCGTATGACCGGTTACGCCGCCGAGCTGGTTGAGCATCGAACCGCGTGGATACGCGGGACAAGCCCGCGTATGACGGGCCTCTCCTGAATCACGCCCCGCTCGCCCCGTTCTGGGTCTCGATCCGGAACGGATGCGCGGGATAGGTGCCCAGAATGCGCATCTCGCGGGAGAAGAAGCGCAACTCTTCGAGCGCGCGATCGAGCGCGGGGTCGTCCGGATGGCCGTCGACATCGGCCAAAAACTGGGTGGCCGAGAATTCCCCTTCGACCATGTAGCTTTCCAGCCGGGTCATGTTGACCGCATTGGTGGCAAAGCCGCCGAGCGCCTTGTAGAGCGCCGCGGGAACGTTGCGGACCCGGAACACGAAGGTCGTGACCACCGGGCCGTTGCCGGCCGGCGGCATCTCGGCGGCCCGCGACAGGATCACGAAACGGGTGGTATTGTGGGCCTCGTCTTCGACGTTCTCGGCGAGAATTTTCAGGCCATAGAGCCCGGCCGCCATGCGGGGCGCCAGCGAGGCCTTGGCTGGATCCCGCCACTCGGCGACCTCACGGGCGGAGCCCGCCGTGTCGCCTGCCACATGTGGGACGGCGCCCAAACGGCGGATGATCCTGCGGCATTGCCCTAGCGCGTGGATGTGGCTGTGGATGCTCGTGATCCCGTCGAGGGTGGCGGTCTGCAACCCCATCAGTTGAAAATGGATCGGCAGAAAATATTCGCCCACGATGTGCAGGCCGGCGCTCGGCATCAGGATATGGATGTCGGCCACCCGGCCCGCGATGGAATTCTCGATCGGAATCATGGCGCGGTCGGCCGTGCCGTCCTGCACGGCCGCGAAGGCGTCCTCGAAGGTGGCGCAGGGCAAGGCCGTCCAATCCGGATAGACGTCCGCGCAGGCGATGTGCGAATTGGCGCCCGGCTCTCCCTGATAGGCAATCGACGGCACGGTCATGAACTCCTCAGGATGTGGCGGGCGCGTTCGAGATCGTCCGGCGTATCGACCCCGAGCGGCACGGTGTCGACCAGCGCGACATCGATGCGCATGCCAGCCTCCAGCGCCCGCAACTGCTCCAATTTCTCGCGCCGTTCAAGCTCGGAAGGCGGCAAGGCCACGAAACGTCGGAGCGCCGCCCGCCGGTAGGCGTAGAGGCCGATGTGGTGATAGAGCGGCCCTGGCCCGAACGGCGCGGTCGCCCGGGTGAAGTAGAGCGCGCGCAGGAGGTCGGGCCCCACTCGCGTCCCCACCACCTTGACCACGTTGGGGTTGTCTCGCTCGTCATCGCGCGTGATGGCTGTTGCAAGCGTCCCGATGTCCACCATGGGGTCCGCCAGCGGCGCCAGCACGGCCCGGATGGCGGCGGGATCGATGGTGGGCAGGTCGCCCTGCAGGTTGACCACGACGTCGTGGCGGGTTTCGGGGTCGAAAGCTTCGAGCGCCTCGTGGATGCGGTCGGAGCCGGCCGGATGGTCGGGCCGGGTCAGGACCGCCATGCCGCCCACCGCGCGAATGGCGTCTGCCACCCCGCCATCGTCGGTCGCCACCAACACGGGGCCGAGTTCGGCCTCGCAAGCCCGCCGCCAGACATGCACGATCATGGGCTCGCCCGCCATGACCGCGAGAGGCTTCCCGGGCAGGCGGGTCGAGCCCATGCGGGCAGGAACGAGGATGATGGGGCTGGACATGACGGCCCGGTACTGGAGCGCGCCCGACCGGTGATGAGCCGATCAGGGCACGTGGCAAAAAGCTCCGCGATCAGTACACGATACGGGTTGCCAAGTTCACGCCAAAACTCGTAATCACACGGCTGCCGCGACGGGTGCCGCGGCGAGAGATGCCGCCAAGGAGCGCAGCGACCATGGATTCATTCGAATTCAACAAGATTGCCGGTGCGGTCTTGGGAACGTTGATGCTGACGATGGCGCTGGGCTTGTTTTCAGGCTTCGTGTTCTCCCCGCCGGTGGTCACCAAGCCGGGCTACGCGCTTCCGAACGCGGCCGCCGAGGCTGCGCCCGCGGAGGCCACCGCCACCACCGCTCAGCCGCTGCCGGTCCTGCTCGCCAAGGCCGACGTCGCCAAGGGGATGGCAGACACCAAGGTCTGCCAGTCCTGCCACAATTTCGAGAAGGGGGCCGGCGCGAAGATCGGCCCGCCGCTTTACGGCGTGGTGGGCCGCCCGGTCGCCTCGATCGCGGGTTTCGACTACTCCGACGCGTTGAAGAAGAAGGGCGGCAACTGGACGCTCGACGATATCAACAACTTCATCACCAATCCTAAGGTCTATGCGCCCGGCACCAAGATGGGCTTTGCGGGTGAGGAAAACCCCGAGAAGCGGGCCGATATCGTAGATTACCTGCACACCCTTTCGGACAGCCCGCAGCCGTTGCCGACCGCCGCCGCTCAACCGACCGCTCAGCCCGCCTCGGCACCCGGTGGTCAGCAACCGGCCCCTCAGCCCGCCACCCATGCGGCTCCGCAGCCCGCGTCGCCGCAACCGGCGGCTCCGGCGCAGGCCGCCCCCGAGGCTCCGGCAAAGCCCTGAGGGAACCAACATCGGACCTGAGGCCCGCTGTGCCGGCGCGCGGGCCTTGTCGGACGGAGCGGAAAAGCGACACAATCGGGCTTCACGCCGGCTCCCATGATCGGCAGCCGCCCTGACCCGCAAAGGTTCTACAATGCTTGACCTCACGCGCCGACGCGCGCTCGCCCTGGGCGGCCTGTTCGCGATCGCACGCGTACCCGGCTGGCCTCGAGCCGGGGGAGCGACGGCCGCCGAGGGCGAGATCGAATCGCACGGCATGTCGGTGTTCGGCGATCTTGCGTTACCGCCGGATTTCAAGGTGATGCCCTACGTCAATCCACAGGCCCCCAAGGGCGGCACGCTATCGCTGCAGGTCAGCGCCCTAGGGGGCAACCAGAACTTCGACACCTTCGATACGTTGAATGTCTATATCCTGCGCGGCAATGGCGCGGCCGGGATGGGCGCCATTTCCGACACGCTGATGACCGGCACGCTCGACGAGCCCGACGCCGTCTACGGGCTCGTGGCCCGCGCGGTGCGCTGGTCGGCGGACAGGCTGACCTACCGGTTCCTGCTGCGCCCCGAGGCCCGCTTCCACGATGGCTCCAAGCTCACGGCCGCGGATGTCGCCTTCTCGCTCAACCTGCTCAAGACCAAGGGCCACCCGCTGATCCGCTCCGTCCTGCGTCATCTCGATGCCGCAGAAGCCGAGGCGGACGATTTGGTGCTGGTCAAGCTGAACCCGGCCCGCAGCCGCGAGCTGCACCTGGTGGTGGCGGGACAGCCGATCTTCTCCAAGGCCTATTACACGGCCCATTCCTTCGATGACCCGACCCTCGATCCGCCACTCGGATCAGGCCCCTACCGGGTCGGCGCCCTGGAGCAGGGCCGCCACATCAATTTCGATCGGGTGAAGGATTATTGGGCCAAGGACCTGCCCATCAACATCGGCCAGAACAACTTCGATACCATCCGCTACGAATATTTCCGCGATAGGCAGGTGGCGTTCGAGGCCTTCAAGTCTGGCGTGTTCACTTTCCGCGAAGACGCCACCTCGATCATCTGGGCCAAGGGCTATGATTTTCCCGCCGCCAACGACGGGCGGGTGAAGCGTGAAACCTTGCCCAGCCAAGGTCCCCTGGCCGTCCAGGGCTGGTATTTCAACCTACGCCGCAAGCAGTTCCAGGATGCCCGCATCCGGGAGGCTCTGGGCCTCGCCTTCGATTTCGAGTGGACCAACCAGAACATCATGTTCGGCCTCTACAAGCGGACATGGTCGTATTTTCAAAACACCCCCATGGCGGCGACCGGCAAGCCGGGACCCGACGAGTTGACGCTGCTCGAGGGTTTTCGCGGCAAGATTCCGGAGGCTGCTTTCGAGGACGCCCCCATGCCGCCGGTCAGCGATGGATCGGGGCAGGATCGCGCTTTACTTGGGCAGGCGTTCAAGCTCCTCGGCCAGGCCGGCTGCAAACGGTCCGGCTCGCAATTGCTGCTGCCTGACAGGCAACCCTTCCGGATGGAGTTCCTCGATTTTGGGGGCGCGCTGGAGCGCCATACCGCCCCGTTCATCAAAAACCTCCGCCTCCTCGGCATCGATGCCACCTTTCGCGTGGTCGACACCGCCCAGTATCAGAGCCGGCAGCAAAATTTCGACTTCGACGTCGTGGTCGAGAATCTCAGCGGCACCTTCACGCCCGGCGAAGGGCTGAGGGCGGAGTTCGGGTCCGAAGCCGCCAGCACGCCGGGCTCGCGCAATCTGACAGGGATCGCCGATCCCGTCGTCGACGCCCTGATCGAAAAGGCGCTCGTGGCGACCACCCGCCCCGAGCTCACCATTATCTGCCGCGTGTTGGACCGTGTGCTGCGGGCGGGGCATTACTGGGTACCGATGTTCAACCTGCCCGCGCATTGGCTGGCCTATTGGGACCAGTACGATCGTCCCACCACACTGCCCAAATATGATTCGGGCCGATACGACTCCATCGCGCTTTCGACGTGGTGGTTTGACGACGCCAAAGCGAAGCGCCTGAACCTGCCCGGCTGAGCCGAGAAAGCCCAAAATGCTCGGCTATATCGCGCGCCGCCTGCTTCTGATGATCCCGACCATCTTCGGCATCCTGCTGATCTCGTTCATCGTGGTGCAATTCGCGCCCGGCGGCCCCGTGGAACGCATCATCGCCCAACTGCAGGGTTTCGATACGGGCAGCAGTTCGCGCCTGGGTGGCGGATCCGACATCGGGGCGGCCGCCACCTCGCAAGGCTCGGAATCCGGCGGCAAGTATCGCGGCTCGCAAGGTCTCGATCCCAAATTCATCAAGGAGCTCGAGGCGCAATTCGGCTTCGACAAGCCATGGTACGAGCGGTTCTGGATCATGATCCGCAGCTATGCGGTATTCGATTTCGGCCGCAGCTATTTCGGCCACGCCTCGGTGATGCAGCTGATTGCCGAAAAGCTGCCCGTCTCCATCTCGCTCGGCCTGTGGATGACACTGCTCTCCTACGCGATCTCGATTCCGCTCGGGATTTCCAAGGCGATGCGCGACGGCTCGCGCTTCGACCTGTGGACCTCGGCCGTCATCACGGTCGGCTACGCGCTGCCGAGCTTTCTGTTCGCGGTGCTGCTCATCATCCTGTTTGCGGGTGGTTCGTTCTGGAACGTGTTTCCGCTGCGCGGCCTCACCTCGGACAATTGGGTCGACCTCGATTGGCCCCACCGCATCCTCGATTACATCTGGCACATCACCCTGCCCGTCACCGCCATGACGATCGGGGCTTTCGCAACCTCGACCTTCCTGACCAAAAACTCCTTTCTTGATGAGATCCGCAAGCAATATGTCCAGACCGCGCGCATGAAGGGGCTCAGCGAAAGACGCGTGCTCTATGGCCACGTGTTCCGCAACGCCATGATGATCGTGGTGGCAGGCTTTCCGGGCGCCTTCATCACGGCCTTCTTCACCGGGTCGCTGCTCATCGAGAGCATATTTTCGCTCGATGGGCTGGGGCTGTTGTCCTACGATTCGATCCTGAACCGGGATTATCCGGTGGTGTTCGGCACCCTCTATGTCTTCGCCCTGCTGGGGCTGTTCGTGAATCTGTTGTCCGACCTGACCTATGCGTGGATCGACCCCCGCATCGATTTCGAAACCCGCGAGGTCTGATGGACGCTACCATCTCCTCGTTTCAGCCGGTGTCGGAGGCGCTCGCGCCACCTCTGCGGCGCTCGGGATGGCTGAACCTGTCGCCCATCAACCGTCGCCGGCTCGACAATTTCAAGCAAAACCGGCGCGGTTATTGGTCGTTCCTGCTCTTCACCACCATCTTCGTCGTCTCGCTGTTCGCCGAATTCATCGCCAACGATCGGCCAATGCTTGCCCTCTACAAGGGCGAACTGCTGACGCCGATCTTCCATAATTATCCGGAGGAAAAATTCGGCGGGTTTCTGGCCGAGACCGACTACCGCGATCCCGTCATCAGCGATGAGATTAACGCCAACGGCTGGATGATCTGGCCACCCATCCGCTTCGCCGACAACACGCACAACCTGACGCCGCCCAACGCGGTGCCGTCGCCTCCGACCTGGACACTGAACGAGGCGCAGTGCCGGGATGCGATCCTCCGCCACAACGGCACGCCACCCGCCACACGGCCCTGCGCCGCTCTCGAAATGAATTGGCTCGGCACCGACGATCAGAGCCGCGACGTGCTGGCCCGTCTGATCTACGGCTTCCGCATCTCGATCCTGTTCGGCCTGCTGCTGGCCGGCATCTCGTCGGTGGTCGGCATCGCGGCAGGGGCCGTGCAGGGCTATTTCGGCGGCTGGACCGACCTGATCTTCCAGCGCTTCATCGAGATCTGGTCGTCGCTGCCGCACCTCTACTTGCTGATCATCATCTCGGCCGTGCTGACGCCGGGCTTTTTCGTCCTCCTCGGCATTCTGTTGCTGTTCTCCTGGGTCAATCTCGTCTCGGTGGTGCGGGCCGAATTCCTGCGTGCCCGCAATTTCGAATACGTCACCGCGGCCCGGGCGCTCGGCCTGTCCAATGCCAAGATCATGCTCAAGCACCTGCTGCCCAACGCCATGGTGGCAACGCTGACCTTTCTCCCCTTCGTGCTGAACGGCTCGATTACCACGCTCACCTCGCTCGATTTTCTAGGGTTCGGGCTGCCGCCAGGCTCTCCCTCGCTCGGCGAACTGCTGCTGCAGGGCAAATCCTACACCCAGGCGCCCTGGCTGGGGCTGACGGGTTTTTTCACCATCGCGATCATGCTGTCGCTGCTGATCTTTACCGGCGAGGCCGTGCGCGACGCCTTCGACCCGCGCAAGACTTTCCGGTGATCTGGTATAGGATCGGGGGAGGAGTTGCGCCATGAACAGGCTTGTCCGCGAGCATTACCCGGTGTCGAAACTTCCCGAAGACCTGCGCGAGGGATTTGAGGGCAGGACCGAGGTCACGGTTACAATTGATGCGGACGCGCAGCGCGCCTCCGCGCCGCAAAACAATGAGCCGAACGCGCCCTCTGCTCCCGTCAAAATGCTCGAGGAGCTCATCGCAATGCGAAAGGGGCCGTTCCTCACGATCGAGCAAATCGACGAGCATCTTCGCGACCTTCGAGACGAGTGGGATTGAGACGCCGCCTTGCCCTTGGTCTATCCGGACACAAACATTCTCATCCGAGCATTCGAGGGAGAACCAGCTGCGGCAAAGCCCGTTCTTGATCTCTTCCTGGCGCTTCGGTCCATCCCCGGTTCCGTGATTACCAGCGAACTCACGCTTGCCGAAGTGCTTGCGCCCGTGAAGATCTCCGGAAGCCTGAGCGTGTCAGCCAAAACAGCGCTTTACGGCGCAGCCCTGATCGAGAGCCCGTTTATAGAGCTTGTTCCCGTGTCCAGATCGGTGCTTTTGCAAACAGCCATCCTGCGGCAGACCTATCCTCAAAAACTCCCTGATGCGATTCACGTCGTGACCGCCGTTCAGTCCGGCTGCCGTTACCTCATGTCGAGCGACAAGGACACCAAGCTTCTCCAACCCTCGATCGAACGCGTGCTGCCCAACGCTCAGGGCCTCGCCAGCAATCTGAAGGCCCTTCGTGACTGAGCCCCTGCTCGCGGTCCGCAACCTGTCGATCACCTTCAGCCAGGGTGGCTCGACCACCAAGGCGGTCGACGACATCTCCTTTTCGCTGGAGCGTGGCCGCACCCTGGCGCTGGTCGGCGAATCCGGCTCGGGCAAGTCCGTTACCGCACTGTCGATCGCCCGTCTGCACGGCGCCTCGGCCGCCCGGGTGAGTGGCACGATCTTGTTCGAGGGGCGCGATCTCGTCACCGCGAGCGAAGCCGAGATGCGCGGCGTGCGGGGCTCGGCCATCACCATGGTGTTCCAGGAACCCATGACGTCGCTGAACCCGCTTCATACCATCGAGCGGCAGGTCGGCGAGATCCTGGAACTGCACGGCGCGCGTGGCCGCGCGAAAATTCGGGCGCGGGTGATCGGGCTGCTCGAAGACGTCGGCATTCCTGACCCTGCCGGCCGCCTCGGCGCCTTCCCGCACCAGCTCTCCGGTGGCCAGCGTCAGCGCGTCATGATCGCCATGGCGCTGGCCAACAAGCCCAGCCTGTTCATCGCCGACGAGCCCACGACCGCGCTCGACGTCACGGTGCAGGCCCAGATCCTCGTGTTGCTCAAGGATCTGCAGACGCGGCTCGGCATGGCGATGCTGTTCATTACCCACGACCTCGGCATCGTGCGGCGCATTGCCGACGACGTCGCGGTGATGCAGCACGGCCACATCGTCGAGGCGGGCCAGGTCGAGCAGGTGTTCAACCGGCCCGAGCATCCCTATACGCGCATGCTGCTGGCCGCCGAGCCCAAGGGGGCGCCGCCGCCCGTCAATATGGCCGCCGCCACCGTGGTGAGCGCCGACGACATAAAGGTCTGGTTCCCCATCAAGCGGGGCTTTTTGCGCCGCACGGTCGGGCACGTGAAGGCGGTCGACGGGATCTCCCTTACGATCCGCGAAGGCGAGACCGTGGGCGTGGTGGGCGAATCCGGCTCCGGCAAGACCACGCTCGGGCTCGCGATCCTGCGCCTCATTCGCTCGGAGGGGCGCATCGCCTATCTGGGCAACCGCATCGACGGTCTTGATCGCCAGGCCATGCGGCCCTTGCGGCGCGACATCCAGGTCGTGTTCCAGGACCCCTACGGCTCGCTGTCGCCGCGCTTGTCGGTGGCCGAGATCGTCGAGGAAGGCCTGCTGGTCCAGAACACCACGTTGCGCTATGCCGAGCGCCGCGAGATCGTGGCCCGGGCGCTGGCCGACACCGGGCTCGATCCTGCTGCGATGGACCGCTACCCGCATGAGTTTTCCGGCGGGCAACGCCAGCGCATTGCGATCGCGCGCGCCATGGTGCTGGAGCCCAAATTCGTGGTGTTGGACGAGCCGACCTCGGCGCTCGACATGTCGGTGCAGGCGCAGATCGTCGACCTCCTGCGCGACCTGCAGAAGAAGCGCGGCCTCGCCTACCTGTTCATCAGCCACGATCTCAAAGTGGTGCGGGCGCTGGCCGCCGAGATCATCGTGATGCGGCACGGCAAGGTGGTGGAGTCCGGCCCGGCGGTCGACATTTTCCGCGAACCCAAGACCGACTACACCAAGGCGCTGTTCGCGGCCGCCTTCAAGGTCGAAGCCGCGGCGCCCAACGTCGTGGCGCAGTAGGTTTGCCCCGAGCCCTCATCATCGTCCTCGATTCGCTCGGTTGCGGCTCCGCCCCGGACGCGGCCGAGTACGGCGATGCCGGGGCGGACACGCTTGGCCACATCGCGGAGGCCTGCGCGGCTGGTCGGGGCGATCGCCATGGCCTGCGGCATGGCCCGCTTCGACTGCCCAACCTCAACGCCTTGGGCCTCGGGTCTGCATCCGAGGCCGCGACCGGCCGCCTGCCGCCGGGGCTGTCTTACGCGAGTCAGGATGGCTGCTGGGGGTTCGGGATCGAACAATCGGTCGGCAAGGACACGCCGTCCGGCCATTGGGAGATCGCCGGCACGCCCGTGCCTCGCCCCTGGGGCTATTTTCCCCGAACCGTTCCCTGCTTTCCGCCGGACCTGATCGCGGCCCTGACGGTCCAGGCGGCTCTGTCCGGCATTCTGGGCGAACGGCACGATTCAGGCACGGCCATCATCGCGGCGCTCGGCGAGGAGCATGTCCGCACCGGCAAGCCGATCTGCTATACGTCTGCCGATTCCGTGTTCCAGATCGCGGCCCACGAAGAGGTTTTCGGGCTCGAACGGCTGTTCGAGCTTTGCCGCCTTGCGCGCCGCCTCTGCGACCCGCTCAACATCGGCCGGGTCATCGCCCGACCTTTCACGGGAACCAGCGCGACAGGCTTCCGTCGCACCGCGAACCGCAAGGATTTCGCGGTTCCACCCCCGCCCGGCACGCTGTTCGAACGCGCCGCGCAGTCCGAGCGTCCCATCGTCACCATCGGCAAGACCGCCGATATCTTTGCGCACCGCTTTACCGGCGAGGAGCGCAAGGGTGCCGGCAACGAGGGAAACATCGGCCTCATTCTCCGCGCCGTTTCGACGCTACCCGATGGTGGCCTGATCTTCGCCAACCTCGTAGAGTTCGACAGCGAATACGGCCACCGCCGCGACGTGCCTGGCTATGCGGCCTGCCTGGAGGCCTTCGATGCCCGTCTGCCCACGATCCTGACGGCGCTCCTCCCTGATGACCTTCTCATCACAACGGCCGACCACGGCAATGATCCGACCTGGGCCGGCACCGATCACACCCGAGAAGTCGTTCCGATTCTCGCCTCGTGCGCGGCGCGGGGTCCGATGCGGATCGGTCGGCGCCAGACTTTTGCCGATGTGGGCGCTACAGTAGCGGACCACCTCGGGCTCGCGCCGACCCCGAGCGGGACGTCTTGGCTATAATCGGCTGACGGACGACGCAGGGCTAACGACACGACCGTCATGCGCGGGCTTGTCCCGCGTATCCACGCCTTTGTGCGCCTCACCGCTCCCGAACGCGCAGGACCAGACCGCGTGGATACGCGGGACAAGCCCGCGCATGACGGAAAAAGCGAACCGCGATCCCGCCTCACGCCGACTTCTGCAACTCTCTCCCCGGCGCCGCGACCTGCCCCAACGCGCCGGCCTTGGCCTTGGCGGCATAGAAGGAAGCATTGTGCTCGCCCCGCAGCGCCTCGCGGGTGAAGCGGATGAGGTGATGGCACACGAAGCCCATGTTGAAGATGGCCTCGATCTGCCCCTTCTTGAGCGCGTGCCAGGCCGAGCGCCAAAACTCGCCCCGGTAATCGGATTTGACCCCGATCTGCCAGACGATGTTCTTGCCCATGATGAAGGCGCGCCGGAGATTTGAACGCGTGAGCTTGCCGCGCGCGGGCGTCTTCATGCGGTTCACATAGGTGTGATCCATCTGGTAGCGGAACCGCGCAAAGATGTTTTCCGGCGCGTAGGCGTGCGCGATGGCACGCCGCCAGCTTCCCACCACCTCGTCGTGCGGACGCAGGAAACGCACGTTGGATTCGAGGTTGGGGTCGTTGACCAGCCGGTTTTCGCGGGTGAGCCGATCCCATAGGGGGGTCTTGGGCAAGGCCTGCAGCAGGTTGATGGTCAGGACCGGGACCTGCGAGCGGTCCACGAACTCGTTCAGCAGGCGCTCGGAGGCGTCCGTCTCGGTATCGAGCCCGAGGATGATGCCCGAGGTGACCTCGAGGCCGTAATCGTTGAGCGTCTTGATGGCGCCCATCATGGGCACGGCGTTGTTGTGGTCCTTGGCGATGCTTTTGAGCGCGTCGAGTTCGGGCGTTTCGATGCCGACGAAGACCGTGAAGAAACCGGCCTCGCGCATCAATTCCAAAATGTCGGTCTGCTTGGCGATGTTGAGCGTCGCCTCGCAGGCGAATTGCAACGGATAGGCATGCTTCTTCTGCCAGGCGATGAGATGCGGCAGCATCTCTTTGGTGGCCTTGCGGTTGCCGATGAAATTGTCGTCGACGAAATAGATCACGGCCGGATGCGTCGGCTGCGAGATGAAGGCGTCGAGCTCGGCCAAGAGCTGCTCGGCCGACTTCAGCCGGGGCTGGCGGCCATAGAGGGCCGGAATGTCGCAGAACTCGCAACGGTAGGGGCAACCCGACGAGAACTGCACCGAGCCGAGCAGATATTGCTTGAGGGGCACCTGATCGTAGGCGGGCAGCGGGAAATCGCTGAGCGCCACGCGGTCCTTGGTCTCCAAGACCACCTGCCGGACCGGCGGCGTCACATCCTCGTCGAGGATGCGCACCAGTTGGTCGGTCGCATCACCAAGTTCGCCGATATGCAGGTAATCGAAATAGCCATATTTTTCCTGCGCGGCCGAGGCCGAGGAGCCGCCCAGCGCCGTCACCTTGCCGTGGCGCTTGGCCCGGGCGTGGATGTCGGCGATCTGCGGCTCCTGGACATGCATGCCGCTCACGAACACGGCATCGGCCCAGGTGAAGTCCGCGTCCGTTGCGGCGCGCAGGTTTTCGTCGATGAAGCGGACCTGCCAAAGCTCGGGCATATAAGCGGCGATCACCAGCAGTCCCTGCGGGGGCATGAAGGCATCGACGTTCATCAGCGAATAGGCACCCGAGAAGGTGCCAAAGGAGGGGGTGTAGGCCGGAAACACGCACAGGATGCGTCTTTCGCGGGTCACGGGAACGGTACAGCGCAAGCGATCACTCCTGGAGGGCCGGTGTGTGAACTTATCTTGTGGACAGATTAGCATGGCTGGGACTGGAAAGTCGCCCTGCTTGGAACGGCTTGCGTCAGGCCCAAGCGTCTCGCCGCCGTTTTGAGGCATGGCCAACCGGTGCAAATCATGCGAGGGGCGCAGAGTAGCTCACAGTCGAGACGGAGGAGACGACGATGCGGGACGCTCAGGACGGAGTTCATGTCGTCGACCATCCCCTGGTGCAGCACAAGCTGACCTTGATGCGCAACGCCGAGCGCTCCACCAAGGGATTTCGCCAGCTTCTCAACGAGATCGGCATGCTGCTCTGCTACGAAGTGACGCGCGATCTGCCGGTCGAAATGGTCGAGGTGCAGACGCCGCTCACCACCATGATGGCCCCCATGATCGCGGGCAAGAAACTGGTGTTCGCCCCCATCCTGCGTGCCGGGGTCGGCTTTTTGGACGGCATGCTCGACCTCGTGCCCTCGGCGCGGGTGGCCCATATCGGGCTCTACCGAGATCCCGAAACCCTGCAAGCGGTGGAATATTACTTCAAGGCCCCGACCGACCTCGCCGACCGCCTGACCATCATCATGGACCCCATGCTGGCGACCGCAAATTCAGCCACGGCCGCGGTGGAGCGGCTGAAGGCGCGCGGCGCCAAGGAGCTGCGCTTCGTGTGCCTTCTGGCGGCCCCCGAAGGCATCGCCAAGCTGCGCCGCGAACATCCCGACGTCGAGATCTGGACCGCCGCCATCGACAGCCACCTCAACGACCACGGCTATATCGTGCCGGGCCTGGGCGATGCCGGGGATCGGATGTTCGGGACCAGGTAGGGGCGGACCGTTAGCACTACTTTGGTCGCTTGCTATTGAGGCGGTTGAAGGTTTCCCTTCGCTGTCGAGACGCGCAGACTTCAAAAACACAGATGTTGGAGCATTGCCGACGGCACCGCCATAGGTCAGACTCAATCGAGGTTGAGGATCGTGGCTTCTTCAGAGAGCTCGATACCTCACGTTACGAACGTCACCCTGAATCAGCACACCGGATCGACAAAGCGCCTCTGTAGGATTGGCGGCGTCGGCGGGACCAGGCAACTGATCAGCGGCCACTCATTCCGCTGCGACGGATAGCAAACGATTCTCTGTTACACCGGCGATATCAAGGAGAAAGGTAAGCCGAAACCGAGTCTATGCTGTGATATCGAACCGTGCCCGCTTTGGTCGGCCCCTCCGATGGAAGATCGCACAATCGGTCGCTTGAGAGCAACCCGCTAGACTGCCGCCGAAGCCCCTCGCCAAGGTTGTAGTTTCCAAACCGGGCGTGAGCAGATGACGTCCGCCCTGGAACGAAATCTCCTGATCTGCTAGAATGATGATATGAATGTCCCTATCCCAGCCGAGTTCGAGCGCTTTGCCCGCGAGCGGGTCGCGGCCGGAGCTGTTGCTTCCGAGGCGGAGGCCGTTGCGATCGTCCTGCGCGAATATCTGCATCGGATCGAGGAGTTGCGGGCCTTGATTGATCCCGGCATCGCGTCTCTGGACCGGGGAGAGGGCGCAGATGGCCCGGCTTTCATGCTTCAGCTGATGGCCGAGCAGAAGTCCCGCATGGCGGGCTGATGGCTCGATATCGCCTATCCCTGGAGGCGCAGGCCGATCTGACCGAAATCAGAGACTTCATTTCACGGGACAATCCAGCCAGCGCTTGGCGCTCCTCGAGCAGATCACATCGTGTTTCGAGTTGCTGGGCGGCCAACCTTTTTTAGGACGGAGCCGAAACGAGTTGCGCGACGGCTTGCGATCCTATGTGCACAGGAATTACGTGGTGTTTTATCGGCCAGCCGGCCGCGGCGTCGATGTCATCCGTGTGCTGCATGGTCGGCGCGACCTCATTGTTCTTTTCTGAAGCATGCATCTGTCAGGCCCCCACACGGCCCAAGAAATCTCCTCGCCTCCCTCGCCAGCCGCTAGCCAACGCCTCCACACATGCTAATAGTAAGATGATCGGCGAAAGACCGATTGGAGACTTTTGGGAGGAAACATGCGTTCGATCGTCCTCGCGGGCGTTGCCGCCGCGCTTTTGAGCACCTCGGCCTATGCGGCCGACAAGAAGGCCTTCTATTTCGTCGTCAACGGCGCCTCCGACTTCTGGAAGTCCGCCGAAGCGGGCGTCAAGAAGGCGCAAGGCGAGCTGCCGAATTATACGCTGCAGCTCAAATATCCCGAACAATCCTCCGCCGCGATCCAGAACCGGCTGATGGACGACCTGCTCGCCTCCGGCGCGGCGGGCATCATGGTCAGCGCCGTCGACCCCAAGACGCAGACCGACGAGCTCAACAAGGTGGCGGGCCAGGCCCTGCTGTTCACCACCGACAGCGATGCCCCGCAGAGCAAGCGCATCGCCTATATCGGCTCCAGCAATGTGCTTGCTGGCCAGCAGGCCGCCGAACTGATGAAGAAGGCCATGCCGGATGGCGGCAAATGCATGGGCTTCGTCGGCCTGCCGGGCGCCGATAACGCCCGCGAGCGGATCGAAGGCATCCGCGACGGCATCAAGGGCACCAAGATCACGCTCGTCGACGTCCGCGCCGACGACATCGACCAGCCCCGCGCCAAGCGCAACGTCGAGGATACGCTGACCGCCAACCCCGACATCAACTGCATGGTCGGCATCTATTCCTACAATACGCCACAGATCTATCAGGCCCTCAAAGAGGCCGGCAAACTCGGGCAAATCAAAATCATCGGGTTCGACGAGGACCAGGTGACGCTCGGCGGCGTCAAGGAAGGCACCATCGCGGGCACCGTGGTGCAGCAGCCCTATGAGTGGGGCTATCAGGGCATGAAGGACATGGCGAAATACCTCGAAGGCGACAAGTCCGTCGTCCCCGCCAACCATCTCATGATCATCCCCACCAAGCTGATCGAGAAGGGCAATGTCGACGCCTTCTGGGCCGAGCTGAAGGACCGCACCGGCAAGAAGTAAGCCGCACGTCGTCCCGAGCACGGCGCCGCGATCCAGCCTCGAATTTCGGGTGTGGATCGCGGCGCCGCTGTGCCCGATGATGACGACCTGAAAGGCTCCGCGATAGATCCTTTGTGAGCGCTCATGCCCGGTCCGTTTCTGCAGCTCAAAAACATCAGCAAGACTTACCCCGGCGTCCAAGCGCTCAAGGATGTGAGTTTTTCGGTCGCGCAAGGCGAGGTGGTGGGGCTGATCGGCGAGAATGGCGCGGGCAAGAGCACGCTCATGAAAGTGCTCGGCGGCGTGGTGGAACCGACGGCCGGAACCGTGACGATCGGGGATCAGGATCATGTGGCGCTGACGGTTACGCAGTCGCTCGCGGCCGGGGTCGCGTTCGTGCACCAGGAACTCAACCTCTTCGACAATCTGGACGCCGCCGCCAACGTGTTCATCGGGCGTGAGCCGCGCTACGGCGGCCCGCTGCGCCTGATCGACCGCAAGGCCTTGCGGGCCCGGGTCACGCCCTTGCTGCGACGGCTCGGCTGCGATTTCTCCGCCCACACCTCGGTGGCGGACCTGTCACTCGCCCAATGCCAGATGCTGGAGATCGTCAAGGCGCTGTCGCTCGATGCCAAGCTCATCATCATGGACGAGCCGACCTCGAGCCTCACCATCACCGAAACCAATCGCCTGCTGGAGATCATCGCCGACCTCAAGCGCAGCGGCGTCGCCGTGATCTTCATCTCGCATCGCCTCCACGAGGTCGAGCAATGCGCCGACCGGGTCGTGGTGCTGCGCGATGGCGCCGTGGTGGGCGAACTCGATCGGGCCGCCATCAAGCACGACGTCATGATCCGCCTGATGATCGGGCGCGATTTGAAAACCCTCTACACGCCGCCCGCCGCCCCAGCCGGCGCCCCCGTTCTGGAACTGCACGGCCTGGCCACGCCGACCTATCCCGAACGCAGCGTGACCCTGAACCTGCGCGGCGGCGAGATTTTGGGTCTTGGCGGCCTGGTGGGGGCGGGCCGGACCGAACTCGCCCGCGTGATCTTCGGCATCGACCCGCCCGCGTCGGGTGGCTTGCGCATGGGCGGACAAGCGATCACGATCCGCGCGCCGCGCGACGCCATCGACCGCGGCATCTATCTCGTGCCGGAGGATCGCAAGAAATCCGGGCTGATCCTCGAGGATTCCATCGCCGAAAACATCTCGCTGGCCAGCCTTCAGGCCTATGCGCGGGCCAACCTGGTGAGCGGGACCGCCGAGCACGACAACGCGGAGGTGCAGCGCAAGTCGCTGCGCATAAAGACCCCCGACGTCGAAACCCGCACGGGGTCGCTGTCGGGCGGCAACCAGCAGAAGGTCGTGCTCGGCAAGTGGCTGTGCATGCAGCCCAAGGTGATGATCTTCGACGAGCCGACGCGCGGCATCGACGTCGGCTCCAAAAGCGAGATCTATGCGCTGATGCGCAACCTCGCCGACAAGGGCGTCGCCATCCTGATGATCTCCAGCGATATGGAAGAGGTGATCGGGGTCAGCGACCGCGTGGCCGTGATGCACGAGGGCGCCATCACGGGCGTGCTCGATCGGGACAATCTCACCGAACAGAACATCATGCATCTGGCGGTCGGCGGCACGCTGAACTGAGGCAGGACGCACCATGCTGAAGAAGGACTTGCCATGAAGAAGGACTTGCCATGTTGAAAAAGGACTTGGGCCTCTTCATCCTGATCCTGATCGTGGGCACGGTCGTAGCGATCATCAACCCGCGCTTCATCTCGCCGATCAACCTGTCCAACACCGCCAACCTTATCGGGCTCTACGGCCTGTTCTCGATCGGCGAGGGGTTCGTGATCATCACGGGCGGCATCGACCTGTCTATCGGCTCGGTCTTCGCGCTGCTCGGGGTGATTTTCGTCACCTTCCTATCCAGCTACGGCATGAACTGGGTGCTGGCCGTGGTGCTGATGATCGCGGCCGGCGTGGTGATCGGGTTGATCCACGGTTTCCTCATCACGCGGATGAAGCTGCAGCCCTTCGTGGTTACGCTGTGCGGCCTGCTGATCTATCGCGGGGTGGCGCGCTATTACACGGACGACGGCACGGCCGGATTCGAGTTCGGCAAGAGTTTCCCCGTCCTCGAATGGCTCACCACGGGCCGCGTCTACGGCGTGCCGAACAGTTTTGTGGTGTTCGTCATCCTGGCCCTGGTCATGGCCGTGGTGCTGCACCGCTCGGTGTTCGGAAGATACCTCTTTGCGGTCGGCAAGAACGAGGAGGCGGCGCGCTATTCGGGCATCAATACGCGCGCCGTCATCGTGGCCGCCTATGTGATCTGCTCGGCCCTGGCGGGGCTGTCGGCCGTGTATTTCGCCATGTATACGCGCTCCATCTCGCCCGCCAGCCACGGCACCTTCTACGAACTCTACGGCATCGCGGCCGCGGTGCTGGGCGGCTGTTCGCTGCGCGGCGGCGAAGGCTCGATCCTCGGCATCGCGCTTGGGGCCGTGCTGCTGCAGATTCTGCAGAATCTCGTGAACCTGCTCGGCATCCCTTCCTCGCTCAATTTCGCCGTGATGGGCACCGTGATCCTGATCGGCGTGCTGGCGGATGGGCAGTTGCAGCGGTTTAGGCGGTTCCGCGCCGCCAAGACGGGCGGACCGGCGGCTGCGGTAGCGGCGGCCCCGCAGCCGCAATTGGGGCATGAGGGGTAAGGCGTACGACCGCCTCCCGCCCCTCAGTGAGGGCGCGCGAGATTCCCTGCGATGAGCGGCGCGTTTCTTACTGGAACGGCGTGAAACCGTCATTCCGGAATCAATGGTGTCAATGCTCCATCATCGGCTCCCGTCAGGCGGCAAGTCCGGGCACCTCGGCCGCTAGCGCGTCGATGGCGACCCGAACACGCGTCGACAGGTAGGGTGTCTCCGGCCAGATCACGTGAATGTCGGAGACGTGCGAGGAAGCCTCCCCGAGAACTGGCACCAGGTCGCCGGATCGGACCCTGTCGCGCACGAGCCAGTGGGGCAGCCAGGCCAGCCCGAAACCGGCCGCCGCCGCATCGGCGATGGCATCGAGATCGTCGAAGCGCAATCGCGTCGGCGGTGTCGTCTCCTGTGGTAGCGCCCCCTCCCTCGGAAACCGCCA
>CAXTOT010000021.1:0-70078 GCA_964245915.1 uncultured Lichenihabitans sp. | reverse complement strand
CGGGCCAGTCGCCGCAGCGGGAGGCGACACGCGCCTGCAGACGCGTGTAGCTCAGATGTAAGGGCGAGGCGAGATTGGGATCGCTGATCGCATAAGAGCCGATCTGCATGTCGCCATGCACACCCTCGAGCGCCAGCGCATGGCGCACCGCCAACACGGTGCGCTGGACATTGCGGTCGTTGGCGGTGCCGCGGGGAACCCGCATCACGATACTGCCCTGCCCTTTGCTGCGATAGTCGCTGGCGAAGACCGCGAGGTCATGCGTCTGGCGCGAGTCCAGCCTGCCGTCCTGACCGACCGGGAAAACGTCGAGATCTTCAGAAGCGTTGGTCAGCACGACGGGATGGCGCGCGTGGTAATCGTAGGGGACCGAACCCGTCGGGATGGTTCGGTCGACCGTGCCGCAGCCCGCCAGCGGGATGGCCAATAAAACGCAGGCCAGCAGACGCCCCGGTCGCAACGGTAGCGGCGATCCGGATTTGGTGGATGTGGACATGGGGCAAACCTGCGAAGCGGGAATCTCAGTCATTGATGAAGCCAACCCGGCCCTTGTAGTTGCGGAGCAGTTCCGGGTTGTCGGCGGTCGAGTAGATCCGGTTGACGCGGCCCAGGAACCAGGATTGCGGATCGGATGCGTCCTGGAAGCCATCGTCGGGTTTGGCGATCTGGTCGGGCCGGAGTGTCCGCGCGATGTAGGGGGTCACGATGATCATGAGCTCGCTCTCGTCGCGCTGGTAGTCGCGCGAGCGGAACAGCGCGCCGAGGATCGGCAGGTTCATGAGGCCGGGCGTGCCCGCGATGGCCTGCTTGCTCGATTGCTGGATCAGACCCGCCGTCACGATGGAACCGCCGGAAGGCAATTCCACCGTAGTTTCATTGGTGCGGGTGCGGAAGCCGATCTGGTTGGAGCAGGAGTATTGCGCGACCTTCAGGCCGTCCGGTTCGGTCACCTCGGTGGCGAGGTGAAGCGAGATGCGGCCCTCGGACAGCACCGTGGGTGTGAAATTCAATGAGACGCCATAGTTTTGCAGCGTCGTGCTGACCGTACAGACGTTGGTGGTCGGGTTAATGGAACTCGAGGTGGCGATCGGGATGGTGCCCCCGGCCGTGAAGCGGGCCGTCTCACCCGAGATCGCAGTCACAGTCGGCTCGGCCAGCATGCGCGCAACCCCGTTGCGCTCGAAGGCTTCGATCGTGGAGCTCAAGGAGGACGTGCCGGAGACGTAACGCAGGATGCCGCTGGTATCCTGGCCCGATAGGGGGTTCAGGCTTGGGGTTCCGGCGCCGGTTCCGCTCCCGCTCAGGCCACCGGTGGTCGATCCCGCGCTCCCCGAGAGTGAGACGCCCAGCTGCTTCAAAACGGCGCGCTGGATCTCGACGACTTGGACCTTCAGCATGACCTGGTCCTTTTGCCGGATGACTAGCGCGTTGATCAATTGGCCGCTGACCACTTGGGTGGTACCGAACGAAATGCTGGACCCGCCGCCACTGTTGCTCGCGTTGCCGCCACCCACCGCCGTGTAGCCCACGTAGGCGTTTGCGATGTCTTGCGCCTTCTGGGCATCGACCGCGGAATCGACGAAGCCGGTCAGGATGATGGTGTCGTTGATGGCCTGCACATGGATGTCGTTGCTCGGCATCGCGGTCCGCAGGATGGACACCAGATCACTCACGTCGCGGCCGCTGACCACCAGTTCGAGTGTCGCGATGCGATGTCCGGCCTTGTCGAGAGCGAAGATCGTCGTCTGCCCGTTGGCGATCCCGAGGACGAACATCTTCCGCGCGGATCGCACGACCGCATTGGCGACCTGCGGATTGCCGATGAAGATCTCGGAAGCGTCGGATGGGAGTTCGACGATCGAGGATCGACCGACCCCGAGCGTCAGCTTGCGCATGGACTGGTCGGCCGTGAGACGAAGGTCAGGCGGCGCGGGCACGGCCGCGAGGTTCGCGCCCTCGCTCAGCACCAGGTTGCTCGCACAAGCGGGACCCGGGTCCCCGACAGCGAGCAGCAGGGCGACGCTCGCGGCCGCCAGGGAACCCGCACCAATCCGGAACGGCCTGTTTCTCATTGGGCTGCTCCATCCACTGCGGTGCCGAAGCGCACCACAGTGAGCGTCTTCTTGTCGGCCTTGGGATCGATCGTGTTGTTGTTGGCATCGAGGATGGAGCGCAGCGTCAGCGACAACTGGCCCGTCCTTTGCCCCAGGATCACGGTTTCGGCCTGCACCGGGTCGAGTTCCAGGGTCGCGTTGGATCCCACCACCACCGACTGCCCATTCTTCTCCTGGACGTTCTGGCCGATGGCCAGCACCCGGATGTTGCTCAGAATGGTTTCGGTCGTGAACGAGTTGGGATTGGCGCCCTTGTTCGTATCGTCGTGGTAGGTACGAACAACATCCACGCGGTCGTTGGGCAGAATGAATCCGCCTGCCGAGTTGGCGCCGTTGGAGTCGATATTTATGGCCACGGCCCGCATGCCCATGGGCAGGATCGCGGACATGAAACCCGAACTACCGCCCTTGATCAGCTTCTCGCGATGGATGGGCTCACCCTGAAAGAAACCGCCGCGCGCGATCGACCCCTTGATGTCGTCGAGGGCCTTGGGTTCGCTCACCTTTACGATCATACCGGGGGTGGTTCCGGTCTGGGGCCAGACCTGCCAGGCGAGATCGGCGTCGCCCAGCACCGTGCCGACCGGGAAATCCCGTGCCGCGACCAGAACCTCGTTCTGGGGAACTGGAACCGCGGCCTGAGGCACGGCCGTCTGGACCGGCGCCGGCTTCTGGCCAGTGGCTAGAAGAAAGGCACCGCCAGCGGCTGCAACCGCCAGTACGAGAACCGCGATACGGGATGCTTTCATCGATTGGTGATTTCAACGGGGACGTCGCGACGGTGCGACAGCGTTCAATCAATCACCGAAAGGTCAAAACATGGTTAACCGACCGTATCCGATTTGAACGGGCCGGCTCGCGCCGTTCAGCCACCGGCGACGGCGCGCCACAATGCGGTGTTGGGATAGATGGCCAGGCCCGCTATGGCGAGCGCGATGCCGTAGGGAACGCCAGTGCCCCGCTGGTGCAAACGGGCGATCCAGGCTCGCGTGGTCAAGAACTCCGGCAGCCGCATCTTGCGAATCTGCAGGATACCGAGCGTCAGCGCGGCTCCGAGAATGGAAGCTTCCAAACCGTAGTCGAGCAGGTTGCTCCAGCCGAGCCAAACCGCAGTGGCGGCCGCAAGCTTGGCGTCGCCTCCCCCGATCCAGCCCCGTGCGAAGAACACGATGGTGAGCGCCAGAACCGCCAGCCCGGTGGCCAAATGCATTTCGAGGAGCGTCGCGACCGGCATTCCGGTTGCCAACGCCATGACGATGAAGATGCTCACGAGCAACAGCGAAATGGTGTTCGAGATCGTCATCGTGAACAGGTCCGACCAGGCCGCGTAGGCCATTAGGATCGGGAAAAGCAAAAGCGCAGCGGCATCCATAAGCGACATGACGATGCTTTCGAAAAGCGCGGCGGCCAGCGCAGGCGAGATTAGTTCAAATGAAATCTGGGGGGAAGCTGCACGGGTGCGAGGTAAAGGCCACGCCGCGTAGCTGCTGCTTGCAAGCCGAGGTCGGGATAGACGCGATAACGGCCGAAAGAAAATCGGCTTCGGGTCAACCGAAGCCGATGGGTTATCGAGCGGCCGCTGCTCACGGCCGACCCGTTGGAAACGCCTCAGTTTAGGGCGTTGCTGATGTTTTGGAACTTGCCGTTCAATTTGGTGCCGATCTGCGTCACGAGCGTCACGATGACGACGCTGATGAGGCCGGCAATGAGCCCGTACTCGATCGCGGTGGCGCCGGACTGATCCTTGGCGAAACGGGTCATGAAATTACGCATTATGATTGCTCCTAGCTCAGAACTTACTTCCGTGGCGGCAATACTGAGGCGCCGCTTGGATGAGCCCACGATGGAGATCACAGCTTGCGGCCGCGTTAATTCGATCGGTCAAAGCAGGTTGCGACGCCACAACCATCGCTCACAGTTAAATTCAACTGAATGGAATGCCGCGATCCCGGCGCTCGCCCTCGCCGACACCTCCTCGAGGGGCCACCAGGTATTCAAGGTTTCTTCACCAATGGAACCGATTATGGCTGAAGCTCGCCAAGCGCTCGCATGCGGAATTCGGGCGTTGAACGCACTGGAACTGACCTGCATGACAAGGTTTTTGCTGAACCGAGCGTGCGCCGGGTTGTTGGGAGCCGCGGCGCTCTTCTATGCTGCCTCCGCGGCCCCGGCTGCCGCCGAAACCATCGACGTCACGCTCGATCAAGCCAAGATCCTGAGGATGCCACCGCATGCGGAGACGATCGTGGTGGGTAACCCGATCATTGCGGACGTCACCACACTGAAGAACAACGGGCTGTTGGTGGTAACCGGCAAGGGCTTCGGCGAAACCAATCTGATTTTCCTCGACAGCTCCGGCACCGCCATCAAGGAAGCCAATGTCCGGGTCGAAGCGTCGCGTTCGCTCATCACGGTCCAACGTGGGATGGATCGCGAGTCCTATTCCTGCAGGCCGCGCTGCGAGCCGACGGTGTCGCTAGGCGACTCGAACACCTTCCTCAAGGACACGTCGAGCCAGATCACATCGCGCAACGGATTGGCGACCCCCGTTCCGCATTGACGCCGTGCTTGGGGCAGAGGTTCGGGCGCTCGGCCCGCGGGGGCGCCGACTTGATCGAGATTGCACATCGGTTAACCGGCACCACGGCTCCTGCGCGCATCGCGATAACCGGCGTGAAAGCATTGGCGTGTAGTCTCAAGCTCGCGCCGATTTGAGCAAGCGTGGTCTGGAGCAGGAGTAATGGAGCGTGGTCGCGCCTTGGAGCAGCCTCCGTGTGAGGGCCGCAGCGCTTGGCACGCTCGCGGGCGCATCAGGCTGAAACATTTCGGCCGCGACCGAAGCGGCGCCACAGCGGTGGAATTCGGGCTCGTCTCGGTGCCGTTTCTCGGGCTCCTGGCCGCTATTTTTCAAACCTGTCTCGCCTTTCTCATGCAGCAGGGTTTGAAGTCTGCGGTCGAGAACGCGGCCCGACAGGTTCTGGTCGGAACCGCGCAGAACGACGCCAGCGTCACCACGTCTCAGCAATTCCGCAGCAAATACGTCTGTCCCTCGACCGGCAGCGTGCTGCCGAGCTTCGTGACATGCGCCAACATCGTGGTCGATGTACGACCCTACAGCACGTTCAGCCAGCTCTCGAAGTCGAATGTTTCCCAGAGCTTCCTGACCGACGGTTCGGGGACCCAATACAACACCGGGAGTCCCTGCCAGATCGTGGTGGTGAGGGCCGTCTACCCGATGCCGGTCTACCTGCCCATTCCGTCCGGCATCGCGAGTTCGCCCACCAATAACGCGGGCCTCACCATGTACAATGGCCAACTCGTCCAGATGCTCACGGCGGCGGCCGTCTTCCGCAACGAGCCTTACGTGGTGAATGGACAACCAGCTGCCTCGGGGGGATGTTAATTGACCGCAGGTCCTTCGCGCACGCGGCCGCTGATGCGGTCGCCCTCCTTGGCTCGGCTCGCCCATCGGATCAGAACCGACCAGAGTGGTGTCGCCATCATGGAGTTCGCGCTCGTGCTGCCGCTCATGCTGGTACTTTATATTTGCACGGCCGCCATCACCCAGGGGGTTTCGGCGAGCCGCAGCACGGTCCTGCTCGCCCGGACCCTGACCGACATCACCGCGCAGCAGAAGGCCAACATCAATCTGACCGACGCGACCGTTACCGACATCTTCAACGCTTCGACGACCGTGATGGCGCCCTTCTCGACCACCACCCTAAAGATGACCTTGTCCAATGTGGAATTCGTGGCCGACGCGAGCGCCACGGCGTCGAACCAGCTCGACGCCAAGACCCGCTGGACCGTCACCTTCTCGGGCGGCACGCTACGTCCGTGCACCACCCCGCTCCTGACACCCGCGGCGAACGGTGCCAGGCCATCGCCAAGCACCATCCCGCTCGGCCTTTACGTTGCGGGATTCCTCATCGTGTCGGACGTCAGCTACGCCTACACACCGGGCTTCGGCTACTTCAATTTCGGACAGACCGGCCCTTCGTCGATCACGTTCAACATGACCCATACCTCCTACATGCGTCCGCGACAGACCGACAACATCCGTTATCAATCCGGCCAGACGGCGCAGATCTGCCCGATCGCGTCGCCTCAGTCGGCTTAGCTCGACGGGAATTATTCGCGCACTTAAGGGATCACCGTCGGAATCTACTGGGTGAGCACCAGCCGGCCTTGGTCGACGGAAAAGCCAGCGAGCTCATGAAGAAAGCTCATGCCGAGAAGCGCCTCGACGGCCAGGGCGCCACGCTCGCTCACGACGGCCTTGACGTGACGCGCCACGATTGGCCCGACATGGAGTTCGCCGATTTCGATCGGGGCGACGCTTGTCACGCCGTTGGCGGTGTGCATGCGCCACGTGAAGTCTGCGGGCGCCGGGAAAAAGCCGAGCGCATTGGCGGTCTCGTATGAAAGCGAGACGAAGCTCGCCCCCGTGTCGATCAACACCGGCACCCGGCGCCCCTCGACGTCCATCTCGGCATGATACTGGCCGAAGCGGTCCGGTGTGAGGGTCACCGAACCCACGCCTTGTGGGCCGGCGTTGAACCGCTGCACCCCCGGGTCGGTGCGAGGCGAACTCGAAGCCCTGACCACTGGCGAGCCGTTTGGCGGCGACGTCGCCATACCTCTCGCGTAGTCGTAGAACGCCCCCCACCGGCTCGCCGGGACGTGCGCGGCCGTTGTGCCGGCCAGGATCGCCATCACGCTTGCGCCGCAAGCCAGTTTCACCACGCTCATGAGGACAGGCCCCCAACAGGGTCGCGCGGGCGCTCCCATGCGTGGTCTTAAAGAAACCCGACCGCGGAGGGGCCGCATCATCTCGGCCCGGATTTTCGCGGGCATGGCCAACAAGAGGTTTCCAAGCCGCCCTGCGACAGTCCGGTAAGCCCCGCCTACGCAAAATAATGATGCCGGATCAGCGCTTGGTACGCTTCCGTCTGGAACCCAAGTGACGGACACAGATTGTAGCAGGTGTCCATACAAGAGGGAGGCTGACCCATGTCGATGCCGAACACGAGTCCCAACACGGCGGGTGAAGCCGCCGCAAACGTCAAGACCGCCAGCCTGTCGACCATGGAGGACCTGAAGGGCCAAGCCTCGCAGGCCGCCGAGCAGGCTCGGGGAACCTTGAACACGATGGCGTCCGAGGCCCGGGGCAAAGTCAACGAGATCGTGGACCATCAGAAAGTGGCGGGCGCCGATCAGCTTTCGGGCCTCGCCAAGGCGGCGCAGACCGCAGCCGGGGATCTCGACGAAAAGAACCCCCAAGTGGCTCGCCTGGTGCGCGACGCCGCTTCCTCGGTCGATCGCTTCGCGGGCGATTTGCGCAATCGCGACGTTCGCGACGTTCTCGACTCGGTCACCGGCTTCGCCCGGCATCAGCCGGTCGCGTTCTTTGCGGGCTCCGTGCTGATCGGCTTCGTTCTCGCCCGCTTTCTGAGAAGCGAAGCGCCCGAGACGCCCTACCAGGGCTCGGTAGGCCCCAGCGGCATCTAGTTCTCCATGATCGAGGTGCTTCCATGAGCGAGAACGTCACGGGGCGGCCGTCGACCCCAAGCCTGTTTGCCGACGCCCTGAGCCAGATGACAGCCCTGTTCGAGACGGAAATCCGTCTCGTCCGGAGCGAGATCAGCGAGAAGCTCACGCAAGCCGTCACCGCGGTCGGCGTGTTGGCCGTCTCGGCGGTTCTGCTGCTCGCGGCGATCATTCTTCTGCTCGAAGGCGTGGTTCAACTGCTCATCGCGTTCGGCTGGCAGCCCTATGCGGCGAATTTCCTGGTCGGGATCGTCATCGCGGTCTTGGGCGGGATCGCGGTCTACCTGGCGATGCGGGGCCTGTCGGCCAAGAACCTGGCCCCCAGCCGTACCATGAACCAGCTTGGCAAAGACGCTCAGGTCGTGAAGGAGCAGGTGAAATGAGTGCCACATCCGACGATCTCTCTCCGTCTCAAGCGGAAGCCGGCGCCGAGCAGGCCCGTGCGGGATTGGTGAGCACGCTCAACCAGCTGCGCGAGAACCTCAAGCCCGGCAACGTGGTCGAAGAGGTCATGACCAATGCCAAGGTGAGCGCCTCGGCGGTCACCGATCAGATCTGGGATACGGCGCGCAAAAACCCCCTGCCGGCGCTGCTGATCGGGGCTGGTCTGGCCATGCTGTTGGGGGTCGGCCAGCGGGTTTCATCTTCGCGACGCCGGGTTCCGGTGAGTGGGGCGCACCCGCCGGACCCACAAAACGCGCTCGCGATCGGCTCTCGGCTGGGGTCTCGCATGCCTCCGCAGGGGACGGTCTCGACCACCGGCGCCCGAGCCACGCGGCGCGCCACAACGAGAGTGGGAACCGTTCAGTCCCAGGCGTCAGACCTGCTCGGCGCCGCCAACGATCGTCTAACCTCAGTCGCATCGCGCGGTGCCGATGCCCTCAAACGCAACCTCTCAGGTGATCCGATGAGCTACCTTCCGCATGATACGAGGACCCAGATCAAGACCTCGCTTTCCAGAATCCTCGATGAACAGCCGTTGGTTTTGGCCGCGATCGGCGTTGCGATCGGGGCTGCGATCGGGGCCGCTATCCCACAGACCGAGACCGAGAACTCCCTGATGGGCGAGACCAGCCATCAACTGCGCGACGCCGCTCAGGGCGCGGTTCAGGACCAATACGCCCAATTGCGGTCGGCCGCCGCTCACGCGGTGGAAGACATCAAGCAGACTGCGGCGGATCACGGCGTCAGCACCGAAAACCTGTCGGGGCTGGTGCACGACGTCGGTGAGAAGGCCAAATCCGCCACCTACGAGGCCGGCAAGACCCTCGACCCCACCACCTGAGACCGCCTGCCCGAACGACGAAAAAGGCCGCCGAAGCTTGGGCGGCCTTTTTACTTGTTGAGCCCGGCGGGCTCGGCCCTGGCACGCACGGCGGCCGTCAATGCGCGGGCCCTGTCGCCGACTTCGCCGGCCGACAGGCCGGGCTTGAACAGGGACGATCCGATGCCAAAGCCCTGCACGGGGCTGTCCCGCCAGTCCTTTATGGTTTCGGCCGAAACCCCGCCCACCACCAGAATTCGCGTCTTTTGGGGGAGCACAGCCGCCAGCCCGCGCGCGCTCGGCGGGGTGACCAGCTCTCCGGGAAACAGCTTGATGGCGTGCGCGCCAGCCGCCAGCGAGGCAAAGCATTCGCTTGGCGTGAAACTTCCCGGCAGGGACATCAGCCCAAGCTCGCGGGTCCGTCGAATGACACCGGCGTCGGTGTTGGGCGACACGATGATGTCTCCGCCGACCTCCGCCACCGCATTCACCTGGTCCGGATCGAGCACGGTGCCAGCCCCTATGATGGCCCGATCCCTCAGAGCCTTGGCGAGCCTGCCGATGCTGTTCAGCGGATCGGGCGAGTTGAGAGGCACTTCCAAGATATGGATGCCGTTCTCGACCAGCGCCTCGCCGATGCTCACGGCCTCGTCGGGCCGGATCCCCCGCAAGATCGCCACGACGGGCATGACTGCAAACCAATGTTCGAACCGATCTTCCCGCTCAGTCATGCGATTGCCCCAGGTGGTTGATCAGGCCGACACGGCAGCAAGCAGCCGCCTCATTCCGGCGAGCGAGGTTTCGGCCGGATCGCTGGTCGTGACCAGGATCTCCTGCGCCTCCAAGGCCGCCCGGTAAACATCCAGTTGCGGGGCCGCGGCGATGAGATGGACCGCGCGGCTTGCGCCGAACAGCGCGGAAGCGCCCGCGATCTCCTGGCCGACCAACAAGCCCGACATAAAAGGTCGCACGGCTTCCGCGGACAGCCGCGCGCCGAGAACCTGCGCGCGCGCCTGAAACAGAAGACGGCTCAGACCGCCCGGCCAAGCTGCAGCTTGCGTGCCTGCGGCGCGGCCCGCCTCGACATCCTCAGGCGCGGCCGCAAGACGCCCGACGAAGGACGCCGTCATGGCGGCATAGAGTTCGCCGGTGATGAAGCTCGCGAATCGCGCGATCCGCCCCTCCTCCATCACGATCCATTTGCTGTGGGTTCCGGGCAGGCACAGCAGCCCGTCCGTGACGCCCGAGCCGAAAGCCTGGACCTCTTCACCCCGCATCACGTCATAGGCACCATCCGGCCAAAGACAATCGACGCCGGGGACGATCACGACATTGCGCCGACCCTCGATCCGGGTGAGGCGCGCCACGACATCGTCGGGACCGCAGGGACACGCGACATAGGGGGCCTCCACCCAACCGTTGCGGCTTCCCACCATGCCGGCCATGAGGACCGGCAGATCGGGATGGCGGTCGAGCCATGGCCCGCAGGCGGCCTCGAGCGCGGCCGGAAAGCCACCCGGCGCAATGCTTTGGACGCCAGTTTCGGCCTCGGTACGGTCGAGCACGGCACCCGCGGGATCGACGAGACTCGCCCGCATCCGGGTCGTCCCCCAATCCACCGCGATCAGGGCCGGGCTGGTGTCCTGCATGGGCGGCACTTCTCAGACCCAGCCGCCGTCCGCCACATATTGCTGGTTGGTGCAGGCGCCGGATTCGTCCGACGCAAAGAACAGCGCAACGCGCGCCATGTCGTCCGGGATCAGCTTACGCTTGAGGCATTGACGCTCCATCAATTCCTTTTCGGACTCGGGCGTCAGCCAGAGCGAGACCTGTCGCTCGGTCATGATCCAACCCGGCGCGATGGCATTCACGCGAATGTTATCCTTGCCGTAATCGCGGGCGAGGGAGCGTGTGAGGCCCAGAATGGCGGATTTGGCAGCGGTGTAGACCGCCATGCCGCCCTGCCCCACCATCCACGACACCGAGCCAAAATTGATGATGGACCCGCCCCCGGCGGCCTGCATGTCGGGCAACACGGCCTGGGCTGCAAAAAACTGGTGGCGCAGGTTCACGGCGATGCGGTCGTCGAAATACTCGGGCGTGACGTCCGGTGTCGGATGACGCTCGTCGTGCGCCGCGTTGTTGACCAGGATCGTGATGGGTCCGAACAGCTCGCGTACGGCGCCGATCGACGCGCGCAGGGCCTCGATGTCTCTCAGGTCGCAATGTTCGTAATGAACCGTGTGGCCTTCGTCCCGCAGCTTCGACGCCAAGTCGTTCGACACGTCGTCGGCGATGTCCAGGAACGCCACTTTGGCATGCTGTTCGGCAAAGCGTCGCGTCATCGCGGCCCCGATGCCGCTGCCGCCGCCGGTGATCAGGACGACCTTGTCGTGCAAGCTCGGATAGGTGGCGAACGGTGCGGACATCGGCTTCCTCCAGGCAGGCGCGGCTTTGTTCGCCACGGCAGCGAGACCTTGAACCACGGCATTACTCCGCCGACAGGACTGGAGCAATCCCGTGACGGGTCAGTCCGCGGCCTTGCCGACTTGGTCCGCCACTTTGGCGCCCCGCGCCCCAAGCGGCTTGGGATGCCCCACGGTGGTGTCCCGTTCAGTCTGTAGTTCCATCTCGGCGTTGAATTCGCCGCCGATCAACACGATCGTCGAAGAAATCCAGATCCAGGTCATGAAACCGACGGCGGCGCCGAGCGATCCATAAGTGGCATTGTAGTTTCCGAAGCTCGACACGTACCACGAGAATAGGCCCGAAGCCGCGATCCAGGCGACCGCCGCGATGGCGCTGCCCCAGGTGATCCAGCGCCATTGCGCCCTGTCGCGGCTGGGCCCGAACCTGTAAAGGACCGCAAGGCCGGCCAAGATAAGAATCAGCAGCAAGGGCCAGCGGGCGAGCGATAGGACCGATCCGGCAACCGATCCGAGACCTACGAAGTTCAGCACGATCGGCAACACCACGACGGAGGCGATCGCCAGCATGAGAATAATGATGGCCCCGACCGTGAAGGCCAGCGACATGGCATTGAGCTTGATGAAGCTTCGCTTTTCAGTCTCGTCATAGACGACGTTCAAGGCATCGAACATGGCCTTCATGCCGGCATTGGCGCTCCACAGCGCGATAGCAAGGCCCGAGATGAGGCCGAAGCTCAGCGAACCGCTCGGTTTTGAGGCGATCCGCTTGACCTGCTCGCCGATGATGTCCACCGCGCCGCCCGGCATGAAGCCCGACATGGCGCCGAGCTGTTTCGAAATCGTGCCCGCATCCGCGAACAGGCCGTAAAGCGACACGAAGGCCGCGATCGCCGGAAAGATCGCGAGCAGTGCGTAGAAGGTGACCCCCGCCGCGACCGCAAGAAGACGATGGGTGCCAAGATCACCGTAGACCCGCCAAAGGATGTCCTTCCAGCCTTTGGCCGGGATTTGGCTCGGTGTCTCGGCGGTTCGGCCGCGACCCGGCTGCAACTTCGCCGATTGACCGTCCTCAACGGGCCGCGATGGCGTGGTGTCGCCGGGTGGGCGGGCCGGCGCGGGGGCCGCCGATCCCGAACCCGGCCCGTGGCCCCCTTCGGCGCGCTGGGTCGAGGGCCGCACGAAGGTGAACAGCGTCAAAGCCGCAACCCCGGCGACAGCCCACCATGAGCCCTCGGTCTGGCGAGCAGGAGAATTGGCGGCGGGGCGACTGTCTGGCGTCACGCTGAGGCTCCGGGACTTGCGGTCGTGCGACCAAGGCACAACGGCAATCCGCAACGGAGCCTATGGGTTCGCTGCAACCATCAATTGTGCCAAAAAAACGCCGTCCCATTGGGCAGGCGCTTGGACAAGACCCTCAGGCGTGTCCGGCCTCCGAAGACAGCATGAGCGGGTCGACTCCGATCTTGCGTAATGCGCGAAAGTATTTTGTGTCGAGCGCGTCATCGAACACGATGCCCTGGTCGGCCGGGCAATTCAGCCAGCCGTTCCCTTGGAGCTCGGCTTCGAGCTGGCCCGCGCCCCAACCCGCATAGCCCAGGGCCAGGATGGCTCGATCCGGTCCCCGGCCCTTGGCGATGGCGCGCAGGATGTCGATCGTGGCGGTCAGCGAGATGCCACCATCGATCGCCAGCGTCGAGCTCTCGGTGTGGTAGTCGGCCGAGTGGAGCACGAAGCCGCGCCCGGTTTCGACCGGGCCACCCTTGATGACCGGCACAGCTCCAATGGCGTTCGGCAGGCGAATCGCCTCGTCCTCGGCGATGACGTCGAGTTGAACCAGAAGCTCGGGGAAGGTCACCTTTTGGGCCGGTTGGTTGACGATGATGCCCATGGCCCCATCGGCCGAATGGGCGCAAAGATAGATGACGGCACGCTCGAAGCGGGTATCGGCCATGCCTGGCATCGCAACAAGCAATTGGCCGTCGAGGAAACGGTTTTCGCCCATGGATTTAGGAGCTCGTGTCATTTCGCTTAAGTTAAGCCTGCCACCTGGGCCTCGACAAGGCGGCACGGAGAGAAGGTCGTTTTTGCTTGAAAGGGCCGGACGGGCGCCGCAGCGTGCGAGCAAGGCACACGTTCTCGTTGCCTCGGCGCCTTTGTTGTTGCTCGCCACCCTGGCCTACGCCGTGGACGCTCCCGCAGTATCCGCCTGGGTCGAGAGCGGACATTCGTCGGCTCGCCTCATTGCAGGTGGCCCTGCAAAGCCCCCGTTTGCGGCAGGCGGCGCGCTTTGGGCGGGGGTCGAGATCCGCCTCGACCCGGCAACCATCACCTACTGGCGCAACCCAGGTGAGGCCGGGGTTGCGCCTGTTTTCGATACCCTGCATTCCGACAATGTCGCGTCGGTGACCATCGATTTTCCCGCTCCGAAGAAAATCGACGAGGCGGGCTCGGTGGCGTTCGGCTATGAAGGGGGCGTGATCATTCCTCTCCGTGTCCTGCCCGACGACCCGGCACGTCCCGCGACGCTGAAGCTCGATCTCGATTATGCGGTTTGCGCCGTTCAATGCCTGCCCGCCAAGGCGCATCTGGAATTGCTTTTGGCTGGGCAGGGCACGGCCGAAACCATCAGCCGTCTGGCGGAGGCCGTGGCGCTCGTCCCGCGTGAGGCCTCGCTCGGCGCTCCCGGCGCCCTCTCGATCCTGGGGGTGGCGAGGACCGGCCCCGCGGATCGAGCCGCCTTCGAGGTCGCGGCGCGCGCGGCGCCCTCGGCCGAGCTTTTCGTGGAAAGCCCGGAGGGGTGGTATGTCGAGGCCGGCAAAGCCAAACCCCATGGTGCCAATGCTGTGACGTTTCCGCTCGAAGTCTTGCAGCGGCCGGAGGGTCGCGATCCTGCCGACTTGCGGGTAAAACTGACCCTGGTCGACGGCGCCAGGGCCATCGCGGTCGCGGCGCCCCTCGGGACGGTTGCGCCATCCCGATAATCCTCTATTGCACCAGCGACCCCTGTCCTACGGAGACCAGCATGCCCATCAACATCGGTGACAAGCTTCCCGAAGCGGTGTTTCGGGTGACGACGCCCGACGGCATCCAAACCAAGACCACGCACGACCTGTTCGGGGGCAAGACCGTGGTTTTGTTTGCCGTCCCGGGCGCCTTTACGCCGACCTGCCATAAGAATCATCTGCCCGGCTATGTCGAACACGCCAACGCCATCAAGGCCAAGGGGGTCGACACCATCGCGGTGACGGGGGTCAACGATCCATTCGTCATGGACGCCTGGGCCAAGGCAAGCGGCGCGGCCGGCGTGATCGAATTCCTGTCTGACGGCAACGCCGATTTCGCCCGCGCGATCGGCATGGACTTCGACGGCTCGCCGCATGGCCTCGGGTTGCGTTCGAAGCGCTATTCGATGCTGGTGCGCGACGGGGTGGTGGAAAAGCTGGCGGTTGAAGAAACGCCCTCGCGCGCCGATCTCTCGGGAGCGACGGCGCTGCTCAAGGCTTTGGACGAGCCCGCCCGGCCAGCATAGGACAACGATTTGAACGAGCTTTCCGCAAGCGCCCTTTTGGTGCCCGACACCGCTGCGACGGTCAGGCGCATGCCTGCTACGGGCGCGCGCGACCCGATGTCGCTGGTCGGTATGTCGCGGTCCGAGCTTGCGGATGCCTTGCGGGCCGTCGATGTGCCGGAGCGCGAGCTCCGCATGCGCGTCGCGCAGCTATGGCAATGGATCTACGGCCACGGCGTGCAGGATTTTGCCGCCATGCTCAACGTCGCCAAGGGCCTGCGCGCGCGGCTCGCCGACCTCTACAGCTTGGCGCGGCCCACCATCGTCAGCGAGCAAGTCTCCGTCGATGGCACCCGCAAATGGCTCATCCGCCTCGAGGGCGGCTCCTCGGCCCTCACCGGCAGCAAGCCCGTCGAGGTCGAATGCGTCTACATCCCGGAAAGCGACCGCGGTACCTTGTGCGTGTCGAGCCAGGTGGGCTGCACGTTGACCTGCAGCTTCTGTCATACGGGAACGCAAAAGCTCGTTCGCAACCTCACTCAGCGGGAGATCGTGGCCCAGCTCATGGTGGCCCGTGACCGATTGGGCGATTTCCCCGGCTCGACGCCGCCCGCCGATGGGCTGGTTCCCTCCGGCCCAGGGGTGCGGGCGGTGTCCAACATCGTGTTCATGGGCATGGGCGAGCCGCTTTACAATTTGGACGCGGTGCGAGACGCGATCGGCACGATGGGCGACGGCGACGGCCTCTCCGTGTCGCGCCGGCGCATCACCGTCTCGACGGCGGGCGTCGTGCCCCAGATCGAGCGGCTCGGCCGCGAGGCCTCGACCATGCTGGCGATCTCGCTGCATGCCGTGCGGGACGACCTGCGCGACGAACTCGTGCCCCTGAACAGAAAATACCCGATCGCGGCCCTGCTCGAGGCGTGCCGCTCGTATCCGGGCGTATCGAACGCGCGGCGCATCACCTTCGAATATGTCATGCTGAAGGGGATCAACGATTCGCCGCGCGAGGCCCGCGAACTTGTTCGCCTGCTCAAGGGCATTCCGGCCAAGATCAATCTCATCCCGTTCAATCCCTGGCCGGGTTCCCGCTACGACTGCTCGGACTGGAGCACGATCGAGAGCTTTTCCGACATCGTGTTCAACGCCGGCTATGCGAGCCCGGTGCGGACGCCACGCGGTCGCGACATTCTGGCGGCCTGCGGCCAGCTCAAGAGCGAGACCGAGAAACTGCGGGCGCGGGCCCGGCTGATCGCTGAAGACAGCCTCGCGACCGAGACCTAGCGCGCCGTGCGCCGTGGCTTGACGATGCTCGTCGGGGTGCTGGTCGCCGGGTTGGCGGCTGCGGTGTTTTTGGCTGGCGCCCTGATGCTCGAAACGATGCTGATCGAGCCGGGCACGGCTGTTGCGGCCCTCAACACACTCGCCTTGTCCCTGGCCATGGCGGGGGCCTCCACGGGCCCAGTGATGATGGCGGCCCTGCACGGGCTTTGGCTCGCGGTTTTGGCCCTATGCTTTGCGCCCGTCACCATCGCGGCCCTGGTGGGGGAAGCCGCGGGCCGTCGCTCGCTCGTCCTGGTTGCCGGCCTGTCGGGCGTTTTGGCGAGCGCGATGCCGACCTTTGCAAGAGTGTCGGGTGGCTTGGAGGCCGCCTCGGGTGGCCCGCTTGCACAACGGTTGACCATCATCCTGTTCCTGACGGGGGCTGGGGCAGGGTTCGTTTATTGGCTGGTGGCGGATCGCGCCGCACCGGTATGATCTCGACCCTTAACAAACGATAGAGTGCGGCCATGATCTTGCTCTGGCTGAGAAAGTTTCGCGCCTCTCCTCGCTAAATCTGGCCGAATGGGGCTTGCGTTTCGTCTCGAACCCATTACGTTCCCTCTCGAACCGGGACTTTAGCTGCCTTCGACGCTAGAACGTTCCGTGCGAAATGTTCGTGCCCAGGATGACGGGTTGGACCTCCTAGTGAGGCAACGTTAAAGGGTTCGAGCGAGAGTGACGAGCGGGATCGTCAGCTGTCGTCATATGGATGTCTTGAATCGCTGGCCACTTCGGTTGGCCTGCATCGTTGCACGGTTCA
Source organism: uncultured Lichenihabitans sp. (assembly GCA_964245915.1). Classification (GTDB taxonomy): domain Bacteria; phylum Pseudomonadota; class Alphaproteobacteria; order Rhizobiales; family Beijerinckiaceae; genus Lichenihabitans. Next base: position 53,130 of record CAXTOT010000021.1, on the reverse strand, counting down.
AACCCCATATTCCGATCAGCGCTTGAGTGCGGTGGCAACGACACGACAGCGGAACTGCAAGTCTAAACTGCTCACTTCACGAGCCTTGCTGTGAAGTCGGAAAGCTGGTCGACCTTCGGGCGAACCAGCGAGCGTCAGGGATCCAAGGACGATCGATGAGACCAGGTCAGAATAAGCGCATGCGGGGCCGCAATCCGAACAATCGGAAGGGCCCTAATCCGCTCACACGATCCTACGAGTCCAATGGACCGGACGTGAAGATTCGGGGCACCGCGCATCATGTGGCTGAGAAATATCTCCAGCTCGCTCGGGACGCACAGTCGTCTGGTGACCCGGTTGCGGCCGAGAGTTACTTGCAGCATGCGGAACACTACTTCCGTCTGATCGCCACCGCCCAGCAGGCTCAAGCCCAGGCGCAGTTGGGTTACGGCCGCCCCGGCGAGCCGGAGATCGAAGACGACGACGACGATGACTTTGCGGCGCTGCCGGACCGGTTCGCTTCGCCGGTCGAGCGCGTTCCTCCCCCGCCGCCATTCAGCCCGCCGCAGCCCTATGCGGAGCGGCCCGCCTATAATGGTGGTGAACGCCCGCCTTACAACAACGGTGGACAACCCTTTGCGGGAGGCGGCCAAGATCGGCAGGAGCGCTTCGGACAGGATCGGGGCGAGCGTCAGGAGCGGCTCAATCAGGATCGCGGCGAGCCGCGCAACGACCGAGGCGAGGGTCGACAAGATCGCGGCGAGCCCCGGCAGGACCGTGGCGACCGCCCTGAACGCGCGCCGCACGAACGGCAGGCCTACAACGGGGGTAACGGCAATGACCGCAACCCCGATCGCAACGGCCATGATCGCAATCGCAACGACCGGGATCGCGGCGGCATGAACCGTGGTCCGAGAGGGCCGCGCGACCAGCAGCCGCGCGATTTCCAGCCCAGGGACTACCAGCCGCGCGATCAGCAGCAGCGGGAGCCGCAGGCCGCCGAGCCCGCCGAGTTCCGCGACCAGCCGGCCCCCGCCGAGCGGATGCCGGCGCCGCGCGAGCCTTATCGGGAAGCGCCGCGGGAGCAGCCGGAGCCGCGCCAGGCCGCCGAAGCAAAGCCTCAGCCGAACATTCCGGCCGCCTCCGATGTCGGTTTGCCGGCCTTCATTACGGCGCCGCCGGCCCGCCTCGCCTCGAGCCCGGCCGAATCCGCAGCAGCGGCCTCCGCTCCTTCAAACGAAGCGGGCGATTTCCCGGCCGAGGACGGCGAGAAGTTTCCCGTTCGTGCGCGGCGTCGCCGGCGCACCCGGGCCGAGATCGATGCCGCCGAGGCGGCGGTTCGAGCCGGCAATTCGGACGAGGTCCCGGCGGCTGAATAAGACCGAGCGATCTGCGCCAGAACCGTCCGGCGCCCGTCGTTCCTTCGAGATATCCAGTGTGATGGGCTGCCCTCTTCTTGTCAGCTTGTCGCACTTGGCCTAAGCTACTGATCTCTTCCAGCCTTCGATTGGTCCCGGCACTGCGCCGTGACCCATGATCATGCCGAGAATGCCTCTCCCCGGGGCGCCTATATCGGTCTTTACCTCCCCACACTGCCTCGCCTTGACGGCGCTGCGCCAAGGACCCATCCCCCCATGCGGGAAATCAAACTCCAGGACCTCAAACTCAAGTCGCCGACCGAACTCTTGGCCTTCGCGGAGGAGCACGAGGTCGAGAACGCCTCCATCATGCGCAAGCAGGAGCTGATGTTCGCGATCCTCAAGCAACTCGCCAGTCGCGAGATCGAGATCGTCGGCCAAGGCGTCGTCGAGGTTCTGCAAGACGGCTTTGGGTTTCTGCGATCCGCCGACGCCAACTACCTCGCGGGGCCGGACGATATCTACGTCTCGCCCTCCCAGATCCGGCGCTTCGGCTTGCGCACGGGCGATACTGTCGAAGGGTTGATCCGCGGCCCCAAGGATGGCGAGCGTTATTTCGCGCTGCTCAAGGTCTCGACGATCAATTTCGAAGACCCCGAGAAGATTCGGCACAAGGTTCACTTCGACAATCTCACGCCGCTTTACCCCAACCAGCGGCTCAAGCTGGAAATCGAAGACCCGACCCGGAAGGATTTCTCCTCCCGCATCATCGACATCGTATCGCCGATTGGTAAAGGGCAGCGCGCCTTGATCGTGGCGCCACCGCGCACCGGCAAGACCGTGCTGCTGCAGAACATCGCCCAGTCGGTCACGGCCAACCATCCCGAGTGCTACCTGATCGTGCTGCTGATCGACGAGCGCCCCGAGGAAGTCACCGACATGCAGCGCTCGGTGAAGGGCGAGGTGGTCTCCTCAACCTTCGACGAGCCGGCGGTGCGCCACGTCCAGGTCGCGGAAATGGTGATCGAGAAGGCCAAGCGCCTGGTCGAGCACGGCCGCGACGTGGTGATCCTGCTCGATTCCATCACCCGGCTTGGGCGCGCCTACAACACCGTTGTGCCGTCTTCCGGCAAAGTGCTGACCGGCGGTGTCGATGCCAATGCGCTGCAGCGCCCCAAGCGCTTTTTCGGTGCGGCGCGCAATATCGAGGAGGGCGGCTCGTTGACCATCATCGCGACCGCGCTGATCGATACCGGCTCGCGCATGGACGAGGTGATCTTCGAAGAGTTCAAGGGCACCGGCAATTCGGAAATCATCCTCGACCGTAAGGTTTCCGACAAGCGGATCTATCCGGCGCTCGACATCACACGCTCCGGCACCCGCAAGGAAGAGTTGCTCTGCCCGCCGGAAATCCTAAAGAAGATGTACGTTCTGCGCCGCATCCTCAATCCGATGGGAACCGTGGACGCCGCGGAATTCCTGCTCGGCAAGCTGCGTGAAACGCCAAAGGGCAATTCGAGCTTCTTCGAGTCGATGAACACGTGATGTGAGGGTGCGAACCCTTCTCCCGCACGCGGGAGAAGGAGTAATCTGCGGGATCGGCTCAAGCTGACCCAGCTGACGCCTTGCTGCTGCCCAACGCCTTCGTCAAAGCCGCGGCGTCCCGGATGGGCGGCGAGCATTCCGTCCCGCGGCACACGAACGCGGCCCCGGTACCCGCCGCACCGATCTGGGCGGCCAGCACGGGATTGCTGCTCGCGCTTTCCCGGTCGGCCATGAGGATGGTGCGGTTCAGGGGCAGCGTCTTGCGGGCAGCCTCCAGCAGGTCTTCGACGGCAGCGCCGGCGAGCGCCACCTCGAGCCCGTTCAGCCTCAGGTCGAGGGCGTTGAACAAAGAGCCGTGGGCCAGCGAATGGGACATCATGGCGGGCCCGCATTGCTCCAAAATGGCATCCGCCCGCGTTCGATAGGCCTCATCGCCGGTCAGGGCCGCCAGTCGGATAAGCGCCGCCGCATAGACGCCGTTGGCGTTTGGCACCGCTTCATCGAGGGTCGGGGCAGGTCGGACCAAGATGTCGGCCGCATCATCCCGCGTCATGGCCACCATGCCTCCCGGCAATGCGAAATGAGCGTCGAGCTCCGCGCTCCAGGCCACCGCTTGCGCGAGATAGCGCGCCGCTGCGACGCTATCGCGGCCCAGCACGGCTTCGTGCAGCGCCAAAGCGGCACCGATCATCGCCGCATAATCGAGCGCGAAGGCCACGCTCCCCACCCTGTCCTGACGCCAGGCATGAACCAAGCGCGACCCATCCGGACCGGCGCTCATATGCGCCACCACAGCTTCGAAGGCCCGCCGGGCCTGGTCCAACCAGCCCTTCTCACCCAGCAGCGTCGCGGCTCGGGCCATGGCGGCGATCGCGAGTCCGTTCCAGTCGCTCAGGATCTTGTCGTCGAGCCCCGGCCGAACGCGGCTTGCGCGCCGCTCCAACAGCCTGGCCCGTAATGCCGTGAGCCGGGCCACGTCCTCAGCGGAGGCGTTCGGCCCCCGTAGCTGATTGAGGATCGTCACCGGCTCGCCCGTGGCTTCGTCGTGCCAATTGCCATCCCGCTTGACGTCATAATGGCGCGCGAAAAAGGCAGCGTCCTCGGCCCCCAGAACGGTCTCGATCTCGGCCACGGTCCAGATATAGAAGCGCCCCTCGACGCCCTCGCTGTCGGCATCGAGGCTGGCCATGAAGGCGCCCTCGGGCGAGGTCATCTCCCGCTTCAGCCAGGCGATCGTCTCACCAACCCTGCGTCGGAAGAGGTCGTGCCCGGTAACCGCATGGGCAAAGGCCAGCAGCTCGATCAACTGGGCGCTATCATAGAGCATCTTCTCGAAATGCGGCACGAGCCACTCGGCATCGGTCGAGTAGCGGGCATAGCCCCCTCCGAGGTGATCGTAGATGCCGCCCTGGCTCATCCGCACAAGCGAGAGCAGGGCGGCGTCAAGCATGCGTTTGTCGTTCAGCCGCAACCCGCCCCGAAAAAGCAGTTCGAGGATGGTCGGGTTGGGGAATTTCGGAGCGCCGTTGAGGCCGCCCGCCACAAGATCGATCGCGGCCAGTGCCCGGCGGGCGGCCTCGTCGAGCACTGCCGGCGTCAGCGGACCCGTCGCGTCGTAGTTACGTGGTGTGGCGGCCGCGTCCAGCAAGGCCTCTTTGTTCTGCGCAATTCGCTCCGGCTGCGAATGATAGGCGGCCGCGATGTTGGTCAACACCGTGGTGAAAGAGGGTCGGCCATAGCGCGACACTTTTGGAAAATAAGTCCCGCCCCAGAACGGCTTGCCGTCGGAGGCGAGGAACATGGTGAGCGGCCAGCCGCCCTGCTCGCCAAGGGCATGCAGGGCGTTCATGTAGATGTGGTCGACATCCGGGCGTTCCTCGCGATCCACTTTCACCGACACATAGAGGTCGTTCATAACCGCCGCAGTGGCAGCATCCTCAAAGCTTTCGTGCGCCATCACGTGGCACCAATGGCAAGCCGCGTAGCCGATCGACAGCAGGATGGGCTTATCCTCAGCCGCGGCTCGATCGAGCGCCGCCTGCCCCCATTCCATCCAATGGACAGGGTTGTCCTTGTGCTGCAGAAGATAGGGGCTTGTCGCCTTGTCGAGCTGATTGTCCGCCATCGCCTGGGGGTCCTCGCAACGGGTTTCTTCACCTCTAACGCGCGAGCCTGCGCGAGCAACCCTGGATATAATCGAGCGTGACCAAAGCCGACACGATTTTTGCGGTTGCGTCGGGCTCCGGACGGGCCGCGATCGCCATCGTCCGCCTCTCCGGGCCCCGCACCGGCGCGGCGCTGAGCTTGATGATCGGGCAGGTTCCGCGCCCGCGGGTCGCGACGCTTGCCAAGTTGCGTGATGCCGAAGGGGCGGTTCTCGACGCCGCGCTGGTGCTCTGGTTTCCGGCGCCGACGAGTTTTACCGGGGAGGATTGTGCCGAATTGCACCTGCATGGCGGTCGGGCCGTGGTCGAAGCCGTGCTGGGAACCCTGGGCCGCCTGCCCGGCCTACGCATGGCCGAGCCCGGCGAGTTCACGCGGCGGGCTTTTATCAACGGCAAGATGGATTTGCCCGAAGTCGAGGGGCTGGCCGACCTGATCGAGGCCCAGACGGAGGCGCAACGCCGGCAGGCCGTGCGGCAGCTCGATGGCGCGCTAGGCCGATGGGCGTCGGCGCGGCGCCTCGATCTGCTGCGTGCCCTGGCGGCGGCCGAAGCCGCAATCGACTTTTCCGACGAGCCCGATGTGGCGGGCGACTTCGAGGCGGAAGTCCTTCGCCTCGCCTTGGGGCTCGACCAGGACATCGCGCTCGAGCTCGACCACGCCCGGGTTGCGGCGCGCGTGCGCGACGGCCTCGTCGTGGCCCTGACCGGCCCACCGAATTCAGGCAAATCGACGCTGCTGAATGCCTTGGCGCGGCGCGAGGCTGCGATCGTATCGCCTCATGCGGGCACGACACGAGACCCGGTCGAGGTGCAACTCGATCTCGACGGATCTCTGGTGATCTGCATTGACACGGCGGGCCTGCGCGACACCGAGGACCCTGTCGAACGCGAGGGCGTCGCGCGCGCCCTGGCCCGGGCGGCATCCGCCGATCTCGTGCTGTGGCTGTCGGATGCCCGGGCGCCCGTCGTCCCGGACCGCAATCTGGTGGCACCGGCGATTTGGCGCATCGCCACCCATGCCGATCTGGCGCAAGGCGCGGCAGATGCGGAGTTTGCCGTTGCGTCGCCGACCGGAATTGGCCTGCCGGATCTCATTGCGGCGCTCCGTGCCTTCGCGGGGCAGGGCCAAGCGGGAGGCGGAGCAGGCCTTGTGACGCGGCTGCGGCACCGTCAGGCGCTGGAGCGGGCCCGCGCGGCCCTCGCGCCCATCCTGGTGGGTCCAGGACAGGCGGGAATGGAAGTTGTCGCCGAGCATCTCCGCGCAACTTCCGCGGCCCTGGACGCCTTGATGGGGCAGGTGGGCACGGAGGAGGTTCTTGGAGAAATCTTTTCCCGCTTCTGCGTCGGCAAGTGATGTTTCACGTGAAACACCGCGAGCCGGGAAACCGTGAGTCCCTGTTCAGCATCGCCTCGCCGTGCTAGCAAACCGGCTCGGTAGGCGCGCATTCCGCTTCCGGGTCCCGCAATCAAAGCACGGCCATGTTCAACGCGTTCGACGTCATCATCATCGGGGGCGGTCACGCCGGCTGCGAAGCCGCGGCGGCTGCGGCACGCATGGGTGCTGAAACCGCGTTGCTGACGCAAAAGCTCTCCACCATCGGCGCCATGTCGTGCAATCCGGCCATCGGCGGCTTGGGCAAAGGCCATCTGGTTCGTGAGATCGACGCCCTTGATGGGGTCATGGGCCGGGTCGCGGACTACGCCGGCATCCAATTCCGGCTGCTCAATCGGCGCAAGGGGCCGGCGGTGCGCGGGCCGAGGGCACAGGCGGACCGCCGCCTCTATCGCGCCGGCATGCAGGGCGCCTTGGCGGAACAGCCGCGTCTGTCGCTGATCGAAGGCGAGGCGTTCGATCTCGCTGTGGCGGATGGGCGCGTGGTCGGCGTCACCCTGGCGGACGGACGGGTTCTCTCCTGTGCGGCCGTGGTGCTGACGACCGGCACGTTCTTGCGGGGCTTGATCCATATCGGCGAGCAGCAGACGCCGGCGGGCCGGGTCGGGGAGGCGCCCTCGCTCGGGCTCTCGGCCACCTTGGAGCGCCGCGGGTTTACGCTGGGACGGCTGAAGACCGGGACGCCGCCCCGTTTGGACGGGCGAACCATCGATTTCGCCGGCTTGGAGAGACAACCGGGCGACGCCGAGCCGGAGCCGTTTTCGAGTCTGACGACGCGCATCGAACAGAGGCAGGTGGATTGCTTCATCACCCGCACCACCGCCGCCACCCATGCCGTCATCGCGGCCAACCTGCACCGTGCGCCGCTGTTTTCGGGGGCGATCACGGGACGAGGGCCGCGCTATTGCCCTTCCATCGAGGACAAGGTCGTGCGCTTTGCCGACCGTGACAGCCATCAGATCTTTTTGGAACCCGAAGGCCTCGACGATCCCACGATCTATCCGAACGGGATCTCGACCTCGCTGCCGGTAGACGTGCAGCAGGCTTTCCTTGCCACCATCCCGGGTCTCGAACGGGTCAAGGTCCTGCAGCCCGGCTACGCGATCGAGTACGACTTCGTCGATCCGCGCGAACTGCTTCCCACGCTGGAGACCAAGCGGCTTCCGGGCCTCTACCTCGCGGGTCAAATCAACGGCACCACCGGGTATGAGGAGGCGGCAGCCCAAGGCCTCGCGGCAGGACTGAACGCCGCCGCCCGGGTGGGCGGGCAGGCCCCCATCCTGTTCGACCGGGCGCGGTCCTACATCGGGGTGATGATCGACGATCTGGTAACGCGCGGCGTCACCGAGCCCTATCGGATGTTCACCTCCCGCGCCGAATATCGTCTGACCTTGCGGGCCGACAATGCCGACCAGCGCCTCACCGAATGGGGCCTTGCTGTCGGCTGCGTGGGTGCCGAGCGCAAGGCGGCATTCAGGGCAAAGATGGTCGGCCTCGAGGCGCTTCGAACGCAACTCCACGCTTTTCAATGCACCCCGCAGCAGGCCGCCCGTGGCGGCATCCCGGTCAGTCTGGACGGGGTGCGTCGCACCGCATTTGAGCTGCTATCCTATCCGACCGTGGAGTGGGAGCAGGTGGTCGGATTGTGGCCCGAGCTTGGCGGAACTCCCGCGGGGCTCGTGGCGCAGGTCGAGGCGGACGCCAAATATTCGGTCTATCTCGACCGCCAGGCCGAGGCGATCGCCGAGTCGCGCCGTGAGGAGGAGATGATCATCCCGCCCGACCTCGATTATGCGGCGCTCCCAGGACTCTCCCGCGAATTGCGCGACAAGCTGATCGCGGCGCGCCCCATGACCTTGAGTCAGGCGCAGCGACTCGAAGGCATTACCCCCGCCGCCATCACGATCCTGTTGGCGCATGGGCGTCGCACGCCGTCCCGCGTTGCGGCCTGAACCACCTCGAGGCCCGGCCCTGGGCAACGTCGGGCAGGCCGATCGGAGGGCCGCCCTCTCACTCGTTCCTGTTTCACGTGAAACAGAGGAGCGGCTGGCCGTCTATGTCGATCTCCTGCTCCGCTGGCAGCGGATCAAAAATCTCGTTGGGCCCTCGACGCTCGACACGATTTGGACCCGCCACATCGCGGATTCGGCGCAGCTTCTAAATCTCGCCCCGGAAGCTCGGCGCTGGGTCGATCTCGGGTCAGGGGCCGGCTTTCCAGGCCTGGTGGTGGCCATCATGTTGCAGGGGCGGGCAGGCGTGTCGGTCGATCTCATCGAGAGCAACGAGCGCAAGTGCGCTTTCTTGCGCGAAGCCGTGCGCACGACGGGCGCTCCGGCTCGCGTCCATATGGGCCGCATCGACTCCGTGCTGCCCAAGCTCGAAATGCCTGTTGATGTCATCACCTCGCGCGCGCTCGCGCCCTTGCCTGATCTGCTTGCATTGAGCGAGACTGTGCTGAACGATGGCGCGCTCGGAATGTTCATGACCGGGGATGATTCGGTCGCCGCTCTCGGCGGATCTTACGAGACCGGACTCAGCCGCTCGGGTGCCTATGAGTTCGAAACCGCCCCAAGCAAGACGCACCCTTCAGGTCGCGTGATCTTGGTGCGCAAGGCCCGGTAAGCGTCCCGGCGATCAGTGAGGCAGGCGATGGAATTATCCGACGTGTTTGCAACGCCAGCACCGGCCTCGCGCGTCCTTGTGCTCGCGAACCAAAAGGGCGGCGTCGGCAAGACCACCACGGCCATCAACCTCGGCACCGCACTCGCGGCGATCGGTGAGAAAGTGCTTCTGGTCGATCTCGATCCCCAGGGGAATTGTTCGACGGGGCTTGGCATCGATCGCAGAAGCCGCTCGACCTCGACCTATAACGTCCTCTGTGGCGAGGCCAGTCTGGTCGAGGCCGCCCAGCAGACATCGGTGCCCAACCTGTTCGTGGCGCCCGCCACCATGGACCTGCTTGGAATCGACCTCGAGATCGCCGACCATCGGGACCGCCCGTTCAAATTGCGCAATGCGCTACGCGCCATGGCGGCTGAAGCGGGTTCGGGCGAGGTCGCGTTCAGTTACGTGCTCGTCGACTGCCCGCCCTCTCTGAACCTGCTGACCATCAACGCCTTGGCGGCCGCTGATGCCGTGTTGGTGCCGCTGCAATGCGAGTTCTTCGCGCTCGAAGGGCTATCGCAGCTGCTATCCACCGTCGATCAGGTGCGCCGAACCCTGAATAGCGCGCTCACCATCCACGGCATCTTGTTAACCATGTTTGACCCGCGCAACAATCTTGCCACGCAAGTGGTGGCCGATGTGCGCCAGTTCATGGGCACCAAGGTCTACGAAACCGTAATTCCGCGGAACGTTCGGGTCTCGGAAGCCCCGTCCTACGGCAAACCGGTCCTGCTTTACGATCTCAAATGTGCCGGGAGCCAAGCTTACCTCAGGCTCGCGTCCGAGGTCATCCAACGCGAGCGGGAGCGGCAGGCGGCATGACGATGAGCTCCAGACCGAGGGATCGGGCCGCGCCCGAAGAGGCGCCGCGCCCAAGGCTGGGCCGCGGCCTGGCGGCGTTGCTGTCCGATATGTCGGCTCAGGGCACCGAGACCCCGACGGGCCGCGAACAGAAGGTCGTTGCGATCGAATTCTTGCGGCCGAACCCGCGCAATCCGCGACGGCAGTTCGATGGTGCCGATCTTGACGATCTGACCGAATCGATCCGCGCCAAGGGCATCATCCAGCCCATCATCGTACGGGCCATCCGCAATGTTGCGGGCTCTTACGAGATCATCGCTGGAGAACGCCGGTGGCGGGCCGCGCAGACCGCGCAACTCACCGAAGTTCCGGTCGTCGTCGTGGAGGCGGACGATCGCGAGGCGCTGGCCTTCGCGATCATCGAAAACGTGCAGCGGGCCGACCTGAACGCGATCGAGGAGGCGCGCGGCTACGAGCGGCTCGGCCAGGAATTCGGCTATTCGCAAGCCGAGGTTTCCGCCATCATCGGCAAAAGTCGGAGCCACGTCGCCAACACCACTCGGCTCCTCAAGTTGCCCGAGACGATCCTGGCCCTGGTGAGCGAAGGCAAGATTTCCGCCGGCCACGCGCGGGCCTTGCTGGCCTTCGCCGACCCCGACCCGGTGGCGCACAGGATCATCCATGATGGCCTGACGGTGCGCGATGTGGAACAACTGGCCCAGGACCACAGCGCGATCCAGGCTGATGTCGGGCATAGTTCACCAAGGCAGGCTCGGCGCCCCCCGAGTCCCGAGTCGCAGACCATCGCGAAAGCCTTCAGCGCCGCGCTAGGACTGCTGGTTCGACACAAATCCACGGGGTCGGAAGGCGAGATCCGGATCCGCTACACCTCGCAGCACGAACTCGACCGTTTGCGGCAGCGGCTCGGCGTCGAGGCCTGATATCGCGTTCCGCGGGAGAGTGGTCAGTGCGGACGGTTCGGCCCGGGCACCGGGGCCGCGATCGTGCAACGGGCGAAACGGATCGCGCGCGGGATCTTCAAGCGGAATTCGTGTCGCCGCAATGTCATCATGTCGGGCGTCAGCATTCGAATCGACTCGGTCACCGTCATGCGACGGTCATTGTGGCGACACTCCTCGACCAGGTCGAAACCCGAGGCCGCATTACCCACTACCCGGCGGATTTGGCAGCGGCTGCGCGACGATAGGACCTCACGCTCCGTATAGGTGCGGACCAGGGTCGCTTTGATGGAGCACATCCGGTCGGCCCTGATCCAAGTTCCCTCGAACGGATAGTCCACATCGGCCGCGAATACGGGTCCGGATGAGGACGCGAGCGCCAGCCCCAGCAGCACGACGGCCGACAGGCACGGCACGCCGCGTCGGGGCAGAGGGACGGAACTGGTCCAGATCATGTCGCAAGCTCGGTGAGGGAGAAGATCGCGGGCGACCGGTCGGCAGCGTGGGTCGTCATTCGTCGTTGTAGGAATTGAGGTTTTCGGTGGCAATCGTGGCGGAGCCGATTGCGCCGACGAAACGCACACCATCGGCGTCGATCCACTCGATCCCGCCCGACTCCAGGGCCACCTTGGCTTTTTGCTCCACCTCGCCCCCGACCGAGCCTCCGCTTTCGAGCGCCTGCACGTCGACGTGAGAGATGCCGGCCTTGCTGGCCAATTGGTCGACGCTGAGCTCGAGCGCCGCCCTGGCCATCTTCAATTGGATGGGAGTCATGGAGATCTCGCGTTCCCGATGGCAGCATTGGTGGGCCCAAGCTGATATTCTAGGCCGATGGCGGCGTTTGACAACGCAGGCGGGCGGGTTCCTCGTGCACCCGGTTCCGGCACGCCATCGCGGTTGGGTTGACAAAGCACCGTCGCGGTCGAGGATGTCGGCCCGACACTTGACCGGATAAAACGCATGCCCGTTGCTGCGCCAACCAAGATCGCCCTCGTTACCGGAGCAGGCACGGGGGTCGGCAAGGCTGCCACCCGCGCCCTGCTCGGCCTCGGGTTCACGGTGGTGCTCGCGGGCCGCCGGCTCGAGGTGCTGGAGCGGGCCGCGCGCGATCTCGACCCGGAGGGTAAGCGGACGCTGGCGGTTGCGGCCGACGTCGGCAAGCCCGCAGAGGTCGACCGCCTGTTCGCCGTCATCAAGGATCGCTATGGCCGTCTCGATCTTTTGTTCAACAATGCCGGCACCAATGCGCCGCCCCTGCCTCTGGAAGACCTCAGCTTCGAGCAGTGGAGCAATGTCGTCGCGGTCAACCTGACGGGCGCCTTCCTGTGCACCCAGCAGGCTTTCCGGATCATGAAGGCGCAGGACCCGCGCGGAGGTCGGATCATCAATAACGGTTCCATTTCGGCCCATGTGCCGCGGCCGAATTCCGCACCCTATACGGCCACCAAACATGCCATGACGGGGCTTACGCGAGCGAGCTCGTTGGATGGGCGCAAGTATGACATCGCCTGCGGCCAGATCGACATCGGCAATGCCGACACGGAAATGGCGCAGAAAATGAAGGAGGGGGTCCTCCAGGCGCACGGCGCCATTGCGGTCGAAGCCATGATGGAACCCGACGATGTCGGGCGGGCCGTGGGCTATATGGCGAGCCTGCCGCTTGGCGCCAATGTGCTGTTCATGACCGTGATGGCCACCGCAATGCCGCTCGTGGGTCGCGGCTGACCGGATCGGCGGTTCTCGGGCGCACAGCGGGTCGCAATCGCGCAAAGCAGCGCGGCGTTTCGCTAAAAGGCCTTGAATTTCAGCACTGCGGGGCGCAACGCGCGCTTGCAACTCGCTCCGGTTTGGAGTGAAACAGCCTCCATCGCAGAGGGGCCGCAACGGCCGTCGCGGCACCGACGTCGTCGGAGAGGAGCCGCGGCCTGGAGGATGATCTCGCATGGCGCGCAAGAAAATCGCATTGATCGGAGCGGGGCAGATCGGCGGCACGCTCGCGCACCTCGCGGCCTTGAAGGAACTTGGCGACATTCTGCTGTTCGACATCGTCGAAGGCATACCGCAGGGCAAGGCGCTCGATCTTGCCGAGTCAGCCCCCATGGAAGGGTTTGACGCGGGGATGCGCGGCATCAACGACTATGCCGACATGACGGGCGCCGACGTGGTGATCGTCACGGCCGGGGTGCCCCGCAAGCCCGGCATGAGCCGCGACGATCTCCTCGGCATCAACCTGAAAGTGATGAGTGCGGTCGGGGCCGGCATCAAGGCCCATGCGCCGGACGCTTTCGTGATCTGCATCACCAACCCGCTCGACGCCATGGTTTGGGCCCTGCAAAAGGCTTGCGGGCTTCCCTCTCACATGGTGGTGGGCATGGCGGGCGTGCTCGATTCGGGGCGGTTCCGCTATTTTCTGGCTGAGGAATTCAAGGTTTCCGTCGAGGACGTCACCGCCTTCGTGCTGGGCGGCCATGGCGACGACATGGTGCCTCTGGTGCGCTATTCCACGGTCGCCGGCATCCCCCTGCCCGATCTCGTCACCATGGGCTGGACCACGCATGAGCGCATCGACGCCATTGTCGAGCGGACCCGCAAGGGCGGCGGCGAGATCGTCAACCTTCTGAAGACAGGCTCGGCCTTCTATGCGCCCGCCTCCTCGGCCATCGCCATGGCGGAGAGCTATCTCAAGGACAAGAAGCGCGTGCTGCCATGCGCCGCCTATCTCGACGGCGAATATGACGTGAAGGGCATGTATGTGGGGGTGCCCGTGGTCATCGGGGCCGGCGGGGTGGAGCGGATTCTCGAAATCGAGATGACCAAGCCGGAGCGCGAGATGTTTTCGAAATCGCTGGCATCCGTGCAGACCCTGGTCGAGGCCTGCAAGACCATCGATACGAGCCTGGCAGGCTGACCCGTACGGCCGGTTCCGCGCGGGACACCGGCCGGCCTTCTCCAAACCGCCTGACCACGACACCCGGCGAGGAAGTCCAGCGATGAACATTCACGAATACCAGGCCAAGGCCGTGCTCAAGGGGTTCGGGGTTCCGGTATCACGCGGGGTGCCGATCATGCAGGCCTCCGAAGCCGAGGCCGCCGCCCAGGAGCTTGGAGGCCCGCTCTGGGTGGTCAAATCGCAGATCCATGCGGGCGGCCGCGGTAAGGGCAAGTTCAAGGAAGAACGCGCGGGCGACAAAGGCGGCGTGCGCTTGGCGCGGTCGGTGGAGGAGGTCAAAAGCTTCGCCGAACAGATGCTCGGCTCGACGCTCGTCACCGTGCAGACCGGGCCCGCCGGCAAGCAGGTCAACCGCCTCTATGTCGAGGACGGGGCCGACATCGAGAAGGAATTCTACCTCTCGATGCTGGTCGACCGCACCACCTCGCGAGTCTCGGTTGTGGCTTCGACCGAGGGTGGGATGGACATCGAGGACGTGGCGCACGCGACCCCCGAGCGCATCCATAACTTCCCGATCGACCCTGCGACCGGCATCATGCCGCACCACGGCCGCACGCTCGCTCAGGCGCTCGGCCTGCAGGGTGATCTCGCCAAAAGCGCCGGCAAGCTCCTGGGCCAGCTCTATGCCGCTTTCCTGGCGAAAGACATGGAGATGCTGGAGATCAACCCGCTGATCGTCACCAAACAGGGCGATTTGCGCTGCCTCGACGCCAAAATGTCCTTCGACGGCAATGCCATGTTCCGGCATCCCGACATGCTGGCCTTGCGCGACGAGTCCGAAGAGGACGCCAAGGAGATCGAGGCCTCCAAATACGACCTCAACTACATTACGTTGGACGGCACCATCGGCTGCATGGTCAACGGCGCCGGTCTCGCCATGGCCACCATGGACATCATCAAGCTCTACGGCGAGGCGCCCGCGAACTTCCTCGACGTGGGAGGCGGCGCCTCCAAGGAAAAGGTGACGGCGGCTTTCAAGATCATTACGGCCGATCCCAACGTCAAAGGCATCTTGGTCAACATTTTTGGCGGCATCATGCGCTGCGACGTGATCGCCGAAGGCGTGATCGCGGCCGTCAAAGACGTCGGGCTCAAAGTGCCGCTGGTCGTGCGGCTCGAAGGCACCAATGTCGAACTCGGCAAGAAGATCATCTCCGAATCCGGCCTCAACGTGATCCCGGCCGACGACCTCGACGATGCGGCCCAGAAGATCGTGGTGGCCGTCAAGGCAACGGCGTGAAGGAGCTCACGAGCGCCTTCACCCCGATTTCGTCGCACGCCTTTGGAGACCTCTGAATGTCCGTCCTGATCGATAAAGACACCAAGGTGCTGTGCCAGGGTTTTACCGGCAAGAATGGCACCTTCCATTCCGAACAGGCCATCGCCTATGGCACCAAGATGGTGGGCGGCACCTCGCCCGGCAAAGGCGGCCTGACTCATCTCGGCCTGCCGGTGTTCGACACCGTGATGGAGGCCAGGGAAGCCACCGGGGCGGACGCCTCGGTCATCTACGTGCCGCCGCCGGGTGCTGCCGACGCCATCTGCGAGGCCATCGACGCCGAGATCCCGCTCATCGTCTGCATCACCGAGGGCATTCCGGTGGCCGACATGGTCAAGGTCAAACGCTCGCTGGAGGGCTCGAAGTCCAGGCTGATCGGGCCGAACTGCCCCGGCGTCATGACGGCCGGCGAATGCAAGATCGGCATCATGCCGGGCAATATATTCAAGCCCGGCTCGGTCGGCATCGTGTCGCGCTCCGGCACGTTGACCTATGAGGCGGTGTTCCAGACGACGCGCGAAGGCCTCGGCCAGACCACGGCGGTGGGCATCGGGGGCGACCCCGTGAAGGGCACCGAATTCATCGCCGTGCTGGAACTGTTTCTGGCCGACCCGAAAACCCTGTCCATCGTCATGATCGGCGAGATCGGTGGCTCGGCGGAAGAGGACGCGGCGCAATTCATCAAGGACGAAGCCAAACGGGGCCGCAAGAAACCCATGGTGGGCTTCATCGCGGGGCGCACTGCGCCCCCTGGCCGCCGCATGGGGCACGCTGGCGCCATCATCTCGGGCGGCAAAGGCGGCGCCGAAGACAAGATCGCGGCCATGGAGGCAGCGGGAATCACCGTATCGCCATCACCGGCCCGCCTCGGAAAAACCTTGGTTCACGTCTTGAAGAACAGCTAAGCAAAGGCCCATCTTTGGTAAGAGTTTGATGGCGTTTCTTGCGCTACATTCGCCGTACGACACGGCTTTTCGATCATAAACCTCTGGACCGACGCGAGTCGGTCCGGCGGTGGGACGAGATTTTATGGCACGGCACGACGAGAATACGACCGCTTCGGATGCGAGCTTTCTGGATGGGGCCAATGCGGCTTACCTCGAAGCCTTGCAGTCCCAGTATGAGGCGGCGCCCGAGAGTGTCGACCCGCAGTGGCGGGCCTTCTTCGAGGGCATGGCGGACGATCCGGCCACGGTCGCGAAATCTGCCGAGGGCGCATCCTGGAAGCAGGCCAGTTGGCCGGTCCTCGCCAACGGCGAGACCGTCTCGGCGCTGGATGGCAATTGGGGTGCCGCGGCAGAGAAGAAGATCGCCGAGAAAGTGAAGGCACGACCGCCCGCGCAGACTGCCACGGTCTCGGCGGGCGACGTCCAGCTCGCCACGCGCGACAGCGTCCGAGCCTTGATGATGATCCGGGCCTACCGGGTGCGCGGTCACCTGCACGCCAACCTGGATCCCTTGGGGCTCGAGCCACAACGCGACTTGAGTGGCGAATTGCATCCGTCGGTCTATGGGTTTTCCGAAGAAGACTACGACCGCCCGATCTTCATCGACAATGTGATGGGTCTCGAATACGCGACCGTCCGCGAAATGCTGCCGATCCTGCGCCGCACCTATTGCTCGACCCTCGGCTTCGAATTCATGCACATCTCCGATCCTGCCGAGAAGGACTGGATCCAGGAGCGGATCGAGGGTGCCGACAAGGAGATCTCCTTCACCCGGGAAGGCAAGCGCGCCATCCTCAACAAACTGATCGAGGCCGAAGGCTTCGAAAAGTTCATCGACGTGCGCTACACGGGGACCAAACGCTTCGGGCTCGATGGTGCCGAATCCATGATCCCGGCGCTGGAACAGATCATCAAGCGCGGCGGCGCGCTGGGCGTGCAGGAGATCGTGCTAGGCATGGCGCATCGCGGCCGGCTCAATGTCCTCAGCCAGGTCATGGCCAAGCCGCACCGCGCCATCTTCCACGAGTTCAAAGGGGGCTCGTCCTCGCCCATCGACGTCGAGGGTTCGGGCGACGTCAAATATCACCTCGGCGCCTCGTCGGATCGCGAGTTCGACGGCAACAAGGTGCATCTGTCCCTCACCGCCAACCCTTCGCATCTGGAGATCGTCGATCCCGTGGTTCTGGGCAAGGTGCGGGCCAAGCAGGACCAGCTTGACGACACGATCGACCGCATCAAGGTGCTGCCGCTGCTCATTCATGGCGACGCGGCCTTTGCGGGGCAGGGCGTCATCGCCGAATGTTTCGGGTTGTCTGGCCTCAAGGGCCACAAGACGGGCGGCTCGGTCCACTTCATCGTCAACAACCAGATCGGATTCACGACCTATCCGCGCTACTCGCGGTCGTCGCCCTATCCCTCCGACTCCGCCAAGATGATCGAAGCGCCGATCTTCCACGTGAATGGCGACGATCCCGAGGCCGTGACCTATGCGGCCAAGATCGCGATCGAGTTCCGGCAAAAATTCCACAAGCCGGTCGTGATCGACATGTTCTGCTACCGGCGGTTTGGTCACAACGAGGGCGACGAGCCGAGCTTCACCCAGCCGGTCATGTACAAGGTGATTCGCTCGCTGCCGACCACGCTGGAGATCTACGCCAGGAAGCTCGTTAGCGAAGGCGTCGTCACGCAGGCCGAGGTCGACGAGGCCCGCGCGAATTGGCGCAAAAATCTCGAGGGGGAATACGACGCCGGCCAAAGCTATCGGCCCAACAAGGCGGATTGGTTCGATGGCCGCTGGTCCGGCCTGCGCGCCGCCAACGACGTCACCGACGACGATCGCCGCGGCAAGACTGATGTGCCGCTCGAGACCCTGACGACGCTCGGGGAGAGGCTCACATCCGTGCCGGAGGGGTTCAACATCCACCGCACCATCGGCCGCTTCATCGAGAACCGCCGCAAGATGATCGAGACCGGCGAGGGGATCGACTGGGCGACGGCCGAGTCGCTGGCGCTCGCAACCCTGCTCGACGAGGGTCACCCGGTGCGGCTATCCGGCCAGGACAGCGAGCGGGGCACCTTCTCGCAACGCCATTCCGTGCTGATCGACCAGGAAACCGAGGCCCGCTACATCCCGCTCAACAACCTGCGGGACGGGCAGGGCCGCTACGAGGTCATCAATTCGATGCTCTCCGAAGAAGCGGTGCTCGGCTTCGAATACGGCTATTCGCTCACCGAGCCGAATGCCCTGACACTGTGGGAGGCGCAGTTCGGCGATTTCGCCAACGGCGCCCAGGTGATCTTCGACCAGTTCGTGTCCTCGGGGGAGCGCAAGTGGCTGCGGCTCTCGGGGCTCGTCTGCCTGTTGCCGCATGGCTACGAAGGGCAGGGGCCGGAACATTCCTCGGCCCGCCTCGAACGCTTCCTGCAGATGTGCGCCGAAGACAACATGCAGGTCGCCAATGTCACGACGCCCGCCAATTACTTCCACATCCTGCGGCGCCAGCTCAAGCGCGACATCCGCAAGCCGCTTATCCTGATGACGCCGAAATCGCTGCTGCGGCACAAGCGGGCGGTCTCGACGATCGACGATCTCAAGCAAGGGTCCTCGTTCCACCGGGTGCTGCGCGACGATGCCGCCAAGGGCGGCAGCGTGACGCTGGTCGAGGATGCCAAGATCAGGCGCGTCCTGCTCTGCTCGGGCAAGGTCTATTACGATCTCTACGAGGAGCGCGAGAAGCGCGGCATCGACGACATCTACATCCTGCGTGTCGAGCAACTCTACCCCTTCCCACTGAAGACGCTGCTGGGCGAGTTGTCCCGCTTCAAGAACGCGGACGTGGCCTGGGTCCAGGAAGAGCCCAAGAACATGGGCGCTTGGTCGTTCGTCGAGCCCTATATGGAATGGGTGCTGGCGCAAGCCGGCGGCAAGGCTTATCGCGCCTCCTACATCGGCCGGCCCATGTCGGCCGCAACCGCCACCGGTCTGATGTCGAAACACCTCGCCCAGTTGAAGACCTTCATGGACGAGGCTTTTACGGCCGCTTAAGGCGGTTCGCTTCGATCCGGATTGATGTTGGCCGCTGCCCGTTCGAGTGCCGCGGAATTTGATGTGGCAAGTGAGGTCGTTGGCATGGCAACCGAGATTCGCGTTCCCACCCTTGGTGAATCCGTCACCGAGGCGACGATCGGCCGATGGTTCAAGAAGCCGGGCGAGACCGTGAAGGCGGACGAACCCTTGGTGGAGCTCGAAACCGACAAGGTGACGCTCGAAGTCAACGCTCCTGAATCGGGCGTGCTGTCCGAGATCACGGCCAAGGACGGCGAGACCGTCACGCCGGGGGCGCTCTTGGGCCAGATCCAGGCCGGCGGTGCGAGCGCGGCTCCTGCTGCCGCCAAGCCACAAGCCGCGTCCCCTCAGGCCGCAGCAGCGCCGCCGGCGGCCGTCAAGCCCTCACCGGCACCTGCCAAGACCACCATGCCGCCAGCGCCCTCCGCGGCCAAGATCGCGCTCGAGAGCGGCATCGACCTCAGTGGCGTCGAGGGTTCCGGCAAACGCGGCCAGGTGCTCAAGGGCGATGTTCTCCCGCTCGCCCGCGCCGGCAACGGCGCCTCCGCGGCTCCGGCCCCGCAGGCCCGTGCCGAAGCACCCCAGCCCGTTGTTCCGGTACAGGCGCCGGCTCGCGTGCCCACCGCGCCCTCGGACCAGCCCCGCGAAGAGCGGGTCCGCATGACCAAGCTGCGGCAGACCATCGCGCGGCGACTCAAGGACGCGCAGAACACCGCCGCCATGCTGACGACCTTCAACGAGGTCGACATGACGGCCGTGATGGCGCTGCGGGCCAAATACAAGGATCTTTTCGAGAAGAAGCACGGCACCAAGCTCGGCTTCATGGGCCTCTTCGTCAAAGCTTGCGTGGGCGCCCTCAAGGAGCTGCCGGCCGTCAATGCCGAGATCGATGGCACAGATCTCGTGTACAAGAATTATTACCACGTCGGCATCGCGGTCGGCACCGAGAAGGGCCTCGTGGTTCCGGTGGTGCGCGACGCCGACCAGATCAGCCTGGCCGAGATCGAAAAGACGATTGCGGGTTACGGCAAACGCGCCCGTGACGGCCAGCTCTCCATGGCCGAGATGCAGGGCGGCACGTTCACGATCACCAATGGGGGCATCTACGGGTCTCTGATGTCCACCCCCATCCTCAATGCGCCGCAATCCGGCATCCTGGGCATGCACAAGATTCAGGAACGCCCGGTCGCGGTGGCGGGCAAGGTCGAGATCCGGCCCATGATGTATCTCGCCTTGTCCTACGATCACCGGATCGTCGACGGGCGCGAGGCCGTGACCTTCCTGGTCCGCGTCAAGGAGGCTTTGGAAGACCCCGCGCGGCTGATGCTGGACGTGTGAGGTTCTCCTTCTTCCGCGGAGCGGGAGAAGGGATCGCCAGGGGAGTATCACCATGTCCGATTCCATCGCGGCTCTTGCCAAGAAACACCAGTTGAGCGAAGGCGCGGTCCGCGCGCTCGCGGACGCGCTCCGGACAGGCAATGGCGGCGCCCAATGGAGCCATCCGGAACTCGGTGGCATGGGGCAGTGGTCCCGCGGTGGCATGCTGCAGATCGGCGACATGTGGAACGACGGGCTCAAGGCCAAGGTCGCGGCCGTGCTGGCCGAACTCGCGGAGGCTGGTTCACGGTCGGCCGGGGCATCGGATATCCATGAAATTGATGCGCCGCGACCCGCCGCGACTTGGTGGCCGACGCATTTGGGAGCGCCGGCCGCGACCGGCGCCCAGAATGCGATGCGCTACGCCTGCTTTCCAGACGAGCGCCGCCTCGCAATCGAGCGGGACGGTGCGGTCACGCTTTATGACACCGGCGAGCACAGGCTGACCGGCTTCGCCCAGGCGCAAAGTACCGGCCAGACCCTGTCTTTCACCGGTCCGGATGGGCCGGTGTCCTTAACGGACCTCGTCACCACCAGTCACTGAGGTCAGGTCGGGTGGTGTGTCTTCCCTGCATCACTGCCGAAATGCCGGAGCTCCAGTATTAACCGGCCCTGAAGCGGTGTGCCGAACTCGGACACAAATTGCCATTCCTCCCGATCAGCAAGGTTAATCTTAATACAATCTTAATTTTCGGCTAGAATCAGCGTGTTCTCGCTTATCCAAGTTTTAAGCGACGGCTTCTAGATTGATCAGCAAGCAAGTTGTGTTTGTGTTTGCGAGTTGATCGATGGTGGACATGCTTAGGCCCCGCGTGAAATACGTTATCGGACCTGATGGAAGTCCGCTGACGATCGCCGACCTACCGCCGCCCTCGACCAAGCGGTGGGTGATCCGCCGGAAGGCCGAGGTCGTGGCCGCCGTGCGGGGCGGCTTGTTGTCGCTCGAAGAGGCTTGTAGCCGCTACACCTTGACGGTGGACGAGTTCTTGAGCTGGCAGATGTCGATCGACCAACATGGCCTCGCGGGCCTGCGCACGACCCGAATCCAGCATTATCGTCAGTGAGCCTGACCGCGACCGGCCCCTCAGGGTGCCGTAATGACGCGCTCCGGTTCTGTCTCCTTTGTATCGTGATGGTGGCCGGCCCCGGTCCGGCCGGCAGCGCCACCCCAACGCCAGCGCCTCTGGTGAAACTTGGCGGACCCGCGTCGATCGTGTTCGCGGCCCCACGCGACGCCTGCGACGGCGACGATGTGCCGGATGCGCCATCTCGAGCCTTTCGGAAGGCCGATGGTAGCGTGAGGCTATTTGGGCTGCATACCAAGAACCGCAGCCTGAAGGGATCCGACCTCGACCACCTCGCGATCGACTGCGCCCCGAGCCTGATCAGTCATGCCGATCCGGACCCCGCCGCCTACGACGACGAGAGCTGGATCACCGCAACTTGGACCGAGGACGGCCGCACCATCGACGCCTTGGTGCATCACGAATATCAGGCCAGCGAACATCCCGGCCGTTGCGCGCTTGCCGAGTACATGCCGTGCTGGTTCAACACGGTTCTGGGCGCCCGATCGACGGACGGCGGCGTGCGTTTCGTAAAGGATGACCGGCCGGTGGTGGCCTCGGCGCCGTTTCGGCAGGACGTGGGGCAGGGGCGGCATCGCGGTTTCTTCAACCCCTCGAACATTTTTTCCGACGGGCAAGACGCCTATTTTCTGGCCTCCACCACGGGGTGGGAGGGCCAGGCGAGCGGCGTTTGCCTGTTCCGCACCGCGACGCCGGGCGACCCTCAATCCTGGCGGGCCTATGATGGCAAATCCTTCACGGTCCGCTACGCCGACCCTTACCGATCGGCCGTCCCCGCGCCCCATCCTTGCGCGCCCGTCGGGCCTTTCCCGGCACCGGTCGGCGCGGTGGTGCGGCTGCGGGCTTCGGGCGATTGGCTGGCGGTCTTCCAGGCCAAGGCGGATGAAAAATTCTTCCCCGTCTCGGGTTTTTACGTCGCGGCGAGCCGGGATCTCATCGCCTGGAGCGATCCGCGCCTGCTCCTGCCCGGACCCACGCTCTACGACGATCCATGCCGCTCCGGCCCCCAGCTCATCGCCTATCCCTCGATCCTCGATAGCCGCGATCCTTCGCGTAACTTCGACCGGGCAGGCCAGCACCCTGACCTCTACTACACGACGCTCGCGGTCGAGGGATGCACCGTGACGAGCCGGCGTACCCTGCTGCGGCGGCCCCTGGTGATCGGCGCAGGACCTTAAGGGTCGCGAAAGTGTCTTGGGCGATTGGCGGCTCATTGTCTTCGACATCGTCGCCAGATCCCTTGTAGAAAACGCTGGATTCGGTCAAGATGGTGTAGTTCACACCACAAACAAACGTGACGGCGGTGCCCTCCGGCATGCGGGAGAGCCGGCCCGGACGGCAGCCGTGTACCCGCGGCAGGTTCTCGGGCCAGAGCAGGACCTAATGGCGCTCGATCTTCCGACGCTCGTCGCGGTAGCGGCCCTGGTGATGGCGGTCACGGCCGCAGCCTCAACACTCGCGTGGTTGCAGGACCGGCGGCAAGTCTCGCTGCTTTGGATGGCGGCGGCTTTGGCGATGGGTGGGTTGGGTGCGGTGCTCCGGGTCGTGCTGCCCGGGCTGGCGGCAATTCTGTGCGGCAATGTCGCGGTGCTGCTTGCCTTTGCGGCCGTATGGGCCGCATGTCGGGCCCTGAACCGGCCCGACGTTCCGCTGCTGCCCTTGTTGGCGGCACCTGCCATCTGGACTCTGGCCTGCTGTTTCCCGTTCTTTCAGTCGAACCTCGACGTCCGGATCGCGCTTTCGAGCCTGCTCTGTTCCGTCGCGGTCGGCATGGCGCTGCGGGAGCTCTGGCTCGGTCGGCAGGATGGCCTGCTGGCTCGCCGCATCCTCATCGCGATGATGGTGGTGGACGAGGCGATCCTGCTCGCTCGTATCCCGGGCAGCCTTCTGCCGCGCGCGACCGCGATTCCGCCAATCGCGATCTTCAGTGATTTCCGTGTCATGGGCGTGGTCGGGATGAGCATCACGCTCCTGATCGCTCTGGTGATGATCATGCTGGTCAAGGACCGGACCCGGAGGACCCATCGGCTCGACGCCGAGACCGATCACCTGACCGGATTGCAGAACCGGCGGCAGTTCGAGCGGGACTTTCTGGTTGCTTTCGGGCGGTCGGCACGGCGCGGTATGCCCATGGCGCTCCTCATGATCGATGTCGACCGGTTCAAAGCCTATAATGATCTCTACGGCCATCCGGCGGGCGATGTCTGTCTGCGCATGGTGGCCCAGGTGCTTGACGAGGGCACGCACGAGCCCTTCAGCGCGGCCTACCGTTATGGCGGCGAGGAATTCGCGGTCATGATCCCGAACGCGGATGACGACGGGGCTGCCCGGGTAGCGGAAAACCTCCGCCGCGCGGTTGCGGCGCTGGGGCTCGAGCACGCGGAAGGCGAGAGCGGGATCGTGACGATCAGCCTGGGCTGCGCCAGCATGGTTCCGATGAAAAGGAACACGCCGGCCGAGCTTCTAGGTGCGGCTGATCGGGCGCTGTACCACGCCAAAATGAGTGGACGGGATCGGACCTGTTCGGCCGCGCCCTCGGTCGACGAACTCGCCTTCGCGGGTTGAGACCTGGACGGGGGTTTACGCGTTTAAAAGCTTCAACGCCGCCTCATGGGTCCGGGCGTCGCCAGCCGCGATCACGCGACCGCCCCTGGCGGCATCGCCGCCCTCCCAGGTCGTCACGATGCCCCCGGCCCCCTGTACGATCGGGATGAGGGGCGCGATGTCATAGGGCTTGAGACCGGCCTCGATCACGAGGTCGACATGGCCCGAGGCCAGCATGCAATAGGCGTAGCAATCCCCCCCGAACCGCGGCAACCGCACCGCGGACTGCACGCGCGCATAGGCGGCATGTTCCTCCGCGCTGAAGAGGAGCGGGCTCGTGGTGTAGAGCGTTGCGCTGTCCAGCGACTCGCAGGCCCGCGTGCGCAGGTGGTGCAGAATCTGAGTGTTGTGGGTGTTGTGCCCGGACCACGTCGCACGAGCGCCGTCGCCGAAGAACCGCTCGCGGGTGAAGGGTTGATGCATCATGCCATAGGCTGGAACGCCGTGATGCTCCAGCGCCACCAGAGTGCCCCAGAGGGGCAAACCGGAGATGAAGCTCTTGGTCCCATCAATCGGGTCGAGCACCCAGACGTATTCGGCATCGGCCTGGTGGTCGGGAAACTCCTCCCCAACGATGCCGTGGGCCGGAAAAGTGTCCACGATCATGCGCCGCATGGCGGTTTCGGCCGCCCGATCCGCTTCCGTCACCGGGTCGAAGGCGCCTCCCGGCGCCTTGTCGCGCGTATCGAGCATGGTGCGGAAGAAGGGCAGGATGACTTGACCCGCCGCAGTGACGAGTTCCCCGACGAACGCCTCGAAATCCACTGCGGTCATGAAAACCTCTCCGTCGGCGGCTAAGACGATCGCAGTGTAACGGCCCATAACGGCGAAGGCACCCTCCGGCGAAGACCCGTTCTAGCGAGCAAATTTACGATGCCTGAGAATCCGCTCAGGAAGGGGCTTGATTTTTGTGCGGTGCAATGCAATCTTCTGGCGGTGCGGCAATGATCTTGCTGCATATGCCCTCCTTGGGCGTTTCCTCCCTAGACTTGGGCCGCTTGTGGCAACGCGAGCGGCCTCTTTCTGTTTGGACCCCGGCGCGGCCGAACTCTGGAGTCGGGGCGCGTCGGCCGTTGCCGTCATGCGGAAGGGTGGATTGCCGTTCTCGCAACGGCCTATTCCGCAGCCGCGCGTTCGTTTTCAAATCCGCTGTCCATCAGGGACGCCAGGGCCTGCACGGTCGCGGAGAGATGGGTTGCGACATCGGGGAAGCTCGCGGTGGGGCGCAGGTGCTGCTCGTCCATATAGAGGCCGCGGTTGACCTCAATCTGCAGCGCGTGGCGGCCGGTCCCCGGTCGACCGTAATGTTCGGTGATGAAGCCGCCCGCGTAGGGCTTGTTGCGCTCGACCGTATAGCCGAAGCGCCGCAGGGCATCCTCGGCGGTGTCCGCGATGGCGCGGCTGCAGCTCGTTCCATAGCGGTCTCCGATCACGAAATCGGCTTTGAGTTTCTCCTCGCGCCACCCCGCGCCATTCGGGGCCAGGATCGAGGATGACGGCATGGAATGACAATCCACCAGCAGGCTGCGGCCGAATTTGGCGCTGGCCCGGTCGAGCAGGATTTGCAGGGCGGCATGGTAGGGCCGGTAGAGGGTGGCAACCCGCCCGATGCCTTCATCGACGCTCAGACGTTTGGCATAGATCTCCTGCGCGTCCCCGACCACGCGAGCGATGGTGCCAAGCCCACCCGCCACCCGCATCGATCGCGAGTTGACATAAGGCGGCAGCCGACCATCGAACATGCGTGGATCGAGTTCGTATGGCTCGCGGTTGGCGTCGAGATAGGCCCGCGGGAATCGCGCCCGCAACAGGGGTGCTCCGAGCTCGATCGCGCCCATGAACAATTCGTCCACGAAGGCATCTTCCGAACGCCGCAGACTGGCCGCATCGAGACGGGCGCTGGCGAGAAAGCTGGCCGGATAAACGCTGCCCGAATGCGGCGAGGAGAGCACCAGACAGGTTCGCAACGTCGCCGGCTCGAGAACCTCGACGGGTGGGTCGAGTTCCGGCACGACCATCGGGGCGATGTCGAGCATTGGCGATCGTCGGGCTTCCCATTCCGGCTTTTGACCCATTGCCATCCATCTTCATCCGGCGCGACCGGCCGGAAAGGAGTTCGACACCCATCCTGCCAAGCCGCACCGGTCACGTCCACTGCATCAGGTATTTGCAATCCGTGCAGGCGCGTCCGGTTCCGGCGGTGGCCATGCGACAGGCTTGTCGAATCGCAGCGCCGCGGCGCCGTCCTCATAATAATCGTCCAGGGTTTCGAAACCGCGATACCCGGCCGTTTCGTATAACCGGATGGCGGCCCGGTTGTCGGCGCGCACCTCGAGCCGGACGGCCGTGCTGCCCCGGGCCCTCGCGCGAGCCTCGCAGGCCTCGAGCAGGGCGCGCCCGATACCCTGACGGGCGCATCCTGGATCGACCGCGAGCGAGAAGATGCGGGCCAGCCGGGATCCGGCCCGAAACCCGATCATGGCATAGCCCACGATGGCACCCGAGCGTTCGGCGACCGGTACGTCCGAGGTCCCGACGCGTAGGAAGTAGCGCAGGCTGCGCCGGGACAACCGGTCCGTCGCAAAGGCCGCAGTCTCCAATCTCTCGAGCGCATCGAGGTCGGATGCCCCGCCCTCCCTGACCGAAAAGCTTTGATCCGTGGTCTCGTGACGCCCATCCCGCCGCATCAGGACAGCAACAGACGGGCGGCCAGCAGGCTGGCGCCGTTGTTGATCGCATGCAGCATGAGCGACGCCCGCACCGAATGGCCGAGCTGCCGGGTGGCGGGCAGCGCCACCGCCAGCGGCAGCAGCAAAAGGGTCGCCTCCCATCCCGCAAGCAGGTGGCACGCCAGCCAGAGAAGGCTGGTGATCCCGGCCGTTGCGCGCACGCCCAGCTCCCGCTTCAAGGCGGCCCACAGCCAGCCGCGAAAGAACACTTCCTCCCACAAAGGACCAATGACGACCGCGAGCGCGATCATCAGCGCATAACTCCACCATGTCGGTATGGATGGTGGTGCGAGCGGCTGGCCGCGCGTCAACGCCCGGGTGGTCCAGATCACGTAGGCGACGTCCAGGCCGATGATCGTACCAACCACGATCGGCCGCTGGACCGGACGGTCGCCGAGCCAGGCACGCGGGTTCGCCTCGCCATGGCGCCGTGCCGTAGACCAGGCCGCCTTGATCATCACGACCGCCAAAACGAGGGTGACCAGAAACGTGCTGACGGTATCGGACGTGGCCGCCCCGAGCCGGCTCCGCGTGCCCAGCACACCCGCGACGACGCCGTAGGCGACGGCCGCCGCGACCCCGGCCAGGATCGCGACCAGGAACCACAACAGCGCCCGCCAAAGATGGCCGCGAACGATTTTCCAGGGCGAGTCGGGCCCGGAGGCAAAGGTCGGAATCGCTGAAGGGGCCATGTTGCGCGCTTCCCGAAAGCTGGAACGCTGTGGCGCTCGGCCAGGCGATCTGCTCAATCGCGTTCCATCCTCTACGCCCTCAGGGCGCTCGCCAAGGAAAGGTCCAAGTTTCGGTGAGCGCCCGGTTACCGGCTTTCAGGAAGGCCCTGAGATCGGTGCTCTGCTTGGGGTCGAGTTTCACGTCGATCACGGCGCGGAAGCCGCTGATGTGCGGGTTAGGGACCAGGAACGACCGCAAGATAGTGCCGTTGGTCGAGGTCGGCACCACCGAGACCAGCGCAGGATCGGTGCTGAAATAGGCGAGGTCCCCGCCGGAGAAATCGATCAGGAAGCGGCGCGAGTTCGGCTCCACGGTCTCGCTCGATCCCAGCGCGCGCGCCTGGGTCTGGAACGTCCGGTTGACCCGCCCGCCCGGGGACAGGCGGGCGAGATGCAGGCTCGCCGTGACGCTGTAGGCATAGGTGATGGGCTTGCCTTCCTCGACCGGATCTTTGGGGATCCAGGACGCCACGACGTTGTCGTTGGTCTCGTCCGAGGTCGGCAGTTCCACGAGTTCGACCCGGCCCTCGCTCCACCCCGCCCGGGGCTCGACCCAGTAACTCGGCCTCAATTCGTAGGCCAGGTCGAGGTCCTGGTAATCCTCGAAGATGCGGTCGCGCTGAAGCAGGCCGAAGCCGCTCGACTGGCTGTCGAGAAAGGCCGACGTCTCCATGGCGACCGGGTTGCGCAGCGGCCGCCAAATCCACTCGCCGGTGCCCGAATGCAGCAGCAGGCCGTCGGAATCGTGAAGTTCCGGGCGAAAATCGCCAAAATAGCGCCGGTCGTTCTGGCTGGTGAAAAACATGGAGGTGAGCGCCGCCACCCCGAGCCTGACCCCGGAGCGTCGCGGCAAGAGCGTGGCATCGACGTCGACCACGGTCTCGCTGCCCGGATAAATTTCGAACCGGAACGCACCGGTTACGGATTCCCCGTCCAGGAGCCCGTAGATCGTGGCCCGACTCGCGCCCGCGTCCGGGGTCTCGATCCAGAATTCGCGAAAGAACGGAAATTCTTCGTGGTCCGTCCCGCCGTTCAGCGTGACGGCGCGCGCCGACATTCCATAACGCTGCTTGCGGCCGAGAAAGCGAAAATAGCTGGCCCCCAGGAAGGCGATGACCTCGTCCATCACGTCGGGACGGTTGAGCGGGTAGTGCAGCCGGAACCCCGCAAAACCGAGGTTCACGGGAAGCGGTTTGTCGATCTTGTTGCGGCCGTAATCGAACAGGTTCGTCGAATAGGGCACCGGCGTCGCGATGCCTTCACGCACGATGTTGACCGTGACGGGCCTTGGATAAAGATGGCCGAGGTGAAACATTTCTAAGCGAAACGGACCCCCGGTGTCGCCCAGCAAGGCCTTGTCGGGCCGGAAGCGGATGTCGCGCCAGGCGTCGAAATCGAGCTTTGCGAGGGCGTCGGGCAGGGCAGGCGGGTTGGCCTCGAAAGGCGCGGTGGCGAGGTCGCGCGCGCGTTTTAGAACGTCGTCATATCCGAATTTGGCCACAGGCTGCCCCGGCGGTGATGTTTGCGCGCGCGCGGGCGTCATCAAGCCCGCGCTGGCTCCCGCCGCGAGGCCGATCACGACATGACGACGGTTGAGATCCTGCATGGTGCCACTTCGACGCTTTGAGGCCTGGGCCCCGGCGCGCTGGCGCGACGAGAACCTCAGCCCTGGATGACGGAACGATGCTGGGCACCAATTCAATCGACGAGGTAGCGGGCTTTGTGCGATGCGGCAAGCGGGGCGACGCTGCGGGGTCAGGTCCGCTCGATCGCGGCCGCGAAACACCCGAACGCGGCGAAGTGCGCATGGATGGTTGCGACTTCCGGCCTGGCGAACAGGTTTTCGATCGCGCCCTCCGCGCCATGGCCTTCGGTCAGCACCGCATCGACGATGAAGCCGCGGGCATCGAAACCGCGCAGCGACAGGGTCCGACGGCGCAACTGATCCGGAATTTCGTCGACCACGTCCGTATCGGTCGAGTGGCGTGCCACATAGATGGCGTGGACGCCGAAATAGGGCGTGTCGGCTGGCTGGAACACGTGGTTGACGAGGATCAACTCCTCGCCCGGCATGGCGTCGCGCAGTCCCACGCGGCACGGATATCCTTGGCCCGGCTCGGCGACTCGACGTACGGCGCGCCGGGTCGCGAGGTCCTGGTCGGAGAGCGAGAACAGCGGTGCGAAATGAGCGGCCTTGAGGCCAGTGATGTGAAACGTCATGGGAACCTCCACTCGGGAAGCCGCACTCTGGCGTTCGGCGGTCACCGCCGCATTCCGTTTGCTGCGGTCGAATCGGCGGCAGACCGGCAGGGTCCAGCCTTCCCCCGATTGACGCGCGCGCTTACATTGGAGGTATGACTCGTTCAGCTTACCGACGATCGGCTTCGGACCTCGAGGGCCCGCAGGCCGATGCGCCATTCGAGCCCGCTGCCGAGATGCTCGACGACGAGGCCTCCTCCGGCATCGATCTCGCGCTCGACGATGACAGCGCGGCACCAGCCTCCGTGCGCCAGGGGGCGGCCGCGATCCGCCATCACTGGCAGCGCCTGCCCATGGGTCCCGGCGTCTATCGCATGCTCGGGCCGGACGGCGAGGTGCTCTATGTCGGCAAGGCCAAGAGCCTGAAGAAACGCGTCGCGAGCTACACGCGCGCCACCGGCCATTCCAGCCGCATCGCTCGCATGATCGCGGGCACCGCCTCCATGGTGTTCGTCTCGACCGCGACCGAGACCGAGGCGCTGCTGCTGGAAGCCAATTTCATCAAGCAGATGCGGCCGCGCTTCAACGTGCTGATGCGGGACGACAAGTCGTTTCCCTACATCCTGGTGACGGGTGACCACCGGGCCCCGCAGCTCACCCGTCACCGCGGCGCCCGCAACCGCAAGGGGGACTATTTTGGTCCCTTCGCGAGTTCGATGGCGGTCAATCGCACGCTGGCCGCCTTGCAACGCGCCTTCCTGCTGCGCTCGTGCAGCGATTCTTATTTCGAAAACCGGACTCGGCCCTGCCTGCTGCACCAGATCAAGCGGTGTGCCGGGCCCTGCACCAACGAGGTCAGCCAGGCCGAATACGACGAGTTGGTGGCCGAGACTCGTGGCTTCCTGTCGGGCAAGAGCCGGCTCGTGCGCAACCGCCTGGCCGAGGACATGGTGGCGGCCGCCGAGACGATGGAATTCGAGCGCGCCGCGCGGTTGCGTGACCGCATCGCGGCGCTCTCGGCCATCCAGGGCACGCAGGGCATCAACCCCAAAACCGTAGAGGAAGCCGACGTTTTCGCCATCGTGGAGGAGGCGGGCCAATATGCGGTCGAGGTGTTCTTCTTCCGCACCTATCAGAACTGGGGCAACCGGGCCTATTACCCCAAGGCCGACGGCAGTCTCGGCCCCGGAGAGGTTTTGGGGGCCTTCCTGGCGCAATTCTACCTCGACAAGCCGCCCGCGCGGCTGGTGCTGCTGTCGCATGCCGTCGAGGATTGCGACATTTTGGAAGCCGCCCTGTCCGAGCGGGCCGGCTACAAAATCGAGATCGCGGTGCCGCAGCGCGGCGAGAAGAAGGATCTCGTCGACCACGCGGCCCAGAACGGCCGCGAGGCCTTGTCGCGCAAGATTTCCGAGACGGCCAGCCAGGAAAAGCTGCTGGCTGCGCTGGCCGGCGCCTTCGGGGTCACGCGCCCGGTGA
Organism: uncultured Lichenihabitans sp.; assembly: GCA_964245915.1. GTDB lineage: Bacteria > Pseudomonadota > Alphaproteobacteria > Rhizobiales > Beijerinckiaceae > Lichenihabitans. Next base: position 21,819 of record CAXTOT010000021.1, on the reverse strand, counting down.
CGCGGGTCGAAGTCTATGACAATTCCCACATCATGGGCACCAATGCGGTGGGGGCCATGATCGTGGCGGGGCCGGCGGGGTTTCTGAAACCGCACTACCGGACCTTCAACATGAAGGACAAGGTGTTCACCCCCGGCGACGACTTTGGCATGATGCGCGACATGCTGAAGCGCCGGTTCGCTCGGCTGATGCGCGAAGCCCCTCAAGACGTGCCGGCTCCGGGCCAGGACAGCACGACCGACCTGCCGCCCGAAGCCGTCGATACGCTGGATGCCGAGGCCGCAAGCCCCGATCCGCCCGGCGAGGAGGACTCCGAGATCGTTGCCCTGAGCGGCGACGCCCCGCAATGGCCCGACCTGATTCTGATCGATGGCGGCAAGGGCCAGGTCGAGGCGGTGCGCACGACGTTGGCCGAACTCGGCGTGCCCGTGATGTTCGGTGAGGGCGGGGTGCCGCATGGGGTCGCGGTGGCGGGCATCGCCAAGGGGCCGGATCGCAACGCCGGCCGCGAGACGTTTTTCGTCGTGGGCCGCGAGCCCTTCAAACTGCCCGACCGCGATCCGGCGCTCTATTTCGTGCAGCGTCTGAGGGACGAGGCCCACAGGTTCGCGATCGGCACCCACCGGGCACGCCGCAAGAAGGAATTCACCAAGAGCCCGCTCGACGAGATCGGCGGCATCGGGCCGGCCCGCAAGCGCGCCCTTTTGCACGCCTTCGGCACCGCCAAGGCGATCGGCCGCGCCACGCTGGCCGATCTCGAAAAGGTGCCGGGGGTGAACGCGGCGATGGCCCGACGCATCTACGACCATTTTCACGAGCGAGCTTAGACCGGCACCCGCCCAGCGCCGCGCCGCGCCGCAGCGTGTCGTCGAACACCGGCCTGAGGGTCAAAGGTCGACCGTCCTCTCGCGCCAAGTCCGGTGGTGGAGAGCTGAAGCTAACGGGCTGCCCGAAAGCAGATGTTGGGCTCGGTGCGCGTCCAAGGCCTACCGCGCGTTGGTGGGTCTGCCTTTCCATGGGACTGTTGGGACCGCGCCCTTCATCCAAAATCCCGTTGTCGCCGAGACGGTGCACAACAACCCTTGCGCCAAGGTGCCGTCGCGTCGTCAGACGAACCCCGTTGCTCGTCGGGAGTGGCAACATCCTGTCACAAGCAGACATCGTCTGCAGGACGACGCTGCACTGCGCTGTAAGCGGGGCCCACGACGTGGTTTGACGGATCAAATTCTCTTGGCAATTCGACCGGAACCATTTCGGCCGTCATCCTGTTCTTACGAGTGCAAAGACCTCCCCGGGAGGACTTGCCATAAGACCAGTCGGTCGCGGGCAAGAAGCAGTCCGGCTCCGTTTCGAAGTGAACGTGGTGTTTCAAGACCCCTCGCCCGCTTTGGCCGGCGGCGACAAGGGGTAATGCCTGTCCGCCGGCTTTGACCAAACCAGAAACACATCCGCAAACCGAAGTTTCGTCGTCCAACCTCCAAGTCGGGCTTCGAAGAACCGTGCCCAGTCTGTCGGAGACGACTTTGCCGAACCTCTGCGCAGCCTCGCAGAGGGCGGATCAACTCACCCTAAACGGAGCAAACACAATGGCAATGCAGACCATCACCGCCCTGTTCGACAGTCGCGAATACGCCAACAACGCCGCCTTGATGCTCAAGCAAGCGGGTATTCCGGATAGCGACATCACGGTCTCGCCTGAGACCGCGACACTTGGCGCTCCCCTGACGACCGATCGCCCCGCCACGGGCTTTTGGGCGTCGCTCGAGGAAATGTTCGGCGGCACCGACGATCACCGCACCTACGCCGAAGGCTTGCGTCGCGGAGGCACCATGCTGACCGCCCATATCGACGACCAGAGGGTCGACGACGCCGTCTCCATTCTGGAGCAGCACGGCTCGGTCGACATGGACGAGAAGGAGACCTCTTGGCGGAGCGAGGGTTGGACCGGCATGCCGGTGACGGGCGGTGGCATCGCGAACGAAGGTGCCGGTCCCCTGCGGTCGCTGACGCCCGTCAATGAGGTGGTCGACACCCCGGCGATGACGACGAAGGCCCCGATCCTGGCGCCTTCCGCTTCCGCCGCACCCTCTGCGTCGCCGTCACGTCTTGCCCAGGGCGACGACGTCCTCCAAGTCGTCGAGGAGGAATTGAACGTCGGCAAGCGTGCCGTGAACCGCGGCAAGGTTCGGATCCACAGCTACGTGGTCGAGAAGGCCGTGTCCGAGAACGTGTCGCTGAGGGACGAGACGATCAGCATCGACCGCCGTCCGGTCGATCGTGCCCTGGGAGCGGCCGATCTCGGCGTCGACGCCTTCAAGGATCGCACCATCGAGATGGAGGAGATTAACGAGGAAGCGGTGGTGGCCAAGACCGCCCGTGTCGTCGAGGAGATCGGCATCCGCAAGGACACCACCGACCGGACCCAGACGATCAACGACAGCGTGCGAAGCACCAAGGTCGACATCGAGGACGGCCGCGTCGCCGGCGCCGCTGCTGTCGGGCTCATGGACGTCACCACCAAATTGTCGGCCGACATGGACGTGGTTGGTTCTGACGGCCAGCACGTCGGCGTGATCGATCATGTCTACGGGACCACGATCAAGCTGAAGAAGATGGATCCGGCCTCGGGCGGCCAGCATCACCTGATCCCGACCGACTGGGTTCAGTCGGTCGACGGCAAGGTCATGCTGAAAACCTCGGCGTCCGACGTAAAGAGCCGCTGGACGGCCGCTTAAGTCTTCAACGCAAGCGGAGCAGGCGGCGGTACGGCTGGCACCCGTGTCCGCCGTCGGCATCGAAGGACCATGATGATCAACCCCCCGCTCCAGTCAGCCCCAGTCGAGACCGACGCTCTTCCTCGAAAGGGAACTCCCGGCAGCACTCCGTCGTCGGCCGACTTTTCTGCGGCGCAAACGCCAGAGACGCTCGAACTCGTGGAAGAGACCCTTCAGGTCGCCAAGCGAGAGGTTGTGGCAGGAACGGTGCGGGTCTCGACGAGAACGGAGTCGTTCGAGGAGGTCGCCGAGGTCTCTTTGGACCGCAACATCGTCGACGTGACCCGGGTGGCTGTGGGGAAGATCGTCGATCATGCGCCCGCCGTTCGCACCGAGGGTGACACGACGATCGTGCCGGTGATGGAAGAGCGTTTCGTCGTGGTCAAGCAGCTCTATCTCCTCGAGGAGCTGCATATCCGGCACCGCGTCGAGACCGAGGTGTCACATGTCCCGGTCACCCTGCGGCGGCAGACCGCCGTGGTCGAACGCATCGACGGGGACGGCCGCGTGCTCCCCGACATGGACAATTCGCAAGCCAAATGAACCGCGCCGCACGTCGGCGCATGGAAGGAGACACAATGGGCATTCTCGAATCGGTGATCGGCAATCTCTTGGGTGGCGGCGCGGGCGGCGCGTCGTCGCCGATGGGCGGCATCTTGTCGAGCATGCTCGGCGGCGGCCAGCAGGGTGGAGCATTGAATTCCGGCATGGGCGGCAGTCTCGGCGGAGGAGGTCTGGGCGGCCTGCTCCAACAGTTCGAGCAGGCCGGGCTGGGGAACGTGGCGCAGTCCTGGGTCGGCAACGGCCCCAACCAGCCTGTTTCCCCCGGTCAGCTCCAGAACGTGTTCGGCCAGGACAAGGTGAACGACATGGCGGGTCAGGCCGGCATGCAGCCGGGCGACTTCCTGTCCCAATTGAGCCAGCACCTGCCGAATGCGGTCGACGGGATGACCCCGAATGGCCGCCTGCCGGACGAGGGCTCGGTGTCCGTCTGACTCCGACCGGCCGGGGCTCGCCTCGGCCGATACCCAAGCTCTTCAAGCCGAGGTCACGTCCATGATCAATCGAATGGTGGCGGCGCTTGTCGCGACGTCCTTCCTCACGCTGCAGTGTCTCGCCGGTCCTGCCATGGCGGAGAACCAGATGGGCTATCAGTTGCTGAGCGCCGATCAGGCAGCCGCGCTGCCCCATGGCGGTGGAAAACTCGGCCTGAGCGTGGGGCGCGCGCAGCAGATGAACAGCGGCGGGATGACGTTCGAGCTGTTGAAGGTGAACGGCGTGACGCAGGGATCCCCCGGAGACAAGGCCGGGATTCGGACCGGCGACCAGATCATCGCGGTCGACGGCAAGGTGTTCCCAACTGTCGCTGCCTTCGCGTCCTACGTGGGGTCGATGCCACCGGCCGGCAAGATCTCGATCGACTACATGCCGTCCGGAGGTGGTCCCCAGGACGCCCAACGGGTCGGGGTGACACTGGGAGGGACGACGCCAACGGCGTCACCCGCCCAGCCCGCATCGACAGGATTGTCGACGGGCGAGAAGATCGCGATCGGGGTTGGCGCCGCCGCTCTGTTCGGTTGCTACAAGCTCGGCTGCTTCTCGCACAGGACCAAGCCCGCCATGCAGGCGCAACCGGCCCAGCACTAACGAGACGGATGACACCACGAATGCGATTGCGCGGATTCCGGAAGCACGCGCGGTCTGCGCAAGGCACGGATGGCGCAACAGACTGATCCCGCTTCGGAGGGGACGCGCTCACCCGTTCAGGTCGTCCCGCCACAGAGGAGGTTAGGGCCTAGGCCATCGCACCCGAACCGATTTTCGCCGTGGGAGGGCTGCCGCGCCGCGCCATCGCTGCTAAAGCAGGCGTGAGAGGGCGGGCGGTGGGCGGCCGCTCGATGAGGCGCAGGCGATGCGAAGCATGGAGGCCCGGAAGTCGCGATGACGCTGGAGATGCCGATCACGGGCCGCCTCGAGGACGGACGAGAGGACGCGCCCGCAAGAGCGCGCCGTGGCGGACAACTCGGCATCGTCCTGGTTCCGAACCTCGGGCCGCGCTATTCGGGCGTGACCTCGGTAATTCGCGCCACCTTGCCGCATCTGCAAAGAGCGCTCGATGCCGATCTCGTGGGGCGGCCGGCGGGAACCATCGAGCCCGCCATGTCGCTTGCGTCGGTCATCCTCAAGGGTTTCTCACCCCCGCAAGGGGTGCCGTTCCGCATCTGGCATGCCCGGCGCAACCTCGAAATGCTGCTCGGCCTGTTCATGCGATCCGTGCTGCGCCAGCCGATCCGGCTCGTCTTCACCTCGGCGGGCCAGCGCGCCCATACGGGGCTGACCGACTGGCTGATCGGCAAGATGGACGCCATCATCTCCACGACCGAGGTCGCGGCCAACTTCCTGCACCGGCCCAGTGTCATCATCCCGCACGGAATCGACTGCGCGGTGTTCCGTCCGGTCGCGGACCGGGAGGCCGCCTGGGCGGCGCGCGGACTCGGGGGCCAGCGCGGCATCGGGGTGTTCGGCCGGGTGCGCCGCCAGAAAGGGACGGACCTTTTCGTCGAAGCCCTGATCCGGCTGCTGCCCCGCTATCCCGCTTTCACCGGCGTCGTCGTGGGGCTCACCAAGCTGAGCGAAGCCGAGTTTCTGGCCGGGCTCAAACGGCGGGTCGCAACCGCCGGGCTCGGCGAGCGCATCGTCTTTTTGGGCGAACTGCCGCCCGACGACCTGCCGGGCTGGTTGGCCAGTGTGTCGATCTGCGTGGCGCCGCAGCGTCACGAAGGTTTTGGTCTGGTGCCGCTCGAAGCCGCGGCCAGCGGCACGCCGGTCGTGGCGGCCCGTTCCGGAGCCGCCGACCTCATCATCGAGGATGGCCGGACGGGTTTGCTGGTCGATGCGGGCGACCTGGATGCCCTGACGGCCGCCATGGAACGCATGATGCGGGATGACGCGCTGCGAACCGCGATGGCCGAGGCGGCGCGGCGGCGCGCCGTCGAAAACTTCGGCATCGATCGGGAGACGGCGGCCTATGTCGAGGTCTATCGTTCGTTGTGGGAATCCGGCAAAGTGTCGCCGCCTCGGGACGAGGTCGTCGTGACCCATGGAGCCTGATCGGGCGCTCCGATCGGCGCCGGAGCATGGGCCGGTGTCAGGCGACATGGCGGCCAACGGGTCACGGCGGCCCGCAAGGCTGCCGATCTCCGCTTATGTGATCTGCAAGGATGAAGAAGCCCGCATTGAGGGCTGCCTGCGCAGCCTGGCCGCTTGTGCCGAGATCATCGTGGTGGATTCGGGTTCCACGGACGGGACTTTGGCCATCGTGCAGCGACTGGCCGACGGCGGTCTTCCGATCCGTCTGCTGCACCAGAGCTGGCTCGGCTATGCGGCCCAGAAGCAATTCGCTTTGGAGCAGGCGACACAGCCCTGGTGCCTCAACCTCGACGCCGACGAATTGCTCGATGCCGATCTGCAGCAGCGGCTTGCCGCTCTGCTGGATGCCGAGGATCATGTCGCGGGTTGGCGGCTTCGTCGCCTGCCTTGCGGCGCCGGCGGGCGACGGGCGCCGGCCGGCATCTATGCCAAGCCCATTTTGCGCCTCGTTCGCCGCGGTCGCGCCCGCTATGACCAGGACGCGCTGGTCCACGAAGGCCTCATCCTGGACGGCACGATGCGCGACGCCCGATCCGGCCTCATCCTGCATGACAATCACTTGCCCTTCGCGGACCAGCTTCGCAAAGAGATCGTCTATGCCGGCTTGAAGGCCAAGGAACGGGTGCGTTCCGGCCGGTCGCCGAGCCGCTTCAGACTCGTGTTCAACCCGCCCATCAGCTTTTTGCGCATCTTCGTCTTCTATCGATGGTTCCTGGCAGGCTGGCCAGGATTCGTCTACGCGGTCACCACCGCCATCTACGCCTTCTCGGTCGAGGCGATGCATTTCGAGCTGGCGAGGGGATCGGGGCGGGAGCAATCCCGTCCATGACCGGGGCGCCGCTTCTGCTCATCAACCTCGACCGGTCCACCGAACGCCTCGCCTGCGCGTCTGAAGAATTCGAGCGGCTCGGCCTCGCGATGACGCGTCTTCCGGCCATCGACGGGCGGCGCCTGTCGACCGCGCAATTGTCCGCCGCCTACGATCCCATCCTGAACCGCCGGCGCTATTTCGCGCCGCTGCACCGCGGTGAGATCGCCTGCTTCCTGAGCCACCGGCTGGCCTGGGAGCGGATCGTCGCCTCGGGGGCGCGGTTCGGGGTGGTGTTCGAAGATGATGTCGTGCTGGGCCATAAACTCCCCGCCGTGCTGACGGCGCTCGACGCCCGGCCCCTTGACTGGGACGTCGTCAAACTCTTCAGCGCAAACATCCGGGTGGCCCAGGAGATCGCTTCCCTGGCCGAGGGGGTGCGCCTAGTGCGGCCCTGGGTGGTGGCGCTCAGCGGCGCGGCCTATTGCGTCAGCGGGCGCGGCGCCCAAAAACTTCTCGCGGGCGGCTGGCCCATCACCCGGCCCATCGATGTCGAATTGCAGCACTGGTGGGAGCATGATCTCGTGACCTTGGCGGTCGAGCCCTCGGTGGCCTCCGTGCGCGACACTCTTGGCGGATCGACCATCAGCGTCCATGGCGCCCGCGGCCCGCTCGAACGATTGTCGCGAGAAATCAGGCGCCCCGTTCATCGCGCAAAGCTCGCGCTGCGTTCCTTTGTTGAAACCCGAATCGCGCGAAAACGGAGGGCTTTGAGCACCGGGGGGCGCTGACCGTTTTCCCCGCCACGTCGGCCTGCCCTTGACGCCACCGCCTTCGCCATGTTCCCTCCCCTCATGGCACTCTCCTCGGTCGAAATGCGCGGACGGAACTGGACCCTTCCCAACATTCTGACCTATGGACGCTGCGTGGCGGTGCCGATCGTGGCGGGCTGCCTGATGGCCAGCGATGCCTTGTGGATGCGCTGGGTCGCTCTGACCATCTTCATCATCGCCGGCATCACGGACTTTTTCGACGGCTATCTGGCGCGCGCCTGGTCGCAGCAATCGGCCCTGGGGCGGATGCTCGACCCCATCGCGGACAAGCTGCTGGTGGCCGCGACGCTTCTGGTCCTGGTGGCCGACCATACCGTCGCGCACTGGTCGCTGTGGGCCGCCATCGTGATCCTGTGCCGTGAGATCCTGGTCTCGGGCTTGCGCGAGTTCTTGGGCGAGCTGCGGGTGTCCGTCCCGGTCAGCAATGTCGCCAAATACAAGACGACGCTACAGCTCGTGGCGATCGGCTTTCTGATCGCGGGGCCGGCGGGCGAACGGGTGCTGCCCGGCACTGTGGCGATCGGGCTTCTGCTGCTTTGGGTCGCGGCCCTCCTCACCATCTACACTGGTTGGGACTATATGAGAGCCGGCATTCGCACGATTCTGGAGTGAGCGCGGCGTGAAAGCGGCCTATTTCGCCTGGGTGCGCGAGCGCATCGGCAAGCCTGACGAGATGATCGAGCCGCCCCCCGGGGTCGCCACGGTGGGCGAACTCATGACCTGGCTGAGCCAGCAGGGCGAGGGCTATGCGCATGCCTTCGAAAACCCCGCCGTGATCCGCGCCGCCCTCGACCATGTCCATGCCAAACACGACGCACCCCTCGAGGGGGCGCGCGAAATCGCCTTTTTCCCGCCCATGACGGGAGGCTGACATGGCCTCGATCAGCGTCCAGGCCGAGGATTTCGATCCGGCCGCCGAGGGCGCGGCCTTGACGGCCGAGCGGACCGACATCGGGGCGCTCGTGACTTTCGTGGGGTTGTGCCGCGACGAGGCGGGCGGGCTGGAACTGCTCGAGATCGAGCATTATCCCGGCATGGCGGAGGGCGAGATTGCGCGCGTGGCGGCGGAGGCTCAGGCGCGCTGGCCCTTGATGGGGCTGCGCGTGATTCACCGGTTCGGCCGCATCCGCCCCGGCGAGCGCATCGTACTGGTGGCGGCCGCCTCGAGCCACCGGGCCGCCGCGTTCCAGGCCGCGGATTTCCTCATGGACTTCATGAAGACCCGTGCCCCGTTCTGGAAGCGGGAGCACCGGACCGACGGCTCGTCCGGCCAATGGGTCGCGGCCAAGGACACCGACGATGCCGCGGCGGGGCGGTGGGGCGGGTAGTTTTGGGGCCGCACCGACGTCCAGCCCTGCCGATGAGCTGATGTCAGGCTGAAGGCTCACCCGGCTTTGGGCCTACGCGGGCGATGAGTTCGTCCACCTTCGCCAAAAACAACCGGAGCACCGGCGAGCGATTGGCCTTGTGGTAGCCCAGCACGAGATCGATCGTGGGCACCTCGCCGAGGAGCGTGCGGCAGACGACCGACCAGGCGAGCCGGCGGCGAACTCCAAGCTTCCCGGGCCTATCGGGCTGAGGCATGATGGATTCGCTCTGTCGCTTGCCTTGGGGAGGCCCGATGACGGCCCTGTCGCGACTTCCGGTTTCCATGTTCGGCATCGTGCTGGGGCTCGCGGGCCTGGGCACCTCATGGCGGCTGGCCCATCGGGTCTGGGCCATGCCCGCAGAGATCGGGGAGACGCTCATGGCGGCTGCGGCCGTGGTCTGGGCCGTGCTCATCGTGCTCTATGTGGCGAAGTGGCTCACGGCGCGGGACGCGGCGCTGAGTGAGCTCTACCATGCGGTCCAATGCTGCTTCGTCGGCCTGATCGGGGTCGACACCATGCTGATCGCCGGGGGCGCGTTGCCCTATTCGAGGCCGCTCGCCGAACTGCTGTTCGGCGTCGGGGTTCTGCTCTCTCTCATCTTCGCGCTCTGGCGCACCGGCCTGCTATGGCGCGGTGGACGCGACCATGGCAGCACCACGGCGATCCTGTACTTGCCAACCGTGTCGGGCTTGCTGGTTGCGGCGGCCGTCGGGGCGTTGCTGGGTTATCCCGACTGGGGCCAGCTCGCCTTCGGGGCGGGCCTGTTCTCCTGGCTCGCGATCGAATCGGTGCTGCTGCATCGCCTTTATACGGCCCCGGCCATGCCGGTGCCGCTGCGGCCGACGCTGGGCATCCAGCTCGCGCCGCCCGTGGTGGCGGCCGTCGCCTACCTCGCGGTGACCGATGGGCGGCCCGATCTCCTGGCCCACGCTCTGCTGGGCTATGGCATCCTGCAAGCGCTTCTGCTGCTTCGCCTGTTGCCCTGGATCGCCGAACAGCCGTTCGCGCCGTCCTACTGGGGGTTTAGCTTTGGCGTGACAGCGCTCGCCAACGCGCCACTGTTCATGTTGACGCGCGGCGACACCGGCGCCGTCGAGGCTCTGGCGCCCGTGCTGTTCGTTCTCGCCAACCTCACGATCGCGGTCCTCACGGTCGGCACACTCTACCTGCTCGTGCGTGGCAGGCTGTTGCCCGCGCCCACTCCGGTCGCGACGTGAGGCTCACGGTGATGGCGCGGCCTCGGGGGACCATAGCGTGGCTTTGAGACTCGGGTCTTTGGCGATCGCCTCGGCGTAGAGCCGGTTGCTGGCGGCCTCGAGCCTATCTTGCAGGAGCTTGAGAAAATCCGTCGTGGACAGGCCCGGCGGGATCACGGGCAGGATGTCCACCACGATGGTGCCGGGGCGGTGCAGAAAGCTACGGCGCCCCCAGAACATGCCGGAGTTCAGCGCCACCGGCAGGCAGGCAGCCTTGGTGTCGGCATACACGTAGGCGGCCCCGTATTTATATTCCGGAGGGGCGCCGGGCGGACGGCGGGTGCCCTCGGGAAAGATGAAAAGCTGGCGGTTCTCGCTGAGAATTTCCCGCGCCTTGCGCGCCACCTGGGACAGGGCGGCCCGGCCTTTCGAGCGGTCGATGGCGATCTGCCGCCCGCACGCGATGTACCAGCCGAACAGCGGGATCCAGGTCAATTCACGCTTGAGCACATAGGTGAAATCCTGGAACACCGTGATGAGCGCGAAAACCTCCCAGATCGATTGATGTTTCGGCGCCACGATACAGCCCCCCTCGGGGATGTTTTCGAGCCCGCGGAACTCGACCTTGGTGCCGCAGATCACGCGCAGCAGCCAGAGCGAGGCTCTGCCCCAGGTGCGGGCCGCCGCCTTCACCCGGGCCGGCCCGAACAGCAGGCTCGGCAGCAGCGCCACCATGATGGCGATGAGCACGACATAAAACAGGATGTTGAACACGAGCGAGCGAAAGATCAGCATGGGGCTGCTTGTGGCAAATTGCTCAACGCGGGTCGAGAGGCGTCGCGTGACCTCCGCGCCGCTTCAAGCCTGGGTCGCGAAGGCGGGCGCGACGTGCAGGCGAGTCAGCACGATGACATATTTCAGATACTCCGAAACCATCAGCCGCAGCGACTGGCCGTTGGCCCACCAGCCGGCGGCCCTGGCGCGCTCGGACACCACCGGATAGGCCAAGAGTTCCACGCCGGGTGCCGCATGGCCGATCTCGGCCAGCGCGCGCGGCATGTGATAGTTCGACGTCACCACGATGAGCGAGCGGATGTTGTGGCCGCGCACCCAACGGCTGGTTTCCGCGGCATTGCCCAAGGTGTCCTCGGCCGCGTAGCCGAGCTCGATACAGCAGTCGAGCAGTGCGCGGGCCTCCGGGGTCAGGCGCGCGATCTCGCCGCCCGAGGTGGCGGGGTTGACACCCGTGATCAGCAGCCGGTCGGCATCGCCGCGGGCCAGCAGCGCCACCGCATCGGCGATCCGTTCGGCCCCGCCCGTCAACGCCACCACGCCTTCGGCGTGCCGAGCCGGCATGGTCTCGATCCACTCCAGGGTGCCCACGAACACCAAAAATCCCGCCACCAGGGCCGCCGCCGCGACCATTCCGCAGACGGCCACGAACCAGCCGAGCCGCTCGAGCGCTCGAAGCACCGGTCCCGTGGTCATTCCAGGGCCTGCAGGTGCCGGAACACGACCGTGCGCGACATCAAACCCGTCGCGACCGCGATGCCGATCGCGATCGCCACGATCGCAAGGTAGCCGCGAATGCCCAGCGTGAAGGAGCCGAACATCGCGTCCAACTGGTCGCCCCCCGGGGTCGCGACCATCCAGCCTTGCAGCGCGCCAGCTGCCAGGAACACCAGCGCCGCGCAGGTGCCGCCGATGATGCCGCCCTTGAGACCGAGGCGCAGGAAATGGCGCTGGAATTGACGCGCGATATAGCGGTCCTCGGCCCCCACGAAATGCAGCACGCCGACGATTTCCTGATTGCCCGCCATGGCGCCGCGTGTCGCGAACGCCACCGCGAGCCCCATGGCGGCCAGGACCAAGAGGAAGATCGCGACCGCGACCGCCACCACGGTATCGGCCATGGTGGCGAGCCGTTCGAACCAGACGTGGTGGTCGTCGAGGCTGACACCGGCCACGCGCTCGCTCAGCGCCTTGCGAAACGCCTCGATGTCGATCGCGGCGCCGTCGCGCAGCTTGACCACGATGAGCCGCGGGATGGGAAGCTCGTTGAGGTCGAGGCCCGAGCCGAGCCAGGGTTCGAGCAGCCGCTCGGCCTCCTGTTTGTTGAACACGGTTGCCTCCGCGACCCCGTTCGTGGCGCGCGCCACGCCGGCCGCCTTGGCGACCTCGGCGTCGATGTCGCGGCCCGCGATGGGGCGAACCTGGATGGTCATCTCGCGCGACACGGAGGCGCGCCAATCCCGCGACGCGCCGGCGATCAGGATGGCGCTGCCCGCCGTGAGCGCCCCGAGGAACGTCATGATGGCGATCACGGTCACGAGCGCCCGGCCCGCGATGGAATCGATCGGCACGAGCGGCATGTCCTTGCGCAGCGCCAGCTCGCCCGGCGTCGATCGCCCCGGGGTGCCGGGAACGGCCTTGACGTCTTGCGGCGGCGGGGAGGCGTTCACGGACACCATGGACTGCTCACTCGTAGACATGCAGGCGCCTGTCGCCCAGCACCAGACGGCGGGCGTCGTCGAACTGGTCCATCAACGCGAGGTCGTGAGTCGCGATCACGACCGAAGTGCCCGATTTGTGCAACTCCATGAACAGGCGCAGCAGGCGTCGCGCGAGCGTGGGGTCGACGTTGCCGGTCGGCTCGTCGGCAAGAAGAAGTTCCGGGCGCATGATGAGCGCGCGCGCGATGGCGGCGCGCTGCTTCTCGCCGCCCGACAGAATCTGCGGCAGCACGTGCATCCGCTCGCCCAGGCCCACCCAGCGCAGGAGTTCCACCACCTCGGCCCTGTAGGTGGCCTCCTCGCGACCCTTCACCCGGAGCGGCAGCGCCACGTTCTCGTAGGTGGTGAGATGATCGAGCAGCCGAAAATCCTGGAACACCACCCCGATTCGCCGCCGTAGCCCGGTGATCTCGTCCTTGGCCAGCGAGGCCGAATCACGTCCGAACAGGGTGATGAGGCCGCGCGTCGGCTTGAGTGAGAGCAGGATCAGCCGCAACAGGGTGGTCTTGCCGGCGCCCGATGGGCCGGTGAGGAATTGAAACGATTGCGGCTCGATCGAAAAAGACAGGTCCTTCAGGATTTCCGCCCCGAGCCCGTAGCGCAGACCGACGTTTTCGAAGCGCACCATCAATCGACCCTTGCATCCGCAATCGACCCTTGAACGCGCGCCGGAGCACGATCGCGCCTGAAGGCGGACTGTCCGCTTCGCCCAGGTCGCCCGCCGCCAAGACAGGTTTAGCACCCAGCGGATTAAACCAGCCTTAACCATAACGGGACTCAATGCCCATCATGGTTCGCGCATCGTTCGGACGGCGGGCCTGGAAGCACATTTACCCGGAAACGACATGCGGATCATCTGTCCAACCTGCGCCAGTCACTACGAGGTCGATGCGGACGCCATCGGGGCGAACGGCCAATTGGTCCGTTGCCTGCAGTGCCGCGAGGTGTGGCTGGTGAAGCGAACGGAGCACGACGCCCTACCGGCCTTGTCGGCGCCCGACCGCGCTCGGCCGATCGGGCCGTCCGAGCAGGCCCCGGATGTCGGCCCGGCGCGGGAGCCGATCGATTTTCACCGCGCCCGCGCCCGGTTACGCCCACGCATCGATGCCATCGCGTTGGGCTCAGAAGCGCGAGGGACGCTGGGGGTGCTCGTCGCCTGCGTGCTGACGCTCGGCGGCGTCATGGCGGCGCTCGGGGAGCGCACCGCCATCGTGCGGCACGTGCCGGCGACCAGCGTGCTCTATGCCGCGATCGGCCTACCCGTGAATACGCAGGGGCTGGCGCTGCGCGGGGTGCGGAGCGCGCTCGTGGCCGAGGGCGACAAGACCGTGCTGACCCTCCAGGGCGAAATCACCAACCTGCGCGACGAGGCGACTTCGGTGCCCGGTCTCACCATGGTGGTGCGCGGCGCCGGCCAGGCGCCGCTTTACACCTGGACGGCGTCTTCGCCGAAATCGAAGCTCGCCAAGGGGGAGACGGTGGAGTTCCGTTCACGCCTGGCGGCGCCCCCACCCCAGGGCCAGGACGTGCGGGTCAGTTTCGCGGACGCGTCCCTGCCGTAAGATCAATCCTCACTCGGATCATAGTCCATGGCGCGGGGCCGCGAATAGCCGGTCGGTGCGCGTAGCCAATCGTCGAAGCTCGGCACCATGCGCAGTCGTTCGGCATAACCGAGAGCCGGTTCCTGCATCGTGCGGCGCGCTGCCAAATGGGCGGCCCGGTCATGCCGTCGCTCGGCCCGCGCATACCGTGTGTCGGAGCCAGGCGAGCCGATGATCGAGATGCGGGCGCCTTCGGCCCTGACGATCTGATAGAGTAGGGCCGCGTTGGCGGGTGAAATCCTGATGCAGCCGTGCGACGCGGGGGCGCCCAGCGAGCCCGTCGCGTAAGTGCCATGGATCGCATAGCCGCCGTGGAAGAAGATGGAATGGGGCATCGGCGAGTTATGGTATTTGTGCGAACGATGCATCACTTCGAGCCGCTGCACCCCGTAGCTGCCGCGGGGCGTCACGTAGCCGGCCCGGGCCGACGAGATCGGCCAGACATACTCGCCGGCACCCGACGAGACCCGCATGGTCTGGCTGGAGAGATCGACTTGGATGGAGGCGGCCTGTGCGGTCGCGGCAGCGAGCAGCGTACCGATCAGGACGATGAGGATAGTCAAAGCGTTACGCACGGGGCGGCCTCGCAGCATTTCAGACACAATGTTGCCGCTATAAGCCGCCCCTTGACACCGATGTAAATCTCCGAATTCCGGTAAGGTTGATGCGAATCGGCGTCCGCAAAAGATCGGGTTGCGATCTCGGGCGAGGCGCGCACAGGTTCGCTCTTAAGAAAAATCGTGCGACACGATAAGGGACGCTTGGTGGCGTGTCCGTGGTCCGTGTCGCGATGGTCGAGCGGCGGTACCTTGGGCCACCGCCCTGGTCTCTCGCATAAAAACGGCACCTCAGTTGCATGTCGCTCGACGTCGTCGATCTTAGAAACTTCTATGCCGCCCCGCTCGGCCGCATCGCGCATCGTTTCGTGGCTCGGATCGTGCGTGACTGGTGGCCCAACACGACCGGGATGGCGGTCGTCGGCCTGGGCTACGCCGTTCCCTATCTGATGCCGTTTCGCGATCAGGCGCTCCGTGTTCTTGCGCTGATGCCCGCCGAACAGGGCGTCGTGCATTGGCCGGGGCTCGAGGTGAGCTCGACCGCGCTCGTGGAGGCGGATGCCTTGCCGCTTCCGGATGGCTGTATCGACCGGCTGCTCGTGGTGCATCTTCTGGAAACCGCGGAGCATCCCCGCGACGTGCTGGCCGAGGTGTGGCGTGTTCTGGCGCCCGGAGGCCGGATGATCGCGGTGGCGCCGAATCGACGCGGCTGGTGGGCCCGCGCCGAGACGACGCCATTCGGCAATGGTCAACCTTTCTCGAAGAGTCAGCTCAACGCGCTGCTGCGCGACACCCTGTTTTCGCCGGAACGATTCGACGAAGCGCTCTACGTGCCACCGTTTCCACGCCGCTTCTTGTGGCGGCTAGCCCCGGCCTTCGAGGCCTGGGGCAAGCAACTGGCGCTGCCCGGCGCCGGATTGCATGTCGTCGAAGCCTCCAAGCAGCTTTACCGGCCGATTCCGCTTCGGCGTGCCGCGCGGCAACCGGTGTCGAGGCTCGCCCCTACGTTGGCGCCTTTGACCAATAGGATCGATAAACTGGAGCCCTAGAGCGCTTTCGCCACTTGCGAAGTCGCGCCAAGTTAAAATCCCGGGCAATTTCGTCGGGATGGAACCGCGATGCGATTCCATCTGATCCGATATTGCTCTCGGGCCGGGGTTGCCGGCCGTCGCGTCGCGGTTCATGCAGGATTGAGGAGAGTGTCATGTCGGAAGGCGGATTGGTGGGTGAACTCGCGCGAAGATTGCGCGACGGCAAGCGCGTGCTTTCGGCCTGGACCGGCGTTGGTGAGCCTTCCCTGCCCGAACTGCTGATTCGCGAGGGCTTCGACACCGCGGTGCTCGACATGCAGCACGGCAGCTTCACGGTCGAGAGCGCGATCCGGGCCATCGGCCAGGTGGCGCTTGCCGGCGCGCCCGCCATCGTGCGCGTCCCGGTCGGGGATTTCGCCACCGCGTCGCGCATGTTCGATGCCGGGGCCGCGGCCGTAATCGCGCCGATGATCAACAGCGTGGCGGACGCGCTGGCGTTTGCCGCGTTCGCCAAATATCCGCCGATCGGGGAGCGCAGTTGGGGGCCGCATCGCGCCCTTGCCCTTACGGGTCTGGCCGGCGTGGATTATTTGGTCCGCGCCAATGCCGTGCATCTTGCGATCCCGATGATCGAAACGCGCGCCGCGCTGGCCGCGCTTGACGATATCCTGACGGTGCCGGGCATCGATGGCGTGTTCGTCGGGCCCTCGGACCTCTCGATCGCGCTCGGCGGGCGGATCGACCCACCCCCGGCCGATCTCGACCAGGCGCTCGACCACATCGTGGCGCGCGCCAAGGCGGCGGGCAAGTTCGCCGGGATCTTCTGCCGCAGCGGTGCCGAAGCACGGCTCGAGTTCGAGCGCGGTTTTTCGCTGTGTTCGGCCTCGACCGATTCGGCGCTCCTGCGTCAGGCCGCCTCAAGCGAGATCGGCGCAGCTCGATCGGCGTGAGGCCGGGAACCCTGGCGCGCGGCCCGCATTGTCTGGGACAATCCGTGAACACGAGCGTGACATGAGCCAGGACCGCAACCAGACGCGCCACGACGACGATCCGCACGCGGCGGATGCCAACCCGAAACTGGAGGATCATCCGGGCTCGAACACCGTCAAGGACCCCGATCAGTGGACCTCGGGCGACGATCCGATGACGGGCGCCCAGGCTTCCTACCTCAAGACGCTGTCGGAGGAGGCCAAGGATGGCGAAGGCTATGAGGAGGGGTTGAGCAAGGCGGAAGCGTCAAAGCGGATCGACGACCTGAAGGCGAAGCTGGGCCGGTAGCGGCCCGTCAGGCGCGCTTGGGAAACGGCAGCCCGAACTGGCGGGCCAGGAAGAGGCCGCCGTGACGAAGTCCGGCCGGATCGATACCGTGCCCCAGTCCGAGCGACAGGTGCCATTCGCTCGGGATATCGGCGCTGGCAAGGTCGTCGGCCGATCGAAACAGGGCCTCGATCGGGATCACCTGGTCGGCATCGCCATGAACCAGAAGGATCGGCGGAGTGCTGCCCTTAGGGGTGCGGGCCGTCGCCTCGCCGAGATGGTCGGGTCCCACCAGGACGCCCGAATAGCCGAGGATGGCGGCGGGGGCGCGGCGACGCCGCAGCCCCGTATGCAACGCCATCATGGTGCCCTGGCTGAAGCCCACCAAGGCCAGTTTGCCCTCGTCGAGAGCGTGACGCGTCAATTCCGCATCGAGGAACTCGTCCAGCGCCGGCCGAGCCTTGACGACGCCCCGCCAGCGCTCGTCCGGATCGCGGAACGTCAGGTCGAACCATTGTCGTCCGGTGGGCGCCTGGGTACAGCGCTCGGGCGCATTCGGGGCCACGAAGGCGGCATCCGGAAGCCAAGGCTGCCATTGCCGGCCGATCTCGATCAGGTCGCGGCCATCCGCCCCATAGCCGTGCAGAAACACGACGAGCTGCCGGGCGTGACCGGATTTGGCGGGAAGGCGCGGTCCGTCGAGCGATGCCGGCATGGGGGAAGGAGTCCATCTCGATTGTTGGGAGAGCGGCGCGTCAGGATGCCTCCAGGCTGACGCCACTCCGCCCTTTTTTCACGGCCCGGTAATAGGCCCAAAGCAAGCGGGCCGCCACTCCGCGATGCGGGCGCCAGCGCTCGCCAAGGTGGCCGAGCGCGATGGCGTTCGGGCGTGCGTCGAGCTTCAGCGCGATCCGCGCCGCCTCCTGGAGCGCGATGTCGCCGCAAGGCCAGGCATCGGGATGGCCGAGACAGAACAGCAGGAAGATATCGGCCGTCCACGGACCGATGCCTTTGACCGCCACCAGCGCGTGGTGGGCGGCTTCGGCCGTTAGGCCGCCGAGCGACATGAGGGGCAGCGCGCCGGACGCGATCGCCTCGGCGGTCGCCCGCAGGGCCCGGATTTTTGGCGCCGACAGTCCCACGCCGCGCAAGATGTCGTCGGGGGCCGCCAGCACGCCCCCGGGCGTCAGGGGATCGATGGCGGCCTGCAGCCGGCCGAATATCGCGGTCGCGCTGGCCACCGACACCTGCTGCGACACGATGATGGCGGCAAGGCCCGGAAATCCGGGCTCACGAAGCCGCAGCGGTGGTGGACCAGCCACCTCCAGCAGATGGTCGATCGTCGCCGGGTCGGAGGCCCGAAGCAGCTTCAGGGCGGCGTCAAGCGAGTCCGGGCCATCGATGAGGGGCGCAATCCCGTAGGTTGCAGGCGGGGGCGCCATTCGGGGCGGCTTGACGGGCTTGCCGCCGACCCGCGCGCCGGCTTTCTTTCGTGGTGACGGTTGGCGCATGTCCCGCTCGCATCTCGCTCCGGCCCGGCATAGATCAGCAAAGCCGTGCTGTCCAAGGCTGGTGATTGTCCCAGGAGGTTTCCAACATCATGGCGGTCCGGCCGACCTTCCGCTTCGCGCCCTCGCCGAACGGCAAACTGCACCTGGGCCACGCTTATTCGGCCTTGCGCAACCGGCACCTCGCCGACGAACGGGGCGGCGCGCTCCTGCTCCGCATCGAGGATATCGATGTCGTCCGCTGCACGCCGGCCTTCGAGGCTGCGATCCAGAGCGACCTTACCTGGCTCGGGATCAAATGGCAGGGACCGGTGCGCCGTCAGTCGGAGCATTTCGCCTGTTACGCGGCGGCGCTCGGCAAACTCACGGCGCGCGGGCTGGTCTACCCTTGCTTCTGCACGAGAGGCGATATCGCCCGGGCTCTGGCGGGCCGCCTCGCCTGGCGGCGCGATCCGGATGGTTCGCCCCTCTATCCCGGCACCTGTCGAGAGCTCGGCCATGCGGAACGCGCGCGCCGCATGGCCCGCGATGGCTTTTGCCTTCGCCTCGACCTCGGGCGCGCCGTGGCGGCCCTCGGCTCGGCGCTGAGCTGGGCCGAATATCACGAAGGCCCGCATCCCGTGCGCATGGCCGCGATTCCCGAGCTGTGGGGCGACGCGGTGCTTCGCCGCAAGGATATTCCCACGAGCTACCACGTGGCGGTCGTGGTGGATGACGCCCTGCAGGGGGTCACCGAGGTGGTGCGCGGGGAGGATCTCCTGCAGGCCACGAGCCTGCACCGCCTGCTTCAGGCGCTGCTCGATTTACCGGAGCCGGTCTATCATCACCACCGCCTGTTGCGCGATGCGGCCGGTCACAAACTGTCAAAAAGCCGCGGGTCGAAGACCCTGGCCGAGTGGCGGGAGCAGGGTTTGACGCCGAAGCAGGTCCGGCGACTGGTTGAAGGGCTTGCCGGGCCGCCGTAACTTCAGTTCGAGGCGCGCTTCTGAAGATCCGGGGGCGGGCTGGGCAGCACCGCATTGGGGGCGGTCGCCATCAGGGCGTTGATGCGGTCGTGCTCGCGCTTGAAATCGGCGAGCTGCTTGCCGTCGAGTTCCCGTGTTCTGGCCAGCTTGACCCGCATGGGGTCGACGAAATGGCCGTTGACGATCACCTCGTAATGCAGATGCGGCCCGGTCGCGAGCCCGGTCTGGCCGAGGTAGCCCACCACCTGGCCCTGACGGATCTTGACCCCGTCCGCGATGCCGCGTGCGAATCCCACCATATGCGAGTAGGTGGTGATGTAGCCGTTGGCGTGCTGGATCTCGACGTGGTTGCCATAGCTCGGCGAGCGCTCGGCCTTGAGCACGGTGCCGTTGCCGGCCGCCAAAATCGGGGTTCCCACCGGGGCCGTCCAGTCGACCCCCGTATGCGGACGCGTATAGCCCAGCACGGGATGG
This sequence comes from uncultured Lichenihabitans sp., assembly GCA_964245915.1. Taxonomy (GTDB): domain Bacteria; phylum Pseudomonadota; class Alphaproteobacteria; order Rhizobiales; family Beijerinckiaceae; genus Lichenihabitans. The sequence goes on along the minus strand of CAXTOT010000021.1, from coordinate 1,782 downwards.
AACCGCATGCCGAACGGCGAGGTGAAAATGCCAGTGGGGACGGGATTGCGGATGAGGAATTTGCGCACCGAGCGCCCGGCGTCGTCGTAATAGGCCGAGCCGGGATCGTCCGGTGCCTGGTAGCGGTAATAGCGGTAGACGTCGTTGCGGGCAGTGAGCGATGCGAACAGCAGGTCCGGGTGGCCGCCGCCGTCGTCGCTGTTGGCATAAAAGGCATCGATCGAGTCGCCACCCTGCACGGATTGCTGGAAGTCGACGTCGTTCGAGAAAACCCGGATCATGTCTTCGATGACCGGTGTCGGGATCTGCTGCCGCAGCGCCGTCTGATATACGCTGTCGTAGAGCCGCATGCCCCCGGTATCGCCGTTGTCCTCCGGCGCGGTGTCGTCCCGGGCAACCCGTGCGGCTTTGCCGGCGGCATCCGCCGGTTCGACCCGCACATATTGCCCGGCATCGTTGAGCGCCACGGTCGTCTCCAACGCTTCGTCGAGGTAGACCGACAGGCGCGCTATCTGCCGCCCCCGGGGGGCGTCGTTGACGTTGGCGAGCAGCAGTTTCAGGCGGCGGCCTTCGGCGATGGGTTGGTCGCCGCGCCGGGCCCCGAAAGCTTCAAAAATGGCGCGAACCTGTTCCCGCGTGGCCCCAACCCCCTTCAGAATCTCCTCGAGGCTGTCGCCGTGGCGCAGGACGACCAGCCGTTCCTCCTGTCCACTCTCGTGCGGGGTTTCCGCGCGTTGCAGCACGGTGACGTTTTCCGGCACCATGTGGACCTCGATCGATTTGAAGGGCGAGGTGATGGTGGCGGCCCCATTGGCGTAACCGAGCGCGGCTGCCGGATTGGCAAGACCCGCGCGGCTCGTTCGCATCAAGAGCAACTGGGGCGGCAGTGCCAGCGATACGGAATCGCCCAGATAGGCGGTCCGGGGGCCTTGGGCCACCTGCGCCACCTGGGCCTGGGCTTCGGCAAGCGACAGTGCGCCCGCGAACAGGCTCGGGTCGGCGCCATTGAGGTCCTTGGTCACGAACGCGACCTCGGCGGCATCCAGGATGGGGCCGAGGTCGGGTTGCGCGCCGGGCGCGTTCGGCTGATCGGCCGCGAGAAGTTTTAGTGGATTGAAGGCCGGCACGGCGTCGGCGAGATCGGTCGGGGTCATGGTCAGCGTGGTGGCCACATGGGTATAGCCCCGCAGGCGAATCACCTGCTTGTCTCCGACATTCACCGTGGTGGGGGCGCGAAAACTCTGCTTCTCGGCCACGATGTCGACCTTCTTGACGAGGCGATCGCCCTTGCGCAGGTCGGTCCCCTGCTGGTCCGGCGCCTTGCGGGACACGACCGCAAAGTCCGGCTGGCGTGCGAAGGTCGATTCACGGTCGAGCGCGGTATAGATGGCGGCGCCGATCAAGGCGGCACCCGCTAGCCCCGTCAGGATGGTGCCGCATAGCCAGCGGGTCGACACCGAACCGCGGTCCTGAGCGGCATGCAGGCGGCCCGTCAGGGCGATCGCGGGTTCGACGCCAAGGTCGATGCCCGGATAACCAGTGCCGTGGCGAATCACAGCGCCCGCGCTTTCCCCCACGTGCAGTTCCTGTCGCTTTCCGAAGTGTTGCGTGACGCAACTTTGGGCAAGATCGCGCTCATTCCTACGAGGTTCGGGCGGGCCGGTAAACCGTCCTCCAGGGAGGCGCCTCTAATCCCACGGTTTTGGGCATGGGACCTCTGGATTGCGTGCTGTTGGCTGTTGGGTGTGTTGGGTGTGGTTGTGGTTGTGGTTTGGGTTTGAA
>CAXTOT010000020.1:0-71025 GCA_964245915.1 uncultured Lichenihabitans sp. | reverse complement strand
TCTCGCAGCCGTTCTCCGGCGCCATCAAGCCGGACATCATGTACATCGAGACGGGTTCGCTGCCACGCTTCAAGGCGGGAGGCCTCATCACCCCGATCGACGTGTCCAAGGTCCCGAACGCCTCGATGATCACGCCCCAGCTCGACTGGAAGAAATTCACCAAGGTCGACGGCCAGACCATGGCGATCCCGTACAATTGGGGAACCCAGCCGCTGATGTACAACGCGGAAGTCTTGAAAGAACCGAACACCTGGGCCGCCTTGTGGGACAAGAAGTTCGAAGGCAAGGTCAACATGTTCGACGACTGCACGATCACGTTCCCGATGATCGCGCTCTACGTCGGCGCCAAGGATCCCTTCAACCTGACCGGCGACGAGTTCACGGCCTGCACGAACGCGTTGCGGGAGTTGCGCAAGCAGGTCCGCGTGATCGCGACCGGTTTCGACGACGCCACGACGATGTATGCCTCCGGCGAAGCCGTGATCGGATATTGCCAGAACGTCGCCGTGGTCAACTCGCTGCAACAAAAGGGCAAGAACTTCAAGTATACGCTGCCCAAGGAGGGCACGCCGACCTGGATCGACTGCACCGGAATCTCCAAGCAGGGCGACCGGCCCATCGTCTACAAATTCATCAACGACAACCTGAGCGCGGCCTGGCAGGCTCGGTTCATCAAAGCTTCCTCCAACAACGGGGTGCTCACGGCCGCGGAGGCCAAATCCGCGGGCATCTCGGACGACGTCATGAAACTGACCAACATCCTGGACGCCGAGACGCCGGGGTTCTGGGACAAGCTCGTGGTCTACCAGAAGCCGGAAGACCTCGACCGTCGTCTGCAGATCTGGAACGACTTCAAGGCCGGCACGCTCTGACACGTCCCATGGAAGCCCCCCACCCATGAGCATGGAACAAGCCTCGAGCGTCCTGGCATTGGAAAGCGTCGACAAGACCTACGAGGGCGGCACGAAGCCGGCCCTCGACAGGGTGTCGCTGCGGGTCGCACCGGGCGAGTTCTTCTCGATCCTGGGTCCGAGCGGATCTGGCAAGACCACGATCCTGCGCATGATCGCGGGCTTCGAGACGCCGGACCGCGGCCGGGTTCTGATGCGCGGCCAGGATGTCACGCACGTGCCTCCGAACAAGCGGGACGTCCGCACGGTCTTCCAGAGCTACGCCCTGTTTCCGCATCTCACCGTCGGCGACAACGTCGACTATTCGTTGCGGGTTCGCGGTGAGCCGAAGGCCGAGCGACGTCGGCTGTCCGGCGAGGCCTTGGACATGGTGGATATGAGCTTCTATGCGGGCCGCCTGCCTCACCAGCTGTCGGGTGGCCAACGACAGCGGGTGGCGCTGGCCCGGGCGATCGTCTGCCGGCCCCAGGTGCTGCTGCTGGACGAACCGCTCGGCGCGCTCGACCTGCGTCTTCGCCAGCAGATGCAGCACACGCTGGTGTCGCTGCAGAAGGACCTCGGCATCGCCTTCGTCTACGTGACCCACGACCAGGGGGAGGCGCTGTCGATGTCGAACCGGGTCGCGGTGATGCGTGAGGGAAGCATCGCCCAGCTTGGAACTCCCCAGGATCTCTACTTCTCGCCCGTGTCCGAATTCGTGGCGCAATTCGTCGGCCGGTCGAATCTTCTGCCGATCCGTTTCGAGCCCGAAGGGAGCGAGATCGTGGCCCGCATCGGCGACGTCCGCTTGCCGGGGCTCGTCGGCTCGAACCCCGGTCCAGCGCGTCTCGCCCTGCGGTTCGAAGCCGTTCAACTGCAGCCCGCCGTGATGGGGAGCGGCAGGCCGGGCCTGCGGGGAACGGTCCGGGACGTGCTGTTCCTCGGCACCAACCTCGAGGTCAGCGTGCAATGCCAGGACATGAACGTGATCGCCAGCGTGCCCGCGTCGGGCGGGGACGGCGGCTTTTCGCGTGGACAGCCGGTTCACGTCGACCTGGATCTCGCCAGTGCCCGCGTCTTCAATGACTGACGCGCTCGCAAGCGAGCGCATGCCGGTGACGGACGTGGTCCCACGGCCGATAGCCCGCTTGGCGGCGCGTCTGCAGACCCTGCCGGTGGTGATCTGGCTCGCCCTCATCGTCCTGCTGCCGAACGCCATGATGATCGGCACGAGCTTCCTGAAGACCACCAACGGCGTCCTGGCGCTCCACCCTTCGCTGGTGAACTACGAAAGGCTCTCCCACTCGCTTGGCTTCTGGACCCTCCTTCTCCGGACGTTGCGATTCAGCCTGCTGGGAGGCCTTGCCGGAGCGCTCGTCGCCTATCCGCTCGCTTTCTACGTCGGTCGAGTGGTGCGCCGACACAGGGCCATGCTGGTCGTCATGATCGTCATTCCCCTTTGGATCAGCCTCCTCATGCGGGTGTTCGCGTGGCGCCTGATCCTGGGCCAATCGGGTCTTCTCAACTCCTTCCTGACCTCGACCGGATTGCTGGCGCATCCCTCCGAGGCCTTCCTCTACACGCCGGCGTCGGTGGTCCTGGTCTTCGCCTACATTTCGATCCCGTTCATCTTCATCTCGACCGTCAATGCCTTTGAAAAACTGCCGCAGGCGCTCATGGAGGCGTCCGAGGATGCCGGTGCTTCCACGTTCCAGACGTTTCGCTTCGTGGTCTGGCCGCTGACCCGACGCAGCCTGGCGATCGGCTTTTCACTCGCGTTCCTGGTGACGGTGGGCGACTACGTCACGCCCGGGATGGTGGGGGGCATCGACGGGACCACGATCGGGGTTCTCATCCAGTCGCAATTCGGAATGGGCAATAATTGGCCCTACGGTTCGGCGGTGGCCATCGTGCTCATCCTCGCGGTCGCATTGGTGCTCGCCGTGGTCATGGCGCTGTGCCCCTCCCGTGGCATTCTGCTGGGCGACGAAGGGGGCGGCTCCCGGAGCGCCGCCCCGGGCGCCCCGGGCCGGCTCGGGCGGCTGGCGGGCGCCGCGGGTTATACGGCGGCGCTCCTGTTCCTTTACGCGCCATTGCTGCTCATGGCGATCTTCTCCTTCAACGCCTCGTCGCTGCAGGTCTTCCCGATCGCCGGCATGAGCCTGCAGTGGTACAAGGCCCTGGTGCAGAACGGCAGCCTGCTCGAGGCCGCGCGCCGTTCCCTGGTGGTGGCCCTTTGCGTCGTCACCTTTTCGACCGTGGCCGGGACCGGCTTCGCGCTGATGCTGCATTACGGCAAGGTCCGGGGCGCCCGGTTCATCGAATTTGCCCTCGCGGTCCCGCTCGCCATGCCCGGCGTGGTACTCGGCATCGTCATGGTGCTCGGAACGGAGGTCCTGGGCATCCCGTCCGGCATTCCGAAGACGGTCATCGGACAGTCGAGTTTCGTGATGCCGGTCGTCCTCATGCTGGTCCTGGCGAGACTGCGGCGGCTCGACCCGTCTTTGATGGAAGCGTCCCTCGATCTCGGAGCCGGGCGCGCGACGAGCTTCTTCCTGGTCCTGCTGCCCCTCATCAAGGGCGCCGTGATCGGCGGAGCCTTGCTCGGGCTCACGCTCTCGGCGGACGACGTGATGGTGACGCTTTTCCTGGCCGGGCCATCGCAGACGCTGCCGATCTGGGTGTTCAACCAGATGCGCTTCGGCTTCACGCCGACCGTCAACGCCGTGTTCTCCATCCTCGCGGTGGTCTGTCTGCTCCTGGTCGCGGTCTCGAGCCATTTCGGCTCGCGCACCATGAGTCGATCATAGGCCCGACGGGGCCGCTTGGGTTCAAGCGGCAGTCGCGAGAGCTCGAGGCGACGGTTACGCACCTTGCTGCCGTCCGACCAAAAATCTAAGACCCAAGGTGAATTGGCGGGATCAAAAGATTGAATGGTGCTGCCACAGAGGATTGAACTCTGGACCTCTCCCTTACCAAGGGAGTGCTCTACCACTGAGCTACGGCAGCGACCTGGGATGGAGGCAAGGGCGCGCGAGCGCCGGCCGCCAAACCCGTGAGCGGCTTACTGCCATAGCGCCCCCCTCGATGCAAGCCGAACCAAGGGGCGGAAAGCGCTTAGCGCAGCAGGCCCACGATGTCTTTCACGGCGGCAAGCGTGGGGACCGCGATCGCGCTGGCGCGCTCGGCGCCGCGCGCCAGCACCTGGTCGATATGGCTGGGATCGGCCCGCAGCGCCTTCATGGCGGTGCCGATCGGCCCGAGCTTGGCCACCGCGAGATCCACCAGGGCGCCCTTGAAGCGGGAGAATTGGCCGCCACCGAACTCGGCCAGCACCTCCGCCTTCGAGCGGCCCTCGAGCGCCGCATAGATGCCCACCAGATTGTCGGCTTCGGGCCGCGCCTCGAGGCCCTCCACCGCGGAAGGCAGAGCGTCGGGGTCGGTCTTGGCCTTGCGGATCTTTTGCGCGATCATGTCGGCATCGTCGACGAGGTTTATGCGCGAATTGTCCGAAGGATCGGATTTCGACATCTTCTTGGTGCCGTCGCGCAGGCTCATGACGCGGGTCGCGGCGCCCTGGATCAGCGGCTCCGGCAGGGGAAAAAAGGCCGCCCCAAACCCGTGCCCGGCAATGCTGCCGGCAAAATCGGTGTTGAATTTCTGAGCGATGTCGCGCGCCAGCTCGAGATGCTGCTTCTGGTCCTCGCCGACCGGCACCTGGGTGGCTCGGTAGGCCAGAATGTCGGCCGCCATCAGCACGGGATAGGCGTAGAGGCCGATGGAGGCGTTCTCGCGGTCCTTGCCGGCCTTTTCCTTGAACTGCGTCATGCGGTTGAGCCAGCCGAGGCGAGCCACGCAATTGAACACCCAGGCGAGTTCGGCATGTTCATGCACCCGGCTCTGGTTGAACACGATGTGTTTTTCGGCATCGATGCCGGCCGCCAGAAAGGCCGCCGTCACATCGCGGGTGCTGGAGCGCAACTCGTCCGGGTCCTGCGGGATCGTGAGGGCGTGCAGGTCGACCACGCAATAGAGGCACTCATTCGTTGCCTGCAACGCCACGAATTTGGTGATGGCCCCGAGATAATTGCCGAGGTGGAGGTTGCCGGTCGGCTGCACGCCCGAGAAGACGCGCGGCTGAAAGGCGGGGGCCACCGGCGGGGCGGTGTCGGACATGGCGGATCATCTCGATGTGGCGAAGGGCCACGCTTATCGCGCGGGCCGCACCCACTGGCAAGCACGCCTCTTGGAGGGACGGCCCTCCCGGGGGGCTACCCTTTCCCCGTGGACCCAGGCCCGTCATGGCGTTGGCTCGTCAGCCCGAAACGGCTCACCAGCCAGACCACCAGGATGGCCACCGAAACGCCCCATGCGACGTCGGACACGCGCGATGCCGTCATGGCCTCGGGCGAGCCATCATGCGGCACCTAGACCGGGACGGCCGTCGCGGGATGCCGAGATGGCACCGGTTCCCGTTCCGCGGCCTCGGTCAAGCCATAGACCTCGATCGGTTGATCGCGCCCCCTGACGGGGTGCGCGCCCCGCGCGGAGGCTTCGATCCCGGGCGGCAAGGCAGGCAGCCGCCGAAAGAGGTCCGCCGAGATCAGAACCCGTTGGTCCAACGTGCGACAGAGGCTCTCGATCCGCGAGGTCGCGTTCACGGTATCGCCGAAAAAGGTGATCTTATGCCTGTCGACGCCGATCTCGGCGGTCACGACCGGGCCGCCGTGCAGCGCCGCCCGGAAGGCCGGGACGCCGCCATAGCGGGCCTGCCAGGCCGCGCCGTCCTCGCGGATCGCGGCCGCGAAATCGAAAACGCATCGCACGCATCGCCCGCCTTTGAGCCCGCGCGCCAGCGGCCAGGTCACGATGGCGAGGTCGCCGACGTAATCGTCGATCGAGCCGCCATTGCGGCGCACGGGTCCGGCGAGGGTCGCGAAAAAGGCGCCCAAAAACGCCTGGGTGCGCAGATCGCCGAACATCTCGGCATAAGCGGTCGAGCCCACGAGGTCGATGAACAGGAAGATCCGCTCCTCCTGGATTGGCCGATGATACCGCCCGGTGAGCAGACTGACGAGCACCCGCGATCCGATGAGATCGCGAATTCGCGCCGCCACCACGATGATGGCCGAACAGGCCAGCGCGAAGGCCAGCACGCGCGGCGTGAGCCTGATCGCATCGACGTAACGATCGGAAGTCAGGCCCGTGACCCAGGCCAGCGATCCGCCGATCACATTGCCGACAGCGATCAGCGCCACATAGACGAGTTCGGCCAGGGGGACATAAAGCAGGGTCGGCATGCGTCGAATGCGGGCGTGGAAGCGACGGAACAGGACGCCGCGCTCGAAACCGAGGACGCACAGGCCGATGCACGTCGCGTAAAGGGCCGCTGTGGGCCAGCGCCCTTCGCCACCGAGCGCGATATAGACCGGACCCGTCAGCGCGCAGGTGAGCGTGAGGACCGCAAGCGTGACCGGCTTGAACTCCGGCGACGCGCTTTTCATGGGCCGCGCCGCGGCGCCTTGGTGAGGCTTGGCGGCTGGCTCGCCGCTCACAAGATGAACCGCGACAGGTCCGTGTTCCTGGCAAGATCGCCGATGTTCTTCTGCACGAAGGCCCGGTCGATCGTGATGGTCTCGCCGGCTCTGTCGGGCGCGGTAAAGCTCACCTCGTCGAGCACGCGCTCCATGACGGTCTGCAGGCGCCGCGCGCCGATGTTTTCGAGGTTCGAATTGACCTGAACCGCCACGCTCGCGAGTTCGTCGATGGCGTCCGGCGCGAACGCGAGGTCGACGCCTTCGGTGCGCAGCAGGGCGACATATTGCTTGACGATGCTGGCTTCCGTCTCGGTCAGGATGCGGCGGAAGTCATCCTCGGTCAGCGAGTTCAGCTCCACCCGGATCGGCAGGCGGCCCTGCAGTTCGGGCAACAGATCGGACGGCTTGGAGACGTGGAAGGCCCCCGACGCGATGAACAGGATGTGGTCGGTCTTCACCGTGCCGTGCTTGGTCGCGACGCTGGTGCCCTCGATGAGAGGAAGGAGATCGCGCTGCACGCCCTCGCGCGACACATCGGCCCCACCCCTGTTCTCCCGGCCGCAGATCTTGTCGATCTCGTCCAGAAACACGATCCCGTTGTTCTCGACCTCGCGGATGGCCTGCTGCACGATGCTTTCGGTGTCGAGCAGCTTGTCGCTCTCCTCAGCGAGCAGCGGCGCATGGGCCTCCTGCACGGTCATCCGGCGCGGCTTGGCGCTCTTGCCCATCTTGCCGAAAATCTCGCCGATATTGATGGCCCCCACCGAGGCGCCGGGCATGTTGGGCAGTTCGAACATCGGCATCGAGGGGGATCCTTGCGCCACCTCGATCTCGACCTCCTTGTCGTCGATCTCGTTGTTGCGCAGCCTCCGGCGAAACGAATCCCGTGTGGCCGGCGAGGCGCCGACGCCCACCAGCGCATCGAGCAGCCGTTCCTCGGCAGCCAATTGCGCCTTGGCCGCGATATCCTTGCGCTTCTGTTCCTTGACCAGCGAGATGCCGATTTCGAGCAGGTCGCGGATGATCTGCTCGACGTCACGCCCCACGTAGCCGACCTCGGTGAATTTCGTCGCCTCGACCTTGAGGAAGGGCGCGTTGGCGAGGCGCGCGAGGCGGCGCGAGATCTCGGTCTTGCCGCAACCCGTCGGCCCGATCATCAGGATGTTTTTGGGCAGCACCTCCTCGCGCATGGAGCCGGTGAGCTGCAGCCTTCGCCAGCGATTGCGGAGCGCGATCGCGACCGCGCGTTTGGCGTCCCGTTGGCCGATGATGTGCCGGTCGAGTTCGGACACGATCTCGCGCGGGGAAAAATCCGTCATGACACTGGTCTTCTTCTCATGTGACGAAGTCGATACGAGCCCGTGTGGCGAACCCGCCTTCAATGAAATTGCCAGGCGAGGCCCTACGGTCCGAGCGGCTCGTGTCGAGGCTCCGATCTTTGCTGCGACGGATCAGTGCTCGATGGATTCCAGCACCAGATTGTCGTTGGTATAGACGCAGATGCTGGCCGCGATCCCCATGGCCTTGCGCACGATGGTCTCGGCTTGGTGTTCGGTGTCGAGCAGCGCCAGGCCGGCCGCAAGCGCGTAATTGCCGCCCGAGCCGATCGCGGCCACGCAACCGTTGTCGTGAGTCTCGGGCTCGAGCACGTCGCCATTGCCGGTGAGCACCAGGGCCGCCTCCTTGTCGGCGACCAGCATCATGGCTTCGAGACGCCGAAGATAGCGGTCCGTGCGCCAATCCTTGGCGAGTTCGACGCTCGCGCGCAGCAACTGGCCGGGAAACTGCTCGAGCTTGGATTCGAGCCGTTCGAACAGCGTAAAGGCATCCGCGGTGGCGCCCGCGAAGCCCGCGATCACACCGCCCTTGGCCAGCCTGCGCACCTTGCGGGCATTGCTCTTCATCACGGTCTGGCCGAAACTCACCTGCCCGTCGCCGCCGATGACGGTGCGGCCGCCTTTCTTGACCAGGATGATCGTGGTGGCGTGAAAGCTCGGCATTCCGCCGTCCGGTTGAGCCATAAATCCTCTCGAAGCGACCGTGCGCGGCCGCCGTCTCTGCGGGCGCATCTATGAGGCTCGGTTAGACCTTGCAAGAGCCCGAGCATGCAAGCGCCGGACCCCCGGCCAGCCCTGCGGTCTTGAAAGCGTCCGAATTTTGGGCGAATCCTCTGGACTTGACCTTTGCTGCGTCCTGACCGGATGCTGCACGCGAATCTCCCTGCGGCTCCGCCTTGGTGGCCGCTCGACCGAGTCGACCATGACGCTGTTTTTTAGGGGCACACGTTGCCTCGCCTCAACTTTGATCCTGCTGCTCGCCATGACGGGGGTCGGGCGGCCCGCCAGCGCGGACGCCATCAAGATCCATTACGGGGTCAGCCTGATCGGCCTGCCGGTCGGCTCCGCGCTCGTGTCCGGCTGGGTCGAACCGTCGAGCTATCGCATCGAGGCGAGCGCCAAGGTGGGCGGCCTCGCCAGCCTGCTGTCCTCTTCGCGCGGCGCCGCGACCGCGACCGGCAACCTGACCGGATGGCGCCTGGCACCCTCCTCCTACGCCACGACGTCGGCCAACTCGCAGAGCTCCCGCACGGTGCGCATGGCCATGACGGCCGGCAGGGTCGACGGGGTCGACATCGCGCCCCCGTTCGACGCCACCGTGCCGCGCGTGCCCGTCACCGACGCCGACAAGCGCAATATCGTGGACCCGCTGAGCGCGTTCGTGATGACGGTCCCGCCCGGCAACGACCTCATCGGGCCACCCGCCTGCAACCGCACACTGCCGGTGTTCGACGGGGCGACGCGATTCGACATCGCGCTCAGCTATGTGGGGACCCGGCACGTCAAGACACGCGGCTATGACGGCGAGGTTTCGGTCTGCTCGGCCCGCTACCGGCCGATTTCGGGCCACCGGGCGGACGGACATGCGGCGCAATACATGGCCGACAACAAGAGCATGGAAGTCTGGCTGGCCCCGATCGGGGGCACCCGCGTCGTCTTCCCGTACCGCATCTCCGTGCTGACCATGCTGGGCACCACGGTCATCGAGGCGGACGAGTTTTCGGTCGACCCCACCACCCACGCGGCCATCACGGCGCGCTAGCGATCCGAGCGATCGGCGCTTGCGGACTGCGCCGGCGCATCGGGCGGTGATGTTGAACGCCGCCTCGCGATCTCTGCCGCTTTCGCAGCCCAATCCTTCACGTGTAGAGCCAGGCGCGCAGCCGACCAAAGATCGGCGGTCGCTTCGGCGAACAGCCCGAGCCCTGTTTCTGCAAGGCCACGACGGATGATCGCGGCGGCATCGTCGGGAAGCAGTCGGAGCGCGGCATCGGCATCCGCCAGGGCAAGATCGAACTCCTCCTGGTCCAGATAGACGTCGCTGCGACCGACAAGAACCCACGGGGACGGCTTGAGGCGGATCGACTCGGAGAAGTCGGCGAGCGCTCCATCGAGATCGCCTTGGTTTTGTTTCGTGAGACCGCGGCCCCCGAACGCGTCGGCATCTTTGGGCGCAAGGCGAATGGCTTCGGAATAATCTGCCAGGGATCGCTCGTAATCTGCCAATTCCCTAAAAACCTTGCCGCGAAACTGGAGCACCGCCACATCGGTTGGGTCAAGGCGGCGCGCTTCGTTCAAATCAGTAAGAGCCTGGTTCAGGTTGCCTTTTGCGCGATACGCGACAGCCCGATCGAGAAACGCCGCAGTGGACGGCTCTAGACGAATGGCTTCTGTGTAGTCCGCAAGCGCTCCATCGACATTGCCTCGCTTTCGATCGGTGAGGCCACGGCCCACGAAGGCATCGGCATCGGCCGGCGCGAGTCGGATCGCTTCATTAAAATCCGCCAGTGATCCGTCGTAGTCCTTTAGGTCCCTCCGAACTTTGCCCCGATAGCGGAGCGCCGCAACATCGGTCGGATTGAAGCGAAGCGCTTCGTTCAAATCAGCGAGGGCCTCGTTCGTGGCGCCCTTCGCGTCATACGCAATGGCCCGATCGAACAGCGCCATGGCGGACGGTTTGAGACGGAGCGCTTCGGTGTAGTCGGCAATGGCCAGATCGTTCTCGCCTCGGTTCCTGTTCAGGATTCCGCGCCCGATGAAGGCATTCGAGTTCGAAGGCTCGAGGCGGATCGCTTCCGCGTAATCCGCAAGCGCCTTCTCGTAGTCCTTCATCTCCCGGTAGGCCTTAGCCCGGATACGCAAGGCCGCGGCATAGGTCGGCCGCAGCCTAAGGAGTTCCGAGAGGTCCGCGACGGCCTTGTCATACTCTCGCGCGTCGCTGAACGCATTGGCCCGGGCCACGAGGGCGTCGAGATCCGCCGGGTAGAGCCGCAGCGCTTCGTTGAGGTCGGCCATGGATTGCTCGTGATTCCCACGGAGGCCACTCAAAATGCCCCGTGCCGCGAAGGCGGTCGAATTGCTTGGAGCGAGCCGGATGACCTCCGAATACTCCGCAATCGCTTTGTCGATGTTCTCTAACTCCTGAAAGAGATGGGCGCGGATCAGGTGGGCGGAAGCATTGTTCGGGTCGAGTCGCACCGCCTCGTTGGTGTCGGCCAGAGCATGATCACGGTCGCGCTTGATGTGTTCGGCCAAGGCGCGGTTGGTCAGCGCGGGAGCGGTCGGCTTGAGCCAGATCGAATCACTGTAGTCCGCGATGGCTTGGTCGAGATGATTTTGGGTTTGATAGATATAGCCGCGCCGCCGGAAACTATCGAAGTTGGTCGGGTCCAGCGTGATGGCGGCGGAATAATCCGCGAGAGCCCGGTCAAGATCGCCTTGGTCGACGAAAACCTGAGCGCGACCAAGATATGCGGATACGTCCTGCGGAACGCGGCGTAGGATTTCGGAATAATCCGCAAGAGCTTTGTCGTGGTTGCCCAGTGCTTCGAACGCATGTGCGCGATCGAACAGGACCGGCAAGTCCGGACGAAGGCGGATGGCCTCCGAGTAGTCCGCAATCGCCCGATCCAGCTGTTTCAACCTGTGGTGCAGAACGTCTCGATTGGCGAAGGCGTCGGCGTTGGCCGGGTCGATCCGAACGATCTCCGACAGGTCGGCCTCTGCGGCGACATGATCGCCTTTGGCCAGCAACGCTTGAACCCTCTCGAAGAGTGCTTCTACAAAGTTCGGCTTCAGCCGAAGTGCCTGCGTCTCATCTGCGATTGCGCCATCCAGGTTCCCCAGATGTCTCAAGGCCGACCCGCGACCCCAGAAATCGTCGGGATAGCCCGGGTCGCGCCGGATCTTCGGAGTAATCCAACACCGCCAGGTCATTGTCCCGAAGCTGCAGATCGATGTTGGCGCGTAACCGATAGATCGCCGGTTCGTCGGGATCGAGTTGGAGCGCCGTGGCTAGATCCGCCAAGGCTCCTGTCGTGTCACCGCGAGCGCGAAGCACGATGGCGCGATTGAAAAGCGCCTCGCCGTCATTGGGCTTGAGTCGAAGGGCCTGATCATAGTCCGCCAGCGCCCGATCGGCGTCGCGCTTCGCCCAATAAGCCTGTCCGCGCGCGAGGTAGACTTGTTCTACGCTCGGCTGGGAGCGTCCGATCACCGGAAGATCGGATGCGGCGCGCCCGGGATCGCCTTTGATGACGTTCAAAAAGGCTTGGAAGATCGACGCGGAAACGTCGTCCTTTCCTTTGAAAGAATCCTGCAGCGCCGCTGAAAAATCGGAAATGGCCCGATCATCCTGCCCCGACGCCATCAAAAGCCGTCCACGCTTCAATCTGACGTAGCGGTCTCCAGGGGCAATCGCGATGGCCTGGGAATAGGCCTCGATCGCTTCGGCAGTCTTGTCGAGGCCGGACAAGAGATCGCCAATGCCGCTCAAGGCCTCGACACTCCGCTGCCCGAGGCGCCTGGCTTGGGTGATGTCGAGTTCGGCCAGATCGGCCTCGTCCAAGCCGGCATAGACGGCGGCGCGGACCAGGAAGGCATCGACGCGTCCGGGATTGATCTTGATCGCCGCCGTCAGATCCGCGATGGCCTTGGCGACGTCGCCGATCTTCGCAAATGCGTCGCCCCGAGCCAGGTAAGCGGCATCGAGACGCGGCTTCAGCAGGATGGCGGCCGAGAAATCGGCGATGGCCCGATCGAGCTGACGGCCTCCCTTGTAAAAGAAGCCGCGCGCGAGATACACATCCGCATCACTCGCATCGTGTTGGATCGCACTTGTCAGTTTAGCAATGGCCGAGGCGAGGTCGTCGCTCTCGCGGATCGTGGTCGCGCCATGCCTCCAGATCACGGAATCGGCGCGGGCCGACGTGGTGCCGCACAGCCCCAGCACAATGACCGACAGAGCGAGGACAGGACCCCCAACCCGCATCGCCTGAATCCCCCGGGACCGGACGTGCAGCGGGACGGGGCTTGACGGCCTGCCCAGCCGCGCCCCCATCATGGGCGAGACGCCGATCCTTGTCCACGGGTGCAAAGCGCGCCATGCGTCCCATATAACCGGGACGGTGAGCGTCAATGGGTCTAGCCCAGCCGGGACGCTGACGACATGTTCCCGATGCCGCATGCATCGAGCGCACGAGGAACAGGCTGCACCGTTGAACGACATCGATCTGTATTTTCCGGCCGCCACGACCTGGGGTCCGCCGAGTCCGGCTGCCCATGGGCGCGGCCTCGGGGTGACGGCGGTGCTCGGGCCGACCAACACCGGCAAGACCCATTATGCGATCGAGCGCATGCTGGCGCATCCCTCGGGCATCATCGGGCTGCCGCTGCGCCTGCTCGCCCGCGAGGTCTACAACCGCGTCGTCGAGAAGACGGGCCCGGACAGCGTGGCGCTGATCACGGGCGAGGAGAAGATCAAGCCCAAGAACCCACGCTACTGGGTGGCGACCGTGGAGGCCATGCCGCGCGACCTCGACGTGTCCTTCGTGGCGATCGACGAGATCCAGCTCGCCGCTAACCTCGATCGCGGCCATGTCTTCACCGACCGTCTCCTCAACCGGCGCGGCCGCGACGAGACGCTGATCATCGGCGCCATGACGGTTCGCCGGGTGCTCGAACAACTTCTGCCCGGCCTTACCGTGATCTCCCGGCCGCGCCTTTCCAAACTGACCTTCGCGGGCGAAAAAAAGCTCTCGCGGCTGCCGCACCGGACCGCCATCGTGGCCTTCTCGGCCGAGGAGGTCTACGCC
This sequence comes from uncultured Lichenihabitans sp., assembly GCA_964245915.1. Taxonomy (GTDB): domain Bacteria; phylum Pseudomonadota; class Alphaproteobacteria; order Rhizobiales; family Beijerinckiaceae; genus Lichenihabitans. Next base: position 57,448 of record CAXTOT010000020.1, on the reverse strand, counting down.
ATCGCGGAGCTGATCCGCCGGCAGCGCGGAGGCGCGGCCGTGGTGTTGGGGGCGCTGTCGCCACGCACCCGCAACGCCCAGGTGGCTCTCTATCAGAATGGCGAGGTCGACTACCTCGTCGCCACCGACGCGATCGGCATGGGGCTCAATCTCGACGTCGATCATGTCGCCTTCGCGGGCGACCGGAAATTCGATGGCTGGCAGTATCGCCGCCTCAACCCGGCCGAGTTTGGCCAGATCGCGGGGCGAGCCGGGCGCCACCTCAAGGACGGCACCTTCGGCACGACGGGCCGCTGCACCCCCTTCGACGAGGAGGAGATCGAGGCGCTGGAAGATCACGTGTTTCCGTCCGTCGGGATTCTGCAATGGCGCAACAGCGATCTCGATTTCGCCTCCATCGAGAGCCTGCAAGCTTCGCTCGACCGCTCGCCGGCCGAGCAAGGCCTCACCCGCGCGCCGCTGGCCGAGGATGTGATGGTTCTCGACATCGCGGCCAGGGATGGGGACGTGCGCCGGCAGGCCAAGACCCGGGCCGATATCGCGCGCCTCTGGGAAGTCTGCCAGGTTCCGGACTACCGCAAGCTGTCGCCATCCGCCCACGCCGAGCTCGTGCTCACGCTGTTCAACTATGTGGTGCGGGCTGGCCGTATCCCGGACGACTGGTTTTCCCGCCAGCTCGCCCAGTTCGAGCGGACCGACGGCGACATCGACGCTCTGTCGGCCAGGATCGCTCAGGTCCGCACCCTGACCTTCATCGCCAACCGGCCCGACTGGCTCGGCGATCCGGAGCATTGGCAGGGCGTGGCGCGTCAGGTAGAGGACAGGCTGTCGGACGCCTTGCACGAACGGCTGGCACAACGGTTCGTCGATCGGCGCACCAGCGTGCTGATGCGCCGCTTAAGAGAGAACGCCATGTTGGAAGCGGAAGTCACGCCTCAGGGTGACGTCCTGGTCGAAGGTCAGAACGTGGGGCAGCTGCACGGCTTCCGCTTCACCCCTGATCCTTCTGCCGCGGGCGAAGCCGCACGCGCGCTGAACGCCGCCGCCCTGAAGGCGCTCGCGGGCGAGATCGAGGCCCGCGCCGAGCGGATCAGCCAGGCAGTCGACGAATCCATCGCGCTCGCCAATGACGGCACCATTCGCTGGCTGGGCGATCCGGTGGCGAAGCTCGCGGCGGGCGACAAGCTGCTCAGCCCCCGGGCGCGCGTGATCTCGGACGAGCACTTGACCGGCCCGGCATTGGAAACCGTGCAGCGTCGCCTCGACCTGTGGCTGGCCCAGCACGTCAAGAAGCTCTTGGGCTCGGTGATCGATCTCGAGACAGGCGAGGGGCTGGAGGGCATCGCGCGCGGCATCGCGTTCCAGGCCGCCGAGGCGCTCGGCGTGCTTGAACGCTCGCGCGTGGCCGAGGAAATGAAGAGCCTCGACCAGGCGGCGCGCGGCGTGTTGCGCAAGCTCGGCCTGCGTTTTGGCGCTTACCACATCTACCTCCCGCAGCTTCTGAAGCCGGCGCCGCGCGCGCTCGCGGCCCAGCTCTGGGCGCTGCGCCATGGCGGGGTGGAAGTCGTCAAGGGGCTCGACGAGGTGCCCTTTCTGGCGGCGTCCGGCCGCACCTCCTTCCCGGCCGACAAGGATGTCCCAAAGGGCCTCTATCGCGCGGCCGGGTTCCGGGTCTGCGGCGAGCGCGCCGTGCGCGTGGACATTTTGGAGCGCCTCGCCGACCTGATACGACCAGCCATTGCCTATCGGCCCGGCACCACCCCCGGCACCCCACCTCCCGGCACCGCCGACAACAACGGCTTTGTGACCACGGTCGCGATGACGTCGCTGGCCGGTTGCTCGGGCGAGGATTTTGCCTCGATCCTGCGCTCGCTCGGCTATGTGCTCGACCGCAGGCCCGGGCCCGCCATCACGGTACCGTTGCTGGCCGCTGCCCCCACCGAACCGCTCAAGCCGATCCTTCCGGCCGACAAAGCCGAGACTCCGCCCGAACCCGAAGGTGACGCGGTTGCGTCCGAAGCCGGTGACACACCGGCGAGCGGCGCTGAGGTCGATGCGGTCCAGCCCGAGACCGCTGAAGCGCCGCGAGAGGACGAAGTGGATCCCGAGGCGTCGCGGGCCGAGCCAACCGCATCCATCCCACCCGCCAGCCCCGAGATCGCGGAGCCTGCGCCGCAGGTCGCGGCGGTCGCGGACGAAGCGCATGGTGCCGAGGCGACCGCTTCCGAAGGCGCCGAACCAGCCGCAGCCGAGGGGACCACCTCGGAGCAGAGGCCGCCCCTACTCGCTGCCGTCACCGAGGTGGACGCCGTTCCCGAACCCATCGAAGGCCCTGAGGCCGAAACTCAGGCGGCCTCCTCTGGGGAACAAGCGCCCGAGGAGGGCACCACCACGCCTGAGAGCGCTGCCGTGGCTGAGGTCGCGGCGGATCTCGAACAGGTCGACGGCCTTTCGGGCGAGGCTCCGACCGAAATCTCCGAAGCCACTGTAACGGCTCCCGCCGAGGCCGCGCCCGCAGAGCCCGTGCTGATCGACGTTTGGCGGCCGCACCGGACCAATCAGCATCATACCGAGCGTCGCAATGACCGGCCGCGTCAGCGGCACGGCGGACGTGAGCAGCAGGGCGACCATCGCCGTCCGGCGCCGGCCGTCGCGCAAGGGGAACAACGGGCCCCTGACGAAGCCGCAGCGGTGGCCGCCGCGGCGCCCGCTCCAGGCGAGCGCCCGGCGCGATCGGAGCGGCCGCAGCGCGACAACCGTCCTGGCCAGGGTCGGCCGGGCGGGCCAAGGCGCGACGAGCGATCGCGGCCTGCCGGGGGTGGCAATCGCGACGGAGCGCCTGGACGGTCGGCTCCCTCCGAGGGCGGTCCCGGACGCGGCAGGCCGGAAGGCGAGGGCCGGCGCAATCGCGACCGCGACCGTCATGGCGAGCGCCCGGAGGGGGCGCGGCCCAACGGCACCTTTGCATCAACGGAGCGGCCCTCGCGGGACCGCCAGCCCGATCCCGATTCACCCTTTGCCAAGCTGCTCGCCTTGAAGGCCGAGCTGGAAGGCCGGCCGAAAAAGGATTCATGACCGCGAGGGGCAAACCCGAAGCGCAACATCCGGCTGCCGAACGGCAGCGGATCGACAAGTGGCTGTGGTTTGCCCGCGTGATCAAGACACGGTCATTGGCCGCAAAACTGGTCAGCGATGGATATGTCCGGGTCAATGCCATTCGGATCGACAATCCTGCCAAGTCGGTCAGGGTTGGAGACGTGCTCACGGTGGCGCTTGATCCCCATGTGCGGGTGTTAAGGGTCCGTGCCGCAGGGGTCCGACGCGGTCCTTACTACGAGGCCAAAACCTTGTTCGAGGACCTGTCGAACCCGGCCGGCGCCGCGGAGAACCAGGAACCCGAAGACGACGAGGCGTGACGCCCGAGGACGTTGACGCCGGAGGAAAAGCGGTGGTCGGTCCTGCGGGAGCGCCGCTTGCGTGGGTGCGCCAAAGAGGCTAGCACCGTGCCCGGACTGGAACGGATCGCGCATCGGCCGCCCAAGGGTCGCCTCGGGGCCGTGCAGGGAACTCAAAATGACTTATGTGGTCGTCGAAAACTGCATCAAATGCAAGTACATGGATTGCGTGGAAGTGTGCCCGGTAGATTGCTTCTACGAAGGCGAGAACATGCTCGTGATCCATCCCGACGAATGCATCGACTGTGGCGTCTGCGAGCCTGAATGCCCCGCCGAGGCCATCAAGCCCGACACGGAGCCGGGCCTGGAAAAATGGCTGTCGCTCAACGCGGAATATGCCAAGAGCTGGCCGAACATTTCGGTCAAGAAGGAGGGCCCGGCCGACGGCAAGGACTTCGACGGCGTACCCGGCAAACTGGAAGCCTTCTTCTCGCCCAATCCCGGCGAAGGGGATTGACCGTTTGGGGCGTTCAGCCGTCCAGAGGCCGCGCTTCTTCCGGCAGCATGATGGGGATTCCATCCCGGATCGGATAGGCTAGTTTGGCCGAGCGGGAGATCAACTCCTGCGCCCCTGCGTCGTAGTCCAGCAAGCCCTTGGTGACGGGGCAAACCAGGATTTCGAGCAGCCGCGGATCGACGCGAGGCGCACCGGCGGTTTGCACCGGGTCGTTATCGTCCAGACCGTCCATTGTCTTTTCCTTGCCCTTCGCGCAGCACTCATTGCAGCGACGACACGTCCCCCGCGCCGCGTGCCAACTCGATCTCCGCGATGGCAATCAGGACGTCGGCGCGGGTCTTGAGATCCGCGGCTTCCAGAAGCGCCTGCTTTTCCCTCGGTCCAAACGGGCTCATCATCGACAACGCATTGACCAATGCGTCGTTGGGCGCATCGTCGATACCCTGCCAGTCCACCGACAAGCCATGGGCCTCGGCAAAACTCCTCAGCGTTCTGAGCAGTCCGGCGCGGTCGACATCCTCCTCGCCCGCTTCCGAGTCGAAGTCCCTCGCAAAGGTCCCGAAATCCACCCGGCACTGCCGGTAGGGCGTCATGACGGTGAGTTCCTCGTCGATGTGATATCGCGCGATGCCGGTCAGGGTCACGAGGTAGCGGCCGTCCCCGGTCTCGGAAAAAGATGTGACCTTTCCGGCGCAGCCGAGCGAATAGAGCGCGGGCTTCCCGTTGGTCAGGCTGGACTCAGGTTGTATCATGCCGACAATGCGATGGGTTTTGATCACGTCGTCGATCATCGCCAGATAGCGCGGCTCGAAGATGTTCAGCGGCATCTGACCGCGCGGCAGCAGCAAGGCCCCCGGAAGCGGGAAGATCGGGATGATGCTCGGCATGTCGGCCGGCAACGCATAGGTCGTGTTCATCAGCGTTCTTCCTCCGCGATCCCACTGTGCCGAGGCGCGCACGCCCTGCGCGGTCAGCGAAACAGCAGCCCCGACAACTTGCGCCGGCCATACAGAGTCGCCGGGTCGGTCATGCCCCAGGCCTCGAAAAACTGGAGAAGCTGTTTTCGCGCGCCGTCCTCATCCCAACTGCGATCCCGCCTGATGATTTCAAGGAGGCAATCTGCCGCTTCCTGACGCTTGTTCCGGGCATTGAGGGCCAGCGCCACTTCGAATCTGGCCCGATGGTCGTCCGGGTCGGCCTGCACCTTTCGCTCGAGCTCGCCAAAATCCCCCAACGAGGCACTCTGCTCCGCCAACTCGACGGCGGCGCGCACGGCCGTCACGCTTGGATGCTGGGCCGCGCTGCCAGACGCCGTCTCGAGAACCGCCTTGGCCTGATCGATCGAGCCCGCATCGAGATGGAGCTTGGCCAGGCCCGCGAGCGCTGGGGCGTTGGTCTCGTCCGCAGCCAGGATCTCGGCATATATCGCGGCCGCGGTATCGGGGTCACCCTGTGCGATCGCGGCCTCCGCCTCGTCCAGAGCTTCCTGAATCGGATCGCCCACCGGCCCGACCAGGCGCTCGATGAAGCCCTTGACCTGGCTCTCGGGCAGAGCACCGACGAAACCGTCGACCGGCTGACCCTTTTGGAACGCGATGACGGCCGGGATCGATTGGATGCCGAGTTGCCCGGCGATCTGCGGGTGGTCGTCGATGTTCATCTTGGCAAGTTTTACCTTGCCGGCGGATGCCGCAACGGCGCGCTCGATGATGGGGCCGAGTTGCTTACAAGGCCCGCACCAGGGTGCCCAGAAATCGACCAGCACGGGCTGGTGCATGGATTCGGCGACGACATCCTGGCGGAAACTCGCCGCCGTCACGTCCTTCGCGGGCGGGGCCGCACCCGACGGCCCAATTCCCGGCGACCCCAGTCCCAGACCATCCGCAAACGACATCGTCGACCCCTTCGTGTGACGGCCGTTGCCGGCCCGTTCGAAAACCCCATGGGTCCTCGTTTCGAGCCGGGTCCACAGGACCCGAGTCGAAGGACGGCACCATTGGCCCTGCCGCGCCTAGACCGCTGCGCGGTCCGCTCGGCGTGCGGGAGACCGGAGTTTTCGGACACCGTGTTAGCGCAAATGGGGCAGCATGGCCAAAACGGCAACGTATCCGGTCTCGTCCTTTTGGGCGCAATGCGGTCAAAGATCCTGCCGGTCAAAGATCCTGATTGTGCAGGCGGCGTTCCCAGGCCAGTGCCTGACCCACGATGGCGTCGAGGTCGTCATGCCGGGGCTGCCAGCCGAGTTTCTGGCGGATCAAGTCGTTGCGGGCCACGATGGCGGCCGGGTCGCCGGGCCGCCGCGCCGACAGCGTGACCGGAAAATCGACTCCCGACACGGATTTCACGACATCGACCACCTGGCGGACCGAATAGCCGCGCGCATAGCCGCAATTGCAGGTCAAACATTCGCCCCCTGCCCGCAGATAGCGCAAGGCGTCCATATGGGCCCGCACCAGATCGGTGACCTGGATGTAATCGCGCAGACAGGTGCCGTCGGGCGTGGGATAATTGGTGCCGAAAATCTCCAGTCCAGAGCGTCGACCGAGCGCCGCCTGCACCGCGACCTTGATGAGATGGGTGGCGTTGCGGGTCGACTGGCCGGCGCGTCCTTTTGGATCGGCCCCCGCGACGTTGAAGTAGCGCAATACGACATAGCGTAGGTCATGGGCCGCCGCGGTATCGGCCAGCATCCATTCCACCATGAGCTTGGACCGGCCATAGGGCGACACGGGCGCGAGCGGGGTGTCCTCCGCCACGGCATCGTTCCCGACATTGCCGTAAACCGCTGCGGTCGAAGAGAAGATGAACTGCTTGACGCCGCCTGCAACCGCGACCGCGATCAGGCTGCGGGCCTTGGCGGTGTTGTTGAGATAATAGCCCAAGGGATCGGCCACCGAATCCGGCACCACGATCTTGGCGGCGAAATGCGCGATGGCGTCGATGCCATGCTGGCGGATCAGCCCGGCCACCAAAGCTTCGTCACCGAAATCACCTTCGACCAGGATGACGCCCTGGGGGATCGCATCGCGGAAGCCGGTCGAGAAATTGTCGATGACCACCACCTCTTCCCCGGCGTCGAGCAGTTCCAGCACCATATGGCTGCCGATGTAGCCCGCGCCGCCCGTGACCAGAACCGCCATCACCCGCCTCCCAAGCCGCGCCTCGGCACCCGCCAGGCTAACCACTTGAACTTAATGCTTGCCGTTCAGGTTGGTGGTGCTTAGCTCCCCCACGCGAATTTCACCAAACCAGCGGCCGGCGGCCCAACGGACATCTTCATGAAGCCCATTCGCAAAGCGGTTTTCCCCGTCGCGGGCCTCGGCACGCGCTTTCTTCCCGCCACCAAGGCGGTCCCTAAGGAGATGATGACGGTGGTGGACCGGCCGGTGTTGCAGCATGTGGTCGACGAGGCGCGGGAAGCCGGCATCGAGCATTTCATCTTCGTCACGGGGCGTAACAAGGCCGTGATCGAAGACCATTTCGATATGGCGTTCGAACTCGAAGCCACGCTGCAGAGCCGCGGCAAGATCAAGGAATACGAGGCCCTGATGGCCGACCTTCCGGCCGCCGGCGCCACCTCCTTCACGCGCCAGCAGGCCCCGCTCGGGCTCGGTCATGCGGTCTGGTGCGCGCGCGAGCTGATCGGCGACGAGCCCTTCGCGGTGCTGCTGCCCGATATGATCACCCTGCCGGGCAAGCTCGGCACGCGCTGCCTCGCCCAGTGTATCGAGACCTATGACCAGCACGGCGGCAACGTCATCGCGGTGGAGGAAGTCCCGATGGAGGAAACCCACCAATACGGCGTCGTGTCGATCGGCGCCGACCAGGGCCACACCTTCGAGATCACCGGCATGGTGGAAAAGCCCGCCAAAGGCACCGCGCCCTCGACCTCCATCATTTCGGGCCGCTACATCCTCGATCCGTCGATCTTCGCGGCCCTGGAGAAGGGCGAGAAGGGCGCGGGCGGCGAGATCCAGCTGACGGATTCCATGATCCAGCTCGCCAAGCAGCAACCCTTTCACGGCGTGCGTTTCGACGGCAAGACCTATGACACCGGTTCCAAGCTCGGGTTTTTGAGCGCCAATGTGGCATTCGCGCTGGCCAGGCCAGATCTGGCGGACGGGTTTCGCGCCGAGCTGAAGAAGATCGTCGGCACCCTCTGATCGTCCACGATCGGCCCGCGAGAATGAGCCCAGGACTTACACTGCCGCGTCAGACCTTTCATCGGCGCTCGGGCCACCGATATAAGCTAACACTCAGAACCCTCGGAGCACTCCCGAATGGATAAGATCCCCGTCACCGTGCTCACCGGCTATCTCGGGGCCGGCAAGACCACGCTGCTGAACCGCATCCTCACCGAGGAGCACGGCAAGAAATATGCGGTGATCGTCAACGAGTTCGGCGAGGTCGGCATCGACAACGAACTCGTGGTGGGGGCCGACGAGGAAGTGTTCGAGATGAACAACGGCTGCATCTGCTGCACCGTGCGCGGCGATCTAATCCGCATCCTCGAAGGCCTGATGAAACGCAAGGGCAAGTTCGACGCCATCATCGTCGAGACCACGGGTCTCGCCGACCCCGCCCCCGTGGCCCAGACCTTCTTTGTCGACCAGGACGTGCAGGACAATGCCCGGCTCGACGCCATCGTGACCGTGGCCGACGCCAAATGGCTCAGCGCCCGGCTCAAGGACGCCCCCGAGGCCAAGAACCAGATCGCCTTTGCGGATGTCATCATCCTCAACAAGATCGATCTCGTCAGCGCCGAGGAATTGCGCGAGGTGGAGGCCCGCATCCGCGCCATCAACCCCTATGCCAAGCTGCACAAGACCAATCGCTGCGCCGTGGATCTCGACGCGGTGCTGAACCGCAATGCCTTCGACCTCGACCGCATTCTCGAGATCGAGCCGGAATTCTTGGAGACCGATGATCACGACCATCATGATAATGGACATGATCATCAAGATCACGGTCACCTGCACGCCCATGGCCATGGCGGCGCCAAGCACTATCATGACGAGGACATGCAGTCGGTCGCCATCGTGCATGACGGCGAGGTCGATCCGCAAAAATTCATGCCGTGGATCAACACGCTGGTGCAGACCGAAGGCGGCAAGATCCTGCGCTCGAAGGGCATTTTGGCCTTCAAGGGCGAGCCCAAACGCTTCGTGTTCCAGGGCGTCCACATGATGCTCGACGGCGACACCCAGCGCGATTGGAAGCCGGAGGAGAAACGGTCCTCCAAGATCGTGTTCATCGGCCGCGACCTGCCGATCGACGAGATCCGTGAAGGGTTTTTGGCCTGCGCGGCGTGAGGCAAGCCTGGTCGCTGACGCGGTCAGGACCGCAACGGTTTTGCTTGAGCCTCTGACGTGCTTTTCCCATGGCTCCCGGTCACAAATGCGGTAGAAGGTAGCAGCGCGGACTTGCGGAGCCAATAAGGCCCGGGCGCGACCGTGGAGGCACACGCATGCTTGGGTCGATCCGGTCTCGAGTCGCGCGAGCCCTTTTGCCGATGGCGGGCCTGGTCGCCCTGCTTGGCGTCACGCCCGCCCACGCGGTGGAATATCTCAACGTCACGATCCAGCCCGACCGGGCGGTGCCGGGCGCGTGCTTCTCCTTCTCGACTCCCCTGCCCCGTGGCGAGGCCCGCGCCTTCGAGCCCTTTCTGGCGATCGATCCGGCGACGGATCACAGTCTCCAGCCGCGCGGAAAGGACCTCTGCGTCACGGGCCTGCAGCACGGTCATCATTATGCGGTGCGGCTGAAGGCGGGCTTGCCGGCCGCCGACGGAACCGTGCTGGCCAAGGACGTGCCCGTCGTGCTCGACGTGCCGGACCGCGACGCGAGCGTCAGCTTCGACGCCGGCAAGACCCTGCTGCCCTACACCAAGGGTGTCGGCGTCCCGCTGAAGAGCGTCAACGTCAGCAAAGCGCACATCGTGCTCTATCGGTTTGGCGAGCGCGGCCTGACGGACCAGTTCGGCAGCGATTGGTTTGCCCAGGCCCTGAGCGGTTATAGCCTGACGCAGATCGCCGACCACGCCAGCAAAGTGTTCGAGGGCCGCGTCGAGATCGCATCGAAGCCCAATCAGCAGGTCTCGACCGCGTTACCGATCGATCAATTGGTAAAAACGCTGGAACCCGGCGTCTACGTGGTCGTGGCGGTACCGGACGGCCAGACCCCCGACGAGGGAACCGAGCGCGCCACCCAATGGTTCAGCGTGTCCGACATCGGCCTTGTGACCGTGAAGACGGATGGCGGTCTCTTGGTCAGTGCGCGCTCGCTGCAGAGCGCCTTGCCGATGCCGGGCGTCGAACTCAAGCTGGTGGCGCGCAGCAACGAGGTGCTCGGCACCTATACCTCCGACGCCGACGGCCGGGTCGTCATCCCCGGCGGCCTGCTGCGCGGCGAGGGCGGCGATAGTCCCAAACTGCTCTCCGCCGGCAGTTCGCGGGGCGATTACACTTGGCTGCAGGTCGACGCCCCAGCGCTCGACCTCACCGATCTCGACGTCACGGGAAGAACCCCGCCCGGACCGTTCGACGCCTTCTTGTGGACCGATCGCGGCATCTACCGGCCGGGCGAAACCATCCACCTCGGCACGCTTCTGCGCGACGCCCATGCCAAGCCGGTGCCCGCGACCCCGCTGACCCTCCACCTGGTGCGGCCCGACGGCATCGAGGTCGATCATTTCACGCCCAATCTCGCGACGGCGGGCGGCGGCACGCTCGACATCCATGTGCCCGACAACGCCTATAGCGGCGATTGGACCATCTGGGCCGGCGCTGGCGGCAAGGACCATCTCGGCAGTACCAGCGTGTCGGTGCAGGATTTCGTGCCGCCGCGCCTCGAAGCCAAGCTCGACGCGCCAAAGGGACCGATCGACGTCAAAGGCCCGATGACGGCGACCGTCCAGGCCGACTATTTCTATGGCAGTCCGGGCGCCGGGTTGACCGGGCAGGTCGAAGCCACGCTGCAGCCGGCCGCAAAACCCTTCGAAGCCCTGGCGGACTACAAATTTGGGCTCGTGCAGGAGCCGTTCCTGCCCAAGGCCTTGAAGGCTGAGGACTTCACGACCGACGACAAGGGTCAGGCCAGCGTCGGCTTGACGTCTGACCAGGCGCCCGACACCACGGGACCGATCGAGGTCGCGTTCCGCGGGACGGTCAACGACATCGACGGGCGGGCCGCCACGGCCGAACTCACCCGCCCCCTGCATACCGCCGACCGGTTCATCGGGCTGCGGACGACCTTCGGGGACGGCGTGCCGGAAAACGCCGAAGCCGGTTTCGACGTCGCGCTGGTCGATGCGACCGGCAAGCCGCTCGGGCCCGACGGCGTCAAATGGGACCTCGTCAAGGAGGACTACGAGTATAACTATTTCTACCGCGACGGCCGTTGGCAATCCGAGGAGATCGTCCTCGATAGCCGCATGAACGGCGGCGAACTCGCGCTCGGCGCGGACGGACGCGGTCAGCTCAAGGTTCCGGTGACGGTTGGCCGGTTCCGCCTCGAGGTTTACGACGCGGCGGGCAAGACCGCGACCAGCATGCGTTTCGGGGCGGGCTGGTGGGGCGGCACCCAGGCCGACAATCGCAAGCCGGACGTGCTGCCCGTGACCATCGACAAGGATGCACCCGCGGGCCGTGTGCGGGCCAGAGTCGAGCCCTCCTTCGCGGGCCGGGTGCTTGTCATGCTGGACGGCAATGGCCTGCATCAGGTGCAGGAGCGGGACATGCCGAAGGGCGGCGGCAGCGTCGAGTTCGATGCAGCCGACGTCCCGGCGAGCGGCGCCTACGTGCTGGCCATCGCGATCTCGCCGGCCGGCACCGTGCTGCCGCGCCTGCCGGTGCGGGCCGTCGGCCTCGCCTGGGTACCGGGCGCGGCTGCGGCCCACGAGCTCGAGGTGGCGCTCGACGTCCCCGAAAAGATCCAGCCCAAGACCAAGCTGGCGGTCGGGGTCAGCGTCACGGGAGCGCCGCGCGACCAGCCCGCCTATGTCACGATCGCGGCCGTGGACGAGGCCGTGCTGCGCATGACGGACTTTTCCTCGCCCGATCCGGCCGACTACTACGTGGGCCGCCGGGCCCCCGACTTCGAGCTGCGCGACATCTACGGCAGCCTGATCGACCCGAACGGTCAGGCGGGCCGACTGGTCGAGGGCGGCGACGCCCGCGCCAGCCTCCAGATGGGTGGGCTGGACGTCAAGACCTTCAAGACGGTGGCGCTGTTCTCCGGCCCCGTGATGCTCGACGCGGACGGGCACGGTCGGGTGGAACTCGACGTGCCCGATTTCAGCGGCCGGCTCCGCGTCATGGCGGTGGCCTGGACGGTGGACCGCTTCGGCCACGCCGACAGCCCCGTGACGGTGCGGCCGCCGCTGCTCGCCGAACTCACCCTGCCCCGCTTCCTGGCGCCCGGCGACAAGGCCCAGGCACGCGTCATGCTGACCGACCTCGAGGCCCCCGAACAGACCTACCGGGTCATGATCACGACGACGGGCTCCATCGCGCTCGACAAGGCCGACGTGCTGTTCAAGGACATCAAGCGAGACAAGCGCCGCTATGTCGACCGCACCCTCACGGCAACCGGGGCCATCGGGGCCGGGCACATCCACATGACGGTCACGGGCGACGACGGCACCACGGCCGAGCGGGACTTCGATATCGGGGTGCGCTCGCCCAACCCCTATGTGACGCAGCGCCAGGTCCGTACCCTCGATCCCGCCCAAAGGCTGACGGCGGGCGATGCCCTTGGTCAGGATCTCGTGCCCGGCACCGGAACCCTAGACCTTGCGGTCTCGACCGTGCCGGCCTTCGACGTGCCGGGCCTTCTGGCCGAATTGCGCCGCTATCCCTACGGTTGCGCCGAACAGACCGTGAGCCGCGCCTTTCCCGAATTGTTCACCGCCGCCCTGGGTGGTGGCGTCAAACCGCCCGCGGCCGATGCCGTGACGGGCCAGGGTGCCGTCGCGCGGCTCTACTCGCTGCAGGCCCAGGACGGCAGTTTCGGCTACTGGTCGGCCTTCGACACCGGCAACCCGTGGCTGACCGCCTATGTGGTCGATTTCCTGCAGCATGCCGAAAAGCAGGGCCTTTCGGTCCCCGAGAGCATGAAGACCCGCGCCCTGGCCTGGCTCGCGGGCCGCTTTGCCACCGGCAGCCAGGACCCCGCCGAGATCGCGGGCAACGCCTATGCGGCAGTGGTACTGGCGCGCGCCGGCAAGCTCGACTTGTCGCAGCTGCGTTACGTGGCAACGCGTGTCGAGGGCCACCTGCCGAGCGATATCGCGCGGGTGCAACTCGCGGCCGCCCTCACCCATGCGGGCGAACGGGATCTGGCGGCGGACCTCATGAAGATGCGGCCCATCACTCGCGATCCGCACGTCTATCTCAACGATTACGGCAGCGATCTGCGCGACCAAGCCATGGCGCTGTCCCTGGTAAGCGAGGAAAAGCTCCTCCCGCAACAGGCCTTGATCGGCAAAGCCGTGGACCTTGCGCGGCGGACGGGCGGCAGAATCTGGCTCAGCACCCAGGAGGAGGCCTGGATCCTGCGCGGCGCCTTCGACCTCAGGAGCAAGGCTGCGCTCGACATCGACCTCGACGGCAAAGCCGTCTCGGGCCAACCCAGCGCGTCGGCCAGCATCCCGCTCGGCAAGGGCCAGTCGGGCGAGGTGCTCAACAAGGGCAAGGACGCGGTCTACGTGTCGCTGGCCACCACGGGGGTTCCTGCCGGAGTCCAAGCGCCGGACGCCAACGGCTTTTCGGTCCACCGCGGCTATTACCACCTCGACGGCAGCGTGGCCGACCTCACCGACCTGCACCAGAACGACGAAGTGGTGATCGTGGTCGACGGGGCCATGGCGGACGCCATCCAGCGCAAGGTGTTGGTGGTCGACATGCTGCCGGCAGGGCTCGAGCCCGGCAACGTCGGGCTTTCGGGCGATCGCGACGCCACCCAGTTCGCCTGGCTGAAGGACCTCACGGCGCCAACCTTCACGGCGGTGCGCGACGATCGCTATCTCGCCGGCATGGACCTGACGGGCGGCGCGCGCGGCTTCAAGCTCGCCTATGTGGCCCGCGCCGTGACGCCCGGCCTCTATGTCCAGCCCGGCGCCCAGGTCGAGGACATGTATGCGCCCGCCTATCACGCGCGGAGCGAGGCCGGCACCCTGGAGGTCAAACAGGCCCGCAAGCCGTGACGCGCGCTCCGGCCCGCCTCCCCCGGCTCCTCTTCGGGATAGCGTTGCTGCTTGTGCTCACAGCGGCGGTGATGGTGGCCGATCGCCTGTTTCCGCTCGACCTCTCGCGTCTCGCCGATGCCTCGACCGTGGTGGTGGACCGCTCCGGGCAGCCGCTCCGGGTCTTCACCACGAGGTCGGGTTTCTGGCGCCTGCCGACTGAGCCTGCCTCGGTGTCGCCCGCCTATCTCGACCTCCTGATCGACGTCGAGGACAAAAGATTCTGGTACCACCCGGGCTTCGATCCCTTCGCACTGGCCCGCGCCGCCGCGCAGCTCGTCATCCACCGCCATGTCGTGTCGGGCGGCTCGACGCTGACCATGCAGGTGGTGCGCCTGTTGGAGCCGCGCCCCCGCACCCTGCGCTCCAAGCTGATCGAGCTGGTGCGTGCCATGCAGCTCGAGGCGCATTGGAGCAAGGCCGCGATTCTCCAGGCCTATCTGATGCTCGCCCCGATGGGCCGCAACCTCGAAGGGGTACGGGCCGGCAGCCTCGCCTGGTTCGGCAAGGAACCGGCCCAGCTCTCGGACGCCGAGGCGGCGCTGCTGGTGGCGCTGCCGCAAAATCCGACCCGATTGCGACCCGATCGGGATCTTGCGGCGGCCGAACGCGCCCGCGAAAAAATCCTGCGCCGCGGGGTGGCGGGCGGCGTATTGGCGCCGGAAGCACTGCCAAGCGCGCTCGCGACCCCGATTCCCACGGCGCGACGCCCGATGCCGGTGCTGGCGCCCCACCGTGCCGAACAGCTTGCCGCCACGAGGGTCCCCGGCAGCACCGTCACGACGACCCTCGACGCACGCCTGCAGGTGGGCGCCGAGCGTGTGCTCGGCCAAGCGCTCGACACGCTGCCCCGTCCGGTCAACCTTGCAGCCTTGATTGCCGACTGGCGGACCGGCGAGATCTTGGCCCATGTCGGCAGCGCCGGCTATCTCGATGCCAGGCGCCGGGGCGCCATCGATATGACGGCGGCGCCGCGCTCGCCCGGCTCGACGCTAAAACCCTTCATCTACGGGATGGCGTTCGAGGGCCTGCTGGCCCATCCCGGCAGCCTGGTGCGCGACGTCGCGACCCGCTTCGACGATTACGCGCCGCATAATTTCGATGGCGGCTTCAGCGGCGACGTGACGATCCGGCAGGCGCTGCAATGGTCGCTGAACCTGCCGGCCGTGATGGTGCTGCAGCGCGTCGGGCCGGTGGCCTTCACCGAACGGTTCAAGACCGTGGGCCTGCCGCTCGATTTCGGTGACGCCGAGGTTCTGCCGGGCTTGCCCGTGGCGCTGGGCGGAGTCGGCACGACGCTGAACGCGCTGGTGACCGCCTATGCCGGTCTGGCCGATGGTGGTGCCGTCAAACCCCTATTGGACCATGTCGGCGCCGCCGGCCCGGGCCAGGGTGCGCTGATGAGCGGCCCGGCGGCCGACGCCGTGGTGGACATCCTGTCCGACATGCCGGCCCCGGCGGGCTCCAGCGGCCGGGCGGGGCGGATCGCCTACAAGACCGGAACCTCCTACCGGTTCCGCGACGGCTGGGCTTTGGGCTTCAACAACAACCATGTGATCGGCATCTGGATGGGCCGGGCCGACGGCGGCACCTGCACCCCCTGCGTGGGTGCCGGCGCGGCCGCAATCCTGTTCCGTCTGTTCGACCTCCTGCCGCCCGATCCCCTGCCCCGGCGCGTCCTCACGCCCGTCTTCGCGGGGCCGCCGCCGCCAGCCCTGCTGCGGCTCGACGCCGTCAACGGCAACGCCGAGCCGGACGGGCCGCACATCACCTTCCCGGTCGCCCGGTCGAATGTTCTTGCAGGGTCCCTGCCGGGAGAGGCGAGCCCCGTCAAGCTCGCGGCCGAGGGCGGGCGGCGCCCCTACCGCTGGCTGGCCGACGGCCATCCCGTGGACAGCAGCCCCTTCGCGCGGGAAACCTTGTGGCACCCCGACGGCGAAGGCTTTTCGACCGTCGTGGTGATCGATGCGGCCGGCCACAGTGACCGCACGACGTTTCGCGTCGTGGACCGAGGCGCGCAGTAGGGTTTTAACGTCAGGAGTCGCTCAGACGACCCCCAGACCATGGATCAACGCGAAGCTGATTAGGCCAAGCAGAAGCAGCGAAGCGCAGACCGCCACTGTGACTCGCACGCCGGCCCCGGCCACCACCCGCACGTCCACGCCGAGCCCCAGGGCCGCCATGGAGAGGATCGTCAGGATGTTGGCGAGGCTCGCCGTGGGCGCGAGGGCCGCGGCTGGAAGCAGCGCGAAGGAGTTGAGGGCCGCGAGCGCCAGGAAGGCAACGATGAACCAAGGCACCATATGGTGGATAGACATATGGTAGATCGAAACGTGCCCGGGCGCGGGCCGCTCGCCCGCCGTGACATGCGGGGCGGGCTCGTCGGTCTCCTCGCGCAGATGGTGCGCCAGCAGCGACAGGACCAGAACCACCGGGCCGAGCATCAGCACGCGAACAAGCTTGACCAGCGTGCCGATTTGGATCGCGGCCGCGCCGATCGGGGTGGTGGCGGCGATTACCTGAGGCACGGCGTAGACCGTGAGTCCCGCAAAAATGCCGAACTGCGTCGCGCTGAAGCCGACCAGCGGAACCAGCAGCGGCAGGCCGAGCACCACGAGGACGCCGAGCACCGCCGTAAATGCGATCGAGGCCGCGACATCGTCGCCGTCCGCCCCGATCACCGGCGCCACGGCCGCGATGGCGGAGTTGCCGCAGATCGAATTGCCGCAGGCCACCAGGATCGCCATGCGCTTGGGTAGACCAAGCAGTCGTCCCAGCGTGAAGCTCGCCACGATCACGGCCGCCACCACGCCCGCGATGCCGAACAGCAATCCCGGACCGATGGCGGCCAGCGTGCGGAACGAGATTGAGGCGCCAAGCAGGACGACGGCGATTTCGAGCAATGTCTTGGCCGAAAACGCGATGCCGTCATGCCAGCGCGCCCCGGGTGTCCACAGCATACGCACCATGGTGCCGATCACGATCGCCAGCACCAGGGCTTCGAGCCACGCGCGCCCAAACAGGTGTTGCTCGGCACCCTCGGTCACGAAGGCTGCGGCGGTCACGACGGCGCAGAGGGCGAGACCGGGCAGGATGCGGGCAGCCGCGCCGCCCACGCGACGAATTGTCGTCGGTCGTGCGGGCTGGACAGAGGCGCGATTCGCGAGCTGGGGAAGATTGGTGAAGATCATGAGGCTGGTGTTCCGCATTGCTCACGGAACATCGGCCTCATCGGTCCATCGATCCAACGCTCGGCTTCGATGAATTCGATCTGGATTCCCGATCGAATCGTTCCTGGGGCCGGGCGGTTGGAAGTTCAATTTGCGCTGGATGGGGCCCCAATGAGCGCCATCAGCGCCGAGGCGGCGCGGCTGCTCCGCCGCTCGGCGTGGCGCAGCACCACGAACGCGCGGTCCGGCAAGGGCAGGTCGATCTTGACCAGGAGGCCCGCTTCGAGGCTCGGGGCCACCACCGAGGCCGAGATCGCGGTCGCCCCGAGTCCGGCTTCGACCGCGGCCCGCACGGCCTCGTTGGTCGGAAATTCGATCGCGACACGCAAGGCCGATGGCGCGACACCGAAACCGCCGAGCGCGGCCTCGAACACCGAACGCGTCCCGGAGCCCGACTCGCGCAGGACCCAATCGGTATCGGTGAGATCGGCCGGCCCCACCCGGCGCGCGTTCGCCCAGGGGTGATCGGGTCCGACCACGATGACGAGTTGGTCGCGCGCCACCGGTTCGGCCTTGAGGCTGGGATCCTCGACCAACCCCTCGACGAAACCGAGTTCCGCCTCGCCCGAATGGACTGCGGCCGCGACTTGGGCGGTGTTGCCGACCGAGAGCTTGATGTCGATGCCGGGATGCGCCTTGCGGAAGGCAACGAGGTGACGCGGCAGCCAGTAGCTCGCGATGGTCTGGCTTGCCTGGACCGAGAGCGTCCCCCGCTTGAGGCCGCCGAGGTCTTCGAGCGTCCGCTCGGCCAGTTCGGCCCTGGCCAGCACGGCGCGGGCATCGACCAGGAACAAGGTGCCTGCCTCCGTCAGCTCGATGCCACGGCCGACCCGGTTGAACAGTTTCGTGCCGTGGCGCGCCTCCAGGGCCGCGACCGCGGCGCTGGCGGCCGATTGCGCGAGGTTCAGCGACTCGGCCGCGCGCGTCATATGCTGTCGCTCCGCGACCGCGACGAAAACCCGAAGTTGTTCGAGGGTCAAACGCTATGGCAGACGTAAGAGGAAACCCAAGGCACGATCGCACTCCGCGTTGCGGGCCGCAATGCCGCTGAGGCGCATGGCTTTAGCTCGGTTTGGTGGGGACGTTGATCAATTCGTCGAAGGCTAGTCCGCTCGAGCCCTCGCCGCGCCCGGTCTGCCGGCGGACCCGCAGCCAGGTATAGACGCGGCCATCGGTCCAGCGGGTGCGTTCGAAGTTTTGGGTGAGCCGCGTGCCGGCGCGCGGCACCTCTTCTTCGAAGACGAAATAGGGCCGTCCGGCATCCAGACCCTGGCGTAGCAGGACGGTGCGCGGCTCGACTTTCTCGGGCGGATTTGGGTCGCCGGCGAGGATGCGCGGCAGTGCGGCGCGCTGAATCTGGATATCCCGATTGCTGCCCGGGACATGGACCGGAATGAAGGGAATCCAGTTTTCCGGCACCGTGCTCATGACGTTGTAGCGGATCGGTGCAACCGCCGCGGCGGGCAGCGGCGGCGGCGCGGCTGCCAGGCGAGCCGTCAGGAAGGCCAACGTCTGGCGCGCCGCCTCGATGCCGCGCTTGGCTTCGCCCGACGCGACCGGAACCATGGTTTCGACACCCCACACCATGTTGGCGACCTCGTCGCGAACCAGCAGGATCTCCTCGGTGGCCGCGCTCTCCTGAATTTTCGCGACCGTCGGCAGCAACAGCAGGCTGGTGTCGGCCGCAGCCCCGGCCTGACCCGCGACGTCGATCGTGAACATGCTCCAGCGCTGCCAATCCGCCTCGGTGCCCCGGCCCGCCGCATCGATCCAGAAGCGTTCGCCGAACACATTCGTGACCACGAAGCCTCGGATGGCCGCGATGGTGCCGGCCGGCAAGGTGTAGGGGATGACGAACCAGTCGTTGGCATAGACGAGGGCGAATTCCATGAACAGCAGCTTGGCCAAATCGGTCGTGCTGGCATCGATGTCGCCGAAATTGGTCTTGCTGTCCTCGAACGCCCACCAGCGCGTGTTCGGCATGCCCGCGAAGGAGACCGGGATCGGGATCAGGGTTTGCGGCGCATCCGGGGGCAGCCCGGTCACTTCGGAGCCCGCCACCGGATCGAGGGCCGCGACCCCGGGGTCGAGGTCCAACGAATACCAGTCCAGGCGGCCCTGATAATATTCGTCCGCCACATAGACCTTCTCGGTTCCGCCCGGCAGCGGCGCCGACGCGGTGAATTGATATTCGAGCTTCGGCGGTATCCAGGCGTCGTCGCCGGTTGCGGGCGGCTGCAGGATCTGGCGGCCGAACCAGGCAAGGAAACGCGCCGCGCAGGCGTCCAGCGCGGCTTGATCGGCGGCCGCGATCCCATTGACGCCATCATAGGCGTGGTTCCCGGGGCCGGCCGCCAAATGCAGGTAGAGGGCGCCACCATCCATGGCCCGGCCCGCCACGGCCGCGATCGTCTGCCAGACGTCCGGGTGGGCGCAGATGCTGGCGTCCGCCTTCGCGGTTGGGTCGGGTGTCGCGATTCTGTAAGCGTCGATGAAAGCCTGGCGATAGGCCGGATCGAGCGCGCCGATCAAATTCAGCCATTGTCGCCCCATGGCCAGCCGCAGGTCGAGCGCCATCGGCCGGCCCTTCATGGTCAGGGCGATCGGACGGCGCTCGACTTTCGCCTCGAAGGGCAAGCCGTAGTCAAAGGCCTGCACGGCCTGCGCGTCGGGCCGGTATTTGGTAAGCCGGGTGGTGTCGATCTGCAGCTTGGCAAAGACGGGGGAGCCCGCGTCGCTGCCGCGAAACTCGCCCATCTGCCACTGTTTGGTCAGCATCCACAAAGCGTCGCGCACCTCGGCCCGCAGCGCCCGATCGAAGCTGGTGGTCCGGGGCCGCGCCTCGAGACGGTTCCAGGTCGTGATGGACGGGAACGTCCGGCGCATCAAGGCCGAAACGATGTCGGTGACCGGCACTGCGCTAGCCATTGCGGAAGGCCTCCAGGTCGCGGAAAGTCCCGTTGGCCACCGCGAGGCTCGTGCTGATCGAGATGGCGTAGAGCGTCACCGCCATGACGGTGGCGGGCAGCAGCGGCGCATAAGGGGTCCCATCCAGCTGGGTCGGCTCGACCGACCGCTTCTTGGCGAGATCGAGCGTCTCGTTGAGAGCCCCGACGAGATCGTCCCATTGCCAGGCGCCACTCGCACTCGCAGGCGTGACCACCAGGATCGATTGCGGCGGCTCGTTGTCGGGACGATTGAAGTTGAAGGTAATGCCGGTGGTGAGGCTGGCCTCGGGGATCACCTCCGTCCAATCGTCGAGCAGCATGCCGCATTGGCGCAAGGTCTTGTCGAAGGGGGCCGCATAATGCGCGGTGTAGAGCAGCCGGTCGCTATCGAGCGCGGGCGTCGGCGGGAACTGCATGGCCAGCCAGGACGCGTCGGCCGCATAGGGAAGCTGGATGGGCGTGAGGCTCGGCTCGCTTCCCCCGAGCGCCCCGGCCAGCATGACGGTTGATTCGAACGCCCGCATCATCGGCCGCACGCGCGCGACGCCGTAAAGCCATTCATCGACGGGGGATTCGATCTTGGCCGTGGTAGTGAGATACGACAACAAGGCGCCCGAACCGGAGGCCGCGACGGCATTGGCCCATTCGTCGGCCTGCGCGGCCGCGAGGCTGAATTCGGGAAAGATGCGAAAATCGTCGCCCAACAGGGCCTGGGCCCCGCCCGCCAAGGCTGACGCCTGCGCGGCTCCCGACGCCGCCACATCATGGGCGTCGAGCTGGGCCTGGACGGCGGCGCGGCGCTTGTCGACGACCTGCTGCAGACCCGTGATGGTCCGGTCGAGATCTTCCGCAAGCACGACCGCCCGATCGCCGTAGGGCTTCAGATCGAAAGGCTGCCGATCGAAATCCGAGATTGGAAGCAGGGCCGCAACCGCATTGAAAAAATCGGTGAAGTGGGAGCCGGAGGAGGCCAGGACGGCCGCGAAACCGGCACGACGGGCCGAGAAGGTGGCGCGCGCGGCATCGAGCGCGGTGCGCAGCCCCGCGGGACTTGCCGGCAGGGGAACCGGCTCGGTCGAGATCGCCCTCTCGGCGGCCCGCAAGGCCCTGAACCGGTCGTCGTCGCTGGTGCCGGCCGGGAGGCCGTCATAGGTCAGGATCATGGCGTCGAAATCGGCAAGCTTGGCGTCCCAGCGTTGGAGCAGCTTCCGCACCTCGGCCAGCAGATCGAGAACGGCGCCGTGCCGCCAGGCATAACCGAAACCCCACCCCGATTGCGGAAAGGCGAAGCGGGCGGCGCGTTCGAGCAAGGCCATGGCTGCATCGAGAAAACCGTCGATGCCGGCGATGATCGCGGCGCGATTGGTGTCGGGCGCTTTGACCAGCGGGCCGAGCGTCGCGAGAAACGCCGTCAGATCGACGCTCAGCGCGTCGAGCTGGGTTTTGGGCCCGGCGAGTCTCGCCCGATCCACGAAGGCGGTGGCGTTCTGGTCAGGCCGCGCATCGTTGCTCAGCATGGCGTCGGTCGCACGCAGGGGGCGGGCGCCGTTGACCAGCGTCTTCAGGCAGCGGACCAGGGCCGTCACCTCGAAGATGCTGAGCTTGCCGGGGGGCGCCGTCATATAGGCGATCGTCAGGGCCGCGTCTGGCCGGGGCGTCGCGGTCGCGATCACGGTGCCGAGAATGCGGTCGTCGAGCTCGGTCATGGCCTGGACCTCGTCCGGCTTGATCAGCGCAAGCACGTCGATCGGCCGGACCGCAAGGTCGGCGAGCGTCACCGTCTGCTGTTGCGTCAATCCTCCCGAATCCTGCCATGTGACCATGCAGCCGATCTGGTCCAGCCCTGGCAGCACGCCGGCCAGCCAGGCGTCGAGCCCCGGCTCGGCCGTGGCGCGGGGGGTCGCGGCTGCGGGCGGCGCAAGACCGGACCGGAAATGGACCGCCACCCGATGCGTCAGGCCGATGCCGCCGGGCCGCGTCTGCACCACTTCCGGATCGGGCGGAAAATTGCCGCTCGAATAAGCGTCGAGCGTCGCGCCGATGCGCTCGAAATTGCCCTGCACGGCCTGATGCACGCCTTCGGCCAGGGCAAGGTCGGAAACCGCATCGTAGACGTCGCGGATCGCATTCGCCTGCGCGTCGATGGCCGCGGCCTCGGCCGGGGCGGCGGCCGGCAGGGTCGAGAGGCCGAACGGATAGGCGACGACACCGCTCGTCGCGATCTGGGCGATCAGCTTGCGCCCATCGAGCACGTTACGGGCCTCGATCGCCTCGATCGGAACGTCGGGCGGCGTCTTGGTCGAGGACAGCCCGTCGGCGACGAGCGGAAATGCCTTGCGCAGCGGATAGATGAACTTGTCGACCTCAGCCAGCCCGTAGTCGTCGTGCAGCCCACGTTCGAACCGGTAACCGAGCAGCGCGCCGAGATTCTGACCGTTGCGAATGCCTTCGAGCAGGGACAGTGCGAGGCGCACCCGGTCGGACGACAGATTGACCGCCATGGTCTGTGGGTTGGCTGGCGTCGCATTCGCCAGATAGCCGCTTCGCAGGACCGCGGCTGTTCGCGCCTGCGTGAGCGAGGGCGCGTGGATATAGCCGCCGTTGGCCGGATCCTGCAGGATCGGGGCGGCGCCGGTGAAAACCTCGGCAAGATCCTCGGGCACTCGCGCCGGCGCGAGCCTGGCCGCGGCCGGTCGCAAATCCTCCAGCCACGCATAGGCGCCGAGATAGATCCCGGTCCGCGGTTTTCCCTGTCCCCCCTGGCGCATCCGCTGCAGTTGCAGATTGACGAGCCCGAGCAACCACGCATCGAACCGGTAGGTGCAGAGATCGATGTGTTCGGCGAAACCTCGTTCGAGCTGCGCGGTTGGGGCATCGGCGAGAATCGTCAGCGCGTCGAGCTGATCCTTGAGGCCGCGCGACTGGAACAGGAAGGCGAGGTTCTTGGTGATGTAATCGCTGACCAGCAGCGTTGGGCTGCCGGTGATCCTCGCCTCGGTCTTGTAGAGGGCGGCAAAACGGCTCTCGCTCGAAGGCGCCTCGGCGACATGGATGAAGTTCGGCTCGGGCTTCATGGCCGCGAGCTGCACGTCCGTCAGGAAGCCGGCGCTCTTGTGCAGATCGAAGCTGGCGTCGAAATAGCCCAGCATCAGCGCGTGCCGAAGGTAGAGATAGAGCAGCGCCTGGGGCGTCGCATTGCCGCTGAACCCCTGCTCGGTCCGTAACGCCTCCAACGAGACATTGGCCGCATCGATGAGCCAGTGGATGTAGTTGCGCTTGTCGTCCGTATAGGGCCGGATCGCGTCGGTTTCCGACAGTGGGCGATCGTCGACCACTTGGCCGATCTGCCCCGCGTCTTTCAAAAAGAAATGCTGCAGGATGTCGGGCTGCGCCGAGCCCGCATAGCCCAGTTTGGTCAAGAGGCCCGCCGCGGCGCCGTGCAGAACGAGGGCATCGAGCGCCTTGATGAAATCCGGGCCGAAGCCCCAGAGATTGGCGAGGTTGAAGAGCTGACCGAGGCTCTCCGCCGAGCGGGAATAATATTCGACCGAGGCGGGGTGCAGCCCGACCACGTCGAGCAGGATTTTATGGGCGTCGCCCGTTTGGCCCACATGGGCGTTGCCGGCGCTCAACGCGGCCCAGTCGCCGTCGACGACGCGCAGGATCGAGAATAGCCGGCTCAGGAACTCGTGCTGCGGATCGCCCCAGCCGGGTTCGCCGCGTCGCCTGGCATCGAGCCACCTGATGCGCGAGAAGGCCGTCGTGGGCAGAATGCCGTAGGGTTGTCCGCCGATGCGAAGGGCCGGGACGGCGCCGCGGCCGCTCACGTAGTTGGTGAAAAACCAGCGGGTGTTAGCCACCGTGTCGTCGCTGAAGACCGGCGCCAGCAACTTGTCCATCCAGTAGCCGATGGTGGCCGGCCACAGCGCCCGCTGCATGGCGCGCGCCTGCATCTGGTCGCCGCCGCCGCTGCCATGGATGCCGGTGAAGAGCGCCGGATCGAGCCCCAACGTTTCGGCCAGCCATTGGCCATCCTTTTTGCGCATCGGATCGGCGATCGTGGCGAACAAGGGCGCATTCTTGCGATCGTCGAAGCTCTGGTCGGCATCGTCGAGCTTGCTGTAACCCGTCCCCTTTCCGGTGGTATTGTGGGTGGGGGTTCCCTGCGGCACCAGGGTGAGGCCGCTGCGGCCGACCGCGTGGTGTTGCAGCAGGTCTTCGAGCGCCGTTTGGCCGTCGATGTCCCTGCCGCTGAGCTGCAGGCCGAGCACGAGCAGCCGGTCGAACCCGGTGGCGGCCTGCTGCGGCGTCAGATCGACGGCAATCCCGAGCCCCGCCGCGACCGCGGCCTCGCAATCGACCATCCATTTCAATTGGTCGGGAACGAAGAGATCGCCACCATCCGGGTGAATCGCCGAAGTCGGGTCGGCGACAGGGTCGGCGGACGGATCGGGCCCGACATAGAACGGCACCGCCACCACGCCCCCGATCGCCTCGAGCGTCTGCTGGCCACCATTGTAGCCGAGAACCACGAAGCGCTCGGGGAATTGGGTGACCTGCGGGGCCTGCGACCAGGAGTTCTGCTTGGTGGGCGGGTCGGCAGGAAGGATCACGAAGACGGTCGAGAGCGCGACATCGCTCTTGCTGTGCGGCGGCTGTGGCCTGTCGGCGAGATTATAGGGCTGATAGGCCACCAAGAGCTCGGCGGCCCGCGCGGCGCCGAGCACGGCTTCGAGGTCGGCGCGCGCCACCTGCTGCTGCGCCGCATCCCCGTCGGCGAGCCATATGGCCTGCCAGTAGGCGCCGACGGCCGCGGCTTCCGTCGCGCCGAGGGCCGTCCCGCTGGCGATCACCAGGATCTCGTCGGAAGCCGCGGCCTTGGTGGGGGGCGGCAGATTGGTGGGCTGATAATTATCCACGATATAGCCGGCACGGCCCGAGCCATGCGCCGCAACGAGACTGCGCCAGGCGGCGCGCTGATCCGCCTCGATCCCGCCGGCGCGGAACATGCCGCGCCAATAGGTCTGCGCGTTGGCGACCTCGGTTGCCGAAAGCATCGCCTCGAAGGTGTCGATCGAGCAATCATCCGGGTAGATCCGCAGCCAAAGCTGATGCTTTTTCACATCGCCGCTGCCCACCGTGGCAAAGCGGGTCTCCAGCCGCACTGGGAACAAGGCAAAGGGCGAAGCATCGCTGAGCTCGCCGACGTTCCGCCGCGGATCCGTAAAAGCGGCGAATTGCTGGAGCGCGGCGGCCACGGAGGCGGCGGTGTGATCCGCCTCGCCACGCTTGGCGGTCAGAGCCGCGGCGGCGGCGCTCGCCTCGGCCTCGAGCCGGGCCATCTCGGCCTCGCGCGCATTCGCCGCGAGCCCTCGAAGCGCCGACGTCTTTGCGGCCGCGACCGCCTTCTGTCGTTCGAGCGCCTGGGCGGCGGCGGCCCGCGCGGCTTCGCGGGCCTTGCGGGCTTCGGCGAGCTTTGCTTGCGCGGCAGCAAAATCGTTCATCGCCGGGACCCGCCCTAAGCCAGCATGTCGTCAGCGTGCACGGCCACCATGACCGGCGCGCGGAACAGGAGGTAGGCCCAGCGGGCCGAACTCGATGCGGCGGCATCGACGGTCTTGTCGTCGTTATGCTGATCGAGTTCCAAGTCCGGCTGCGTCGGGTCCGGATTGGGCGGCGGCGCCACGAGCGGAACCGTTGCGAGACTGGCGGCCGGCAGGAATTGCCCGGCCGCGGCCCCCGGCAGGGCATCGTCCCAGGTCAGATGATCGAACACCGTCAGCGCACCCGTGCGCGAAATCTCGAGCCCGAAGCGCGGCTCCCCTGGGCGCTCCTTGATGACGAAAAACCAGCCCGGATCGTCGGTGGGGTTCTGGCCGGATTGGCCCTTGGCTTCCGGCACCGTCAGATCGAAGCCGAAGAAATAGATGTCCGGATCGGCCTTGGCCTCGTAGAGCGGCGTACGGATTTTCGAGCGCGGCGGTTTGGCGGCCTCGGCATCGGTCGGCTGATCCAGCACCCGCGCTTGGCTGGGGTCGATCTTTCCCTTGGTCAGCACCCATTTGGCGTGCTGGGCATAGATCACGGCGGTCGGATATTTCTTCAGGAGCTCGCCGCGAATGACCAGCACCGCCTCCTCGCCGATCTCCCCGGGGCTGGCGCGATTGTTGTGGTCGCCGAGCTTGGAGGCGGCGAGCCAGCGGTGCAGTTCGGGAATGTCGTAGAGTTTTTCCTTGAGCGGATCGCCACTCAATCCTTCGCTGTCGATCACGCCGCGTACGTCCCAGAACTGGCGGAAATAGCTGCCGCGCTGATCGGTCGGGTAGCCGCGCCACAACAACTTGCGGGCGAATTCGTGATTGAGCCCCACCATGTAGGATTCGACGAATTTCTGGTTGGTCTCGATCAGCGTAATGCTGTTGGGCGCCACCAGATTGATGTTGGGCAGGAACAGCTCGATCGAGATTTTCTTGAGCGGCTCGTACATCGGCAGATCGATCTTGGGATAGGCCATCACCTCGTCGAACGTCTCGCCCATGAGATCGCGGATCCAGGGCGGGATGCCGATGCGCGACAGGCCGCGGCGCTGGATCGTCAGCCGCGGATCGAGCGCCGTCATGAGCGAGGTCGAGACGCCGGCAAAATCGAGCGCCGCGGGCGCCGGGCGCTGCGCGGCCGCCTTGCCGGCCGCGAGCAGCCTGTACCAGTCGAGCAGCGCGGCCTTGAAGCGGATCGCGGTCGGGCTGTCGCCCGTGCCCGGCAAGGGGCGGAAGGTCGAGCCAGGATCGGCGAGCACGAAGGTCGGGTTGTCGGGAAGAAGCGCCACCGAAGCGGGTGTCTGGTTGGCCTCGCCCAAGGCCTGCGCCGGGCCGTCGGCGGTTTGCCATTGCTGCAGCACGTAAAACACAACCAGCAGCGCGGCGCCCAACAGGATGGCGGTCGCGAGCCCCGCCGGCCACGGCAGGGCGATCAGCACGATCACGGCCAGCAGCAGAGCCAAAAGGAGCACGAGGAACGGCAGCCAGTGATATTTGGCCAGCAGATCGAGAAGCCAGATCGGGATACCGGGAGGGTGGGCGGCGCCCGCGGCCTGGTCGACCGTCGGAAGGGCAGGCGGTACGGTCTTGGGCGGTGCGGCACTGACCTCGCCGGCATTGACGCGCGCGAGGAGGTTTTGCGGCGTCACGCTGGCGCTGAACGGCAATTGCCGCATCAAGCGCCCGCCGGGCCGTAGCACGCGGCGCAGGGCGGTCGAGGTCAACACCGGCGGAACCAGGCTTTTGCTCTGGGTGAACGCGATCGTGGCGCTGCCGGACAGCACCCGCCCGGCCACTGGTGCGGCAAGCGCAAAGGCCCGTTCCACATTGGTCGCGCTCAGCGGCACGAGATGGCGATCGTACCATCGGGCGGAGACTTCGGTCGCGAGCTGGAGGTGCCGGATCGTTCGATTGGCGGCCAAGACGTCGCCGACCTGCTCCCAGGCATAGTTCATGTAGACTTCGGCATTGGTCTCGACCACGGCCGTGCCGAAGCTGGCCGCGACCCGGAAGCGCGGATCGAGATTGAGCTTGTGCACCCAATTGATGGGGTTCGGGGCCGGCGTACCATCCCGGTTGGTGAGCAGGCGCTGGGTCAGCGCGTGCCACCGGCCGTAGAGTGGCGCCGTGATCAGCGGATCGGGATTGTCCGCGATGCCCGGGATGGCGGTCGCCGCATTGGCGGCCGCGGGGGCCTGAGCCGCATAATCGTCCGGCAAGTTGACGAATTTCGCCAGTGCCTGCTGGAACGCCGTCGGATACGGCTGGTCCCAGTTCTCGTAGGTCTGCCGCAGCGCGAGGTCGGCTGGGCTGAGATCGGCATCGGGCACCTCCAGCGCGCCGCCGAGGCGCAGGACGCCGCCGAGCTTGGCATCGGTGATGCCGGGGATGTTGGCGCCGGGCTGCCGCACGTCGATGTCGCGCGTGCCGACCCGCGTATCGATGGGCTGCGGCTTGAGCAGGCTGACCAGATATTCGAAATCGCCCTTCGACCCCGTCCGGAAATACCAGCGGTAGTAGATCGGCATGCTGGTGGCTTCCGGGCCCCCGCCACCCCAGGCCGACGCGCTCGCGAAGGGCGCCAGCGCGGGATCGAGGCCGAGGCCAGCCAGCCGACCCGTCTCGAAGGTCGGAATCACGAAGGCATGGTAGCCCGTGTTGTCGTTGAGCCGGCGCGGGCACACCAGACGCCCGTAAGCCTGATCGGGATTTTGCGCGATGATGGTCCGCACGCGAGGGAGCACGGCCCCCATGTCGGGCGAAACCAGCTCGGTGGCGCTCGCCGCCACGCTCTCGTTGATATGCACATGCGCCCAGGCCCAGAGGTCGGCGGCCGGCGGCAAGGATTTGACGTCGTGCACCACGAAATAAGGCAGCGGCCGATTGAGAATGTTCTTGCCCTCGTCGAACTCGGTTTCATCGAGGACGACGAGCGTCAGCCAGGGCCGCAGGCGCAATCCCCCCGGGGCGGGGGCGGCCGGGCTGTAGCGCCAGAGAAAATCCTCGTCGTAGAATTCGATCGCGGCGAGGTAATTCGACTCGTAATTGGTGATCCACGGCAGGGGATCGGTACGCACGATGGCCCGGGTGTCGATGCCGATGATGTCGCCCGGGCCATAGAGCGCGATGTCCTGCGCGACCGTCTGGGTGAGTTCGGCGCCGCCGCCCACCGGGTCGCCCGCGAGCTGCAGCGCGACATGGACCGAGGCCCTCGTTTTCACGCTCGGATCGCCGTCCTGCGACGCGATCGTGTTGGCGATGCCCTGGCGCAGCCACGGTAGGAACGAATAGGTGGCCAGCGCGCTCATGCGGCCATCTCGAATTGCGGCAGGACGTGCAAGGCATCGGCGAGGGTCGGGTCGCCCGCGACGGTGCGGGCCACGAAATCATTGGCCGCCACCTGGCTCGTGAAAGCCGCCGCATCGGCGCGAAACAGCGTGTTGTTCGATTTCAGCGCGACCGCGAAGCTTTCCGGCGCGACCGTCACGGTTCCCGCGAAAGGATGGGTTTGCGCGGCCTGGAAGGCCGAGAGCGGATTGCGCGCGACGCTTGCGCCGCGCAGAAAGTGGTTGAACAGGCCGCTGGCGAGCAGGAAGAATTTGACGAAGCTACGGCGCAACGCGGTGTCGATGATGGTCAGGTCGTAGCGCACGATGCGGGTGATGGCGGTGCCGGACGCGTAGGCGATGCCGGTAACCGCGAGTTCGATGCCGCTGTCCTGCGGCACATAGGCGGGCTGGGAGAGCTTGCCGGCATCATCGGTGTTACGAAACTGCGTCGGCGCGAAGGATTCCTGCAAATCGCGCGTCTTGGTCAGTCCGGCGGATTGGACGCTCAGCGAGAAGCGGTTGCCGTCGGTCGGCCTCTGGTTGCCGAATTTGTCGAGGGTGAGGTCGAGCGGCACCAGGCGCTGGCTGATCTGCAGCGTACCGACCGGATGCAGCACGAAACCGCTGTCGGACGAATCGAGCTTGCGCAGCGACACCAGCAGGTTCGAATTGGTGGGCGGCAGCGCGCGCCAATTGCTCTGCTTGCCTAGTTCGGCGGTCAGGATCGGCATCAAGGCGATCGGCGGCAGCGTCGTATCGCGACTGTCGCCCCAGGTGAATTCGATGCCGATGTCGACCGAGAAGAAGAAGAACGAGAGCGACGCCGTACCGTTGGCGTGCCATGGCGTCGGGCCCTCGAGCGTCAGGGCGATCCCTACCCCGAAGACACCGAGCCCGAAGACCTTGACCGAGAAGGAGGTCGAGATCGAGACGCTGAAATGAAACGGGGAAAACTGGATCAGCGCGTCGAAGCCGGAACTGCCCTCCACCGACAGCGCCGAAAAGCCGAAGAAGAAGTTCGAATGGGTGCCGAACTGAACCGAGTTGCTGGTGACCGCGAAATAGCCGTCGCAATGGATGCGCGCATAGGATTCGTTGATGATGTCGATCGAGATCCGTTGCGGGGTCGGGAACGGCAGCGGCGGCGGATTATATTGGGGATGGAAGCCGCCCACCGAGACGACGAAATTGGCGTCGCTGCCATAGGCGAACAGCAGCCCCATCGAGCCATCGATGGTGATGAACAGAACGTGGGAATCGTAAAGCGAGGCGTAAAAATACAAGCGCTGCTTGTCGAATTCGAGCGCCCCCGCAAAGTTGACCTGCAATTCGAGGATCGCCAGTTCCTCGGCCGGCAGCGCCAGCTTCAGCACGCCGAGGATCGCGATATCGCCGGGCGGGACTTCCACGATGACGCCGAGCGACAGGCTCACCAGCGTCGGCTCGCCCCATCCCAGCTTGGCCATCGGCCCGATCAGGAAGGTGCCCTCATGGGCGGGAAAGAAGGCCTGCAGGTCGCTGATGATACGCGGCGCGTTTGCGATGACGTCCTGCGGAAACATCACGCTGGAGATGGCGTTGGTGCGCACCCCATCCATGATGGGCTGGAACAGCATCGATCGGTTGAGGCCGAGGAGGCCGCCCACGGCCAGCAGGGTGAAGCCGAAGCCGAGCTGGATGCCGGCGCCGAAATCGGCCGTGATGATCACGAGGAGCGAGAAGCCCTTGGAGCCGTCGGGCATTTTCGTCTGGATCAAGCCGATCGCCGTCACAGTGAGGAAATCGGCGAAGACGAGTTGCAGCACGCCGGCATATTGGCCGCGCGCGGTATCGATGGACAGATAGCCGCCGCCCGACACGATGCCGGCGTCGATCGAAAGACCGACGCCATTGGGGGGCTTGAACGCGAAGCTCAGGTCGAGCGGCCCGAGGTTGCCGCCGTTGCCGTCGGCAAGCGCGATCGCGACCGTGAGGCCGACGGATTGGATGACGGCCGTCAAGGGACCGAGCGAGCCTTTGAGGTCGGTGCTCACCGAAACCGGAAAACTGCCGTTCTCGATGCCGATCGACAGTGTAAGCGCCGTCAGATCGACCGGACCTAAGCTGACATGTAGCGGGAGTTGAATCTCCAGCGCGCCGCTGCCTTGGAAATGCAGACCGTCCTTGTCGTATTCGGCTCCCAGACCGAAACTGCTCTCGACATGGACGCCGGACAGAATTGTGGAGAGAAATCCGTCGCCCTCGCTGAGGTCGATGACGACCTTGCCGCCGCCAAGCTTCCCCCCGATGCCGAAGCTCACATCGGCCTTCGTCCCGCTCCAGGTCAGTTTCATCGCGGCCGATGCAGATACGCTTTGCGCCTCGACCCGGCTGCCACCCGGAACCCCGACGATGGTGATCGGACCGTCGTCGGGTTGACGCATAAAGGTCAGGCCGATCTGCCCCGAGGTGTTGAGCGCGTCGGTTGCCGTCGCCTTGATGGTGCCGTCCAGTTGCACGATGAATTCGGTGCCGGCCGCGACGTTGAGGTCGGCTGCTTCGGTGAGCGTCCACCCCGCGCCGGTCTGCTCGGCCGAGCCCTTGCTGGCATTGTTGTCGAAGCGGATCGACAAGCTCTGCCCTTGCGGCGTGAGGACGAGGTCGACGAGGTCGAGCACTGGCACCGGCCCCGACGTGTCGAGCAGCACCGGAAGCCCCAGTTGCGCCACGAGCCGATCCAGCATGGTGAACAGCTTCTTGCCGTCGAAGCCGGGCTTTCCCCAATCGTAGAGCGTCTGGAGCTGGGTCGAGGGGCTCTTGAGCCAGCCCGTCAGCTTGTCGAAATGGAAGGTATTGAGCGTGTGGAAGGGCTGGTTGGGATCGCCGGAATTGACGTTGACGTCGACCCGTTCGAGAATCCCGGCGAATTCGAGCACCTCGTTGAGGGCGAAATTGCCGCTGAAATAATCGACGACACAATAATTGAAGATGCGGCCCGGCAGTTGATCGATGACGCCCGGCGTTACCCCAGGCAAATGCAGGGCGCCGATACCCTGGGCGAGTTGCTCGAAGCTCTTAATCAGGGCGGCGAGTTGCTCGAGCGCGGTAATGCTCTTGAGCGAGACCGCGCTGGAATCGCCCGCACCCAGACTTGCGCTGAGGTCGACCCGGATCGAGGCGAGCTGCGTGACCGCACTCGTCACCCCACCGAAGGCGCTGCCGAGCGTGGCGGCCTGCGCGCCGGTGAGCGGCACGCCGAGATCGGCGAAAAACGCCGGGGCCGTCTCGGGAGCGAGTCGACCGGCCAGGCGCAGGAGCACGGCGCTCAGCGCGCGGAAGATGGCTGCTATCGTGCCTTCGGCATCGCTCATGGCGGTTCACACCAGTTCGGGTTTGCGCTCCGTAAGGACGTCCGGCAGATCGTGGATCCGCTCCACGCGGCTCAAAAGGTCGATCGCGAAAGGCCCGAGTCGAAGGATGTCACGGCGGAGCGCGGAGCTTCCGTAGCGCAGCAGCATTCGACGCATCTGCTCGAGCAGGTCGGCGAAGCGCACGCCATCGATAGTCCTGGGAACCGCGTGCGCAGGCTCGCGCAGGCTCTGCGCGCAATGATGCATGAAGGCCGGTCCCCGATAGCGGATCCATATCGCGCTGACGTTTCGAACCGTATTGACCAGCCGGCTCGCTTCGGCACGGTGCCGGCCGAATTTGGTCACGATCAGCGCGCCGCGACGCGTGGCCTTCAGGCGATCCTGGAGCTGCTGCATCGCGGCCGTCACGGCGGGCCGATCGGACCCGAACGGGGACGGCGTCATGAACACCTGCGTCCGCTCTCCCGCGGCCGGCGCCGTGCCCGCCAGATTCGCTGGAATGGTGATCTGCAGTTGCGCCAGAACATTGCTGATCGGGGTCACGACCCCGAAATTGTCGACGACGCTGAGGACGTCCGGAATGGGCTGGTGGGCGGCTTTGAATTGGGCCCGGATATCCGAGGCCGGATAAGCGCGGCTGATCAGCCCGATGACATTGACGCCGCCAGGCCGGTTGTCGACCACGACGCTGCCGGAATCGCCTTCCTCCGAAAACGTGAGACGCCCCCCTGATGCCACGAAGCCCGCATAGCGGGCCGCATAGGCGGCCTGGGTCTCATTGGCGATCGGCTGCAGCCGCGGGATGACGAGGAATTGGTTGGCGGTCGAACGCATCTGCTTGGCTTGGTCGCCCGCGTCCTGGAACGGGCCCGCCGAGAGCGGCGACGGCGCGGTCCCGCTCTTGAACCGCAAGATGGTGCCGTACCGAAGCCCCGACCGACCCGGCAGCGTGCTGTACATGCGCACCAATTGCTGATCGTCGGGCTTGGTGACGAAATCCGGCAACAGCATCGCGGGGGTCGGATCGGGTCCCGCGCCGGTGATCATCCCGATCTGCGGGATGGCGTTCTGATAGTGGATGGTTGACGCGAGCTTGGCGATGGCACAGTCGGTGTCGAAACTGCCCGGCATGGCTGGCACCGCGCGGAAGCCGTCGCTCCAGCTGAGCAGCGTCGTCCCGATCTTGGCGCCGCCGCCGCAGCAGGAGCTATAGTTCGGCTGGTAGATGCCGATCTGCGGCGAGGCCGCCATGTCCGAATAAGCGAACAGGACGTGGGCGGCGCTGAGCAGGACGACGTCGTTGCCCTTCTTGGCGAAACAACCCAGCGTGCCGCGACCGCTCGTGTCGATTTCGTTGCTGATGGGCATGGTGGGCGTGTAAACGACCGGCCCGGCGGTCGCTTTGCCAGCATGGGCGAGGATGACATCCGTCCGCAGGCCCAAGAGTTCGCCCGGGACCCCGCCGCGACCGGCCAGCTTCTCGCAGGTCACGTAGACACGCCAAACCGGTGCAGCTTTCGGACCAGCATGGTCCGCAAGCCCAAAACCCACGCCGACCACCTCGGGGCAGCCGGCCAGGGCCGCGCGCGCCGCGAGCAAGCGCGACCGCCCTTCGGATGTGGTCGCGGCCGGCCGGTCTTGGCCGGCGCTCATGTCGGTTCCGCCATGGCGGGCGAACGCCGCGCGCCCTGGATTGGCGCGACCGCCAGCGCTTCAAGCACCGGCCGGATCGGGCAGGCGATCCCCTCGCCATTGGCATTGGCGCCCCACAGCAGACCAACGGCGCGATGATGCTCGTCGAACACGACCGCGCCCGAATCCCCAGGCGTGCAGAAATTGACATCGATCCCGGCAGGCAAACCCGCCGCTGAGACGGGCTTGATCAACAACTGACCCGGTGCATCGTATTGCCGGCCATTGATCAGCGGCAGGTCGGGATAGGCGACGTCGACGATGCGCCCCGTGGTTCGGCCGGTCGCGACTCCTTGTTTGGTGACCAGCCCGCCGATCGCGGCATCAGCGACATCGGCGATGACGGGCAGCCGTGCCCATATGGAAGCTGGCAGGCTCTCCGGACCGAGCAGCTTGCCGACCGCATAGTCGACGAATACCGGCAGGCCATAATCCATCACGCGGCCGATATAGCCGCTGGTCGTGGTGCCGATTTCGATCAGCCCGGGATGACCATCGTCCGCCGAGACGGCCCAGATCTTGTCGCCTATGGCGGCGCTCCCGCCCAACAGGACATGATGATTGGTGAGAAGGTGCAAGGTCCCGTCTTGGGTCCGCACGAGCGCGCTGACGGAGCCCGGCACGCCCTTCGCGTTGACGACGTGCAGGCAGGTCGGTTCGATCCCGACCTTGGGATCGACATCGCCGGTGAGCCGACGCAGGGCATGGTCGGTGCTCGGTGCGCCGTCGAAGAGCGAGATCAGCCAATCGCCGTGCTCGTCCAGGGAGTCCGCCAGGGCCGGGCTGCCTTCGAGACGAAGCACGGTCCGAACCTCGTGGAGCCCGTTGACGATCGGCTCGCCGTCGATTTCGGCCGGCACAGGTCGGCCGGGATGACGAACCGCCCGCGCGATGGCGGCCACGTAAGCCGGTCCCCTGTTGCGATGCCAGGCGACCGTCACGCGTCGACGGTGATGCAGCAGCGAGCGGATCTCCGGGAGGTGCCGTCTGGCGAGCCGCAACAGCCGCCGACCATCACGGGTATGACTAAAAGTCTTCTCGGCGGCCTCGAACATCCGTCGCTCCGTCATCTCGGGCGGCTCGTCGGATTCCATCTCGAGCGACACCGGGCCGGCCTGTGGCGCGCCGGGGGGAACGGCGGCGTTCAGCCCCAACCCGAGTGCCTCGAAGGCCGGAACGATGAATTGAGCCATCCCCAGCCCGTTCGGCAGACGGATGTTCTTGTTGGCCTTGGTGTCCTTGATCCAGGAGCCCCCGGTCTGCTGCAGCAACCCCACGATCTTTCCGGCAGTGTCCACGATGAGGGAACCGGAATCACCCAGATTGGCGAAGATGCGGCCCTCGGTCGTGATGGTTTGGTCGTCGCCAGATCCGGGACCGACCTTGCAGGTCACAGTCGGCAGGATGAAATTGCTCGCCGGGTCGAAATCCCCGAGCGCCTCATCCGCATCGTTCTTGCTCGTCTTATAGGTCTGGGTCTTGCTCGGCTCGGAGGGATGCGGCGCGATCACCAGTTCGAAATGGAAGGGCGGATCGGTTGGGGACGGATTGTTGACGGGCGTACACACGCCGACGATCAGCCCCCGGGTAAAGCCGGTCGTGGCCCCGACCTTCCGCACCTCGATCTGCTTGGCGGCAACAGCTTGGTTGAGGGTCTTGGCGGCCGCGAGGCTCGTGACCGGGCCAAGCGCCAGTTCCGTAAACAGGTTCCGCACATCGGGGCCGAACTGCGGGATCTTGCTGACGACATCCTTGTTGATATTGCCGCTCTTCACCTTCGCGTTGATGTTGGCCAATGCGGCGTCGACCTCGAAGGCGACGCCGGGAAGACTTGGTGACGAAAACCCCACGGATTTCAGCCAAAATCCCGGGTCGTATCGGGTCGTCCCGATCGGGTCGTTGCAGCTTCCCTTCTCGGGTTTGTAGATCTGGAGGACGGCAGGATCCAGCGGTTTGCGCTCGACCACATGGGCGTTGGTGAGCATGAAGCGCTTGGTCTGTCCCCCATCCAGTTTGGAGACGATCAGCCCGACGGTCCCGAAAGCCTCCATG
Organism: uncultured Lichenihabitans sp.; assembly: GCA_964245915.1. Lineage (GTDB taxonomy): Bacteria > Pseudomonadota > Alphaproteobacteria > Rhizobiales > Beijerinckiaceae > Lichenihabitans. The sequence continues at coordinate 21,155 of CAXTOT010000020.1, read as the reverse complement.
GCGTTCGGAACCTCGAGCCCGATCTGATCGCCCGGAAAGACGTCGGGGGTGGACGAGCAGGGGAAGCCGCGGGCTTGGCGAACCATGACGGGCTCGGCCGCCACATGGACCCCGGCCACGATCACCTGGCCGGCTTGGCGGCCCCAATCGTGGTCGCCGACGATCCCCGAGCTACGCTTCAGGGCCCCCTCGACATAGCCACGTAGCCGCTCGAGCGCGTTGGGTCCCATCGCAGCACCCCCGGACGTGCGAGCGTTCCGCCTCGACGGCCGGCCCTCGCCTTAAAACGTTACAGTATCAGTCGAGCACACCAATCGTCTGTGTTATATACCGTAGCCCCAAGCGGCCCGATTAGCGCAGCCTTCGGCCAAATAGATTGCGAACGATTAATTATTTTGAAAAACGCCAGATGGACAGGCACCTATGTCCTTCGAGATGCCACGCTACCATACTGTCTTCCTAAGTCAATCCGCTTGCAATGCGTTGATTTAACCGACAATTTCCCAAAAATATGAGTTAAATCAGTGCAACGCTCAGGTCATCGCCGATGAAGAGGGCGAAGGTTGTCACCGGGCCGGAATTCGGGGCGGTTTGGCAGGCGCGCCGCCAAGCGCGCCGCCAAGACGGCAAATTCCGGCCATTGCAAGCCAGCAAACTGGCCTTTGCTCACCGCATCGAAGCGGTCCGGCGCAGCACGGCCGCAAGCGCGGCCCGGAACGCTGCATCGATGTCGAGGGCCGAGGTATCGATGGTCTCGGCATCGAATGCGGCCCGCAGCGGCGCCACGTCGCGGGAGGAATCGCGCGCATCGCGCTTGATGATGTCGGCCAGGATGGCATCGAATTCGACCGACTCCCCGCGGCTGGCCAGTTCGAGCGCCCGACGCTGGGCGCGCACGCGCGGGCTCGCGGTCACGAAAATCTTGGCGCTGGCGTCCGGGCAGATCACGGTCCCGATGTCGCGACCGTCCAGCACCGCGCCTTCGGGACGCCGCGCGAAACTGCGCTGCGCCTCGATCAGCGTGGTGCGAACCGCGGGAATGGCCGCCACCACGGAGGCGGCTTCACCCATCTCGCGGCCACGCAGCAGCGCCTCGTCGAAATCGATCAGCGCCAGGCTTCGGGCCGCCGCGACCGCATCCTCGATGTTGTCGAGCGGCCGGTCGGCCTCAATCAGGGCCCGTGCGGTGGCCCGGTAGAGCAGGCCCGTGTCGAGATGGGGCAGCTTGAAATGGGCCGCGAGTTTTCGCGCCAGAGTTCCCTTGCCCGACGCGGCCGGCCCGTCGATGGCGATGATCAAGGGAAGCCTCGCGCGGCCATCAGGCGAAGTGGGCGCCGAGCGCCGCCATGGTGGCCTTGAAGCTCGGGAACGAGGTGGCGATCATGCTCTCGTCGTCCACCGTGACGGGCCGCTCGGTCGCGAGCCCGAGGCAGAGGAAGCTCATGGCGATGCGATGGTCGAGGTGGGTCGCGATCATCCCGCCCCCCCGCACGAAGCCGCCCAGGCCATCGACCAGGAGATCGTCGCCCTCGATGGCATGCGGCACCCCGGCCGCCCCGAGCCCGGCCGCCACGGCGGCGAGCCGATCGGATTCCTTGACGCGCAATTCGTGCAACCCGCGCATGCGGGTGGTGCCCAGCGCGAAGGCGGCCGCCACGGCCAGCACCGGATATTCGTCGATCATGGTGGGGGCGCGGGCGGCCGGGACATCGACGCCGCGCAGCCCCGAGGCGCGCACGCGCAGGTCGGCCACATCCTCGCCGCCCTCGAGCCTTCGCTCCACTTCCTCGATGCTGGCCCCCATCTCGCGCAGCGTGGTGATCAGCCCGATCCGCAAGGGGTTCATCATCACGCCCTCGATCACGATGTCGGAGCCGGGCACGATCAGGGCCGCCACCAGCGCGAAGGCGGCCGAGGACGGATCCGCCGGCACCGCGATGTCGGCGGGACGCAATTCCGGCCTGCCCACCAGCGTGATGCGGCGGCCCACGCCCTCGAACGGCTCGATCCGGAGGTCGGCGCCGAAATGGGCCAGCATTTTCTCGGTGTGGTCGCGCGTGGCTTCCGCCTCGATCACCGTGGTGCGCCCGGGCGAGTTCAGGCCCGCCAGGAGGACCGCCGATTTGATCTGCGCGGAGGCGACCGGGGTGCGGTATTCGATCGGGATCGGCTCCGAGGTTCCCTTCAGCAGGATCGGACAGCGGCCGCCCTCGCCCTGCTCCAGCACCTGGGCGCCCATCGCTTCCAGGGGATCGAGGATGCGGCGCATGGGGCGTTTGCGCAGGCTCGCGTCGCCATCGAAGCGCGCCGTCACGCCGCCACCACCCACCACGCCCATCATCAGGCGGGAGCCCGTGCCCGCATTGCCGAAATCCAAGGTTTCGCGCGGCGGCAGCAGCGAGCCGATCCCAACACCCTCGACGGTCCAAGCCCCGGGGGCCTGGCGCTCGATCGTGGCGCCGAGGGCCCGGCAGGCGTCGCCCGTCCGCATCACGTCGTCGCCCTCGAGCAGGCCCGAAATCCTCGTCGTGCCGAGGCTGAGCAGGCCGAGGATGAAGCTGCGATGCGAGATCGACTTGTCGCCCGGCGGCCGGAAGCGACCGCGCAGCGGACCGGCCTTGCTGGCCGTTAGCGGCTTGCCCGCCGCGCCGTAGTGGCCGGTATGCGCATCAGGCGACACTGGACTCTTCCCTTGAAAATTCGTTCGGAGGACGCGGGCGCTCGTATCACGGGCGGCCCGACCTGTCATTCATGTCGTGGGGACAGGCCCTGCTGGTCGGGCTCGACTTCGATTTGCGATTTGACAGCGGGTCGCGCTGCGACTAACGGGGTTCGCTCCATTGAACCGACGCAATGCGTCTCCCCGGCGTCGCCCTGAGGACTTCTGAAACGTGGCCAAACCGGAACTTGGCGCCAAGCGCCAATGCCAGAATTGCGGCACCAAATTTTTCGACATGAGTCGTGACCCGATCATCTGCCCCAAATGTGGCACGGTGTTTCAGGCAATACCCGTGACGGTGCCGCGCGCCGCGCGAGCCGCCCCGGCGAGCCGCGCCGAGGCCGATGTGGAGGCTCAGGAGCCCGGCCCCGAACTCGTGTCGCTCGAGGACGTGGAAGCCGGTGAAAAGGTTGAAGCGGCGGCCGATGACGACATCGAGGTCGATGACGTTCCCGCCGACGACACCTTCCTCGAAGAGGAAGAGGAAGAGGACGACGACGTGGCCGACCTGATCGACGGCGACCTCGAGAACGACGAAGAGGCCTAGAGATCCAGCGCGTCCCGGCGCCATGAATAAATCCGCGCCGGGGCTTGTGGGGCAAAGCGTTTCAGGTTTATACAGCCGCTCCTCCGCTGACGGTCGCCTTTGCGATCCGTTAGCGTTGATCGATGGGTCCTTCTTCCCAAGGAACGACCAAAAAATTGTGGGGCCATAGCTCAGTTGGGAGAGCGCTTCAATGGCATTGAAGAGGTCGTCGGTTCGATTCCGTCTGGCTCCACCAACCTCAAATTATTGAAAACGCCGGGTATTTTTCGCTGCCTATAGGCGCTTCGTGGAAGCTGGGCTTGCGTTAGCTACAGTTTAGCAACACGCCATCATTCGCGCTGAGCTGAAGAATTTGTAAGTCTCGATCTGTGGCGGGTAGGAGTTCGGGTGTTCGGCTCCACGATCTTCGACATACCTCCGCGTGCGTCAGGGAGGGATCGAGCTTTGGCCTGCCGATCGTCGGCAAGCTGCTGGGCGAAAGCCATCTACAAACGACAACCCGTTACGCTGATCTTGACGCCGACCCGCTGCGCTGGGGTTCCAACCTCATCGGTGACCAGCTCGCCACTGCCCTCGGCGAGAAAACGGCGACGCTTTGCCGCTGACCGAGGGGCCGGACATGGCTATGGAAACATCTCCAGAAAGAGATCTGGGGTGGACAGGCCACTGAACTCGTCCGCCTCCGCTTGCGTGCCAAGGCATCTTCGAAACTGAGCAAGGGAGAAACAATGGAGCGGAAACTTGCCTGGGGTGTGCTGAGCACCGCTAAAATCGGCGTGAAGAGCGTGATCCCGGCGATGCAGCGGGGCGAGCTGTCGGAAATACGCGCGATTGCCTCGCGCGATCTGGCGAAAGCCAAAGCGACCGCGGACAACTTGGGTATCCCGCAGGCTTACGGAAGCTACGAGGAACTGCTGGCCGACCCGACGATCGAGGCCATCTACAATCCGCTCCCGAATCACCTGCACGTTCCCTGGACCATCCGCGCGCTTGAGGCCGGTAAACATGTGTTGTGCGAGAAGCCGATTGCGCTGAACGCGGCCGAAGCCCGCCAGCTTGTCGATACATCGGCCCGGACCGGATGCCTTGTGGTCGAAGCGTTCATGGTTCGCCACCACCCACAATGGCTCAAGGTGAAGGAACTGGTCATGAGTGGTCGCGTGGGGGAGCCTCGCGCCATAGGAACGCTCTTTTCCTACTACCTCACGGACCCGAGCAACGTCCGCAACCAGGCCGACATCGGGGGCGGCGGGCTATACGACATCGGATGCTATGCGATCAACACCGCCCGTTTCGTCTTCGGGACAGAGCCGGAGCGCGTGATCGGCCTATTTGACCGTGATCCAGTTATGCACATTGACCGGATGGCCAGTGCGCTCGCGGCATTTCCGGACGGGCGGCATCTCACGTTCACCTGTGCGACCCAGGCGGTCCCATATCAGCGGGTTCAGATCCTAGGCACCACTGGGCGGATCGAGATCGAAATCCCTTTCAATGCCGATCCTTCGGTCCCCAGCCGCCTGTTTGTGGATGATGGGCGGGACCTGGTAGGAAACGGCATCGAAATCACAGAACTGCCGCTTGCCAATCAATACACCTTGCAGGGAGACGTCTTCTCACGTGCGGTGCTCGACAGTCGTCCGCTTGAATGGGGTGTTGCCGACAGTGTCTCCAACATGCGGGTGATTGATGCGCTGTTCCGCTCCGGGGAATCACAGCGATGGGAAATGCCGTAGGGAAACCGGTCCAGCCGGGGTTTTCTACTGACAGCAGGCGACGACTATGGACGGAACGGCCAGCGTTGAAAGTCCGGTAAGAGAGGGCCAAAGTCGCTGAAAGCGGTCAAAAATGGGCTGAATACCCTCTAAAGGGACCAATCAGCTCAAATTTGGTTATCATTGACCCCCCGACTTCGCGGCAGCTCGTCAATGATGTCACTGGCCGGGTTCGTCAGGAGTTCCGACCGCGTCGTCGAGAAAAATCCGCGCTCGGGGCCGCATCACGCGGCCGCTCTGGCCAGCGCAAACGCGAACGCTTCAACGTACGCCGATGTTGTAGGTCGCCTCGCGTTCCGTGCCAGACCCCGAGAGGATCAGGATGCGGACATGATCCGTGCCGATGAAATGGGCTTGCGACTTGTAGAACAGCTTCACCCCGCTCACACGCTTGCGATTGCAGAGGTGTCGGACGTTGCCGCGCGGAAAGGCCAGGAAGTCGCGCCCCTTGTCGGTGGTGATCACCCCAGTCGATGGACCATCAATCAGGCGAACTGTTGGGATACCGGCTGGCGAACAATCCGGGTTCACGCTGGCGAAAAAATCGATTTGCTGATTGACCCCGGATGGAACTGCTTTCGCTTCGTCCGCGAGCGTCGGGGCGGCGGAGAGGAGAAAGGGGAGCAGCAGGAAGGCGACGTGCTTGGTGTTGGTCATGACGGTCTTCAATCAGGACAAGATCATTGCGAGCGGCACAACGCTCAAGGACGGTCGGTCGCGAACCTGACCATCATTGGCAGGCCAGGCTGGTGAACGTGCCCGCTGTTGGTTAACGCGGTATTAGCGACACGAACTCTGCCCTGCTCGGTGGTGTCCACAAGCATTATGTCGCCTTGCGCCTGTTCCTTTTTTGTTCTCAAACACGCGAATGGGCACTCCTCCATCGCGCCTCTCGCAATATCCCTGGGTGATCGTCCGGATCGCGTGCAAGCTCTGCACCCGACGCGGCCAATACCGGCTGGTGCGATTGGCGGCCCGCTTCGGCCCGGAGATCGAGTTGGATCGGCTGCTGGCGCATCTCGCGTCGGACTGCCCCTATTGGCGCGACCGCCCACGCAAGTACGATCCGCGGTGCGGTGCCAGGTACATCGATCTCGACCACAACCTACCGCCCGCTGACGCGCGCGAGCCGGTGGTCCGACAGCGCCAGCCGGCGCGCGAGGACCTGCCGCGGCAACTTGATGAGCCCGAGCGCATCACCATGCTTTCACAGTGGCCCAGCAACCGCATCGTGATCATCTGCGAAGTGTGCCAGCGCCGGGACGAATTCGAGACGGCCGCCATCAAAGCTGCAACGCCGGGCGGGGATGCGCCGTTGACCGAACTGCTGGCCAGCCTCACGTCTTCGTGCCGACGCCGTCAGATGCGTGAGACGTTTAGTTCATGCGCGGCGCGACTCGCGCCTGATTAGCTGATGACGTAATTCGTTTCGCGGGTCATCATGACGAGATGTGGTGCTCACGATCTGGCTTCGCTGCACGGGCCGGCATGCTCATGCTTGCTGTCGGCCTTGTACTTGCACCTCTGCTGCCAGCCCGCTCCGCCTCGCTCGACGACCTAGCTGTGAAGACCTGCGACGAGCTTGATCAACAGTTGGCTCACGGCAGCGACGCCATCGCGTTGTTCAACACCACCTCCCAAGCTTCAGTCGAGGATTTCCACGCCGGTCGCCATGAACAAGGATGCCGGAGCTTTCAAGCGGTTCACCGTTTCGTGGGCCGGGTCATCGCGAAGCTGGGCGTCTGCGCGGTCAAAAAGGAGGCTGAAAAGGATCAGGTGGCGGCGGCTGAGGATCGAAAGCTCTTGGCCGGTTTCGTGGATCTGTTGCGGCAGCTCGACAGGATTGATTTGCGCGAGGGGTGCACGCCGAAGTCGTAGCGACGGTCCGAGGATCGGTGTTGCACGCGAAGCTCAATAGGCACCGGCTTGGGAACAAAGCCCGTTGACCCGAGCTAAGAGCCTGACCCAAAAGGGTGTTGCCGCGGTTTTTTCTGCGTGATTCAAAGCTCCCGTGTGATGCGGAGCCTGGGTCGGCATGTGGACGGACGAGCATCGTGAAGCGCACAAGCAGGGAAGCGGACGCTTTCCGAGTAACCTGACGGACGCCGAATGGGCTGTTCTTGGGCCGCTCATCCCGGCTGCGACACCGGGCGGGCGACCGCGCAAGACCGACATGCGCGCGGCCATGAACGCGATCTTCTATCTTCTGCGCACCGGCTGCCCGTGGCGATACCTGCCGCGCGACGGCTTTCCACCACGCTCAACGGTCTACAACATCTTCCGCAAGTTCCAGGCGGACGGGACCTGGGACACTATCTGGCAGGAACTGCACGTTCTGCTGCGCGAGCGCGAGGGCCGCGAGGCCAGTCCATCGGCTGCCAAACGCTCAAGTCGGCGGAAAAGGGGGGTGTCAGGCGAAGACCTCCGCCCGCGACCAAGCCGACGCAGTGGGGTTACGACGCCGGAAAGAAGGTGAAGGGGCCAAGATCCACGCCCTGGTCGATACGCTCGGCCTGCCGATCCGCCTCGTGGTGCATTCGGCCGGCATGCAGGATCGCGACGGCGCGGCCCTGCTGTTCGACAAGGTCCGGCGGCGCTTTCCCTGGCTCGACTGCGTCTTCGCCGATGGCGGCTACAATGCCCAGCAGACCTACGAGGCGGTCGCAGCCAACCATCCGCTCCGGCTGGAGATCGTCAGACGCAATCCCAAGGCAGTCGGCTTCGAGGTGATCAAGCGCCGCTGGGTAATTGAGCGCACTTTCTCCTGGTTCGGCCGGAACCGTCGCCTCGCCAAGGATTTTGAAAACCTCGCTTCAACACTGCTCGCCTTCGTCACCCTCGCCGCCATCCAGCTCGGAATGAGGCAATCAGGTTCGCAGAGTAGCTTAAACCAGCCGGGAATCTGTCCAAGGATCAGGGAGTAGCTCACTCCTCGTAAGAAAACGGTGTTGGTGCGAAGTTGATATTGTCGATTGTCGCCTGGTCACGGGACATCCGTTTCAAAAAGCAACGGAGCGTACAACGGATTGTAGAGGGATCGCGAGAGTGGTTTTGAGCTAAACGGTTCGCGGACCTCCCCGGCGATCTCCAACCCTGCTCGACCCGTACCTGAAGCGCTGTTTAGTGTTGCGCCTCGCCTGTCCGCATGCTTGGTTTTCCTAGGCAGTCAGGATCAATATCCATCGATGCATTGTTCGTATCCAGTTTGTCATAATCGCGTTAGCGCCCCGGAATACTGACAATTATCTCTAGTGGGAGGTTTGGATGGCGGATCGCGGGATAGGGTCGAAGCTCCTGCGTAGTCTGCTCTGCGTAGCGGTCGTACTCGCTACTGGGTCGGCGCCGGCACAGCAAAAACCGCCCGCCGCGACGGCCCCCTACCCGCACGCGTCGCACGGGTCGGCCGAGGCGAGGACCGGGTTAGCGGCCCGCAAGGACTGGATCATCCGCCATGCCGCCTGCGGCCGCGAAGACCAGTACCTGAGTCTGCTCGCCGCCGAGCGCATCAAACAATTCAAAGATCAGGGTGAGGGCTTCATCAACCTGCTCGGCGCCAAGGTTGCCTTCCTGCTCGCCCACCCGCGCGAGGCCTGCATCGCCCCGGCCGGGGCCAGCGTGGACATGTCGCGGCCGGATTGCCACGAAGCCACCCTCGATACCAGCACACCCCCGCAGCCCGCCATCAGCGTGTCGCGCGCTTGCCTGATCAAGCAGGTCAATGACGGCATCCTTTTGCTGCGCAAGGACAGCGTGCTCGGCAGCTCGCACCTCGTCTGCCTGACGAAGCCAACGTTGGACTCAAGCGGCGAGTTCGACGTCGAAGTGCGGGAGCTCGTCCGCGTCCTCTACATGGGCGGACCGAACGGCGCGAACATCCTCCGCACCGATGCGGTCGATCACATGTATGACGAGATGCTGGCGACGCGCGGTCCTCCGGCCGATGACGATTATTCGCAGATCGCCAATTGCAGCACGCCGGCCCGCGACGAGGTCGGCAGCCCGGAAGACGAGGCCGACTCCCACTCCTTCCTGAGCGGGCTCGGCCACGCGATCGGCGACCTGTTCGCCTGGCTCAAGAAGAGCTTCGTCATCTACGCGGTCGCGGCGGTCGCCGCTCCGGTCTCGCTCGGCGCCTCGGCGTTCATCCTCATTGCCGGGGTCGAGGCCGTCGCCCCGACCTTCGCGGACGTTCGGATTCCCGAATCGGAGAACCACCGCCTCAACATCGAAAGCTCGCGCTATCTCGTCAACGCGGACATCATCGCCCGGCTTGAGGCCGAGAAACATGGCGGGATCGACGGCGTGAAAAGCGATCAGGCCAAGGTGCGCGAATGGCTGTTGCGCCGGTTGCAGGACGTAGCCATCCACGACTTTCGCGAGTACAACGCGCGGCCCTACACCCGCTACAGTCTCAACGCGGTGCTAAACCTTTATGATTTCGCCGCCGTACATGGCGACACAGCGCTGCAGACAGCCGCCTGGATCGTCCTCGATCTTTCCGAGGCAAAGTTTGCCGCCACCTCTAACCGAGGGCGACGCACCTCGCCGTTCCGGCGACTGGCGGACAACGACGGCTTCGATCCGAAAAGTCAGGATCCGACGAAACTCTACAATGTCGTGAGTAACGCGGATAATGAGGTGCTGCGCGCCATGCTGTTGAGCAACCAGACCCAGCTTCTTCCGATGACGCCGCTCACTCCGGCCATGACTCCGCCCGAGGAAGCGCTGACGCGGCTCGTGACCGTCGCCTCGAGCGCTTACGCCCTGCCCGCGCCGGTGCTGGTGGCGGCAGCCGACCGCGGCGCTTTCGAGCAGACGTTTCTCCATGCCGGGGTCGAGCACGTCGTGCAGGGTCCCGCCTTCACGATCACGGCCGGCGGCGTGCCGACGGAGGCGACCGCGAGCGTCCTGACCATCGCAAAAGGATCCGATCACGGCATCGCCATGCCGACGACGATCATGCCCACGATCGCAGGCCTTACACTGGACGACATTTTCCGTTTCGACGGCGCCGGCGTCGACGAGTTTAAGCCGACAATTGGCGTCAACCGTTTGGCAAACACCTGCGTGGCGGCGGGTTTCGCCTGCGGGATCTCGCCCTGGATGCCGAAGGCATTCGGGGCCTGCACCCGCATGTTCAGCGTGCCAGGCGACGCCCAGACCTTCATCAATTCGGCGGCCTGCCTTCCGGACGCCAAGCCGGCGTTCTGGCTTTCCGCACGCATCGTCGATTGTCACGACTCCTTTTGTAGCGACGGGCTGCAATGGGGCGTGATGGACGTCATGGACGCGCCCGCCGCCGCCACGCCCGCCGCCGACGCGGTCGCATTCGACGCCTATGTATCGAAACGGGAGGCGGCGCTGAACGCCATCAAGCCCGACCGTCGAGGCAGCGCGACCTATGTCACCGCTGCGGGACGGCGGATCGACTTCACGCTGTTCCACGAACATCCGACCGTGCTCGGAATCGACGGCGTGCCCGCCAAGCCCATCGCGACGGCTGGCGGCATCGTGGACGCGGACGGGCAGGGCCACGCCACGATCAAGGGTATGAGCGAAACGATTCAGATCGACTTCACCGACTGGGCGAACCCGAAACGGACCGTGCAGCCGCAACAGCCCCCCGTCGCAATCATCAAGTCGCACGAGATCCTCAAGTGAGGGCGGCCGCCGTCTCGCCTTTGCTCGTGGCCGCGCTTGCGGCGCTGTGCTGGGCACCAGGCGCCGCCCGCGCTGACGCGCTGGTCAAGGCCTGCGCGCTCGACGGCGCCTATGGCGAAGGCACCACCCTGCGCGAGGCGCTCGCGATCGGCGGGGTAATCCGCTTCGATTGCCCGCCCGGAACGGTGATGAAGGTCGTCGGCCATTATGGTCTCACCAAGCCTGTCGAGATCGACGGCGCGGGAGCGATCACGTTGGACGGCGGCGGTGCGCCTGGAACGTTCCTCGTCAGCCAACTACCGCTGACGCTGCGCGGCCTCACGCTGCGTAATTTCGAGTCTGCCGTCTTCCTCAGCGCGGGGACGATTGCGGACTGCCAGTTCGCCACCAATTCGGCGGTCGCGGTTGACGCCTCGGAGCCGCTCGGCCCCGTCAACGTCCTGCGCACGACCTTCACGGGCAATCGCGGCTCGGTCCTGAGGCTGTCCCAACAGGCGCATGACCCGGCGGCGCGGGTGAGCGTGCGCGCCAGCGTTTTCCGCGACAACGACGGTGGAGCCGCCGCGGGGGCGATCGAGGTGCGCGACCTCGTTCCGCTGGCAAGGGACGTCAATCACAGCCCGCAGCCGATCGTCGACGCGGTCGCGCGCCTGCCACCCGGGCATTTCGACTTCGCCTACAACCTTTTCCAGGGCAATCGTGGGTCGAAGGCCGGCGCGCTCTCGGCTGACCTCGGGCGCGCCGAGTTAACGTCCGTCGGCGACCTTTTCGTTGATAACACCTCCTCGGGCGACGGTGGCGCGATCGCGATCGCGAGCGGCACGGCGACGTTCACGCACAGCCTGTTCAAGGGCGACAAGGCGGGCGGGCGCGGTGCGGCGGTGTTCGTCGCCCCGCAGGCCCACGCCACGCTTGCCAACGCGCTCGTCATCGGTGCCGCCGGGCCATCGGCGGCCGTCGAGGGTTCTGGGCTCACGCTCGCCAACGTCACGATCGCGGCCAACTTGGCGGCCGGCCTCACCGCCCCGGACGGGGGGCGCATCGGCAACACGCTGCTGGCGCGCAACACGCGAGGGGACTGCGCCGCGACCCCGGCCAGCGCGTTCCAAGGACGGAACTTTGCATCCGACCGCTCCTGCCCCGGCACCACGACGCGCGACGCCGGGCTCGACGGGTTCTTCGTCCCGACGGACGCACGCACGCTCACCGGCGGCGACGCGGCGATCTGCCGGGCGCCGCCGACGGCAGGCGTCGACCTCGCCTTCCAGGCCCGCTCGGACCCTGCGCAATGCGCGCTCGGGGCCTTCGAGCGCGCCCCGACCGAGCCGTTCGCGCGCGGCGGCAAGCCCCCCGACGTCCACGCGACCACGGCCGACGTGTTCACGGAGGCGGATGGTTACAAGCCGCCGACGGGCTCGACCGCCGCTTCGCCGCCGCCGATCGGATCGACGACCTCCATACCGCCGCCACGGCCCGACCCCGTGCCGGAAGATCGGCTTTTTGCCGCGCTTGCCGGACTTGGGATCGACTACAGCGTCGACGAGGCGATGCTGCGAGGCTGGCTCAAGAATCCGACATACACGCCTTACCCGGCAATCGCCCAAGCACTGGTGGCGCTTCTGCGCCCGCGACCGCTGCGCCAGCCCGTCTACATCGACGTCATCGTCAAGAATTATGAGGACGCACCGGGTGCGCGCTCGCCGCGCAAGGTGGGCGACGTCGACGTCGCGACACTGAAACAGGCGGTCCTTGAGGGCTATAACTACCGCCACCAGCCGCATGGGCGCACATTCGAGGATATTCTGAGATGACGCGCGCGCTCATCGCCCTGATCGCGGCACTCCTCGCGACCCCCGCCATGGCCGGCCCGATCGAGACAGCGCTCACCGCCATGGCGGCCGAAGAGAAGGCGCCACTCGAGCGGATGCGCCTGTTCATCGACCGCGGCGGCGTGATCGATGCCTACTACATCGACCGGCTGCGACCGAACCGGACCCACATCCTGCGCAACCCCCGCCAGAACGGTCTCGAGGCGATCGTGATCGGCGATGTGCAATGGACGCGCGATGGCCAGGGCTGGAGTCGCGCAAGCGTCGCCAAATTGCCGCTCGAACTCACGCCGTCGATCGGGGCCCTGCTCGGCCAAGGGATGAAGGACGCGAAGGAAACGGCCGACGGCGACAGGGGTCGCCTCGTCGAAGGTGCCATCAGCTGGACGAACGGCGCGCGCTGCGACGGCCGGTTGCGCCTGCGCATCGACGCGGCCGGCCTGCCGGCGACGCTTGGCTTTGAGGGAACCTGCGCCGGCAAGCCCGCGCGTTTCCTTGAGGCGTTCTCTTTCACCGGCACCTTGCGGATCGAACCGCCTGAGTGAGCATTTCGGCGCTCACGGGCGCCAAGGGACCGCTTCTGGGTACGAGGCCAACTTCCGCTTATGGCGCAATTTTGTCTGCGCAGGGGTGGTCGGCCACACTTCGGCCTCCCGAGAGGTCCGACAATAGGACGCCACCTGGTTGTATTGCCGCCCTGAGTCAAAGTAGGTCGTTGCCGCCAGCCCGGATGAGCCGAGAGATGGTGGCCTGGTTGACATTGAATCGTCGGGCCAAGTCGGCCTGAGAGGCCGAGCCCAGGCTGACAGCCTCTAGTGATTCCTCGCGCTGGTGACGAGTCAGCTTCGGTGGACGCCCCATGTGCACGCCTCGCGCTTGCGCTCGCTGACGGCCTTCGCCGGTCCTGGCCCTGATCAACTCGCGTTCGAACTCGGCCAAGCCGCCAAGCACCGTCAGCATCAACCGTCCATGCGGGGTGGTGGTATCAGCCCAATGATCATTGAGCGACCGAAACGCCGCTTTCGACTTAAGCTGGATGCCAGCGTGCGCCGGCAACTCGGGGGAGAGAAGCATGCGCCGGATCTTGCTCGGAACCATGATGGCTGCGGCGCTCGCGGTCCTGTCGTTTGGCCCCGCTTCGGCCAAGACCGTCAAGGAATGCAACGCCGAATATTCCGCCAATAAGGCGGCCATCAAAGCCACTGAGAAAAAGGCCGACTTCATCACGGCGTGCCGGGCCGGCACCGAGGTGATCCCAGACGCCGCATCCGCCCCTGCGGCACCGGCCGCCCCGGCACCCACCACGACAGCGGCGCCGGCTCCCGCGCCGTCCGGGGGTGGCATATTCGGGTTAGGTCGCAAGAAGCCCACTCCGGCCGCGGCCCCGGCTTCGACCCCCGCCGCGCCAACTACCGTGACGACCGGCGTGCCGAGCAGCACGCAATGTCCAGGCAGCACGCTTGTATGGGTCAACACCAAGTCAGGCGTCTATCACTTCCCCGGCACTCACAACTACGGGAACACGAAGGCGGGAGCCTACATGTGCGAGGCGAATGCAATCGCGGCCGGAGATCGAGCGTCCAAGACGGAAAAGCATCCGTGAACCCACTTCGTGAGCGCTGCAATTGCTCGTCACGACCCATTCAGGTCTGCCTGAGCATTTCGCCCTGCCGCGAGAAGCAGCTGTAGGGGTTTGTAATCCAGGACACCACTGTCCAACCCGACGCGCACGTTGTACCAGACGCGCGAACCCTTCGATTAGCTGCCTAGTTCGACCCGCGCCAGTCGCCACTTGCCAAAGTCGACCAACGCGGACCTTGATGAGGTTTGTTTCTGGCGCAGCGCGACAAACTTTCTCTTGGTTGATCACAGCAGTCAACTCGGCTCCTGGCGCATAAATTCGAGCACGGCAGCGAGCGCGGTCTGGCCTCACACCTGCTGCTGATCATGTGTGTGCGAGCCTTCTAACGCTTTCAACGAAGCGCTCGGCATCGCCTCTTAATTGCGCGTCGATCTGGCCGTCGCGCAGATGCCGCTCGATGCACGCAGCCTGAAATTCGAGATTGTTGATGTCGCGTTCTGGTTCGGCCCGAAGCTCGCGGTATCGAAAGGGAAACGCGCTCGATGTGACCTGAGCCATGTTAGCAAAAGCGATGTCGAGGATGGCAATTGGATTGCCTCCCTGGTTCGAGACAAAGGCCTTGGGAGCGACCGTTCCCCGATACGCGCTCCAGACACGAAGGACTGTTCCAATAGTTGGTCGCGTAGAAAGTTGATTGACGGCCGCTAAGGTCTCGATGCGCGCGGCTACGGCTTCTCCGATCTTCTTGGCCCATTCCTCTGATACTATCGGCGCCTCGCCGCGCTTGACTTGCCCAACCAGCCCATGATCCCGGCCGACAGCTGCTGCGATATAGGCGCTCATGTGGACGGACGACCGTTCGTTCGAGACGGCCTCCTCGATTAGCTTGCCCCGCTCGGCTTCCGGCAGCCTTTCGATGATAATGTCCAGGAGCCGTCGCGTCCTGCTGATGTTCTCGACGGCGCCGAGTTCCTGCACTTCGTCTTTAAGCTCGATCAGCTGATCGGCCAGTTGAAGGACAACGTCGAGCGGGGCGGCGTCGATGTGATCCCGATCCTGGATCATCGAGCCGAGTTCGTTCAGCATGCGTGACGCCATGGTGCCCCCTTCGGGGTTGGGCGTCGACATTGCCTTGCCAATTGTCGCCCTGAGGAACTCCCTGTCGTCGAGCTTTTCCGCTATCACGCGGAGGTCCGCGACGGTGATCTCCGATAGCGTTGAGGTGAATCGGAAGAATGCGTCGAAGCCATCGGGATCCCCCACCCGGCGACCCGATAGGGCAGGCGGAGACGAGCGAGAGCCGAACGCCGTCTTGCCGAACTTCGCGAGTGGAAATATCCGGATGAGCACCCGCTTGACGGCCTCACGCCGCGACTCGCTCACGCTGTCGACGATCGCCTCGCATGCCTCATCCGCGTTGTTCGAGGCGAAGCTGCGGTTTTGCCCGACAAGGGCCGCTTGTTCCTGACGTATTAACTCGTAGGTTGGTCGCTCGAAGTGTCGCAGCAGTTCCATTGCAAAGAAGTCGGGGACATACACTTCGCCTTTGAGCCCGGGCCAACTGACCGAGATCGCATTCGTAAGCCGCGTGACGTCGCGTGGGCTCCTCAAGTAGCGAGCGAAGGCGAGGTCAGCCACGATGTCCCAGTCGAATTGATCCATAGGGGGATCTCTACCGATCATCGCCGTCAGACGATCGAAGGTCATGGCGCGTAGGCCAGAGACGCTCGGGGGCGGGAGGTCGAGTTCGACCTGCACGATCTTCTCACGGAACGAGAGGCGTCCGGCGCCCGCGACATGTGCCAGCGAGTTGTCAATTATCTCCCGGTCGTAGACCAGGAGGTGGATGACATTGGGCAGGTTGCCAAACGTCTTCGCCAAGGTGAGGACCTGCCGCAGCTCTTCGGGTTGGAGGCGGTCGAGGTCGTCGATGATGACGAGGAGCTTGCAGCCGACTTCCGCGAGATGGCCGGAAAGATCCTCCCGGATTGAGTCGAGAGATCGGTTGTCGATCGCGTAAGCGCCGAGGTTGAGCGCACCGCTGACTCCCGATTTGATGCTGGCGGCGAAGGGGGCGGCACCCCCGTGAGACGCCACCATAGCGGCGATGGCGGCAAGGCCGCCAATCATCTCGGACCCGCCTTTGACCAGTTTCTCGACGGTCTTGCGGGTGTTCGGGGGCGTGCCGATGCCCATCGTCTCTTCGATGATGCGACCCAGTTCGGACAGGTAACCACGAGCCAGGGCTTCGAAACCGGAGAAAAGCCATGGGTTATAATGTCTGATCTTGATCTTCTCGTGCTTCGCCTTCTCCTTTTCCAGCTCCTCGATCGTTTCGAGCATCAAGTTGATCGCGCTGGATTTGCCCATGCCCCAGGCCGATTGAACGCCGGCAATGAAGCCATCGCCGCATGGTCGGTCTACGACCGCGGTGGCGAGAGCCTTTGCAAAGAAGGAATAGCCGAGGCGATCCTCCGTCTTCTTGCATATCGGGCTGTCGGAGTGGATGAAGGTTCGCATCGTCCATCGCTTTCGAGCCGCCACGCCACTCTTGCCTGATTCTACGGCACAAGGAGCCAATAGGCCACAAAGGCGCGAGCACTGTAGACGAACGCGCTGGTACGCGGGCCACTGGCAGATTTTGGCACGGAATGTTCCGGCAAAAACGCGAAGGTCAGCTTCCGGGCATCACCCTGATTTCCGCTGTCGACGACAGCCCCCGAGTAGGATCAATTGCTGAAAGCAGGTTTTGCAGCTTCAGCGCGACACCGTCCGCGTTGCGGAAGGATGGGCGTCGCCCCTCAAAAGGATGAATTAGCGCGGCTCGTAGAAGCGTTGACAGGTCAACGACGTTGTCGTGACCTTTATGGATGGGCGTGTCGTGCCTGTAGAGCAGGTCGAGCGCGAGGAGCGTCTCGTCCCGGTTCCAATCTGGATTGCCTGCGCCCTGAGTAATCGGCATCGATCTTTCCCTCCCCAGCCGGGATTAAGCGTGGAGCATCTCCGAAGGTCGTTCAAGGGAGCCCAACTGGCCCACTTTCCACTCAGGCACGGTGAACTCAGCTTTCCACCGTAATGTTACGCGCACTGGCGCCGATATCGTCGAAAGGCGCTAAAACTGACTAGAAGAGGTCGAAAAACGTCGAAATGGCTCCAAATCAGGCGATTTGACCCCTCTTATTGACCGTCGGCTAGCGTGCTGGTCGGCCGTGATTCGCACGGTCTCCACCGAAATCAGCCCCTTGGATCACTACAATCTCGCAACCGTCGTCAGACGCATCACCGGCGTATGTCGCATCGCGGCACCCGGCACCATGTTGCTCGATCTGCGACGCCGCCTCCAACGCTCGGGGCTGGGCGACGCGGTCGGCCGGCACGACACGCCAGCCGTGTTCGATTGGCTGATGCCGGTGCTGAGCTACCAAGGTGTTTCCGACGCGATTGCCTGGGTGTACATGGACCGACACGGGACGGTCACGTTCTCGGACATCAAGGCCGCCCTGGCCGCTTTACCGAGCTGCCCCAAACTCATGAGCTACTGGCACTTTGCCGAGTGCCGCTTCGCCAAGCAGGCGTTCACCTGCAGCGAGCCGGATCATATCGAAACCTGCTCACTGCCGCTGCACGATTTGCGCAACGGCCAGCTGAACCAGGCCGCCTACAGCCTGTTCCTGTTTCTCCGTGATGTATGCGACGGCGATCTCGTGAGTTGGATCGATACCCGCCTGGCCGCCGCGGACCAACCTGGCGCGGAGCACCGCGCGGTCCTCATGCGGGATGCAGTGCTGCTGCCGCTCAGCGGCATCTTCGGAATCTCATTCAAGGTGCTGTCGATGGCGCTGGCCGACCTGCTGCTGGCCTGTGATCCTGCTCGAGAGCGTTGGGTTACCACCGGCGCCAGCATGATCGTGGTCGACACCCTGGTGCACAACTGGCTGCATCGCAGTGGGTGCTTGCGGGAACTCGGAGCCGACCATGCCTATGGACCGGGATGCTATGCGCCAGGTGGATGCGCCGCCATCATCGAGATCGCCAGTCGGCAAATCGATGCGCGCGAGTTTTGCCCAGCAGGCCCGGCCAACTTCCCGCGCCTGATCCAGAAGGCGATTTGGCTGTTTTGCACCGAAGGTGCTCAGGACATCTGCAACGGCAACCGGATCGACGACCGGTGGCCCTGTGAGCAGGTCAGCTGCCCCATGTTTGCCGACTGCGCTCGGGTAGCACTGCGACTGACAGCGATCGAAATGGCATCTGAAAAGCTGACTCGTAAAAGTTGACCGCTGAGCGGCATCGCTCGATTCGGCTTTATCGGCTGGCTCGGCCGCGACTTTGCCGCCAGCGGCCGTTTATGAGCGATTGAAGCAAGGCAGCAGCTATCACTTTCCATCTGCGGCGGCGGCAACGGTTGCCGAACCAACCTTGACGATTTCGTCAGCGGCGACCACTTGGTCTCGCCCTTGCCGCTTGGCTTGGTAGAGGGCTCCGATCACTAGGGTGTTCTGGCTCACTAAAGCCGTAATTACATCGCGTTGCGGTCCGCATTCGGAGCGCAGATAGTCCAGAGACTGGAAAGCTATCGGAGCGGCAACACGCCGATAGCGCTTCTGAGAACCCTGATAAGTTCTTCCGCATTAAACGGCTTCTTGATGAATCCAAGAGGCCAGGCATGCTGCGCTCTATCTCGCGTCACAGCATCCGTATAGCCGGTCACAAACAATGTTTTGATCCCGATAGATTCACGAATGGAAACCGCAGCGCTTATGCCACTTCCGCCCTTTCCCAGATCGATGTCAGCAATAAGGAGGTCTGGATTTGTGGCTGCAGCGAGATCGACAGCCGCTTCCGCGTCGATAATAGATCCAATGACTTCGTGTCCATCGTCCTGTACGACATTAGTGATGTACTCGGATACCAGCGGATCATCCTCTAAAATCATCAACCGCATTTTCACCTCTCACTAATTTTAAGCAGCTACGGCTGAGCGAGTTGATGGTTTCCGCAATTTCGGGCGTTTGGTTAAAATCGTGTGAGACAATCGCCAACTTCACAGTCCGAAGGCGGGCACGCTGGCACGCGCGCCGGCTCTGATCTTGCGTTACAACCAGCAGTCAACCCCGTCGACATTCCGATATTGCACCTTCCTCAAGACACTTGCGCGTGGTCCGAGATCGGAAGTGCCGTACCGCCCAGACGCCACCGCTCTGGGCCAAGGAAAATACGACGTCGTCTGCTGTATTCGAAAGGCAGCTTGGGTTCTTTGTCGTCCAGTTTCCAACCAATTTGCGATTGGAACGCCGTAGCGTCGCTCCAGAGACCAACGTTCACAAATGTTGTATATCTATGGTCCAGCTTCCAGTTGATCCAGGGAAAATGGTTCGTGCTTTCGACCCGGCTGAGAAACTCTCCAATCAGTCCGGAGCGTTCGGGAACCAATTGGCACTGAGACCAATATTCTAGAAATACACGCTCATATGCCGGGATGATTCGCCACTCCACCAAAACAATCCGCATGGCCGAGCCAACTGGAACCGGCAAGTGCAATATGTCCCGGTTGGCTCCCACCTCAGCGATCGACGCCAGCTTGCGACTAGTTCTTAGGGACGGTTCCGTTGACATCGTAACTCTCGTTGCTCGATTCGAGCAACAGCATGCTTTGCAAGAGTCGACAATTTACACATCAACGAAGTTCAATTTCTAATAAAATACCTCCAGTTGGGCGAGGAATTTGTAAGCAGGCGAAGGAGGGAGCCGAACCGCACCTGGTTTCGCCTAGTTGCGGCGTAACTTTCAAGGCACGTAATTGCCCTCTTATCCGGGCTGCTTGCGCGATCTCTTCAAGCCGAGATCCGCATGCAATTGGCGGGCAGTGTCCACCATCGGAAAGACACTCTCGATCCGGATGCCGTGGATGAGGCATGCCGCCAAAAAGGCTTTCACGAAATCGTCCAAATCAACCCAGGCTTTTTGCGCCATGTGCACTGGCCAGCTCGCGTACACATCGCTGGAGCCCCGGGCAAGCTCGGTTTTTGCGATTCGAAGAACGTGCTCGCCCTTTGTCGCAGTGGTTTCGAGGCCCTCGTCGGTGACCCGCCACTGTTTGCCAAGCCAGAGAACGGATTGCGCCAAACTCATCCTGCAAATCGTCTTCAAGGTGCCGGGCTGAAACTATCGGAACCTTACGCCCATCTCGCCCTTGCGACGCCAGACGATTCGACTTGAAACGGCTTGGCCTAGCTCTGGCGCTCGTACGTAGAAGGCAGAACATACAAAGTAGCCGGGGGGCAAACGCAGCTTGGCTCCGGCTTCTGAAATGTCAACGATCATACATGGGACAACGATGTCTGAAGTCGCAATTGTCGCGGGGATGAACGATCTCCTGCGAACCGTGTAACGCTTTTCGGCCATTCAGTCATCCTCATGCTTGGAGAGGATAGTCTTAAGCGCCCGAAAAAGACGCCGGCGATTTGGCTTAACGCCCGTCAAGGTTGATCAAATTGTAGCAATCGAGGGAGCGCGCGCCGAGACCCTGTCCGTGCTGGTCTGACGTGTTTGGTCGGATGTACAATCGAGGTGGATTGCGGACACGCGAGAACGCCAGTGCGTTGGGGGTGTGGCTCGTTGCAGGTGACTGCGGGGCCGCTCATTGTCACATCGGTTGGCATTTGGTGGGCAACCGTCGTTGCCGGGGCAATCTCGCCATTTGCTACAATGCCGCCCTCAGGCGCCAACGATGACGTCCTTGGCTTTGCCGTCGTGCTCCTTGTCGGAAACGCTAGGACCGCGTTTTCGCTTGGGCCTTCGATGTTTGCCTCTGTTCGGAGGCATCGCCCGGCTCCTTCCCCGTTCATAGTGCTGCCTCGGATGGAAGGAGAATCGAATATGCGGTGCCGGTAGAATTGTACTCTCCCAGCCAAGCAGCCCAATCTGCTCGGGGTAAGTCGAAGCCGGTCACCTTTACCATCCTGGTCTTGTGCTTGGCCGTGATTCAGATCGCCTGCATTAAACACGGTGCTGCAGATCAGTGCTGGCTTCAGATCGCCGG